>LFER01000001.1 GCA_001510135.1 Alphaproteobacteria bacterium casp-alpha6
CTTAAAATCGTTGAACTTCAGCGTGAAGATTTGCCGAGCGTATCTCGGCTCCTTAATCATCTTCGGGTCTCCAAACATCGCTTCTTGCTGTTTTGCGATGACCTGAGCTTTAGCCATGACGATCAACATTATAAATCGCTCAAGGCGGTTCTTGACGGTGGGATCGAAGGACGCCCTGAAAACGTGCTGTTTTATGCCACATCTAACCGGCGCCACCTGATGCCGCGCGATATGATCGAAAATGAACGCTCTTCTTCGATCAACCCTTCTGAGGCAGTCGAAGAAAAAGTGTCCCTCTCTGATCGCTTCGGGCTTTGGTTAGGGTTCCATCCCTGTACGCAGGATGAATATCTTGAGATGATCAACGGATATTGCGCGGCCTATGGGATGGCACCAGATCCCGTAGTTTTGCGTGCTGAAGCCATTGAATGGCAGGCCACACGCGGTGCGCGATCTGGGCGTGTGGCGTGGCAGTTCTTTGTCGATCTGGCTGGGCGTTCTGGCGTGTCTCTTTGAACACATCACCTCTGTAGTTCACTTTTTTCTAACGGAAGAGGGCGTTTTGCCGTTAGACATGAAAGAACAGTGACTGAGTCAGAGAAAGCCAATGCGCTTAAGTAATAAATTGGTGTACGAGCTGCGGCCGCTGGGGCGTAAGCAGACGTTTGAGGATGATGCCATCCCGTATCTTCTGCTGACGGTCTATCCTAACGGAAAGAAACTTTGGTTTCTCCGCCACAGGACAGCTATAGGCGACACTCTGATCTCCATCGGTTCCTTCCCCGATTTGGATGTTCCTTCAGCGCGCAGCAAGGTCAAAGCAATGAACAAATACAGCGGTGAAGGCAATCAAATTCAAGGTCTTCTTGAACGCGAGAAGTCACATCTTTCCAAGGCTCAAGCACAGGTAAGCCTGACAAGGATGATGAAGGATCGCAACGGCGTGCAATTCCGCCCAAACCCGATGTTCCAACCCAAAAAGAAGCTTTCAAGCCATGCATCTGACGTCATGCGGGACGAGCAGGATAAACGCGCAAAAGAAAGTCGCAAACAAGAGCTGGAGCAGATAGAGGCGGCTTGGAAGACTTATCAAAAGGGTGGTGACCTTTCGATCCTTATACCTTTTCTGCGCAATGAGTTGTTTTCCTATCACCCTATGCCGTTCGGCATGGGCGAAGCGATATCAGCTGTTTTGGAGTTACACCTGTCCTCACAACATGAGGATCATGGGGACGACAACCATATTTTTATGACCTACTGGCGCCACACAGAGTTTAAAACTGGCGTTGCGCCGCTTTTGTTGGAAAAAGGGGCCGTCGATGAATGCGTTGCCTTCATGGAAGCCATCGGACGTGTTCTGAGCCACGAAGTGATCAACACACGCCTGCGAGAGGGGTATCAAGACTGGCGTCAGAAAAATGCGGAAAAGCTCAAGAAGTCAGAAAAAGTCCTTAAATCACTGATGTCCCAAGCCGATGATCCGGGGGAGGAAATATCCGGTTCGCCAGAGCCCTACTGATTTTGAGGGTTGATCAAGATAGTCCCAGAATCTCAGAAATTTGACTTAGACGAACTTCTATATAATTATAAATTGAACCGTAATCGACAACGATGGGTCTGTTGGCGGTTCTTTTAAGGCCAAGATGGTGGGTCTACCTCAAGGCAAGGTCCCACCATTGATCGAAGAAAGCCGAATACGGTTTTAGACACCTTCAACCCTCTGGGGCATTTGTGATGACAACACATTTTGACGTAAAGGCACGCAAACGGGGAGCGAAGTCAGAAATATTTGAATCTTTTGAATTTGTTGTTCGGGAACCAGACAGCCATATTGCTGCTACGTTAGAAAAGCGGGATAAAATCATTAAGGGCTTGAATGAACAGATAAAAATTGCGTCAAATCGATCCTATCAACCTGTCAAATACAAGTGGCTCGCCGATGTGAATGGCAATATAAGACGTACGGCTATTCCCGTGAAAGTGAAAAAATGGTGGGTGGAGCTTTTGGACGGGCGGGTTCAAATCTCGGTCTATCACAAAGGAAAACCGATTGAGATGAAGGACGGAAGAGACGCGATCCAGATAGACAACCTGAAAGAATTGGTGGCACATCTGGAACTGCTGCGCGCTTCTGTGAACCTTGGCGACTTCGATGATTTGCTGACGTAGAGGCCGGGAATCAATATTTTATCTGCGATTCTGTTGCGTCAGGCGTTATCCCTGTTGAAAAAACAGTGATACTGAGGGAAAACATATCCATCATTGCGACCAAAATGGAGACGTCGTGCCAATCGTGGCCCATCCGTGTTTGATCATGCTTCAGCCTCATTTTGAAACGTCGCAGCAAGTTGTATTTAAGGGATCTTCGCAAGGCTGTCGCGCTGCCTTATGCGCTCCAAACTTAGAGACACGTTATGAGAAAGGTCGCGCCTACAGATGCCTTGGTTAAGCGATGAAGCAAGCCAACTCCCGATCATTATAAGCCTGTCGGTTTTGGTGGTAGGGCTTTATTTCCGCGGTACCTTCCTTTGGGTCAGTGTGTCACTTGTCTTGTGCTTTTTGTTAATTGTGGATCGAGACAGTATTGTAACGCTCGTCGTATATGCGTTCACAGCGCTTTTGGTTATCGCCGGATATCGGCGTATTCGCATGGGACTGGCCCCCACGAGGGATGATCCGGAAAATGCTGACCCTCCGACGCGAGGTACACTTGTTGTAGACTCCAATAACCTACTGGGTCTTGTGAAATGGGACTTGGGGCTTTTTCAGGACTTCATTACAGAATTACAGGCCGACGGGTTTTCCGTACATTTGTTTTTTGATCACAGTATTCAAAGATTGCTGAAACAAAACAAATTAATGCAACCTACTGAAACGGTTCCCATGACGCTTTGTCGCGTTATGGGAATGAACCGCCATCAATTGACTGTGTCTCAAAAGGGCCACAAGGCGGATGCGCTTTTGGTGCGACATGCGGATCGCCACAGACTGACCGTGCTGAGCAATGATCGCTTCAACAAGAAGCGAGACGATAAATTCTATCTTGAAGCTGCAAGGCGGTTGTCCCAAGCGGGATTAATTAAACGGGTAGGGCTGGTCGACGGCAGGTTGACCATATTGTGACGGGTTCCTGTGCCCGTTTTAAACATGTCGTATGTTAATTTGAAACGCGCTGTTTCCCTCTGTTCTACCGCGTCAAAGTGCTGTGTTTGGCGAGCCTTTGTCGATCTTGGCGCCGCGCGGGCTGACACAAAGAAGTCCGAGCATCATTAAAACAAATGAAACCCAAATCCAGCCAGAATGGGCTTCGCCAAAAATCACAATTCCCCAGATAATGCCGCATACTGTGACAAGATAACCGACCTGACTGGCAAAAATAGGTCCTGATGCGCGTATGGTATAGACAAAAGCTGTATAGGCCGTCGCCCCAATAAGGCTCAGTCCAAAGATCGTCAGCGTCAATTCTGTTGAGGTGCTCAATGTTTCGGTAAGCGCGCCTGTCAAGAACGTCGGTATGAAAAGAAAGGCGGCCGACGCAAACCCCATTCCGCAACTAAGCCGAATAGGTCCAATATCATCCAGCTTGGCTATTCCAATGTAAATACTTTCACAGGCATAGAAAAATGAACTCAGACAGGCAAGCAATACCCAAACGGCCGCAGTTTTATTCGGCAGGCTGGCTTGTGGAAGAACAATCATGCAGATGGAGGACAGCCCCAATACCAGCCCAAAAAAACGGATTTTTGAAAATCCCTCAATGCGCAGCAAAAGCGCCAAGGCGTAGGTGAAAATCGGTGCCAAAGTTACGGTGATGGATAAAACACCGGCGGGGACCCTGGAGGCGGCGTAATAAAAAAGCAAACCGGGCAAGGCGCTCCCCAAGAGGCCGAGGATGCAGATCGTTTTAATCAAAGCCCAACTCAGGGAAAAATACCGACCAGTAAGAAGGCAGTAGATCAACAGTAAACAGCCAGAAAAAAACGCGCTCCAAAATGAAATGCCCATCGGGGCGGCACCATATTGCGTTGCCAGTTTGCCCAGTGAAAAAGACAGGCCCCACATAGCCCCCATGTAAACCATCGCAAGCCAGGGCAGGAGTGCTTTGTTCATAAAGTGCCTTTCTGAGGACGGTGACGCCTTGGCCCCTCTGTTAAGCTTAGCCGCCCAAGTAACGGAAGGGAAACGAATTTCTAAAGCGAAGTGTTCGCCTTTCTACAATTCGACTTGCAAAACTCGCAGAACGGCAGAATGTAAGACAGACATTTTGACCCTGCTTTTTGGGGCACTTCGGACGATTTGAGAGATTTGACATGAAAATGAGCGCCTTTTGGTGGGACATTGAAGAAAGCCTTTCATCTTCTGTGCAACATGTTTTGCCCGCGGAGGCTGATTTTGTCGTCGTAGGGGGCGGATATACAGGGCTTTCAGCAGGATTGAGCATTGCGCGACAGGGGCGTTCAGTGGTGGTTTTGGACAGCGGGGCGCCGGGGTTTGGTGCATCCACCCGTAATGGCGGCATTTGCAGTGGGCAAATACGTCTGTCCCACGGAGAACTTAGCGCGAAATTTGGAACCGACTTTGCCGATGAAGCCTATAGCGAAGGGATAGAAGCGCGTCTGGACCTCGCAAAATTCTGCGAAGAAGAAAAGATAGAGTGCCAGTTTCAGATGACGGGTCGTTTTACAGGCGCCATGAGCGCGCGCGATTATGACACTCAGGCGCGCGAAGTAGATCGGCTCAACCGTGTTGTCGGTCATAAAGCCTATATGGTGGAGCGCAAAGACCAGCATAGCGAAATCGCAACCGATTTATTTCACGGTGGTATGGTACGCGAAGAAATTGGCGGCTTTCATCCTGGTAAATTTTTCGCGGGGCTTTTAAGACGCACTGAGGAATCAGGGGCGATCGTTCTGTCAGACACGCCCGTTTACGAGGTGAACGATCTGTCACCCGGCAAGAAATCGGTTGTAACAAACAAAGGCACGATTATTGCCGGCAAAGTGATTATGGCGACAAACGCCTATACAGGCACGCAACACAAGGTCGGATCGTTTCTTCGTAAACGTCTGGTGCCTGCACAAAGCGCAATTATCGTCACTGAACGGCTTGGTAAAGATCGTGTCAACGCGTTTATGCCCAAGCTGCGCATGTATGGAAATACCGCCAACCTCTATAGTTATTTCCGCCCAACGCCTGATCGCGACCGTATCCTCATCGGATCGCGCAGTTTTGACAGAACTGAGGCAACCCAACGATCCGTGACCTATTTAAAGCGTAAACTGACGCTCATTTTTCCAGACCTCGCTGATTGCGGAGTTGATTATGCATGGTTGGGAAATGTCGGGTTCACTCGGGCGCAGCTTCCGGTGATTTTCGAACACAACGATATTTATTACGCTGCGGGATATGCTGGATCAGGTACTGTTTGGGCGCGTTGGCTTGGTAAAAAGGTCGCCGAAACGGCCATGGGAACCGGCAACAGCACCAGCGTGTTTTACGGTCCACCACCGCAAAGGGTACCCCTTTACGACGGAAATCCTTGGTTCCTGCCTGCCATTCAATATTATTTTGCGCTCAGAGACTGGATGAAAATACACCGTTGATCGATGGGGTCATTGAGGTTCTGAAAGGAAATGCAGCCATGTCCGAAATACTTGTTCAATCCGATGAATGCGCAGACTGGCATAGCGCAGCTGGTCATGCAGTTAATCACGCGATGAGCCCAGATTTACGGTGGTGCCATTTGGTGGATAAGACGTTGGGCAGCAGCGAAGGGTTGTCCATGGGGCGGCTGGAGGTCGCAGTTAATCAATCACTGGCCCCCCATCGTCACGCGCCACAGGAAATATATTATGTGTTGAAGGGACGGGCTGAATTGTTGGGTTCCGGTGAAACGCCCAAAATACTCACCCCTGGTGACACTGTGTATATCCCCCAAAATGCGCTGCACGGGCTTAAAAATATTGGAAACGTTCCCTTTGAAGTGTTGTGGATTTTCCCAACGGACACTTGGGCGGAAATCGACTATCATTATGAATAGAGGCAAAGTGCGATTTAAGGTCAGATATCGCATTTTCAAATATTTACACTGCTTCGTCCGCTGAACGGCATTGGATGTCCCATGAGATCAAAGACTGTTTTTTTGAGAAACGTTAACCAAATCACAATATTTTTATCGGACCATAAAAAATCATGAACTTGCCTGAATTCGGCCGTAATTGGCCTATATTAGGGTTAAGAACGCGAGACCCTTGGGGCACGGGTTAAAGTGTCCTTCCTCCCTGTTGGACTGGGGCGCAGACATAGGTCTGCGCCCATTTTTTTGTCCTAAATCGTGACTGGGTCAGATATTGCCTAATCTCAGGCAGATCTAGCAATAAACTGTTGCCCCCGCGCGAGCAGTTCTTGGTATGTGCTGCAGTCGATGTTGGCACCACATATAATGATACCAACACGTTGTCCTGACACTCTCTCCCGTAACGGGCCAAAAGCAGCGGCGATGGCCGCACCGGCGGCCGGTTCGACAGCGAGTTTCGCGTCTTCCTGAAGGATCACCAGTCCGGCACATATCTCTTCGTCGCTCACACGGACCAATTCATCAACATATTCCCGACATAGGGTAAATCCAAAGGGCAGGGCCATCGGCGGGGCGAGGCTGTCGGCAATTGTAGAGGTTGTTTCTAAGGTTACAGGATGGCCCGCCGTAAAACTCCGGCTCATGCTATCGGCGCCTTCAGGTTCCACGCCATAGACTTTGCAGGCGGGATTGATCAGCTTTACCGCCGCGCTTACCCCGCTCATCAACCCGCCGCCACCGCAGGACACCACCACCGCATCAAGATCGGGCACGTCCTCCATCAGTTCCAATCCCACCCCCGCGGTCCCAAGCGAGGTATGGAGGCCTTCGAAGGGATGAATGAATGTACGGTTTTCTTCGCGCACAAGGCGCTCTGCTTCTGCAAATGTCGGCGCGCCCGGGTCTTTGATCACGACCTCTGCGCCTTCCGCTTTGGCGAGGGCTATACGATAGGGGTTTGCTGTGGATTGCATCACAACCTTGGCTGAGGTTCCAATGGTTCTTGCAGCCCAAGCCGCGGCAATTGCGTGGTTGCCCGCGCTGGCGGCAGTAATGCCGTTGGGCTTATCCGTTTCAGTAATACGGAGCGCAACCGATAACGCACCGCGCGCCTTGAAAGTCCCTGTATGTTGAAAACACTCCAATTTCAAAAACACATCGGCACCTTTGAGCGTCTCGGAAATGCGCGGAGAGGTCAGAGCAACACTTGGAGTGTGGCGCAGGTTTTCGCGCAATGCATCTCTGCGCCCACGAATGGCTGCGAGCGTCACGCCGGAAATATCAACTTCTGCCATAAGATATGCTCTCAATATTACAGGTTCTTCTGAGGAGTTTAATCATAGAGGAAAGATAGTCGAAGCAAATCTTCTTCGACGCGCATCTTTTTTGGTGTGTGATGAAAAATCCGCTACGCTGCAAAAGGCGCAGAGTTGACGCTGGACCGGTGAAAGGCCTAAATTTTGTTTCAGCGTAATCATTTTTCTGGTCTTGTGTGAATTTGCCGTGCACATTTACGTTCAAGATAAACGAAGGATCGACAGGACATGAGCGCATTTAATCAACCTCTTGGCGGAAATGATATGATTAGAACGGGCGGTCCTGCGACCTTTATGCGCCTTCCCGCGCAAGAAGGGGCAGAGGGTTTGGATGCCTGCTTTGTCGGGATACCTATGGATATTGGCACATCCAATCGTCCTGGAACACGCCTTGGCCCACGACAGATCCGCGACGAAAGCCGGATGTTACGCCCGTTCAATATGGCGACGGGGGCTGCACCGTTTGATTGTATGCAGGTGGCCGATATTGGCGATGTGCCAATCAATACTTTTGATCTGAAAAAATCAGTTGATATCATTACCGACTATTATGACAATCTTCTGCGTCATGACGTCATCCCGCTGACGCTTGGGGGGGATCATACGCTTACCTGGCCGATCCTGCGGGCAATGCGAAACCGACATGGGCCTGTGGCACTGGTGCATGTGGATGCGCATGCGGATATAAATGACGAGATGTTTGGAGAAAAAGTGGCCCATGGATGCCCCTTTCGACGTGCATGGGAAGACGGCTGCTTGATCAATGACAAAGTCTTTCAAATAGGGCTAAGAGGCACGGGATACAGTCCGGACGATTTTAATTGGGCACGGGACAAAGGGTGGCGGGTTATTCAGGCCGAAGACTGCTGGCATAAGTCCCTCAGCCCATTGATGGAAAAGATCCGTGCAAAGATAGGTGATGTACCCGTCTATCTCACATATGATATCGATAGTCTTGACCCCGCCTATGCGCCGGGCACTGGCACTGTAGAGGTCGGTGGGCTGACATCGGTTCAGGGGTTGGAGATCATCCGAGGGATGGCAGGGCTGAATATTGTTGGCGGCGACCTTGTCGAAGTTTCTCCGCCATATGACCCGAGTGGGAATACAGCTCTGACAGGAGCAAATTTTCTTTATGAAATGCTATGTGCTTTGCCCAAATGCCAATAGGCTCTTTGGCAGAACTGTAATATTTCTTAAAACAATTTAGATGGACAATAAGGAACGGGTTTTAAATGGGTCACCGATAGCTTCTTTAAGCGAGGTTTTGTTCAATTCGTTGAAGAAGGCCGCCTGAGCGTTAAACAATGGCCCGCGCAAACCGCACGCCGGCGCAAGGAGACAGTGACATTCACCGTCAGCGGCGCATTCGATAAAGGGAATGCCTTCAACAAGTGCTGCTGCAATTTCTCCTAACGTGAAGGCATCGGGGGGTTTTGCCAAACTCAACCCGCCGCTGCGTCCGCGTGAAGAGGTGACAAAGCCTGCTTTGACCAGTTGAGAGCAGATTTTTGCAAGATGATGCTCGGAAACGTCAAAGGTTTTGGCAATCTGCTGAACCGAAGTTTTTGTGGGATAGGTTAACGCGAGATGTACCATAACACGTAATCCAAAATCTGTAAATTTACCAAGCTGCATGATTTAATTTAACATTTGAAATGCGGAATTAAAAGCGGTATATAATACGTATCTCAAATACCAAATAAAGGATGCGCTTATGAATTTGATCGAACTTTTATTGCTGCCCGGCACGCTCATGTGCAGATATTTGGATGTTGACCCAAAAAAAGATCAGGGGTTACTACGATCCATGTTCAACATGCTTTTTTATCTTGGCGCTTCCGCCATAATTTTGATGATCACCAGAGTATGACGATGCCCGATCCGCGCGTAAACGTGACGCCTGAGGACGTCGGAATGGTTGTATGTAAATTTTACGCAGCCGTTCGTGAACATCCGGTCTTGGGTCCCGTTTTTTACCTTATAATTGGTCAATCCGAAGCTCTGTGGCGAGAACATGAGGAAAAAATAGCAGCGTTCTGGCGAAATGCTATCCTGTACGAAAGGGAGTATTCTGGAAACCCGATGTTGGCGCATTTGGGGGTATCTGCCATAGAATCTAAGCATTTTCCGATTTGGCTCGGATTGTTTGAGCGCGTTTTGATCGAAAACTTGTCCCAAGAACAAGCGCAGGACTGGTCACTTTTGGCCAACCGTATTGGACGGGGCTTGAAGTTTGGGATGGAAACCTTTCGCCAAATAGATGGTAAGGTCCCAAATTTGCGCAATCTTTGATTAGATATTTTCGACCTTAGGCATGCCCATGACATGAAAGCCGCCATCGACATGGATAATCTCGCCCGTTGTGCAGGCTGCCGCGTCAGAAGCCAGATAAACCGCTGTGCCGCCGACGGCCTCCAGCGTCGCATTTGATCCTAACGGTGCGTTTTGGTCGGTGAATTTATAGGTGTTACGTGCGCCGCCAATAGCTGCGCCGGCCAGCGTTTTCATGGGGCCCGGTGAAATCGCATTGACGCGGATCTTGTCCTGACCAAGGTCGCTTGCAAGATAACGGGTTGCCGATTCCAGCGCTGCTTTGGCAACCCCCATTACGTTGTAAAACGGGGTCACGCGGTTCGATCCCTGAAAGGTTACTGTGATGATGGATCCACCATTGTCTTTCATCATCGGATAGGCCCGCCGTGCTACGTCGATCAAAGAATAGGCAGAGATGTCCAAAGAATTTTTGAAATTCGCCCTACTGGTGTTGATAAACCGTCCTGTCAGTTCGGTTTTGTCGGAAAAGGCCAGCGCATGCACCAGAAAGTCAAGGTTTCCCCAATGCGTCGAAAGGTAGTCAAACGCATGATCAAGGGAGGCATCATCTGTGACATCCACATCCAGCATGCAGGTTGAGCCAACGCTTTCAGCCAAGGGTTCCAGCCGTTTACCAAAACCTTCGCCTTGATAGGTAAACGCAAGCTCTGCGCCCGCCTCATGAAGCGCCTTTGCAATGCCCCAAGCAATGGAGCGTTCATTTGCCACCCCCATGACAAGACCTTTTTTGCCGCTAAGCTGGTTCATCTTTTGCCTCTTCTAGTTAAAGGATTTTGGACAAAATCATAGATCCATTGGTGCCGCCAAAACCAAAGCTATTTGTCATCACGGCCTGAAGTCCTGCATTGTCCACGAGGGCTGTGGCAACTTCTGAGGCTGACAATTCAGGGTCAAGCGTTTCCACATTGATTGAGGGGCAAATAAAATCATTGTCCAACATCAAAAGCGAATAAATTGCTTCTTGTGCTCCTGCAGCCCCCTGACTGTGTCCGGTCATGGATTTTGTGGAACTGATCGGAGGTGTGTTTCCTTCGCCAAAGACACGACGCACGGCTTTGACTTCTCCAACGTCTCCGACAGGGGTTGAGGTCCCATGTGCATTGATGTAGCCGACTTTGTGACTGTCGGGCTGAGTGGAAAGAGCGATGCGCATGGCCCGTTCTCCGCCTTCGCCCGAAGGGGCCACCATGTCATGTCCATCCGAAGTCGCACCATAGCCTGTCACCTCAGCATAGATTTTAGCGCCACGCGCCTGCGCGCGCTCCAGATCTTCCAGCACCACAATGCCCCCCCCACCGCTGATCACAAACCCGTCGCGATCCGCGTCAAAGGCGCGTGAGGCGCGTTGCGGGGTATCATTATATTTGCTCGACATCGCGCCCATCGCATCAAAGAGGCAGGACAGTGTCCAATCCAATTCTTCGCCACCACCGGCAAACATCAGATCCTGTTTGCCAAGCATGATTTGTTCTGCAGCGTTTCCGATACAGTGAAGTGACGTCGAACAGGCTGAGGTGATGGAATAATTGATGCCCTTAATCTTGAACGCCGTGGAAAGGTTCGCAGAGACGGTAGAGGACATACATTTAGGAACGGCAAACGGACCGATGCGTTTTGGTGCACCAGAATTCAAAACCGTCTGATGGGCCAAAAGCATCGCACTTGTCGAAGGGCCGCCTGACCCGGCAATCAATCCTGTGTTGGGGTTTGACACATCACTTTCGCTTAGCCCAGCATCGGCAATCGCCTGTTCCATCGCAATGTAAGCGTATGCTGCACCCGGGCCCATAAAACGCAATGTGCGTTTGTCGATATGTTCTGCCGGATCAATTTTAAGGGAGCCTGCAATCTGACTGCGAAATCCATGCTCTTTCATGTCATCATTCGCTGTGATGCCCGAAGCACCTGTTTTAAGGCTTTGCAAAACTTCGTCCGCGTTGTTCCCGATAGAGGACACAACGCCAAGACCTGTCACCACAACTCTGCGCATTGGGTTTCCTTTTTGTTTCTGGCCTGTAATCTAGGTTTCCGACAGGGCCACTTTCATATCTTTAACTTGATAAATGACTTCTCCGTCCGCTTCAACACGTCCGTCTGCCACACCCATAGTGAGGCGGCGGGTCTGGATCGCTTTGGTGAAATCGACGAAATAACGTAACATTTTTCTATCCGGGCGCACCATACCGGTCAGCTTGACCTCGCCAACGCCAAGCGCATAACCGCGTCCCTGCCAGCCCCGCCAGCCAAGGTTAAATCCCGTGAGTTGCCACAATCCATCAAGGCCCAAACAGCCGGGCATAATCGGATTATTCGGGAAGTGGCAGTCAAAAAACCAAAGATCGGGGCGGATATCAAATTCTGCGACCACATGACCTTTGCTATGCTCTCCGCCATCACTGCTGATTTCGTTCACTCGATCGATCATCAGCATAGGCGGTTCAGGCAGCTGGGCATTGCCTGGGCCAAACAGCTCTCCTCTGGCGCATTTCAATAGCGCATCCCTGTCAAAGCTGCTCGGATATTCAGACATATTTTTGTTCTTTCTTTAAACGATTTAACATTTGTTTAAAACTTCTCTATCACCCCCACCTTTGTGCTGGCAAGTATCGCAATTACAATGGCTTGATCACTGCAATGGATTTCTTGCAAAATATTGGCGTGTTTTTTGAATTTGAATGCAGAAATGTCTTATGCTAGATGTGGAGCATGAGGAAAGAGTCGTGATTTCTGTAGTAACAAAACGTGCGGACAACTGGCTTGCCTCGGCCCAGTTAAGGCCGACCAAGCAACGTATGGCGCTGGCCGAAGCTTTGGTGGGCGACGGACATCATCGCCATGTCACCGCAGAAAGCCTTTTTGAACGGGTTCAAAGGACCGGAGGTCGTGTATCTTTGGCGACTGTTTACAACACGTTACGTGCCTTTTGTGATGCTGGTCTTTTGCAAGAGGTGACGGTTGATGGGTCACGCAGCTATTTTGATACGAACACTCACGATCACCCGCATTTTTATTGGGAAGATACGCACGAACTGACTGATGCGCCAGTGGATCAGCTGAAAATCATGCAATTGCCGGAGGTGCCAGAGGGTGCTGAAATCGCATCTGTGGATGTGATCATTCGTCTGCGTCGAAAACTGTCCTGATCCATGCGTGCGATCGCCTATGACCGTTTTGGTCCTGCAAAAGATGTGCTAAACGAGATTGATCTGCCGGTTCCAACACCTCAGGCAGGCGAAGTTGTAGTGAAATTGGTTTATTCCGGTGTTAATCCGTCTGACGTAAAAGCGCGGGCTGGGCTGCGCCCTGGTGTCAGTAAACCAGCATTTGACCTCATTGTACCCCATTCAGACGGTTCTGGTGTGATCACGGCGGTGGGAGCAGGGGTAGATGCCGCGCGTATTGGGCAGCGCGTTTGGGTTTGGAATGGTCAATGGGCACGGCCCTTTGGCACTATGGCAGAGTATATTGCTTTGCCTCAGGAACAGGCTGTCCTTCTGCCGGATGGTATAAGTATGGAATGTGGCGCCTCATTTGGAATTCCGGGTCTGACGGCCGCACATTGCCTTTTGGGCGGCGAAGATATCGGGGGCAAGACTGTTCTGATTTGCGGGGGTGCTGGGGCCGTGGGTCATATCGCGGTGCAGCTTGCAAAATGGGCGGGTGCGCGCGTCATCGCGACGGCCTCAGCCAAAAACCACGCGCGCGTGCATGCCGCTGGAGCGGATCATGTGCTTGAATATATGGCACCCACCTTGGCAGAGGACATCAAAAAGATTTGTCCAGAAGGCGTTGATCGTGCGGTTGAACTAGAATTTGGCGTGAATGCGGCGCTCTTGGGTAATGTCATGCGTCCCATGGGGACCATTGCCGCCTACGGCTCCGCCCTTGACATGACACCCACAGTACCCTTCGGACAATATCTTTTTAAAGCACTTAAGATTGATATTTCGCTCATCTACATTCTTCCTGCGCCAGAACGTCAGAAGGCGATTGAGGCGCTCCATGCCGCACATCTGGCGGGGGCGTTCATGTCTTCGGTTGATCGGATTTATGACTTTGAAGACTGCGCCCAAGCCCATGATGAGGTGCTACAAGGCGGACGCGCTGGCGCCAGTCTGTTAAAGATCTAAAGCACCTTGTCAGGGTGATGGCTTTATCTTTTACTTAAAAAGTACTCGTGGATGTTTGATAATTGATTTGGCTTGTGTTTCGGTGAAGATCATTTAACCATTTTTCACATTCAGACAGAATTTTTTCAAAGGTTAACTTGCTGTGTCTTATTTTCTAGTGGCCCTGAAATTTGCGATAGTTTCAATTTCGATTTATCTTATTTTGGCATTGGTCTTGGTTGGAACCCAACGGATCAGCGCAGCAGTTTTTAAAGGCAGTCTCGATTTTGATGCGGCCCAGGCGAATTTGGCGTCTGATCCTGGTCTGATCCATTATCGTGCGCGTGATGGTGCGCAATTGGGTTTGCGCCGATTTGCACCTCGAAAAGACCAAAATCCGTTAGTTATACTTCTGCATGGCTCGGGCTGGCATGGTGGCGCTTATGTCGCCTTGGGTGAGGCGTTGAACGAACAGCTCGATTATGACGTGCTTATCCCCGATTTGCGCGGACATGGCCCTGATCCGATACGGCGGGGGGGATCTGGATTACATTGGGCAGTTTGAAGATGATCTTGCGGATTTAGTAAAAACCTATCGCTGCAAAGATCGCCCTGCCTATTTAGTGGGGCATTCAAGTGGAGGGGGGCTGGCCATTCGCTTTGCTGGGGGAAAACACGGGCATTTAGCGTCTCGCGCGGTTCTGATCGCACCTTACCTGAGCCATGATGCCCCAACTGCACGTAAAGACGGCGGGAAATGGGCCAAAGTGCTGTTGCGCCGCACCATCGGATTATCGATGCTGAACGCTGTCGGGGTGCGAGCCTTCAATCATCTTCATATGATCCAATTTAACTTTCCCAAAGCGGTGTTGGATGGCCCAAACGGTCACAGCGCCACGTAAAGTTACAGTTTCCGATTGAACACATCCTTTGCTCCGCGCCGCCCCCTTGAAAGAGACGTCGCAGCCCTGCCAGATTTTTTGCTGATTGCGGGACAAGAGGACGACGCCTTTGATGCATCGGCCTATGAAACAACCCTGTCTGCCATCACCACCAATGGTCACTACCAATTGGTGGCAGGCGCGTCGCATTTGGGCGTGTTATACGATGACAGGGTGAATGAGGCCATCAGCCAGTTTTTGAACAGAGAAAAATAGCGATTTTATATTCCTAAGGGCGCTTTAATAAAGTCAATTAGTATTTTGAAATATATAAATTTTAATGATTTTTTAGGATAAATGTGTGAATGCCAAACACCACAGCCCCCGTTTTCGGGAGGCGGATCAATGTCTGGCGTTCGCTTCGGAAAAAGCGCGCTGCGTTCTTCTGGGGAATTTTCCGGCGGTCATTTTGACTTCGGGGCTGAAAAAGCTCTGGCGTTGCATAGTTCAGAGCGTTGAACCGCCAGAGGGGATGACCTGATTTTATCCCGTCAAATAATCGCTGCACCCGTTTGGTGATATTGTCATCATATGTTTTCACCGGCTCATGGATGATGCTTAGGGGACGCATGAATTTTTCCGACAACGACCAGCTTGCCGGAAAACATAAAACGGCGCCTGTGAGCACATGTTCGCCGGCTACCTTTTGCAGGATGCAGAAATCGTTCTGAACCAACCTTCCAAGGGTGGCGAGCGGGTCGGATGGATCAACCCTCACATGTCGTCCATCGGGGCAGGTCACGTGATCCTGTTTGATGGTGAAATCGGCAAGCGTGCGTAGAAATTTCAAGACCTCACTCAAAAGTTCCTCTGCCGAAGCCCGCGCCCCTTCGTCCAGAACGATCACCACATCGCGTTGCGTGGAGAGAAGCCTTTCGCGCTCTGCCATCTGTCCGACATAGGCGTCATCCACGATCAGCCACTGCGCGGGATCAAGTGCCGAAATTGCAGGCAGGGCCCGTTCGAGCGATACATCATAAGGGATCTTGCTTTGAAAGATAGCGACCATAAGGCAACTTTTGCCTAAAATTACCAAAGATCAAGTCGGAAACAGACGGTTTCACGAAAAACCATCCCGCCAGACTGAAGAAAAAACAGGGGTCCATCATGGTTGTCCATTACAGCGAAACGCGAAAAATTGATCCGACCAAAGGGGAGCTTTTGGGCGACAATACCCCGAATGATAAAAACCGCATTGAGATCGGACCAACGCAGGTGGCGTTCAAAGAATGGGAGGCGGCAGGATTGCAGTTGCCCGATCTACAGCGCATGCGCCGGTTTCGCTGGGAACGTTTGACAAGGCACATTGTGGATCGGGGCTATGGTGGGTTGTTGATGTTTGATCCGCTCAACATCCGTTATGCAACCGACAGCACCAATATGCAGCTTTGGAACACGCATAACCCGTTTCGTGCGGTGCTTTTATGCGCCGATGGGTATATGGTGATCTGGGATTATAAGAACTCTCCCTTTTTGTCTGAATTTAACCCGCTCGTGCGTGAACAACGCTCTGGTGCCGATTTCTTTTATTTTGACCGAGGCGACAAAATCGATGTCGCAGCGGATGCGTTTTCAAACGAAGTGCGCATCTTAATGGAAGAGCATGGGGGCAACAACAAACGCCTCGCGGTGGACAAGATCATGATCCACGGTCTGCGCGCTCTTGAGGCGCAGGGCTTTGAGGTGATGGAAGGCGAAGAGGTCACTGAAAAAGCCCGTTCAATCAAAGGGCCGGATGAAATATTGGCGATGCGTTGTGCCTCTCATGCCTGCGAAGTTGCAGTCGCAGCAATGGAAAACGCCGCGCGTGGCGGTGTTCCCAAGGGGGACATGAGCGAAGATGACATCTGGGCTGTTCTGCACGCCGAAAACATCCGGCGTGGGGGAGAGTGGATCGAAACCCGCCTTTTGGCCTCTGGACCGCGCACCAACCCTTGGTTTCAGGAATGCGGGCCGCGCGTTGTGCAAAACAATGAAATCGTGGCTTTTGACACGGATTTGATAGGTTCTTACGGAATTTGTGTGGATATCAGCCGAACTTGGTGGATCGGAGACAAGGCGCCACGCGCCGATATGGTCTCTGCCATGCGGCATGCCCATGAACACATCATGCAGAATATGGAGATGCTGAAACCCGGGGTGAGGATGAGGGACCTCTCGCTCAATGCGCATCGTTTGGAGGATCACTATCAAAAAGGCAAATATGGCTGTTTGATGCATGGGGTGGGGCTGTGTGATGAATGGCCGCTCATCGCTTATCCGGATAAACTTGTAGAGGGCGCGTTTGAGTATGAATTAGAGGCTGGCATGGTACTTTGTGTCGAAGCTTTGGTCAGCCCCGAAGGCGGTGATTTTTCCATAAAACTGGAAGATCAGGTTTTGGTCACGGAGAGCGGATATGAAAACCTGACCAAATATCCCTTTGATGATCGCCTGATGGGACGCGCCTAGGGGAAAGAACACGGATACACTGGCACAGCTCCAGATGGGTGACTGGTGCCATGCGTTTTGGACTGTTTCAGGCGCCAGAAATTTCAAAGGCTGGGGGATATCGGATCGCACCTTTTGGGATCACACCGTCAAAGGAGAGAAATTGCACAAATTGCCGGGGCACATTTCCATAACTGAGCGCTGGGTCGCTTTGAAATCCAAACCTTTGGTAAAAGTCTGGCGCCCCGATCAGAACACAGCCTGCAGCCCCGCGCTTTTTCATCCGGCTCAGTCCTTCGCCTATCAAGGTTGTTCCGATGCCCTGTTTTTGCCAAGAGGGGGCCACTGAAACGGGACCCAACCCACACCAATTGCCCTGTGTTCGGTCAATGGTGACAGGAGAAAAGGCGATATGTGCAAGGACCTGATCCTGATCCAAGGTGACCAGAGAAAGTGTCAAATTCCCTTCTTCTCGAAGTCGATCTATGATCTGTGCCTCCGATCCATCGCTATAGGGCATTGGCGCAAAGGCTGCCTCGGTGAGTTCGCGGATTGCGAAGATGTCCTGCGGAGTTTCTGGTCTGATTTCCATGGCGAATGCCTAGCATAATAAGGCAGAATGCCCCAGAGCAAAAAGCCGTTGGCTTCTGGTTGTACCTTATCGCAGCAGTGCCTATAAGGAGCGCGACTTTCACATCCCCAAAAGGCAATTTGTAATGATTCCGCGCTATTCCCGTCCCGAAATGGTAAACATTTGGTCGCCTGAGACCAAATTCCGTATCTGGTTCGACATCGAAGCCCATGCCTGTGACGCGATGGCCGCGATTAGTGTGATCCCGAGTGAAAATGCCAAAGCCGTATGGAAAGCAAAAGACGTCGAATTTGATGTGGCGCGGATTAACGAAATTGAAGCAGTGACTAAACATGATGTGATTGCCTTTCTCACCCATTTGGCAGAAATTGTGGGATCTGACGAAGCGCGGTTTGTTCATCAAGGGATGACCAGCTCGGACGTGCTTGATACCTGTCTCAATGTCCAATTGGTGCGCGCTGCGGATATCCTTATTGCGGACCTGGATGCGCTTTTGGAGGCGCTCAAGCGTCGCGCGTTTGAACACAAAGACACCGTACGTATCGGGCGCAGTCATGGTATCCATGCGGAACCCACAACCATGGGACTGACATTTGCCCGTTTTTATGCGGAAATGGACCGCAATCGCACCCGTATGCTGACGGCGCGTGCGGAAATTGCGACCGGGGCGATTTCTGGTGCGGTCGGGACATTTGCCAATATTGATCCCCGTGTGGAAAAGCATGTCTGTGAAAAACTTGGTCTTACGCCTGAACCTATAAGCACACAGGTGATCCCCCGCGATCGTCATGCCGCATTTTTTGCCGCGATGGGTGTTGTTGCCAGCAGCATTGAGAATATCGCGACAGAAATAAGGCACATGCAGCGCACGGAGGTGCTTGAGGCGGAGGAGTTTTTCTCAAAGGGCCAAAAGGGCAGTTCTGCCATGCCGCACAAACGCAATCCAGTGCTGACAGAGAACCTTACAGGTCTTGCCCGTCTCGTGCGTGCGGCTGTGGTGCCGGCGTTCGAAAATGTAACCCTATGGCATGAGCGCGATATTTCACATAGCTCTGTGGAAAGAAATATCGGACCAGATGCAACAGTGACGCTTGACTTTGCCCTGGCAAGACTGACGCAAGTGATTGATAAACTGGTAATTTATCCTGAAAATATGTTGAACAACATGAACAAATTTCGTGGGTTAGTGATGAGCCAAAGGGTGCTTTTGGCACTGACACAAGCCGGTGTTAGCAGAGAGGACGCCTACCGGTTGGTCCAACGCAATGCGATGAAAGTTTGGGAAGAGGATAAGGACTTTCAAACTGAGCTTTTGGCTGATCAAGACGTAATGACTGCACTGAGCGAGGCAGAAGTTCGTGAAAAATTTGACATCGGGTATCACACCAAACATGTTGATACAATTTTTGCACGTGTGTTCAAAGAAAGATAAATTCCGCGAATAAGGTTGGGACTAAAGGCTTTCTAAAGCTTTCTGTGATTTCTGGTCACAACAGAATTTGCAGGATAATTGCACATGGAAACCAATCTTATTCCTCATACTCAGATACCGGAAATTTCATCTGATCAATCCCTTTTGACACAGCCGCCGAATCTTTTTGGACAGGATCGAACATTTTCACGGCGCGAAAAAGCAGCAATGGTCATTGGATTGATGATGCAACAGGGCGTGGATTTGCGTCTTTCGCGTCTTCCATCCGAATTGCAATCAGAATTGACCGAACTCATCGGTGAACTGCGCATTGTTGATCGTCAAACTTTAAGTGAGGCGGCAGATGAATTTGCTGATGAATTGGATGCTGTCGGACTAAGCCTGAGCGGTGGTCTTGAAGGTGCGCTGAGTTTACTTGAAGGTAAGATCAGCAAGGAAACAGGGCGGAAGCTGCGCCTTGAGGCTGGTGTTCGTCGTTTTTCGGCGCCGTGGGATCGGTTGAGGGCACTGAGTGTTGAGGACCTGGTACCAATTGTAGCAAATGAAGGGATCGAAGTTGCGGCGGTTCTTTTGTCAAAACTTGAAGTGGCAAAGGCTGCCGGTATTCTTGGTGCGCTCTCCGGAGAACATGCGCGTCGGATCAGTCATGCAATTTCGATGACCGCCAGTGTCACGCCGGAGGCGGTGGATCGCATCGGTCAAAGCCTTGTCGCGCAGATGGATGACAGGCCTGAGCGCGCCTTTGACAAATCGCCAGCAGATCGTGTTGGCGCCATTCTCACTGCAACGTCGGAAAATATCCGTGAAGAAGTCTTAAAGGGCTTGGATGAAACTGACCCAGATTTTGCCAAACTTGTACGCGAGGCTATTTTCACATTCAAAGACATTCCAAGACGTATAGCACCTCAGGATATCGCGAAAGCATTCCGCCCTGTGGCACAAAAATACCTTGTCGCGGCACTATCCTATGCAAAGGCATCTGGGTTTGAGAACAGTGTTACCTTTATTCTGGATAATATGACAAACCGGATGGCAGATTTATTGATTGAAGAAATGGAACAGATCGGGTGCGTGAAGCACAAAGAAGGAGAGGAGGCAATAAAACAGGTAATGAATGTTTTGCAAATTGGACTCTCTGAGGGTGTTTTTGAATTTGTGAACGAGGAGGAAACTTAGAACATTCGTTTTTGTTAAAAGTGCCAAGCATTTAGAAAAATAACTAGGAACGGAGCGTATATTTGAAAAGAATTTGATTTTGTTGATTTGCCCATTCTTGTCTTTCTTTGCATAATCGCGTTAAAAATATGTCTGCGATGTAAAAAGAACAAAGAACACCTTTAGATGTCCGAAGCCAAAATCCCAAAAGGCACGAACGAGCAATACCTGAGCGATCTGATCATCCGGGGATTTATCAAAGCCTGCCGGATATTTCCGTTTTCCTTGCGGGGAAAGCTGATGGGGCAGATACTGCGGTCACTCGTGGCACCTTTCAGCGGTTACAAAAAACGCGCCATCGAAAATCTGACCTATATCTATCCGACTATGGACGAGGCCGAAAAAAGCCGAATTGCAAATGCGGTTGCAGTAAATGCGGGACGTACCTTTATTGAAAATTATGATATTCTCACCCTGAAAAAAAAGCTGCACAATAGTGAGATCAAAGGAGAGGGTTTGAATGCCCTGCAGGAGGCGCGAGCATCCGGAAAACCGGTGCTTTTCGTTACCGGCCATTTTGGGAATTTCGAAGCCCCGCGTGCAGCGCTTGTCGCAAAAGGCTATCAGATCGGGGGACTGTATCGTCCCATGTCAAATCCCTATTTCAATACACATTATGCCGAAAACATGCACCGCTTGTCTGGACCCGTTTTTGAACAGGGACGGCGCGGCACAATGGGTTTGCTGCGGCACATGAAAAATGGCGGTATGGGAGTGTTGTTGTTTGATATTTACGATGCAAGGGGAATACCTATTACCTTTATGGGCAAACCGGCTCCAACCGCGACATCGGCTGCGGAAATTGCGCTGAAAACCGGCGCGCTACTGATTCCCATGTTTGGTGTGCGGCGGCAGGATGATCTTCTTTTTGATATCATCCTTCAGACCCCAGTGGCGCATGGGACAGCCTTGGAGATGACCATGGAAATGACCAAGCGGCTGGAGGCTATGGTCGAAGAATATCCCGAACAATGGTTTTGGATCCACCGACGCTGGAAACCAGAGCGTCATGGAAGTATCGCAGATCCATAGATACGGCCTTGATTTTTACCCTGAACGATTATGGCCACCTTGTCTGTACCGGAGCCGGCGTAGGAGGCTTTCCAAGTTCCAGTACCGCGCCAATTTCCAATTGTGCTCACGGACGCCACAATATTACTGTAGGACAGTATCCGACCTTTGTTTTCGCCTTTTTTGATCTCCACTTGTGAGGCCGCGCGAAAACGTATTGCCAGAATTTCGCTTTGCGGAGTCGGGCGCGAATTGTCGGAATTCTTGATTAAAAGCGAAATTTCCCCGTCTTTCGCAATACTTTCAATCATCGCTGCTTGTGGTTCTTTGGCTTCGTCACTGAGAATTTCTCCAATCTCCATGGCATGTGATCCGACGACATCATGATGTCCGTTTATGATCATCTGAGGGGTATAAACATGTTTTCGCCCCAAACGCTTTGCATATGTTTTCTGGCGTTGGGTGAATACGGGCTGTGCAAATGTGTCTTTCCAACCAATATAGTCCCAATAATCGACATGAAATGCCAGAGCCAATACATGGGGTTTTTCAGCAAGATCTTGTAGCAGAGCGTCGGCTGGTGGACAGGCGGAACAGCCTTGCGAGGTGAATAATTCAACCACCACTACAGATTTGGCCTCTGCATAAGCAGTGCTTATACAAGCGATAAACGCCAAGAAATAAGCCAAAACAGCATTTTTTTTCATTTCAGTGTCAACCTGCTAACCAATGACTGTTATTTATTAGATGCTGCTAAACTTAGAACAGTAAAGCGTTGAACATATAAAATCACAAAAAAGTGCAAAATATGGTATACATTCGCATACATAATTTATTTGTCCCCCTTGATACTCCCGCCAACTTAGGTCACATACAGGTGAATTTTAAGCCTGACCATAGCCATGGAGCCCAAAATGCCAATAACCGTCGGACAGGATACGGCCAAGACACGCAAAACAATTACAATTAATGGCAAATCACTTGCCTATTATTCCATCCCTGCGGCCCAAGCGGCGGGCTTGGGTGATTTTTCAAAAATCCCAGCCGCACTAAAAGTTGTTTTGGAAAACATGTTGCGCTTTGAAGATGGCAAAACAGTCAGTGTTGAGGATATAAAAGCCTTTGGTGTCTGGGCAGAGCAGGGCGGGCAAAATCCGCGCGAGATTGCCTATCGCCCAGCCCGCGTGTTGATGCAGGACTTTACAGGCGTGCCCGCTGTTGTTGACCTTGCCGCCATGCGCGACGGCATCGTCGCACTTGGGGGAGACGCGCAGAAGATCAATCCGTTAAATCCTGTCGATTTGGTCATTGACCATTCGGTAATGATTGATGAATTCGGCAATCCGCGGGCATTTCAGATGAATGTGGATCGGGAATATGAACGTAACTTGGAGCGTTACACATTCCTGAAATGGGGGCAGAATGCATTTAACAATTTTCGAGTTGTCCCGCCCGGAACAGGAATTTGTCATCAGGTAAACCTCGAATACCTCGCCCAAACGGTTTGGACCGATCTCGATCAAAATGGCGAAGAGGTGGCCTATCCGGATACATTGGTGGGTACAGACAGCCATACCACGATGGTCAACGGTATGGCCGTTCTGGGATGGGGTGTTGGCGGGATTGAGGCCGAAGCGGCGATGCTTGGTCAACCGATTTCCATGTTGATTCCCGAAGTTGTTGGATTTGAACTGACCGGCGCCATGGTCGAAGGCACGACTGGTACTGACCTTGTGCTCAAAGTTGTGCAATTGCTACGCGAAAAAGGCGTTGTTGGAAAATTTGTTGAATTTTACGGAGCGGGTTTGGATCATTTGCCTTTGGCGGATCGGGCCACGATTGCAAATATGGCACCGGAATATGGTGCGACCTGCGGATTTTTCCCAATTGACGGGGAAACATTAAGATATCTTAGAAACACCGGACGGGATGAGGACCGCGTCGCTCTTGTCGAAGCATATGCCAAAGACAATGGGTTCTGGCGGAGTGACGATTACGCACCGGTTTATACCGATACGCTGCACCTTGATATGGGAAGCATTGTGCCGGCAATTTCCGGCCCCAAACGCCCACAGGATTATGTATCACTGAACAACGCAAAAGCAGCCTTCCAGAAAGAAATGGAAGAAACCTTTAAGCGCCCTCTTGGCAAAGAAGTGGCTGTCGCTGGCGAAGAATACTCTATGACCTCCGGCAAAGTTGTGATTGCTTCCATCACGTCTTGCACCAATACGTCCAACCCCTATGTGATGATCGGGGCAGGGCTCGTGGCGCGCAAGGCGGCAGCATTGGGTTTGACGCGCAAACCATGGGTTAAAACGTCCCTCGCACCCGGGTCTCAGGTGGTCAGCGCCTATCTCGAAGCCGCCGGTCTTCAGGAGGATCTGGATAAAGTCGGGTTTAACCTTGTGGGTTACGGATGCACCACCTGTATCGGCAATTCCGGTCCCATTCAAAGTGAACTCAGCGCTGCCATTGCAGAAGGCGATCTGGTCGCAACAGCCGTTCTTTCTGGAAACAGAAACTTTGAGGGTCGGATTTCTCCGGATGTCCGAGCAAACTATTTGGCCTCACCTCCTTTGGTCGTGGCTTATGCAATTGCGGGCACCATGGACATTAATCTCGCGTCAGATCCTATCGGTCAGGATACAGAAGGCAAGGATGTCTTTCTCAAAGATATTTGGCCCACCTCTCAGGAAGTGGCAGAATTGGTCGAAAAAACTGTCACGCGCGAAGCGTTCCAATCAAAATATGCCGATGTGTTTAAGGGCGACGACAAATGGCGTTCTGTGGCAACGACGGACAATGAAACCTACGATTGGCCTGCAACCTCAACCTATGTACAAAACCCTCCGTATTTTCAAGGGATGTCGCAAGACCCCGGTGTGATCCGCAACATCGAAAATGCGCGAGTGTTGGCGCTGCTTGGAGATATGATCACCACTGACCACATAAGCCCTGCCGGATCCTTTAAGGAAACAACTCCGGCTGGCGCCTATCTTGTGGATCGTCAGGTACCCATTCGCGAATTTAACAGCTATGGGTCACGGCGGGGAAATCATGAGATCATGATGCGTGGTACCTTCGCCAATATTCGGATCAAAAACGAAATGCTTGATGGGGTTGAAGGTGGTTATACGAAAGGCCCCGATGGGCAGCAGACCTCTATTTATGATGCAGCTATGGCCTATCAAGACGCAGGTACACCACTGGTTATTTTCGGCGGTGAGCAATACGGCGCGGGGTCAAGCCGGGACTGGGCTGCCAAAGGCACAGCGCTTTTGGGTGTTAAAGCGGTGATTGCAGAAAGTTTTGAGCGCATCCACCGGTCCAACCTCGTTGGAATGGGGGTCATCCCGTTTGAATTCACCAATGGTGACACACGCAAGACGCTTGGCTTGACTGGTGAAGAGACCGTGAACATCAAAGGCTTGGATACCATCCAACCGCTTCAAACAGTGCCTTGCGAAATCACTATGGCAGATGGCAGCGTCAAAGAGATTGCAATCAAATGCCGGATCGATACCGCGATTGAGATCGAATACATAGAACATGGTGGCGTTCTTCACTATGTCTTGCGCAATCTCGCCAAAGCATCTTAACCCTGCGGACATAAACGGGGTAAAAACGTTATTTGCCTTTGAAATTTGGTGGCCGCTTTTCGTTAAAGGCGGTCACGCCTTCTTTGCGATCCTCGGTCGGAACCGTGCGGTTATAGGCTTCTATTTCAAAGGCTAGCCCGTCCATCAATCCCATCTGCAAGCCTTTGTGTATAGATTGTTTGGCCTGTCTAACGGCGATAGGTGCGTTGGCGGCAATGCGATATGCAGTGTCAAGCGCGCGTGCCATCAGTGTTTCCGGCGTGCAGATCTCATTGGCCAAACCCCAGTTATAGGCGTCATGAGCGCTAAAGACGCGACCCGTCAGGATCAGTTCTTTGGCGCGCCGTTCCCCCACAGCGCGGGCCAAGGTCTGCGTGCCCCCGGCACCCGGTATGATGCCAAGCGTGACTTCAGTCTGAGCAAATTTGGCGGTTTCTGACACATATGCAAAATCAACCGCCGCGACTAATTCGCACCCGCCTCCATAGGCGGCCCCGTTTATGGCTCCGATGATCGGAATGGGACATCCAATCACCGCGCGCACCATGCGCTCATAGACCAGATGTTGGGCCTGCCAGGCTGTATCCGTCATTCCATTTCGCTCCTTCAAGTCGCCGCCAGCACAAAATGCGCGCTGACCACTTCCCGTTAGAACGATTGCACGTATGTTACAGTCCGAAAGCGCCAGTGCTTCGAAAAGATCGATCAAATCGCGGGCCATCTGGGTGTTAAACGCGTTCGCGGCCTCTGGCCGGTTGAGAGTGACGGATAAAACATGTGAGCCGTGATGCTCTACAAGCAGCGTTTCGTAAAAAAACTCCATCACCTGTCCTCTTTCTTGCATTTGCAGTCTGTAAGTTTATGAAAACCCAAATGTCTTTCTGCAAGAGGTTTTTATTTTCCCGCCTCTTAGGCATCCTTCCTGCTGGCACAGAAGGCCGACATATTTTTACCATGCTTTCTTGAGGAAAGACGCAATCAAGGATCAGGTGATACCCACTAGAACCACTGACCCGATTCAATCAGTCCCAGATCCAAAAGCTGTTTTGACGTCCAAGCAAAGGGAATTGAATTGTGCCAGTGAAAGGCCTCTATGTCGTGTTTTGATCCGGGGTTATAACGCAGTGCTTTGGCCGTCCTGAACGACACAATCGCCGCGGTGAGGTTATGGTGCCACGGGCAGGAATATGTATTGTATTCTTCCTCTGTGAAAGTGAAGTCTTCTTTCAGGATATTTTCGGGCTGGGCTCTGAAAATAGAAATGCGGTCAATTCGCCGTTTTTCATAGGGAAGATATTCCTCAAATCTCCACCTTAATCCTCCAAAGATGTTTAATTGTCTGTCTTTGTTGCTGTTGGTGTTTGGATCCCATCGTGCCAGAGCGTAATGTCCGGCCCGATCAAAATGCGCCTGATCCAGAGCAACGGCATTTGGAAATTTTTCAAGATCTTTGGCATATAAATCAATGGCATAAGTTAACATTGCGTCGCGGCGTTCTTCGGCGTGAAACGCGAGCATTTCCACAACCGAGCGGCTTTCCATAAACGGGTAAAACAGATATTCGCTGTTAAAACAATAATAGACCCATTCCTTGGGCACCCGCGCGCCGACCTGATTGATAAGTTCGACGGGACGCGCTTCGCGGTACAGGTCAACTTTTACAGTTACACATAAATGTTCGAGGTGCTCTGGAAGCTCAGGCAAGGATTTTCCAAAAGCGATTACCGCCTTAAAGCCTAGTTTTGCATGATGTGCGATGCTTGACAGGGTTTCGACCTGATCCTCTGCAAAAATCAGCGCAATAGGTCCCTTTTCAATGTGTCTGCTTGCTGCTGCAAAGAATTCTTTTGTCGAAGTATAATGCATTGGTTTGCCGTCATCGTTCTAATTCGCGTATGTGACATTATTAGTTGAGACATTGCAAGTCAGCTAAGAAGTGGTGTATTCGCCCATACAAAGCGAGAAAACTTGTGTGCTGATATGACGTCGTCTTCTAAAAAATTGTTCGTGAAAACCTATGGCTGTCAGATGAACGTCTACGACAGCGAACGGATGGTCGAAGCTATGCAAACTGCAGGCTATGAGCAGACAGAGGATGTCAACGATGCAGACATGATCCTGCTAAACACCTGCCACATCCGTGAAAAAGCGGCCGAAAAAGTTTATTCCGAACTGGGCAGGTTTAAAACGCTCAAGCAGGAAAAACCGGATCTTAAGGTTGCCGTTGCGGGATGTGTCGCGCAGGCTGAAGGTGAAGAGATCATGCGCCGCCAGCCTCTTGTGGATATGGTCGTTGGTCCCCAAAGTTATCACCGTCTTGCCGCGCTTGAAAAAAAGGCCCATGAAACTGGGCGTGCAATCGATATCGAGTTTCCCCAAGATGATAAATTTAACCATCTTGCGGAACGTTCAAAAGCAAAACGAGCACCCTCCGCCTTTTTAACAGTGCAAGAAGGATGCGATAAATTCTGCGCCTTTTGCGTGGTTCCCTATACAAGGGGTGCCGAAGTATCACGTCCCGCCTCACGTATTCTTGAGGAAGCGCGTTCTTTGGTGGAGCGGGGAGTTCGTGAAATAACGCTCTTGGGCCAGAATGTGAATGCCTACCACGGTGAGGGAGCAGGGGGCAAAGAGTATTCCTTGGCTGGTTTGATTTGGGAACTGGATAAAATTGACGGTTTGGAACGGATCAGATTCACGACAAGCCACCCCAACGACATGCGTGATGATCTTATCGAGGCACATTCAAGCTGCGCAAAACTCATGCCTTATCTGCACCTTCCCGTGCAATCGGGATCTGATCGGATTTTGAAAAGGATGAACAGATCCCACACGGCTCAATCTTATATAGAGTTGATCGCAAAGATACGTCGCGCACGTCCAGATATCCTTTTATCCGGTGATTTTATTGTCGGCTTTCCCGAAGAAACAGACGAAGATTTTGAAGCGACCCTCGATCTTATTCGGACCGTAAATTACGGGCAGGCCTATTCATTTAAATATTCAACCCGTCCCGGCACACCTGCGGCGGAACGCGATCAATTGCCGGAACCTGTGAAAACTGAACGTCTACACCGGCTTCAAGAGCTACTGTCCACACAACAACGGACCGTTCAAGACAGTATGGTTGGACGTGATGTCAGCGTTCTTTTTGAAAAACCTGGCCGATTTGACGGTCAGCTTGTTGGTAAATCCCAATATCTTCACGCGGTGCATGTAGCTGCGTCGACAGAGAGTATCGGCCAAGTTAGGGCGGTGCGAATCACTCAGAGCAGTAGCAATTCATTGAGCGGTGAACTGATATAAAAATGATCATTTTGATCCGTTGCGCTCTCTCTGCCGCCGGTGCGATGTTCTAAGATTTGGCCCTTTATGCGCAAATCAAACCAATCGTTTCCAATGCTTGAACAATGCGGGCGTGAACTGTGGCAAATATGTGATTTTCTAAAATTCAATAACCATAAGTATAAAATTATATACCATTAGATATTTGTGTGGGTTATATCATTACCCTTGGTATGGTTATTTTTTCGGGGTAAGTATGAAGAATTTCATAGTGTTGCTGCTTACGATTGTGAGTTTTTCCTTTGGCATCGCGTCAGTGCCAAACGCTGTTCAGGCGCAGGCCGTTTATATTCCCTCTATTTGGGTCGATCCTGATGGATGTGAACACTGGGTTATGGACGACGGTGCGGAAGGCTAAGTGACGCGTGATGGGCGTCCTGTGTGCAATGGGTCTGGAATTTGCGGTCTCGTAAGTTCAGATCAGTTTTTCAAAACAAACAGTGCACGCATTGGTCAAACTGGGCGCGCTGAACTGGAACGATATTTCAGAAACGCGGGTGGTCAGAAATTTTCTATTCAAGGACATACCGATAGCCGGGCGTCTGATTCATATAATCAGAAACTGTCCCTCGTTCGCGCGCAGGCAGTCGCCGATATTGCCCGGCGTTCTGGCGTTGAAGTTGTCGATGTTCTTGGGTTTGGAGAAACGAGACCGAGAGCGTCCAACGCGACTTCTGAAGGCATGGCAAAGAACTGTCGTGTCGAAATCTTTTGCGTAAATTGAGGTGAAGACCATGAGAATTTTCAAAAAATGTTTTGGATTACTGGGGCTTATCGCACTTTCTGGATGTAATGTTATGAATTTGTCAAGCTCAAACCAACCTCAAATGGGGGCTGATAGGGGGTTTGACTTCAAGCCTCTTACAGAACTCAAGGCGGGTATTTGGGTGGATCCAAATGGGTGCCAACATTGGACTATTGATGATGGAATAGAAGGGTATCTGTCCCAACGCTTACAACCAGATGGCCGTCCTGTTTGCACCGATGACTATCCAATCAATGCGGTAGTTGGAAATCACAATAGCGGTGATACTATTCTAGGTGACTTGATTTGAACCCATTCCTTTGAATATTTCGTAAGGAAACTGTGATAAAAAATACCTTTCCTGCGGGAAACAGGGGTATTTTGTGTAGGGGTTGTGACATTTTGCGCAACCCTATTGCGTTTTTGCGAATGCCTTGGCACCCTGTGTTTAAATGAGCAAGGAGTGATAAGTGAGAGCAGATTCGTTGGGTTCCTTGATCGATAACCAAATCGCCGGACAACAAATTATCGATTTTCCTGACAATAGACTTCTAATTGATCTCTGTGGCGAGTATGACAGAAACCTCGCCGATCTAGAACAAAAACTTTCGGTACAGATTATCCGGCGGGGCAATCAACTTGCCGTACACGGAAGCAGTGACGCAGTCCTCGAAGCGGCAGCAATTTTGAACGAACTCTATCAACGTCTTGAAGGTGGCCGTGACATAGAACCGGCTGATTTCGAAAGGGCAGTCAGAGTTTTGGACGAAGACAGAGATGGTGAGACAAGCCCCGAGAACCAGCTCGAAATGTTTGGCGGCGGGGATATCGAAATAAAAACCCGCAAAAAAACCGTTGAGCCGAGAACAATTGCCCAAAAAGATTACGTGAAAGCGCTTCATCGCCATGAGTTGTCTTTCGGGATTGGTCCGGCAGGCACAGGTAAAACATACCTTGCTGTGGCTGTCGCCGTGTCAAAATTCATTTCAGGAGAGGTGGACCGGATTATCTTTAGCCGTCCGGCAGTAGAGGCTGGCGAAAAGTTAGGCTATCTGCCGGGAGATATGAAGGAGAAAGTCGATCCTTATATGCAACCGCTTTATGACGCGCTGAATGACTTTTTACCGGCGCGTCAGCTTGCACGCTATATCGAAGAAAAGCGCATTGAAATCGCGCCACTTGCTTTCATGCGCGGACGCACATTGTCTCACGCGTTTGTGGTTCTGGATGAAGCCCAAAATGCCACCTCCATGCAAATGAAAATGTTTCTCACCCGTCTTGGTGAGGGGTCTAGAATGGTAATTACTGGGGATGTTTCTCAAATTGATCTTCCTCGCGGTGTTCCATCGGGTTTGTCGGAGGCTGAAAAATTGTTGAAGGATATTCCTGATATCAGTTTTTCCTATTTTACAGCCAAAGATGTCGTGCGCCACAAACTTGTTGCGGCAATTATTCAGGCTTATGATGAAAAATCCCATCTGATAACCGGACATAAAAATGGATGATTATGCCAAGTAAATGCCAATTGAAGTGCTCATAGAACACGGCGACTGGCAGAACGCGGATGTGGAACGTCTTGCCAACATCACTTTTGCTGAGGTGATGGATTATTTTGGATATGACCCAGAGCTTTATGAAGTCAGCCTTTTGGCCTGCGATGACAGCCGAATTGCGGGGTTAAACGGTGAGTTTCGGGCAAAAAATACAGCGACCAATGTGCTAAGTTGGCCCTCTGTGGAACGTGGTCCCACAGACTCAGGTGGGTTTCCGAGAGCGCTCGACCCAATTCATGACGAGTTTCTGGGTGATATTGCACTGGCTTATGAAACCTGTTGCAGAGAAGCAGATTCTGGGGCAAAGCTTTTTTCAGACCATGCAAGCCATTTAATGGTACATGGACTTCTGCATCTCATGGGTTTTGATCATGAAACTGACGCAGATGCCACACTTATGGAAAGAATTGAAACAGAAATACTTGGCAAAATGGGTATAAATGCCCCATATACAGAGTATGAGTAGGTGAACACCTTGCATTTGGACGAGGAAAATGGGTGACAGCGACGGATCTTCGGGAGCAGCGCATCGCGCGCAACCCGAAGAAAATAGGAGAATATCGCATCGATCGGGAGGTCTGATGCGGCTGCTAAATGTGTTCGGAGTGACCTCCGAAGCGATAACATCAAACGATAGCGCACCAAATACTTTCGAAGCAAGTTTTGGGATGATGAACCTCAGCAAGATGCGTGTTGAGGACGTTGCCGTGCCGACTGCTGAAATTGTATCTGTGCCCGACACAATTTCGAAGGCTGATCTGGTTGAGGTTTTTCGTGAAAGCGGAATGACCCGTATCCCTGTATACTCAGGAACGCTTGATCGTCCGATCGGTATGGTCCACTTGAAAGACTTTGCTCTGAAACATGGATTTGATGAACAATGCGGAGATTTTGATCTTGTCGCCATGCTCAGACCATTACTCTTTGTGCCTCAATCAATGACAATCGGTGTTTTGTTGACAAAAATGCAGACCGAAAGACGGCACATGGCGTTGGTTGTGGATGAATACGGCGGCGTGGATGGATTGGTGACCATCGAAGACTTGATCGAACAGGTGGTCGGAGAGATCGAAGACGAGCATGATCTGGAAGACGATAGTTTTTGGATCAAAGAGGCAAACGGTAAGTACCTTGCCAAAGCGCGAACACCGCTCAGGGAATTCTGTGCGGAATCGCAGTTGGATCTGACCGCGGGTGAAGAAATTGATGGTGAGGAAATCGAAACCCTTGGTGGGCTTGTATCCATGCTGGCCGGGCGTGTGCCTGTACGGGGAGAGGTTATTGAACACCCAGCAGGACTTGTCTTTGAAATCGTAGATGCGGACGCAAGACGGGTCAAAAGGATGCGGGTGCAACTGCCCGAGGTGCGTCAGGCCGCCGAATAAGTAATTTGATGGCAAACGCGTCCTTCCTGCTAAAAATGATGTTGCTCGGTATTGGATGCGCCGCAGGCCAAGCACCTTTGTCGTTTTGGCCGATCAGTCTTATTTGTCTTCTTGGTTTTTTCTACCTCCTTCGCTTCTTACCGTTGACGGGGAGAATAGCCTTTCAAGCCAGCGGAACCTTTGGGTTTGGTTATTTTCTGGCTACCCTGAATTGGATTGTAGAGCCGTTCCTTGTGGATATCATCGCCCATGGCTGGATGGCGCCATTTGCGCTTTTGTCCATGGCGGCGGGCATGTCATTCATTTGGGCGGTAGGGGCGGTTATAGGGCATCGGGTTTACAAGACAATTTTGGGGCTTGCTCTTGGAATTGGTCTCGCAGAAGTGGCCCGTGGTTTTCTTTTGACTGGGTTTCCTTGGGGCCTTGTTGGCTATATTTGGAGCGGTACGCCAATCGCGCAATTGGGCGCCTATATGGGGATTTACGGTCTTACGCTTTTAACTGTTTTTCTTTGTGCACTTTCAATTATTCCAACGAAACGTCGCGACCGTATTATATCGATGATCGGGGCTCTTTGCATTCTCGCTCTTGGGTGGATGGTTGGTATGAACCGGATTGTTCATTCCGATTTGGAGCATGGTTCCACAATAGTCAGACTGGCCCAACCAAATGCTTCTCAGGAAGTGAAATGGCATCCTGATCATTCAAAGATATTTTTTGAACGCCTCCTGTCGCAGACTCAGGCGCACCCAAAACCTGATTTGGTGATCTGGCCAGAGACAGCACTTCCAGTTCCCTTTGAATTTGCACAAAACTTACTGGACAAACTGATCGAAACTGCGCCGGGCACCCCCGTGTTATTAGGCGCATTGCGATTTGATGGAGAGCGATATTTCAATTCTATTTTGCATCTGAATGCCCAAGGCGAGACCGTTTCGGTATATGACAAACATCATCTTGTGCCATTTGGAGAATATTTGCCCTTTGAGGATGCCATGTCCCAGCTGGGGCTGCGCGGGTTCGTTGAGTTTGCCGGAATAGGGTTTGCCCGCGGCACAGGCCCCAAGGTCGTTGATATTCCAGAGATCGGTAAAGTGTTGCCACTGATTTGTTATGAGGCTATTTTCCCTCAGGATGTTTCTGGAACGACATCTCGCCCGGAAGTGATGATGCAATTGACCAACGATGCGTGGTTTGGAGATTTCTCCGGCCCACAGCAGCATGTGACGATGGCGCAAATGCGCAGCATAGAGCAAGGCGTATCGCTGTTGCGTGTGGCAAATACGGGGATCACCGGATTGATTGATCCATTTGGTCGTTTCACGGAACGACTTCCGCTTAATGTTGCGGGTTACATCGATGTAACTGTACCAAAAGCACTCTCACCAACGCTTTACAGCCTATTGGGGATGTGGATTGTGGCATTCATGGGGTTAATTTTTAACATAATTTGTATATTTTGTAGCTTTTCGGCGCGACGAGTTGACGGAAATAAAGAATACGATTAAGCAGACTTCACAACGCTCCAACGGCTTCCTGACGGGGCGCATTTATATTCTAACGGAGCACTATCATGACAGGCCATAATTACGTTTTTACCTCAGAATCTGTGTCCGAGGGTCACCCGGATAAAGTTTGTGATCGGATATCTGACGCTGTGTTGGATGCCTTTATCGAAGAAGAACCCGAAGCGCGCGTTGCTTGTGAAACCTTCGCAACAACAAACCGAGTGGTAATAGGAGGTGAAGTGGGGCTTTCTGACAAGGCTAAACTGTCGGAATTCATGGGGCGTATTGATGAAATTGCGCGTGCTTGCGTCAAGGACATTGGATATGAGCAAGAGAAATTTCATCATGAAACTATCGAAGTTACAAACTTATTGCACGAACAATCCGCTCATATTGCACAAGGCGTAGACGCCGCAGAAAATAAGGACGAAGGTGCCGGTGATCAGGGTATCATGTTTGGATATGCGACCAAAGAAACCGAAGATCTGATGCCGGCGCCGATCCAGTACAGCCATGCAATATTGCGCCGGCTGGCGGAGGTTCGCAAAAGTGGAAAAGAACCATCACTGGGTCCAGACGCAAAATCACAACTGTCTGTTGTCTATGAAAATGGGAGCCCCGTTGGGGTAACGTCGATTGTTTTGTCCACGCAGCATCTGGATGAAACAATGACATCCGAGGATGTGCGCCATATTGTGGAACCTTATATCCGTGAAACCCTGCCAGAGGGGTGGATTTCGCCCGAAACGCAGTGGCACGTCAATCCCACTGGAAAATTTGTCATTGGTGGACCTGATGGAGATGCAGGCCTTACAGGGCGTAAAATTATTGTCGATACTTATGGTGGTGCCGCTCCGCACGGTGGCGGGGCATTTTCCGGAAAAGACCCGACAAAAGTCGATCGTTCTGCCGCTTATGCGGCACGATATCTCGCGAAAAACATTGTTGCGGCGGGGCTGGCTGAAAAATGCACACTTCAACTTAGTTATGCAATTGGTGTGTCCCAACCGTTGTCTATTTACATCGACACTTTTGGAACAGGTACGGTGCATTCAGATATCATTGCAAAAGCAGTGGCAAGATCCATGGATCTTTCGCCGCGCGGTATTCGCCAACATCTTCAACTCAATAAACCAATTTACCAACGCACGGCCGCCTACGGGCATTTTGGACGCGCGCCAGACGCGGATGGAGGATTTAGTTGGGAAAAGACCGATTTGGTAGACTCTCTGACGTCGGCTTTGTGATTTTTTCTTTTACAACCGATCAATCGGCCAAGCTCTTGAGCTTGGCCTTTTTTTGTGCCGATCATAACCGTGAAATCTGTACCCATTGAAACCTCGTCTTTCTGCGCGGCTTGTGAGATTATTAAAATCTGGTTAACCTCTGAACAGACAGGTTTTGCCAGAGAGGTACCCATGCAACAGGCCCATGATTTTCTTGAAGAAGCCGCGACGCTCGCGGGCCTCCTTGAAAATCAATCTGAAAATCTTTTTGACATAGTCACCTTGTTCAAATCTTGGACCATAAATGATGTGATTGGGCATCTTTACATGTTCGATGTTGCGGCTTTGAAAACGCTCGAAAGCGGGCAGGCGTTTGATACATTTTTCGCACCGATCAGTGCTGGATTAAATCAGGGAAAGACCCTTTTGGAAACACAATATCCGTTTTTGGGCGATTTGCGCGGCCGGGCTCTCTTTGACACTTGGCTTGAAAATACAGAAATCCTGGGCCAGGCCTATGCGCTTGCTGACCCAAAACTGCGGGTAAAATGGGCCGGCCCCGACATGAGTGCGCTGTCAAGCATCACCGCTCGCCAAATGGAAACATGGGCGCATGGACATGAAATATTTGATGCATTGGGAGAACAGCGAAAAGAAGGAGATCGCATCAAAAATATCTGTCACCTTGGGGTGTCTACCTTCGGATGGACGTTTGTGAACCGTAAAATGGAAATTCCAGAACCCGTCCCTTTTGTTGAATTGACTGCACCAAGTGGGCAGATCTGGACATGGAATGATCCAGCATCACACACCTCTGTGCGGGGCAGTGCCGTTGAATTTGCACAAGTCGTCACACAAGTTCGGTGTTTTGAAGACACCAACCTTGAGGCCATCGGTCCATCTGCGCAGCTTTGGATGTCTCTGGCACAGTGCTTTGCAGGAAATCCGGAATCCCCGCCTGCCAAAGGCAGCCGATATCAGGTCTAAATCAAAAGCTCTGCTCTAGGCTTTGTAGGCTTATTGAACGCCTACTGTGCGGTTTTGATCCGTTTTGACCCGGTCTATTGGTCTATTTAATTGTCTTTTGTTCAAATTTATATTAACTAAAGACAGGGTTTTACTTGTAAGATCAGACGATGGAGTTAGAAGCGTTACATTTGAAGGTGCGTGGGCAGTTTGCCTTGGTGGGCTTTGAGAAAGGCTCGCGCAGGACAATTGATCTTACACCGACCGGACAAAAACAAAGAGGGCTTTTGGCCCTTTTGGCCTACGGTTCAAATCGCACATTGTCGCGCCACTGGTTACGTCAACACCTCTGGAGCGATCGGGGCAATGAACAGGCACAGGCAAGCCTTCGTAAAGCGCTTCAAAGCTTGAAGGCGATTGATTGCACGCCTTTCGAGCTTATTGTGAATACACAAACTGCCATAAGATTGAGCGATCATATCGAATTAGATACCTCCGGCAGCTCAGCTCTTTTTGAGGATCTGGATATAAAAGATCCAATGTTTAACGACTGGCTGTCCAAATTGCGCCATGATATCGATGGCAAAATACAAATGTTGGACCGTGGCAATATGGCTATCCGACATGCTGAAACGATCCGAATTGTCAGCAATAGTGTGCCAGGAAATGATGCTGATTTTATCTTTGTACAAAACCTCGCAGATACTTTGTCCGCACGTCTCAGATCACTTGGGCCTGTAGAAATTGTTCACGCCGGTTCGGATGGTAAAGCGCAGAAAGGCAAAGGTAAGGATCTTTTGTTGATCCGGATGAGTTCAGCCTTGTTGAACCAAAAGTGGAGTGCACAAATTTCCGTCTACAAAGGCGGCTGGGAGCCTGTGTTTCTGTTAAGTGATAGTTTCAACCGGAGTTCCAATTTTCAAAGCGCATGTGATCAAAATGATGTCCATGAATTTGCAGCAAAATTGGTGAATCGCATTATTCTGGCGAGCGGGCTCGAAAAAAAAATAGTCTTTATTTTTCGATTCAAAATGCGGTGACGCGGCTTTACTCTTTCAAAGAAGGGGCCTTGGATGAGGCAGCCCAAATTTTAGATACGAATATTTACCTTGATCGCAGTGGAATAATAAGTGCCTTGTCCGCGTCGGTTCTTTTGGCGCGCTCTGTTGAGTATCTGGATGTGTCTCCTGCCTTAAAGGAGACGATGATCACGCGTGCTGATGATGCTCTTTACCTCGGATCAGATCATGCCTTTGTAAATGCCTTGGTTGCTCGTGTGTTTCTCAATATTTCTGGTGAGCACAGCAAAGGCTATGAGCTTGCCAATAAAGCAGTCCTCTTAGATCCACAAAACCCTTATGCGTTAAATAGCGCCGCGGCGGCGCAATCATTTTTGGGTGCCCCCAAAGAAGCACAAATTCTTGCTCGAAAGTCGCAGAAATTTGCAAAATCCCAGCCCAATGAATTCTGGTTTGATGCAGGATTTTCTCTGAGCGCCGCTTCGGCTGGCGACATTACCGCTGCGCGAAACGCCGCCCTGCAATCCCACCAAAAGATGAGAAGCTTTAGACCGGCTCTCCGGTGGTTGGTGGCCTATAGTTATTATGAGCGTGATTTCAAAATGGCCAGTGAATATACGCGCCGCCTTAAAATTTTGGAACCAGATTTTCACCCGTCGTCATTGCTTGAACCTTCATATCCGGTCGCCATCCTTCGGCAAGCGGGTGTTATTGATCGGATTGGCGAAGTTTTAGGTTAATTTTTTCACAGTTAAACAGCGAATTTAAGAGCTTTTCTAAGACGATCTCGGATTTGAAAAATATTTGTGCCTGCCCTGACGTAGGCAGACGTGTTAATTTAAATGTTAGCTTTATGTGATCGACCATTCTTTCGCGGCAAGAGCAGCCGCGGCAGAGGTGCCGGAAACGGAGAAGAGTTTCTTGCCCCCGTTTGCGCAAGCCAATCTTCCCGAGGAAATACCTTCAGGATCAACGAGAATTTGTCGACCAGGTGATTGATTTGGATCTTTATACGCTCCGCAATACCATGCCGTTGTTATATTCTGTCCCATTTTTTGCAGCGCAGCGACAGAAATCATCCGGTCATGTTGGCAGGTTGCCATGATGGATGCGCTGCCTGATCTTTTTACCTTGGCACCTGCATCATCCCCCATCAGCGCATTCCCAGAAACATCATGGTGACGATAGTCTTTATCCATGAAGTAAGATTGTCTCTTCGCCAAGGGGCTAGATAAATAGGCCGCGGCATCATCGCGCAGTACCCAAAACTGGGGATCATGCAGATCATGCTTCAGCGCATGTAGCTTAATTTTCCATCGCCCTGAAGGTGCAGTGACATCCCCATGACGTCTAGAGGCAGTTGGCGCGATGCTCAATCTCATCTGAAATTGATTGTTTCTGATTTTCCGGCAGCTGACAGCACCGATAACTTTTCCAAAAAATGTCAACGTGCTGAATTCATTACTGTGCAGAACCACCTCAGCTGATTTACCGTCAGGGTTCGTCAGGGTCATTAAAAATTCATCGTCACATCCCACACAAAGTTCAATGGTATTGGTGGAATAATCGTGGGGTTCAATGAACCAAGTCAATTCGTATGTTACATCGCCTTTTTGCGCATTTCCAAGGGTCGCATGGATTTTGTCTTGCCGATGATTTCCCATAGGCACAAAAAGGGAGACATTTTTATTTTGGTTCAACGAATAGGAAATTTGGCGCGCAATAGGGTGTTGCCCATCGTGTGGCCCACCCATGAAACCAAATGACAATACGATCCCGAGAGAAACATCTTTGTTTTGAGCTTGTCCCCACTGTTGCGCCCTTTTTGCCAGAGCTTCAATAGCAATGCCAACGATGCTTGTTAATGTATCTCCAGTGCTATCCATTACCGCGTTTACAGGCAATTCAAGCCCCATCAATTTGGTCCTGTCCGGTGCTGCGAGATGGGCCATTGCGGTTCCATGGCTGAACCCGTGCCACCTGTAGAGGGGCAAAATATTTTTTTGCCGCGCAAACGTGCTTTTGGGATAATTGGTTCCAAGATCTCTCAAGACGTTCTTTTCGCCTTCTTTTTGCATTTGCGTGCAGTATTTGGCGATGCCTTCTTGCCCGATAAAACTTACAGCCTCCTTGCCGCTGTCCAAATCCATAAAGCCGATGTCAACAAATCGGCAGACACCGAGGTCATCCAAAAATGTCTTGTTCCAAAACGCGATACCAACATCAATGATGCCGATGATTTTTTCTTCTGTGCGCTGCCCTTCGGTGTTTTCCAAATTTTCTAATGTCGAAAGCACGCTCTCTTGCGCTGATTTACATAATGGAGAGAGGAAATAATCAGCGTCTGGATCTAACGCAGCCATTTTTCCTTGTAATACTTTCAGACTGGACAATCCTTCAAAGGCGATTTTTGTAGTCTCGCGCGGTGTTCCATCAGCCTTTTTCAAGGGCACGGGGATCAGCTGATAATGGTCGTTTTTTCTGGTCTCTGATGATTGCAAAGCCGCGAGAGCTGTGGGTAAAAAGTTCCACGGAATAAAAGACTTCTTAGGTGTTTCAAATTTAAACATTTAGCGTGTTCCCAGATGATTGAGTTCCAAAAGCGTTTTGGTGGCAATAAATCGAATGATAGGATCGGCCTCTTTGTTGATCTGATTTACCGGATCCATAGCCGTGGCATCTTGTGAGACGTTCAATTCGGCATAGTCTTCAACAGGGGCATACCCTCTAGGAAGCTCGGAAGGGTGATCTGTTTCAGGCAAATGAACCGAAAACGATTGAGTGGATTTCATCGCTTTGAGGTTCAGTCCAAACACCCGATCAAGCAGCTTTGCTGCCAGCGCGTCGCCCAAAACAGCTCCTGCAGTACTGTCCACAGGGTAGTGAACCCCTGCAAAAGAGCGATTGTTGGCAATGCGCGCAGCAATTCGGCGCATATCGATCTGGTCTTTGCCAAAAAACATGTATCCCACAAATCGTGCCATCATAAAGCTCTGGGTTGCATGGCCGCTGGGAAAGCTGTTGTGGCTGGGCGTTTGAATGACTGGTCTTATTTCAGGACAAAGATGCGCTGGACGTCCCAGCGAGAAATTGAATTTCACTTCCGCAATCAGCGAAAATGTCGCGTTCAATATCAATTGAAGCAGATGAACAGTCCATGGCATGGAAGACGGGTTGAGCGGTGCGATCAGACCAAAAAAACTAAGAATATCGTTCAGCTGCAGGTTAATTTCTTCGAGCCGCTCGGAACGTTGCCAAATCATATCGCGCAGATGATCCCGCTCTGATTTCCAAAATGCTTCGTTCTGTTCAATTGCGCTGAGGTCCAAAGTAACAAACGGGGTATCTTTTTCCAAAACCTGAACAGGTCCGGGGAAATCCCCTTCGACACGCAGATCTTTCAAAAGTGCCTTTTCGAACAAAACGGAAAAATGCCGTGAATGAAGCTGGTCAAATTTAGGTGTACCCCCTTTGGGAACGCCGTTTGCTCCGGTGGTTGTACTGTCATTTGCAAGCGCCTGTGCAACCGTATCCAACGCAGAAGACACCGCACCACTGGACGCCTGACCAGCATAGCTGAGTTCAGGGACCACAGCCCCATAGGCCCTCGAAGACCTAACATCTTTGAAATCTTTAAAATCCTTGAAATCTTTAAACGCATTCACAGAATAAGGCATGAGGTATATCTCCGATAAAACAATGAGCTGAAGCTAACAATTCGGTAGGTTTTTGATGATAGAGAAAATCGCGCTTGATCAAAAATTCACGCATAATTCGCGTTCTTGATCTGTTTGCGGCCAATTTCTGTTCTCTAAGGTTAGAACACAAGAGGGTAGGGGCTGAGATCGTTTTCAGACAAAGGGATAGAAAGGTGAAAATTTGCGATAAATAGGGCGCAAAAAGGAGCGGATTTGATCCGCAATGCTCAATTAAAAATACAGACTTTTGTCATATTTTACTGTCGAAAGTTAATTTTCTTATTGGGCGCCAATGGATGCGTAAAACACTATATTTATTGATAGTGAGCCTGCTCTGTGCCTGTGGGGGCGGTGTGAAAGATACACCTACCAATCAAACCTCCGCCGGTGGAGGAACAGTTACAACGCCTTCTGGCGGACCTCAAGTCCCAACAGAGTTTCGTTTGATGGAAACACTGCCCGACAACCACAGCGTGGTTCGGTTTTATCAATCCCAAGAGGGCGCCGTTTACACAGGACTTGTGGCGGGACAAGAAATTGCACGCGATCTTGCAGTTGGTAACCTGACTGTTCATGGAGCTCGCAACACTTTGCCCAATGACCAATATAGTATCTCAGGTCGGGCAACGACATCGCGCGGTATGGACCTTAATCTATTAATACGCGGGCTTTTTTTGAACAGTGACGGCACGGAATATGTGACGCGCATGTTTGTGAGCAACAGTAACGGGAACAATGCCTATTTCGTTCAAGGAACGCCAGCCTCCTCTTTGCCATCTGGCAGCGCAGCTTACAAAGGTTTTGCCGAAATTTCACGCAATGATGGATCCGGAGTGCGCCAAGAGGGAAATTTCGAACTTTGGATCAATTTCAATCAAGCCGTTCCAACGGGGCGTATCACGGCATCGACCCAAGACTATATATTCACTGCCTCAGATGTGACAGTGGATCCAAAAACCGCAGAGTTGCAAACAATGAATGCGCTAATCGGACATAAACTGGGCCAACATAAGCCGGCGCATCTCCATGGAAATATTCTGGGACTGACTGGTCAAGGGGTTGGCGGAATCGTTTTATCGACGGAAATTGGACCGGAAGGCTTTGTTGGGGCATTTTTGGGTAAAAAATAATCTTACTTTATCTGAAAAAGATAATTAATGCGTTGATATAAATGCATTTTGTCAAAGATCCAAATTTTTTATAATCTTTTTTTTTGAAAGGATAAAAAAGGGGGTTGCGTGTGTTGCTTGGTTTAATTAGAAGGGCCTTCACCGGCGGGTTGGCGACGATGCGCTGGTGGCTG
>LFER01000002.1 GCA_001510135.1 Alphaproteobacteria bacterium casp-alpha6
TCATCAAACAAAAACACTTGCGGATCCCTAACGATCGCGCGTCCCATGGCAACGCGTTGTCTTTGCCCCCCTGAAAGCGCACGCGGATATCTGTCCAGATACGGCGTAAGACCAAGGACTTCAGCGGCTGTTGAGACTTTTTCAGTAATGACCGATTTTGCCAGTCCGCGCATCCGAAGTGAAAATGCCATATTTGCCGCCACTGTTTTATGGGGATAAAGCGCGTAATTTTGGAACACCATCGCGATATCCCGTTCCGAAGGAGGCAGTCCGTTGACAATTTTATCACTGATGCTGATTTCGCCTTCGGTGATGCTTTCAAGACCCGCAACCATCCGAAGAAGGGTTGATTTTCCACATCCAGAGGGACCAACAAGAACCACGAATTCTCCGTCTTGAATATCGATGCTTAGTCCGTGGATGACCTCCGTTGCACCGTAGGATTTGCGCACATTGCGAATTGTGACTTCGGCCATAGTTTTTTTCCCTGAGGTCCCTTTTTTGAAAAACGTTAACGGATCAAAGTTTCTCTGTCCACTTCTGATCATGCTAACATGTTAGTCCGTTGACAGAAATTGGATTCGCTGTATGGTTTTATTTGAGATATGAGAACCCGTTAAACGACGCTGCTCTCATAAATCTCGCAAAAAAGAAAATCAGCGGTCACGCTTTGATAACCAACACTATAGGGAGAAGAATTGTGAAAGTAGAACTTTATAATCAATACGTTCGCTCGCAAATGAGCCGCAGGAGCGTGTTGAAAGGGGCTGCCAGCATGGGAGCTCTTGCAGCAATGGGAGGCGCTGCGCCGGCCTTTGCAGGCGGACATGGCAGCGTAAGGGCTGAAATTATGAAAATTCCAGGTGTCGGTATGGGATCCCCAGGTGACCCTGAATGGCAAAAAGTGGGTGAGCTTTGCCTTGGACCAACAAAAGAACGGGTTGCAGAAGGCGAATTCGCAGGTGTTGAACTGACCTTTATGGGTTTGAACAACCAAAACTTGCACAACTTTTTGTTCCGTGGGTTCCTGAAGCCATGGGAAGCCTACACTGGCGCTAAAATCAACTGGATTGATCTTGCTCAGGCTGATTATAACCCACGCTTGCAGCAATCTATCGCAACAAAAACCGTTGACTTTGACATCATCGAAATGGGTGCACCATTTGAAGGCGACACTGCAGGTCAGGGGCTTTTGAACGAAATGCCCGATTGGGTCAAAGATCAGATCGATTACGAGGATCTTGTGGGTTACCTTCAGCCACCCGTGGGCACATGGGACGGTAAAGCCTACCGGATTAATATCGACGGTGACTGCCATACCTTCTGCTATCGTAAGGATTATTTCGGCGAAGGTTCCATCACGGGGCGCGCCAATCCGCCAAGATCTTGGCAAGAGGTCAACCAGATTTCAAAAGATGTAATCGGTAAAATGGACCCATTGACCGGACTTCCGGCGCATGGTTTCCTTGATCCGCTCAAAGGATGGGGTGGATTTGGCTTCTACTTCCTCGAAGATCGCGCCGCACCTTATGTGAAACACCCAGATGATCCGGCATGGCTGTTTGATGTGGACACAATGAAACCGCGGGTCAACAACCCCGGTTGGGTTCAGGCCATTCAGGATGTGATGGATTTGATTGCCACCGAAGGCGCCTATCCGGCGGATCAGATTAACGCCGATCCGGGCACAACCGGTTTCCAGCAGTTCCTTGCAGGAACAGGATCCATGCTGACATGGTGGGGTGACATCGGATCAAATGCGCGCACTTCTGATACATCAGTGATCGGAGACGTGGTGGGCTTTGGTATAAACCCAGGTTCAGAGCGGGTTTATAACCACCTGAAAGGACAGTGGGAAAACACCTATAACGAATCCCCCAACAACGCCTATTTGGGCTGGGGTGTTTATGTCACAAACCGCGTGAACGGCGATGATAAAAAACGCAAAGCGGCGTGGTCAGCGGCGGCACATATCGGTGGCAAGGACATTTCGCTTTGGACATCTGCCTATCCATCAGGTTTCCAACCTTATCGGAATTCTCACTTCAACTATGATGAGTGGGAAGCCGCAGGATATGACCGTGCCTTTGTTGAGGATTATCTTGGGTCAAACCTTGATAGCTACAATCACCCCAACTCCGCCAATGAACCCCGTATCCCCGGTATTTTCCAGTATTACTCTGTGGCTGAAGATGAATTGGCCAAAGGCTTTGCTGGCCAATATGGATCGGCTCAGGAAACTGCGGATGCGATTGCAGCAGCTTGGGAAAAGATCACGGATCAGATCGGACGTGAGAGCCAGATCAAGCTTTACAAAGCGTCTCTTGGCCTTTGATTTAATCTTCAGGGAACCGGCCCGCCGGTTCCCTGTTCCATTCTGTTTGTCCATTTGACGTCAAGGCACGCATGTCTTCCAAAGAATATCTCCATATCGTCACTCAAGACCACATTCCCGTTCAAAAAATGCGGTTTGGACGTGTATTGATCTGGGGATCTGCAGGCATATTTTTCTGCTTGGTCTTTTTACAACTTTTGCAACAAAACGGCGTTGCGGATTTTAAATTTTCGAATTGGCGGCCCACATTATATGCTTATGGGTTTTGGGCAATCTGCCTGTGTGCGGCACAGGTTCTGATGTATGGGGAACGCGGGAAACGAACGCTTTTTGTATTGCCTGCAGTCCTATTTGTCATTTCCATGGTGGTTTTTCCATTGATCTTTGCCTTGGGAATTGCGTTTTCCTCTTGGAATCTCTCTTCACCGGATGGGCGACAATTCAATGGATTAGACAATGTCTGGGAAATGTGGGCTGATCCGTTTTACTGGAATGCGCTTAAGAACATGGTTTGGTATATCCTCGCCATCATTCCAGAATATGCAATTGCCTTTGGTCTAGCTATTTTACTGAATGCGCAAATTCGAGCGCGCAAGTTTTTCCGGGTTGCCTTTCTTATGCCGCTCATGTTGTCCCCTGTGGCGGTCAGCTGGATGATCGGGAAATCCATGCTTGAAATACGCTTTGGGCCTATTTCCCGTCTTGCGCGGACCTTGGGATGGGACAATCCGTCCTTTTTCGGATCGGGTGAGATTGCGCGTGGCATGATCATGATGATGGATGCTTGGACCTTTATTCCATTTATGATGATCATGATCCTTGCGGGATTGCAGGCCATACCCAAAGAGCTTCACGAAGCAGCGGAGGTCGATGGTGCCCCCCCTTGGAAACGGTTCTGGGAAATCACCTTTCCTTTGATGCTTCCTGTGTCGATTACCGCCATTTTGATCCGGATCATCTTTAAACTGAAGCTGGCTGATATCATCATCAATGTGACATCCGGTGGTCCGGGGGGTGCGACGGACAGCGTGACCAGCTTTATTTATCGCGAATACAGGGATCGCAGCAATGTGGGCTATGGCACCTTTTTGGCTATCGTCTACCTTGTTATCATCGTCATCTTTATGACCGTGCTGATGAAACTGGCGGATCGCTGGATGAAGCCGAGGTATTGAGCATGTCAAAACAGATCTTCTTTGACAGCGCGAGCGATCAGGCCTTTAAACCAAAACGCTTTTTTGGACGATTTGCGATTTATCTGATTTTGCTCTTTTGGGCTTTTATCTGTCTATTCCCCATCTATTGGACCATTACGACGACCTTCAAAGCGGCCCCCGATGTCATGAAGGGGAACCTCATTCCGTGGTGGGACTACCAGCCCAAATGGCTTGGTCTGAAATCCCTAGGCCTTTCCCCAAATACAATTTTTGTAGAAAGTACGGTGCGCGAAGAATTCCTTAAACGGTTCTGGAATTCGGCCATCGCATCGGTTGGGGCATCAACCATTGCAGTGCTTTTGGGAAGCTGCGCCGCCTATGGGCTCAGCCGGTTTCAGTACCGGTTTGGATTTATGCGTAATTCTGACATTTCGTTTTTCTTCCTCTCACAATTGATCCTGCCGCCTGTGGTTTTGGCGCTGCCGTTTCTTGTTCTTTACAAGGAACTTGCGCTTTTGGACACGCGGGTTGGGCTGATCGCACTATATACACTCACGGTTTTGCCAATTGTGATTTGGATCATGCGGGATCAGTTCAGTTCAATTCCAACTGAATTGGAAGAAGCTGCGCTTGTTGACGGGTTATCGATCTGGGGCGCATTTCTGACCATCATTTTGCCAATCGCCCTGCCGGGCATGGTGGCATCATTTATTATATCTCTTGTTTTGACGTGGAACGAATATTTCTTTGCGGCGCTGCTCACATCATCACATGCCAAAACACTTCCTGTAATGGTTGCCAGTCAAACCGGATCGCAAGGAATTTCTTGGTGGTCTATGGCAGCCCTGTCATTGGCAGCTATTTTGCCATTAATCGTCATTGCCATCATTTTGGAACGGTACATCATCAAAGGTATGGCAGCGGGAGCTGTGAAATAAGGCACTTTTCAAGCAAAATATTCAGGATGTTCTTGCTCCAGAGGCACCACAAAGGTCATTAACTGTCCCAGATGTTCCTTGAGCATCTTTCCCGCTTTGGCGGGGTTTTTCTGTTCAAGGGCATTGTAGATTTTTTTATGTTCTCTAAATGTTGCCTCAAGACGACCCTTAATAGGAAGCAAAAGCCGGCGCACGCGGTTGACGTTCATCCATGCGTTATCAGCGACGCGGTTCAGCCGTTTATAGCCAGTGGCATTTAACAGGATGGCGTGAAATTGGGCATCCATTGCATAAAATCCCTGAATATCGCCATCGTCAATAAAAGCGCGCTGCAGGCGCAAGTTGCGCCGCAATTCAATCAACTGTGGCTCTGTTATTATTTCTGCGAGCAAGGTTATGGCAGCAACTTCTATCGCTTCTCGAATAAAGGCACCTTCGCGCAAATCCTCCATAGAAAACCGCGCGACATAGGTTCCCGCTTGTGGCACCACTTCGACAAGACCGTCTTGCACCAAAAGTGCGATGGCTTCGCTAAGCGGTGTGCGGGATATTCCAAAGCGTTTGCATAGATCGTTTTTGCGCAGCAACTGTCCGGGTATGAATTCTAAGTCGAGGATTGATTTTTGCAGGGCTAGATAAGCTTTTTGTTTCAAAGAAGCAGCAGAAAAATCTGATTGACCCAAATTTTCATCAAATTTGAAAGACATGAAGCGCCTCGTTCTCCTCAATATCTAACATGTTAGCATGTTACAGTCGAAAATTGCAAATCTTTAGAAACTATCCCCTATATCGCAGGAAATGGTGACCTCTGCGGCGCTCTATTTTCTGTGAAGTACCTAAAACCTAGATCTGTTTCATAAGCTCTTTTGTCGTAAGATAAAGAGATTTAAATATCTTGTAATTGCGTTCCAGCGCCGTATCGCTTTCGGCTTCGACAATGCGCTCCGTTGGATTCCAAACCCCTATGTCGGCCGGCTGCACTGCCCCGATAGCAAGCGCTGCTAAAAATGCATCTCCATAACTTGCTCCCACCGTTTTTTGGCGAACGGTTTGATCCACGCCTGTGATGTCCGAAGTGGTCTGTAGCCATAATTCGTTTTTTGTTCCTCCGCCAACAGCGAAGAGCCGGTTTGTCTTTGTTCCGCTTTCCACAAATGTATCAACCACATGGCGGGTTCCAAACGCAATACCTTCGATCAATGCGCGATAAACATCACCGCGTGTATGATCAAGGCGCAATCCAAAAATAACTCCTTTTGCATCGGGGTCATGTATGGGCGTGCGTTCCCCAGAAAAATAGGGCAGAAACACCAATCCATTGGCTCCGGGTGCTGAAAGTGCTGCTTCCTGACTCAGCGCGCCAAAGCTTGTTTCGAGATCCAAATCCTTGGCAAAATGTTCACGAAACCAATGGGTCAGTGTCCCGCTTGTGGCAAGCCCCGCCATTGAGGCGTGTTGCCCCTTAAACAGCCAAGGTGCGTACCAGAGCTTCGGGTCTTTGACGCGGTTTTCAGTGAGCGAAATCATGAAAATGGTTGAACCATACATACACATTGTGTCGCCCGCGTCGGCCACGCCCACAGACACGGCTTCTGCGGCTGCATCGATGGTTCCTGTTGTGACGGGAATACCTTCAGGTAAACCCGTTTCACGCGCCGCTCTTGCAGTGACATGACCTACAATATCCGTCGACCAGCGTAGGTCGGGAAGTGCGTCCAGTGGAATGATATCCTGCGTCAGGACATCTGACCAAGTTTGCCGGTGAATATCATAAAGCGGCGTGAAATTTGCCGCTGTGTAATGGTCTATGACATATTGACCGGTCAAGCGATGCATCAGAAAGCTTGTTGATGTCAGAATTTTATGGGTGTTTTCAAAAATCTCGGGTCTGTTTCGTTTGAGCCAGAGAATTTTGGGACCAACTGATTGCGACGTCAGGGCATTGCCGCCCATCTCCATAATTCTGTCTTCCCCAATTTCTGTGTTGAGGTCGTTGATTTCCTGATGTGCTCGGGTATCCACACCATAAAGGACACCGTTCATCAAAGGGTCACCGTTGATATCAACTGGCAACATACAAGGACCTATCGCGCTGCAGGCAACGGCCAGAATCTTAGTCGGGTCTATTTTGCTTTTGGAAATGACAGATTGCGAGACCTCGCAAAAATCGCCCCACCAATCCTCATTCGGGCGATGCTCTGCCCAGCCCGGGTGAGGGACAAGCATTTTATGCCCTTTTTGGGTCTGCGCGATGATGGACCCATTTTGATCAACAAGAACCGCTTTGGTTTCAAAAGTCCCTATGTCAACGCCAAGCGTGTACTGCACAGTTTTCAAACCCCTCTCAAAAGTGAAAATGACGAGGGTAAAGATGTCACCATCGCAACCAGCAACCGCGTCAGTCCGACCAGATCATTGACGTCACAGACTTCACGCGACGAATGGGAATATCGCATTGGAAAGCCAAGATCCGCTGAGGCGACACCATCGCCCACCAACTGGACATAGGACAGATCTGTCAGCGCCCCGATATGCGCACTTTTTTGTAATGGGATCGTATGGGAAGACGCCGTATCTTCGATAAAGGCTACCAATTCTGGGTGGGGTATCACACCGTTGAGTGTGCCCCGCCCATGAAACGAAAACATGCTGAGTGCCGGACCGTGGCCAAGCTGTACCTCACCAAAATCCCGCATATCGGGCGTGTCGCTGGCAAGGATCAGGTCAATTTGAATGGCGATATCTGGTTTGATCTGCTGCGCGGCCGGCAGTGCGCCACGCAAATTGAATTCTTCTTGAACCGTGAAAACGATATGCACCTCGCCCCCGTTTGTGCGCTGATGGATTTGGCGCGCGACTTCCAATAAGACGGCACACCCCGCGCGATCGTCGACGCTTGTCCCACAAATCCGATCCTGCGCAATCATATCTGCGGTTGGTTTATAAACGATGGGGTTACCAATATCGATGCCGAGCGCCCGCACGGCATCACGTGATCCATACCCCAAATCCACATAAAGATCTCTGTAGGGCAGAACGGTGTATTTTTCCTCTGGGCGGGTGGCATGGTGGCTTTTGATGCCAATGACACCTTCGAAATCTTGCCCGTAGCTGGTGCTCACAACAACAGATTGTCCGGGCAACATTTTTTCTGGCACTCCACCCAGACGCTCAAACCGCAAAAAACCGTTTTCGTCTATTTGGCGCACGATCAAACCCAATTGGTCCATATGGGTAAACAGCATGATGCGTGGTCCGTCACCGGGGATCTTTATGCGAAGATTGCCGAGCTTGTCTGTGAAGGGTGTTATTCCAAGCACACTTAACTCGTCGCTTATATAATCGCGCACGCGATCCTCATACCCAGATAAACCAGGTATTTTCATCAGGTTTAACGTATCGTTGATTAGGTTTTCTTTCATTGTGGCTACCGAAACTCTTTCACACGGTTCATGAAATCTTTCGCTCTTTGAGGATCAACAGCTTTCCAAGTGTCCCCCCCGAATTTCAGCGCAGACCCCACAATGCATCCATCTGCAACTGCAAATACATCGCCAATCGTTTCATGCTTCACCCCAGTATTTGCCAGAACGGGTGTATTGGGCAAGGCGGCCTTAACCGCTGTTAAATCGGAAATTTCCGCGGCCTCTCCGGTGATTTGACCGCTGACCAAAATGGCATCTGGAATTGAGGAAAAATTTACACTTCTTGCCCGGTCTGCCAATGGTCTGCGGTCCAAAGAATATGCAAATTCCGCCGAGACGTTGTAAAGCATCAGCATATCTGAGCGACCAAGGCGATCACGGTACCGCATGGCCTGTCCTGCATCGGCAGTCCATGAACCCATGTCCGAGGCATAAGAGCCTGTGAATATTTCGCGCACGAACTGCGCCCCTGTTGCTGCACCTAGGGCAATGGTCGACATCGGATCCCAGAGCATATTAACGCCAAACGGCAGTTTGATTTCTGACCTGAGGGCGCCAATAATGAAAGCTGCAGCTGCCGTAGAGGCCGTATCTACATTCAACTCATACGGCCGGTCGTTTTCATTACCAAACATAATGGCATCCACGCCCGCAGCCTGAAGTGCGTGCAAATCAGCGCGCGCGGCATTTAACACCCCGTCGATACCTTGCTCACCATCATAAAGAGGTGATCCTGGAAGAGCGCCAAGATGGACCATGGCTATAACGGGTTTCGTGTTTCCAAAGACTCTATTGAAATGCTTACTCAAATTAGTATCCTCCGCTTTGGGTATAAGTTACGATGTCACACACTCGCATGTCACGAAAAAATGCGTCTGAGCGATCCAGAACGGGAAACAATTTGGTATAGCAGTCATGATCAAAAAACGGATGCTTCATCGCCTATCTTCACAAAATCTTGCGGTCAGCGAACTTGGCTTTGGCACCGCACCGCTTGGGAATCTGTATAAAGCCATTTCTGACGAGGCTGCCCATGCTGCATTGGAAGATGCATGGAACGCCGGTATCCGGTATTATGACACTGCACCGCTTTACGGGTTGGGGCTCAGCGAAACGCGGCTCAACCGATTTTTGCGCACAAAACCGAGAGAGGATTATGTGCTGTCAACAAAGGTCGGGCGCCTGATGATGCCAAGTGACGCAAAAAACAGAACGGGCCATGGCAAATGGTTTGACGTTCCTTTGCGCCAAGAACGCTATGATTACAGTTATGATGGCGTGATGCGGTCGGTTGAATTTTCCTATGAACGGCTGGGGATTAATAAGATCGATATCCTATACGTGCATGATCTCTGTATTTTTACCCACGGATCGAAAGAAGCTTCTGACGCACGGATCGCAGAATTTTTTGACACCGGTGGGTATGACGCAATGGTCAAATTGCGCGATGAAGGCGTGGTTTCTGCCATCGGCGGAGGCATCAACGAATGGGAGGTCTGCGAAACACTGGCCAAACGGGGGGATTTTGATGTTTTTCTGCTGGCAGGGCGCTACACATTGTTGGAACAAAGCGCGCTGGATAGTTTCCTGCCACTCTGCGAGGCGCGCGGGATCAAAATCGTCACAGGCGGCCCGTATAATTCGGGTATTCTGGCAAGCGGTCCGGTGAAGGGGGCGTTTTACAACTATGATCCTGCGCCGCAAGAGATCTTGGATCGCGTGGCTGCGATTGAGGCCGTTTGTGCGTCCCATGGTGTATCGCTTAAGGCTGCAGCATTGCAGTTTCCGTTGTTACATCCCACACATCTGACAGTCATCCCCGGTGCACAAACCGCACAAGAACTCGGCGACAATGTGGCGGTCTATGAGGCCGATATACCGCCGTCGCTTTGGTCGGATTTGAAAACCGAAGGCTTAATGCGCCAAGACGCACCAATCGGCTAAAGGGTTATCTTGTGTCCATGAACACTAGAACCTGTTCTGGCGTGATGGTGCTGCGCGTTTCCAGAGGGCTTGAGATATGCAGAGCTGCTGCCGCCTGAGCATAGTGGGTCGCATCCTCCATTGACTGGCCCATGAGATGGCGTGCGGCCAGAGCTCCGGAAAACATATCACCTGCGCCGTGGGATGACAGAACTTTGACACCGAAGGCATCGTGCTGCGTGGGCTTTTGCCCGTGGCGATGGATCACAACGCCTGCCCCGCCCTGTGTTTCGATCAAAGTAATCCTTTGTTTAACATGATCAGCGAGATGGCTTTTGTAAAATTCCGCTTCGACCCTATTAACGATCATGACATCCAACAGTTGTAACAACTCGTCGCCTAAAGTTCTGGCAGGCGCCGCATTGAGCCAGATCGCTGCACCTTGTTCCTTGGCACGTTTAGCAACCGCGAGATTCACCTTTTCATCGATTTCGTTTTGGAGCAGCAAAACGCCAAGGGCGTCGGGAAACTGAATTGCCCCTGCGTCTATTAAAAGGTTTTCCCCTGAAACGATCGTCGCGCCATAATCCCCGTTTTTATCAACGATCGCAACGCTCATCCCGCTTGCACCTTCACCACGCTGCAGTCCAGCCAAACGGATGTTGGTCTGTTTTAGCCTATTTAGGATCTGCGCCCCAAAGGCATCCCCCCCAATGCGACCGGCGAAATGGGTGAGCGCCCCATGTTGATCCGCGGCGACGGCCTGATTGCCGCCCTTCCCTCCAAAGACATAATTTACGGACTGTCCTGCTACGGTTTCATCACGACCCGGAATATGGGGGGCGTTTACGACCACATCCCAATGCAGCGATCCAACAACGAGAAGAGACATCATTGAAATAAGGCTTCCTGCATAATGCGTTGCGCCGCCATCGGGTTCTGGCGGGCGCGGGCATCGATTAATTCTTGGGATGTCAGCAACCGCCGCGCTGCGGCAAGAAGGCGCTCGGTTGTGGCAATATTTGCTTTGCTTTCTTCCACAGGATCAAGACCAGAGTGATCGGGAAAGGTGTCAAAATAGATGGTCCCGTCGAACCCGCCGCGCAGCAGCTCCACCAGTAATTCCAATGTTTGGATCGGATGGACAGAGCCCACCATCAATCCATTGTCCCATTTACCATATCCGTCATTCAGATGAACACCAAGGATCCGAGAATGCCTTTGAATTAGACTTGCGGCAAAGGCGGGCATTTCATCGGCGTACAGCACATGGGCAAAATCCAAAGTCACCCCTGTATTGGGTCGATCAATTTCTTTCAATGCCAAAAGCGTGGTAGAAACATCCGGCATCAATGAAAAGGCGCGCGGTTCGTTCGGTTTATATTCGATTGCGATGTCGATTGCGGGGTTGAAATCTGCGATCTGTTGGATCGCGGTAATCGTGTTGTCCCACATCTGAGCAAAATCCGCCTGAAAAGAATAATCAAAGCCGTCCTGCCCCATCCAGAGTGTCATTAGAGAACAATCAAGTTCTGCCGCCGCATCAAGTCCGCGCTTTGTCTCTTCAACTGCCAAGGCGCGTATACCTGCGTCCGGGTGCGTAAATGCGCCAAGTTTGAATTCTGGGGCGGTGTAATATCGCATCGCCAATCCGTTAATCTTTACCGGATTATCGGAGACAAAACGTTTCAGTTCACCAATCGGTAGCCCGTCAAAATGATCTGGGAAATTCAAATCCATCTGGGTCAAACCGGCCGTTGCGGCGCGCGTCAATAGTCTTAGCGTCATATGACGGGATGCGTCCTCATCCCCATCTTTCAAACCCAGTTTGAATGAATTAAGGCGTGCTCCGTACGAAAAACTATCCATCTGTCCAGTCCAATCCAAATCATTCAAAAACGGTTTGTTGCAACGCTACCGCATTAAAAAATTTTGGTACAGGGTTAAACAAAACTAGAGTAATGTGATCAAAACCGTACCGGAGGGATCATGCTTTTTGATACGCATCTGCATCTTATTTACCCCAATCGGCTGCGCTATCCTTGGCTAAACGATGTGCCTGCGCTGAACAAACCCTATCAGTATGCGGATTATGAACGTGATGCGGCTCGGCTCGGTATCATTGGGTCCATGCATATGGAAGTCGACGTGGCTGCAGAGGATATCAAAGCTGAAACAAATTTGGTGAAAGACATCCAGACCCTGCCCAAGAGCCTGATCAGAGGCGCGATTTCTGCCTGTCGACCCGAAGAGGAAGGGTTTGCTGATTTTCTAGACTGGGCCAGCGATCAGACGCTGATCAAAGGGTTTCGCCGCGTTTTGCATGTGGTGCCGGATGAGGTAAGTCGCCAGTCAGGATTTCGCAACAACATCAACCGGCTTTCAAAGACACGCTTTACATATGACATCTGTTGCAGAGCGGATCAGCTTTATGATGCGATTGATTTGGTGGATGCCTGTCCAAACGTACGCTTTGTGCTCGATCATTGCGGCGTACCAGACATTGCGGGAGAGGTTTTTGATCCTTGGGCAAAGGCAATGCGTGATTTGGCAAAACGCCCCAATGTGACAGCGAAACTTTCAGGAATTATCGCTTATGGAGATCCTCAAAACTGGACCGTTGAGGATATGAGACCCTATTTTGATCAGACCGTCGATAGTTTCGGGACGGATCGTATCATCTGGGGAAGTGACAGCCCCGTCTGTTTTCTGGGCGGTGGATTGCCCACTTGGGTCGCGCTCACCTATGCGTTGACAGGCAGCTGGTCAGACAATGAAAAAGCGGCGCTTTATCATCAAAACGCCTTGCGGCTTTGGGATATAACATTGTGATCTCTTGGGGCTTCGCCCCCCCCGCACCGATCTGTAACCAACCGAGGGAAACTATTGACATGTTTGGAGAACTAGAAGGCACCGGATTTGACATCCTTCACCCCTCTTTTGCCACCTGCCTGACGGGTCATGGGCGGGTAGAAAGGCTTTGGACGGGGGGCCGGTGGTTGGAAGGACCCGTTTGGTTTGGTGCAGGGCGGTATGTTTTGTGTTCTGATATTCCCAACAACCGGTTGCTGCGTTGGGATGAAACAGACGGAAGCATGTCGGAGTTTCGCAAGCCGTCAAACTTTGCCAATGGCAACACGCGTGATCTTGAGGGTCGGTTGATCACATGTGAACACTTGAGCCGATCTGTGACGCGTACGGAACACGACGGACGACGGACCGTTCTTGCCAGCCATTATAAAGGCAAAAGGTTGAATTCCCCTAATGACGTGGTGGTCAAAAGCGATGGGACCATATGGTTTACAGATCCTGATTACGGCATATTGAGCGATTATGAGGGCGAAATGGCCCCAAGGGAACAACCCACCTGTGGTGTCTATCGGTTTGACCCCAAAACTGATGAGCTGAGCCGCGTTTCAGGAAGCATGGTAAAACCAAACGGTCTGTGTTTTAACGTGGAGGAAACGGCCCTTTTTGTGTCAGACACGGGGGCGTCTCACGTTCCTGATGGGCCTAAAGCGCTTTATCGCTTTGACTGTGATGCATCAGGCCCTCTGTCTGAGAAGCCCAGATTTTTCACGGAATGCACTGCCGGATTATTTGATGGGTTTCGCATCGACACCGACAACCGCATTTGGACATCAGCGCGCGACGGGGTGCATTGTTACGCACCCGATGGCAAGCTCATTGGAAAAATCCAAATCCCTGAAATTGTATCAAACCTCTGCTTTGGAGGGCCGCGGTTAAACCGGCTTTTCATTACTGGTACGACTTCGCTCTATTCCGTTTATCTTGCGATTAACGGAAAACCAATTTGATCTCGGGGTGCTGCGCAAAGGGTAGACTGCCATATGTCAAAATAATTGACAAAAGTAAAAATTATCCAATAATGTGATTTGAGCTTTATGGTTGGCAGAATCTAGGCGCCCGTGAAACAGCAAATAGGGAGGGTCATCCATGAAAGTAAACGGGGTCCACTATAGGTCAATCTGGTATGATCATGATCTGAGCAAGGTTATGATCATCGATCAAAGATGGCTTCCGCATGATTTTCGAATTGTTTCACTGGAAACGCTTGATGCTTTTGCTGTGGCGATCCGTGATATGTGGGTCAGGGGCGCACCCCTGATCGGGGCGACTGCCGCCTATGGAGTGGCTGTTGCGATGGCAGCGGATGCGACAGACCACGGCTTAGACCACGCTTATAACACTTTGATTGCCACGCGCCCTACGGCCGTCAATCTGCGCTGGGCACTGGATCGTGTGAAAAATGCGCTCATTGATACTTCTCCGTCAGCGCGCGCTTCAGAGGCGTTGAACCTTGCGCATCATGTGGCTGAAGAAGATGTCGGCATAAACAAGGCGATCGGAGAACATGGGCTAGAGCTTATCAAAAACATTGCCGCCCGAAAGCCGGATGGTGAACCGGTTCGCATCCTCACCCATTGCAATGCAGGATGGCTTGCCACTGTGGACTGGGGGACAGCCACCTCACCGATGTATCACGCCCATGCCGCAGGTATCCCCATCCACATATGGGTGGATGAGACCCGTCCGCGCAACCAAGGGGCTATGACGGCATGGGAGCTCCACAGCGAAGGCATCAGCTGCACTTATATTAGCGATAACGCGGGTGGTCATCTGATGCAGCATGGACAAGTTGATATGGTGATCGTTGGCACAGACCGCACAACGGCGCGCGGCGATGTCTGCAACAAAATCGGGACGTACCTCAAAGCGCTTTGCGCGCATGACAACAATGTGCCCTTTTATGTCTCTCTTCCCTCTCCAACGATTGACTGGCGGATCAGTGACGGAGTGCAGGATATTCCCATCGAAGAACGGCCCGAACATGAGATCACTCATATTCAGGGACAGGCACCAGAGGGTCACATCGCAGAGGTACAGGTCACACCGCGCGGGGTTGCAGGGGGCAACCCTGCATTTGATGTCACGCCCAATCGCCTTGTCACAGGCCTAATCACGGAAAGAGGCGTTTCCGAAGCATCTGAAACGGCTTTGGCAAAGATGTTTCCAGACTTGGTAAGGGCGCAGAACAATGATTGAAAACAATTACCGCCCTAAAGAGGCGGCAGAGTGGCGCTCAGCGGGGGGTGAGGCCCCCGCCGATCAAGACTTGGGGGAAAGGGTTTATACATCCCGCCTGATCGGCCAAAACCCTGACCTTGTGATGCACGGTGGTGGCAATACATCTGTCAAAGTTCGGCGCGAAAACCTCTTTGGCGAAAGTTGCGACGTGTTGCATGTCAAAGGATCCGGTTGGGATCTGGATACAATCCTTGCGGCTGGCCTGCCGGGACTTTGGCTGGATCCTTTGCGGGACCTGCGTCGTTTGGAACGGCTGTCCGATGAACAAATGGTCAATGTCCAAAGGTCAAATCTTTTGGACAGTACATCCCCAAATCCCTCAGTCGAAACGCTTCTCCATGCGTTTTTACCGCATAAATATGTGGATCATACACACGCCACACCCTTCCTCATTCTTGCAAACCTGCCAGATGCGGCAGAGATCTGCAAAGAGATCTTTGGCTCAAAGCTTGGCATTGTGCCCTATATCATGCCCGGCTTTGCCTTGGCGAAGAAGGCTGCCGAAGTCTTTGAAGAAGATCCGACCGTCGAAGGATTGCTGCTGTTGGGTCATGGGCATTTTGCCTTCGGTGACACGGCAAAACAAAGTTACGATCTGATCATTTCACATACTCAGGCGGTTGCCGAATTCCTCAACCTCAAAACCCCGACAAAGTTAAAGGTCAGGCAACCTCATCAGGCCCATGATATCTTGCCGGTGATCCGGGGATTGATTGGCGATATGGCAGGTCCTGAGGCTCCTATGCCGATTATGGATATGCGTAACGGTCCGGAAGAAGTTTCATTTCTTGAACGCTCTGATCTGGAAGAGCTAGCAAAGCGCGGGACTGCCTCACCGGATCACGTGATCCGCATCAAAGGGCGCCCTTTGGTGCTTCGCAAATCAATTTGGTCCGCTGGCCGCACAGCCATTAAATCAGCCTTGGATAGCTACGCGGATGAGTATCGTGCCACATTTGACCGTCAGGCTCTGTTGGCAGATCAGCCCAAAACAATTCTTCCGGCGGATCCCAAAACCATCTGGATGGAAGGGGTTGGTTTGATCGGGCTTGGGGCTAATGCCACGGCGGCCCGTATTGCTGGTGATTTGGTGGTTCAAAATGCGCGTGTGCGTGCTGTTGGAGAGGATGCAGGCGGGTTTTTCCCAATTGGGGAAAAAGATCTTTTTGACATCGAGTACTGGTCACTCGAACAGGCAAAACTTGGCAAAGGCACCCCGCCCAGATTGCGTGGCAAGGTTGTCATGGTCACGGGTGGGGCAGGAACGATTGGTTTTGCTATCGCAAAGGCTTTTGCGCGTGAGGGCGCAGAGTGTTTTCTTATTGACATGGATCAATCCATGCTGGAACGCGGGTTGGCAGACTTGGGGTCTGGGCATTCTGGACTTGTCTTGAATGTGACAGAAAGCGGTAGCGCAGAAAAAGCTATGGAAGCTTGCATCGATACTTTCGGAGGGCTCGATATTTTGGTGTCAAACGCAGGTGCGGCAATGGCAGGTGCGCTTCTTGACCTTTCAGAAGAGGCACTGCGCGCCGCCTTTGAGTTGAACTTTTTTTCCCATCAGAAGTTTGCAATCGCCGCTTCAAAGCTGTTCAAAACCCAAGGGCGGCAGGGTCAAATCCTGTTCAATATTTCCAAACAGGCCGTCAATCCGGGTAAAAACTTTGGCGCCTATGGGATGCCAAAGGCAACGACGTTTTTCCTAATGCGTCAATTGGCACTGGAGTTGGGGGACGCGGGTATAAGGGTTAATGGCGTCAATGCGGATCGGATCAGATCGGGTCTTTTGGACGATGATTTCATCGTGGAGCGTGCCAAGGCGCGTGGTGTGTCAGAAGATCAATATATGGCTGGAAACCTTTTGCGGAAAGAGGTTCGCGCAGACCATGTGGCCGATGCTTTTGTTGTGCTTGCGCTCAGCGAACGCACCACTGGACATGTCATGACCGTTGATGGGGGCAACATTGAAGCCGCACTTCGCTGATATCTCTGCGCGATGCATGAGTTTGGGAAAGGCCTGAAGCAATGGCGACACGTATTTCCCCTGCCAGCCAAACCCGCGATGACGCTTACCTCGCCAATATCGCCCTTCTTTATTATCAGGAAGGCCTGAGACAAAACGATATCGCCACGCGTCTTGGCGTGTCACGCGCGACAATTGTGAATTATCTTAAAGAAAGCAAAGAACGCGGGATTGTGGACATCCGCGTAAACGGCCAATCGCTTCGAAGCTCTTTGCTGTCCAAAGAACTATCCGCGCGGTACCGGCTGACAGATGTCTACGTCGCCCATGTCGGTCCAGAGGCAGAGGCCAATTTTTCTCTGCGACAGACCGCACGGGTTGCTGCGATGGCTTTTCATGACATCGTCTCGCCTGGAGATGTCATCGGTGTGGCCTGGGGGGAGACGGTTAAACAGATTGCAGATAATCTGCCGCTTCGCAGGATTGCAAAAACAGAAGTCTGTCAGGTCATCGGATCCATGGAAAGCGACAGGCTGCTCAGCGCCGAAGACTGCGCCATCCAGATCGCAAATCGCATCGGGGCAAGATGCCATACGCTCCATGCGCCGGCGGTTCTATCCTCAGTCCAACTGGCTGAGTCATTGCGCGAAGAACCCTCAATAAAGACCCAGCTTCAAAGGTTCAGCTCTCTCAATGTCATTTTAACCTCTGTTGGCGGGTTGTCGGAAAATACGCATGTTCTTTCGTCTGGTATTCTCGACCGGAACAGTTTGGAAGAACTGACGCAAAAAGGTGCTGTCGGGTTTATCTGCAGCAGCTTCATCAAACAGGACGGGAGCCCTCTTTCCTTTCCCATACAGGATCGTATGATTGCAATTCAATTCAAGGATATTCTGCGAACGCCCAAACGGATAATGGTCGCTTCGGGGCAACATAAATTGAAGGCGGTCAAAGCGGCACTGGACGGAGGTCACGTCACACATGCTGTATTGGATGATCAACTGGCCCTAGGACTGCTGAATGAATAACTGGACCGAACACAAGACTGCAAAGGTAATCTTGCATGTATGATCTTCTCGTAAAAGACGCTCTGATCGTCACCTGCAATCCGGAACACAGTGTCATTGACGGCGCGGTTATGGCGGTCAGAGACGGAAAAATTGCATTGATCGCCCCTGCACAAAGTGACGTGAGCGGAACGCTTGAAGCAAAAAATTATATTTCAGCCAAAGGAAAGATGGTGCTCCCTGGTTTGATCAATATGCATTGTCACGCGGGAGATAGTCTTTTTCGTGGGCTGGTGGAAAATCTACCCCTTGAGGCATGGTTGAACCGCGTCTGGATTGCAGAAAAGGCTATCCTGACACCTCACACGACCTACCTGGGCTCTGTTCTTGGTTTTGCTGAAAACCTTCTATCGGGTGTGACTTCGGTTATGGATATGTTCTGGTATCCCCACGAAGCGGTGCGCGCGGCGCAAATGTTGGGCATGCGCGTGTCCACTGGGGGGCTTTTCTTTGATTTTCCCGGCATTGGGGAACGCAGCCATGAGAAATATATCGAAGAGGCCAGAGAATTTTCATCCAGTTATTCTGGGAGCACAGATGTGTTTCCTTGTGTTATGCCACATGGCGCCTATACCGTTAGCCCCGAACATCTGAAAGACGCGAAATCCATTGCAAATGCGGACGGCGGACTGTTTTGCACCCATGCTGCAGAAACCAGAGCAGAACAGGCAGATATTCAAAACCGCTATGGGCGCACGGTGATCCGGCATTTGGATGCATATGACCTTCTTGGGGAGCGCACCGTTTTGGCGCATTGTGTCCATGTGGATGATGGCGAAATCGACCTGATGGCCAAATCCGGCACGACTGTGGTCCATAATCCGATGTCAAACCTGAAACTCGCCTCCGGTATTGCGCCCACTGCGCAGATGCAAAAGGCCGGTGTGCATCTGACCCTTGGCACTGATGGCGCGATCAGCGGCAATGACCTTGATATGTGGCTTGCCATGCGGCTTGCCTCCAGCCTTGCCAAAGGGGTTGCAATGGAACCTGCCGCGCTTCCTGCCAAAGACGTTTTACATATGGCGACGCTGAATGGTGCCCGCGCTTTGGGGCAAGAGAAACATCTTGGAAGTCTCGAGGTCGGCAAACAGGCTGATTTTATCTTCGTCGATGTGAATACAGCCCATGCGGTGCCGCTGTTTGATCCCATAACCCACTGCGTCTTTGGCGCTGGCCGCTCTGATGTGAGCGATGTCTTTGTTGCTGGCGAACAAGTGGTCAAGGATAGACGGCTCACCCGTCATGATCTGTCTGAAACCCTAATTGAGGTCCAAGATCTGATGCCTGCCATTAAGAGCAGCCTTGAAGATGCGTGAGGCTGTGGCAATGATGCAGGACGAATTGGAAAAAATCGCGCAAGCCAAAAAAATGATCCAAGAGCATATTCCCGACCCTGTGGAGGTTTTGATGATCCTTGGAACAGGCCTTGGGGGGATCGTGGATCAGATGGATCTGGATCATGCGCTGAAATACAAAGATATTCCCGGTTTTCCCGTGTCCACCGCCCCATCGCACGCCGGACGGCTGGTTTTTGGTCAACTCGGTGGCCAGCGTGTGGCCATTATGCAAGGCCGGTTGCACCTTTACGAAGGCTGGAGCGCGCGTGACATTGCCTTCCCGCTGCGCGTGGCAAATGTGCTTGGTGTGCGCAAGCTTGTGGTGACAAATGCAGCTGGATCGCTTAACCCCGCTTTTGATCCGGGCGATGTGATGATGATCACCGATCATATGAATTTCACTGGTCACAACCCTCTGATTGGCCCGCATGCCGATGCATTCGGTGTAAGGTTTCCGGATATGTCTGACGCCTATGACAGTGCGGTTCAGGAACATATCCGGCAGGCGTTTGACAAAAATGCGCTCCTGTTGCGCGAAGGCATTTATGCCGGGATCACCGGGCCATCGCTTGAAACCTCTGCTGAGCGGAGGTTTCTAAGACAGTCTGGCGGCGATGCGGTGGGCATGTCCACTGTGATGGAGGTGATTGCTGCCAAACAATGCGGGTTTCAGGTCGCAGGGCTTTCTGCCATTTCAAATAAAGCCGACGGAGGACCAGATCAGCAACCGGACACCATTGAAGAGGTCCTTGAAATCGCTGCATTGGCTGGGGGCAAAATATTGAAAGTGCTTCCTGATCTCATTCAAATCTGGTCCCATGAAACAGGGATAAACAACAGTGTCTGATATAGCACCTCCAATTTTTGATCTCTTTAAGTTTTATGAAAAAACCGTTTTGATTACCGGCTCCACAGGCGGCATCGGAAGCGCCATCGCGCGGCGGTTTGCTGAAGCGGGTGCTTCTCTTATCCTACATGCCCGCGGCGATACACCGGCTTTGGACCAGCTTTGTGATGAACTGGGAACGTTAACGGATGGCCGCATCAGCCAAATCTGCGCTGATCTGTCTGACGCTCAGGATTGCCAATCAATTTTCAAAAATTTGCATGATGAAAGTAAAACTGTTGACGTCTTGATCAACAATGCGGCGCTTCAGCCAGTTGCGGCAATTGCGGATCTAACTGCCCTAGACGTGCAAGAGATGCTGTCGGTGAACCTGCGAGCACCAATGATGCTGACCCGCGATTTTGCCAGAGCCTCGGGATTGGGCGGTTCTGTTGTCAATATCTGTTCGATTGAGGCATTAAGCCCTGCAAAAGCACATAGCCATTACGCCGCAACGAAAGCAGGATTGCTGCATTTCACCCGCGCTGCAGCCTTAGAACTTGGCCCGCACAAGATACGCGTGAACGCGATTTGTCCGGGGCTCATCAACCGCGAAGGCCTGTCCGACGACTGGCCCGAAGGCATTGCGCGCTGGCAAAAATCCGTACCCCTCGGCAGACTCGGAGAGGCCGCAGATGTAGCAGATGCCGCGCTTTATCTTGCGAGTGAGGCCGCACGCTTTGTGACAGGGGCGTGCCTGACAGTCGATGGTGGGATGGAATGCGTTCCCGGATGGTAGACAGGAAAACACCATGACCAAAACCGCTTTTGTGATTGCGCCCTCGCAGCCCGATGAATTTTGGACAGAGGAAAGATGTTACATTACCGAAGTCTTGAACGACCCAAAGGTGCCAGAATTTTCCTTGGCTATAGCCCGAGTGGAACCGGGGGTGACAACCCAGGTTCATGCTTTGCGGGGGATCAGTGAAATCTATATCCTGCGTCAAGGTGAGGGGATTGCTGAGGTGGATGGAAAAGAGATCCCGCTAAATGCGGGATTAAGCCTTTTTATCCCTGAAGGCGCTGCGCAGAGGATCACAAATACGGGTGATCAGGATCTAGAATTTTATTGCCACTGCACGCCCCGTTTCGTTCCAGAGGCCTATATCAATTTAGAGTCTGTTACTGATATAAGTTAGCCGTGCGTGCCCGAAGCCGCACAAGCCCCAGAACTGTGTCTATGATAGGGGTGGGGGTCTGTGTGATCTTTCCAAGTTCCTGAACGCTCGCCACCAGAGCATCAATTTCCATAGGTCGTCCCTGATCAAGGTCTTGGAGCATAGACGTGCGATGCGCCCCGACTGCTGCCCCGCCATCAATGCGCCGTTCTACATCAATCGGAAACTTTACTCCAAGTTTTTCGGCAATTTCCTGTGCCTCAAGCATCATCGCGCGCGCGATGGGACGGGTACCCTCATCTGTGCAGAGCACATCCAAAGTAGCATGCGTCAGGGCGGAAATGGGGTTAAACGACAAGTTTCCCCAAAGCTTCACCCAAATTTCGTCGCGCAACTTCGGGCGTACCGGAGCCTTCAGTCCCGCGGCGCTGAGTGCCTGAGATAGTGAAATTGCGCGTTCCGATTTGGAACCATCAGGTTCACCAAGGGAAAATCGATTGCCTTCGATGTGTTTAATAACGCCAGGTTCGATGACTTCTGCAGCGGGATACACGACACAGCCCAGAACGTTATCAGGACCAAAGCCGTTCCATTGGGTGTCGTCTGGATCAACAGAATGCAATCGCCTGCCCTCAAGCGGCCCGCCAATTTTGTGAAAATACCACCACGGCACGCCGTTTACCCCTGAAACGATCGTTGTGTTTTTTCCGATCAAGGGGCGCATTTTTTCCACAACAGTTGGCACAGAATGGGCTTTGAGCGTAATAATAATGTAATCCTGTTCACCTAAATCTGCAGGAGTGTCAGAAGCGGAGACCGACACTTTATGCTCTTGGCCTTCTTCGATCAGGCGCAACCCGTTTTGTTGCATTGCCGCGAGATGCGGGCCACGCGCCACCAAAGACACATCAGCCCCCGCTTGGGCAAGCTTTACCCCCATATAACCGCCAATGGCGCCTGCCCCAAAGACACAGATCTTCATCGTTTAGCCTGCCTTTTCCACAAGGCCCAGCTTTTCCGCCATGCCGATCCGCTGCATTTTACCTGTCGCTCCTTTGGGGATCTCATCCAAAATGACAACTTTGCGGGGCACTTTGAAATCGGCCATGCGGGTCGCGGCAAAATCGCGGATGTCCCGTTCTGTTGCCGTCTGTCCTTCGCGTAAAACAACGGCTGCCGCGACTTCTTCACCAAGCTTCGGATGCGGTAGGGCAAAGGTTACAACTTGGGCGATCGCGGGAAAATCCATCAGCACACCGTCCACCTCAAGAGGAGAGATTTTTTCGCCGCCTCGGTTGATGATTTCTTTCAAGCGGCCTGTGAGTTCAAGAAAACCATCCTTGTCAAACGACCCCTGATCGCCTGTACGGAACCACCTTTTGCCGTTTGCTTCGAAAAAATTCTTGGCGTTGGCGTCAGGATTACTTTCGTATCCCGGCGTAACATTTGGGCCCGAAATCACGACTTCACCAATCCCTTCGATAAGATGATTTTCGGTTTCATGGGCGATGCGCACCTCTGGTCCCGCGGCTACTCCGACAGATCCGGGTTTTTGCCGCTCAAGCGGATTGCAGCACATTTGATGGGTTGCCTCTGTCATACCATAGGCTTCAACGACCGGGGCGTTAAAAGTCTCACGTAGCGCCTCCATCACTTGGGCCGGCAAGCTTGCCGAGGAGGAGCGTAAAAACCGCAAAGGATTGGCTTTGATGGTGTCTTCATTGCGTCCGGCACGGGACAGGATTGCCTGATGCATGGTGGGTACGGCTGTGTACCAAGTGGGTTTGGCCTCCGCCATGTTTGCAAAAAATGTCATGGCGTTAAAGCCGCTGGTGCAACAGATCGAGGCCCCAACAGACAGGGAAGATGCCACCGCCGCAATAAGACCGTGAATGTGAAACAAAGGCATCACGTTCAAACATCGATCCGATGAAGTCAAATTCAAAGACACTGCGATATTGCGTGCTGAGGCGGTCACATTGGATTGCAACAGAGGGACAATTTTTGGACGCGATGTGGTTCCAGAAGTATGCAGGATCAAAGCAATATCATCCTGATCCGGAACATTATCATCCCCTTCATCGCCAGCCCCTTCGCCGGTAAGGGAAAATTTCCCTGCCACCGTGCTATCTTGTTGGAGACGCAGAATTGCAAGCCCCTGCCGCCGCGCTGCTGCCTCTGCCGGACCAGAGTATCCAGCCTCCAAAACGATGGCCTTGGCGGTCAGATCCTCCAGATAAAAGGCAAATTCGTCTTCGCGGTAATTCGGGTTCAAAGGCGCTGTCGTGGCCGTTTGCGCGATAGTGATAAATGCACTCGCCATTGCCGCCCCGTTTGGTAGGACGATCGCAACCCGATCTTTTGCGCCAATGCCATTTGCGCGAAGGCTTGTGCGCACCTCTTGGGATAGACTGCGCAATGCGCCGTACGTCAGCCAAGATTTTTCTGAAGCGCCAATTGCTGGTGCGTCCTCCGCATGCGCGGCGAGCATAGAAGTCAGGGTTGATGACATCACGGATTTACCTTTATTGTGGTTTCTTCACAGGGATTTAGGTCGTTTTTTTGATAAGTGTTTACCCGCTTTATTTTTCTTGTGCAGTCGAGAAATCAACCTTTAGACAAAAAAAACCAACGTTTCAAATACGGGACGCGTTTTTTGGCCTGTCTAATACGTCTAAGAAGTGATGCTGCTGACAAAAATGAGCCAAAAAAAACACGATATTTTTGTTGCTTTTCTTTCTTTAACCCATACCTATTAATGGAGAAAGAACTGTCTAAGGCGCTCATATTAAATGGATTTATCATTTGATACCCTGCGATCAGATCTTGAGGGGGATCTTTTGGATGCCACCTTTGATCGGGGTCGTTACGCAACAGATGCCTCCATTTATCAGATGATGCCTTTGGCGGTCGTGTTGCCTAAATCTGTCACGGATATCAAAAAAACCATCGCTTTTGCGCGTATGCATGGGCTTAAAATTCTGCCGCGGGGTGGGGGGACCTCCCAAAATGGGCAGACTGTGAACAATGCCATTGTTCTGGACAACAGCAAATATTTGAACCGCCTTTTATCCCTTGATGAGGAAACTATGCGCTGTACCGTGGAACCGGGTATGGTGCTTGATGAGCTGAACAGACTTTTAAAGCCCTATGGTCTTTGGTTTCCTGTTGACGTTTCCACCTCTAGCCGGGCGACCATTGGGGGCATGGCCGGGAATAATTCAGCCGGCGGACGTTCTATTCGATATGGCATCATGCGGGATAATGTGGTGTCTATCGAGGCGATCTTGTCAGATGGGCGCGCCACAACTTTTGGTCCGATGAAATCCACGACACAGGGTTTGGACGATATAGTGCCCAAGCTTCTTGAACTTGGTGAACAAAATCGCAGCGAAATCGAACTACGTTTTCCAAAGGTCCTGCGCAGGGTTGGGGGATATAACATTGATGCCTTGTTGCCTGAAACGCTGTCCCAAAGGCCTGGAAATCTAGGAACAGTGGATGACATCAACCTGGCACATTTGATTGTAGGATCCGAGGGAACGCTGGCCTATTCCACGGCGATCGAGCTGAAACTGTCCCCGCTTCCAACGAAGAAAATCATGGCATTGTGCCATTTTTCCAGTTTTTACGATGCAATGGATGCCGCACAATATCTTGTGGGTTTGGATCCGGTGACGGTCGAATTGATTGACGACACAATGATCTCACTTGCCCGTTCTATTCCCTTGTTTGAAAAAACCGTGGCGGATTTCGTATCGGGTGATCCTTCTGCTATTTTGGTTGTGGAATTTGCCGAAGAAACGGACTCCGACAATCGTGCGAAAATTCTCGACCTCAAAAAGACCATGGCAGAACTCAACGGGCGGAGCAAAGAAAGCCAATATAGCGACGCGGGCTGTGTTGTCGTTCTTGAACCCGCCGGTGATCAAAATCGCATCTCTGAAATGCGTAAATCCGGTCTGAACATCATGATGTCGATGAAATCGGATACAAAGCCTGTGTCTTTTGTGGAAGACTGCGCAGTACCTTTAAAGGATCTCGCCGAATATACCCAAGGTCTGACCCAGATTTTCGAAAAACACGGCACAAGTGGGACATGGTATGCGCATGCCTCTGTTGGCTGTCTGCATGTGCGCCCCTTGCTCAACATGAAATCTGCAGCTGATGCAGATAAAATGCGGGCCATAGCGTTAGAAGCTTTTGAGTTGGTCAAAAAATATGGTGGGTCTCATTCAGGTGAACATGGGGATGGTATTTCGAGATCTGAGTTTAATCCGATCATGTTTGGAACACCGCTCACAGAAGCATTCCGGAACCTCAAATCTATTCTTGATCCCGAGGGTCTTTTTAACCCGGGGAAAATCATTGACGCGCCAGCAATGAATACGCGGGAATTGTTTCGCTTTGCACCTGGCTATAGGGTGGACGATTTTGAAACACATTTGGACTGGTCCTCTTGGCCCGGAAATGCGCAGGGGTTTCAAGGGGCGGTTGAAATGTGCAATAACAACGGAGCCTGTCGCAAACTGAAGGGCGGTGTGATGTGTCCTTCTTTTCGGGCGACCCGTGACGAAAAGGACAGCACCCGCGGGCGTGCAAATACATTGCGTCTCGCTATATCCGGTCAATTGGGGCAGAACGCTTTGACCAGTGACGCCATGGCAGAAACACTTGCGCTTTGCGTCTCGTGCAAAGCCTGTAAGCGCGAATGCCCGACGGGTGTCGATATGGCCGCAATGAAGATTGAAATGACGGCATTGCGCACAAAGGAGAAGGGACTAAGTTTCCAAGATCGGCTGATCTCCTACCTTCCTGATTATGCACCTTTTGCCGCACGGTTCGCGAGTGTCGCGAATTTAAGGGATAAAATCCCGGGCCTTGCGCGGCTCAGTTCCTATGTTACAGGGTTTACGGCAAAACGGCCGCTACCGCGCTGGCGAAGAGATTGGTTTCGCGATACCGAAATTGACCAAATGCCAAGCGGGACGAAGCCGGTCATCTTATTCATCGACACATTCAACCGATATTTTGAACCTGATAATGTGCGCAGCGCTCTACGGGTTCTGGAACATGCAGGATATTCGGTCTTTGCACCGATGCCGGAGACGTCTTCTTCAAGAGCACTGTGTTGCGGTAAAACCCATCTTGCAACCGGCAATATTGAAAAGGCCCGACAAAGCGCCACGCGGCTTGTGGAAACCTACGCACCTTTTGCGCAAGCCGGTATTCCCATTGTGGGGCTCGAACCATCCTGCCTTTTTGCTTTGAAGGATGAAGTTGCCGCGCTTTTGAAAACTGAAGCGGCACGCTCAGTTGCCCAGAGTGCGATGACGTTTGAAGAACTTTTGTCCAAGGATGCAGCACATCTTCGTCTGAAGCCTCTTAAGGCCAAAGCGCTCTTGCATGGGCATTGCCATCAGAAAGCCTATGGCGTTATGGGTCCTGTAGAAACTGTCTTAAATATGATTGAGGGGCTTGAGGTCAGCACGATTGAGACAAGCTGCTGCGGCATGGCTGGCGCCTTTGGATACGGCAGAGACACCTACGAGGTTTCTCAAAAAATGGCAGAAGCAGATCTTTTACCTGCGGTTAGAAACGCGATTGGTCAGACAATCCTGATCGCAGATGGCACGTCTTGCCGCAGTCAAATCAAGGATGGTGCCGCGCGCAATGCCATCCACGTGGCACGTTTCTTGGACCAGCAGTTGCAGGACCCTTAAAACACACCTACGGCGACCAACCGCACGCCCATAAAGAAAAAGGCAATTAGCACTGCTTTTTCAAACCATGCTTGCGTTACGCGTCCTCGAAGGATCTCTCCTATGCGAAAGCCAAATAAAACAATCACGAGTCCAAAGCCTGATTGTAGTAATATTTGTGGTGTCAAAATACCGCCGAAATATAGCCCCAATGCCAATGGCAAGGCTCCGACAAGAAATAGAAATCCGGTCGCAGAAATGAAGCGTTCCTTATCAATGCCACGCGCAATCAGATACATGGCAACAGGAGGGGACCAGATAGAACTGACCCCACCAAGAACGCCGGATACGATCCCAAATCCAAGCTGCCAGCCTATGCCGGGTCCGATGTTGAATTTAAACCCGATCAGCCCGTTTAGCGCGACAATGATCATGGCCACACCGATTGAGATTGTTAAAAGCGCTGTCGGATACGACGCGATAAAAAGAGAGGTGATAAAAATGCTGACCAGAATGGCCGCTCCCAAAATCCAATAGGATTTAAAGGATTCCGCGCGATGTTTGGATCGTGTGAACTGGGACAGGTTGGTAAACAGGATCGGTACCACCAAAAGAGAAATCGCATAGGTTGGGCTGACGACCAAGGTCAACAACGCCATGGCTGCTGCTGGTAGCCCAATTCCCAGAAATCCTTTCACAATTCCAGATATAAAAAATGTCCCCATCATAAAGACCAAAATCGACAGATCGTCAGACGGGAAAATGTAATTCAGGAAATTCTCTTCCACAGTGCGCACCTTTGTTTGCTTTGAAGATGTGCCAGCTTTCTTGTTATAAAGAAATTTCCGTCACGCAGCATAAATCATACCATATAACTTGAGCCGTTGGACCTTACCCGAGGGTCCTTTGGGAAGATCCTCCATCACATGGATCTGATCGGGGCATTTGAATTTACCGAGTTTTGACACACAATGTGCCATAAGAACATCTATGCCAACATCTGCTTTGTCTTTGAACCTGATACAGGCTTCGACCCGCTCTCCATGATTTTCGCACGGCACGGCAAAGGCTGCGGCCTCCAATATGCTGGGGTGTTCGAGCAAGGCTTCGTCGATCTCGCGGGGTGCAATGTTTTCCCCGCCTTTGATGATCAACTCTTTGATGCGACCGGACACATAGATAAAGCTATCCTCATCCATATACCCAAGATCCCCAGTCCGCAGCCATCCGTCTTTCGTGATCGTCTTTGCGGTCTCTTCAGGTTGTTTGAAATACCCCTGCATCACATTTTTACCGCGCACCAGTATTTCGCCGGTCTGACCTGTCGGGACAGCAGCAAACTCGGCATCTGCAACCATAATCTCATTTCCATAGGCTGCACCGGGCGATCCGATCTTCCGCTCAGCAGGGGGAAGCGGATTGGTCGTAATCTGCGATCCCGTTTCGGTGAGCCCCATGGTTTCGATAATGGGGACTTTGAAACGCTCTTCAAACCTTCGGTGAATATCTGGAGACAAAGGCGCGGAGGCAGAGCGCGCAAAACGCAGGTGCGACAAATCCCCAACCGGCGCGTCATTGTTCAGGATATAGGCATATTGGGTGGGAACGGCTGAAAACCAGCTGCAGGCGTATCGCACAATCGTTTCCCAGAAGGTCGAGACCGAAAACCGATAGGGCATCACCAAAGTGCTGGCGGACACCAAGGTCCCCATCACGGAGACGCAGAGACCGTTAATATGATAAATCGGCAAAACGCATAAAGCGCGGTCGTTCTTTGTGATCGCATGTCCAGAGGAAATATACCGCCCCGCGGCTAACAGATTGGCATGACTCAACATCACGCCTTTGGGTTTTCCTGTGGTGCCCGAGGTATACATCAACAAGCCGATTGTTTGACCCTTGGGGTGGAAAGGTGGTGAGACCGTTACATCGGAACCTTCCCAAACAGGCCCTTTTTCAAGATCCAATCGCATTGTGCGCAGCCCTAGTCCTTGTTCGCCTTGCGCAGACTCGATAAGCTCCTTGCATTCATCAGAGACAAAAATCAGCTCTGCCTCACAATGGCGAAGTGTGTAGCCAATGATGGCTGGTCCGGCCACAAGGTTCAAAGGCACAGCGACAAAGCCTGCGTAAACCACACCCATGAACATCAGACAGGAGCCGATCGAATTGGGCGCGGCAATGGCCACACTTGCCCCTTCTTTTAATCCCAGCCCACACAGGTGAGCGCCAATTTCGACGATACGCGTCTGCGCCTGTGCAAAGCTTACCTCTTCTCCGGTTTCAGGAGAAATCAGCCAGACGGTGTCGCCGCGCATTTGCGCATTTCTGTCAACCTGTTCTTTCAAAGTTTCAGGATGCTGCTGATCCGTCATTGATGCGCCTTTTCCCAAAATCCAGTGAAGATGTCTTCCAGTTCCGGTTTATTTTCTTTGATCACGCGTACAATACGCACCTTATTGACGAAATGTTCCCAATTGAGATTTCCGTCGATGGAATTGCCCCCCCAGCTCCCACATCCCATAGAAAGAGAAAATGGCATTCCGTTGTCAAAAAATCCGCCTGTCGCAAAACAATGCGCCTGATTAACAATCACCCGACAGGTACGTGCCGCCATGGCGAGGTGGTGCGCCTTTGCATCATCTTTTGAATGCAGTCCAAGAGAATGACCAGCCCCCTGATATTCCTGTATTTTAATGGCCAGAGATACAGCCTCTTCAAAATTTTCTGCGACGTAAAGCGATAAAAAGCGGGACATTTTTTCGCCGCTGATCAGAGCTCCTTCGCCCGCCTCCGTGGTTGGCACAATCAAAAAACGTGTGTTTGGCCGTGCCTTGTCGCTAAGCCCTGTGCGTTCTAGGATCACATCGATGTCCTGCGCCAAAAGAGCCGTGGACATTTTTCCGTTGACCCAATGTGTATTGATCAATTGATCCGAATCTGCCTCGTTCAGGACAAGACCCCCCGCATCTTCCAAAGCGCGTAAAGCCTCCTCATAAACAGATCTTAAGATGATCACCGAATTTTCTGAGGAGCAGGAGGTTGCATTATCAAATGTTTTGGAGGCTGCAATTTTGGCGGCAGCATCGTTAAGATCCGCTGTATCATCAATAATTGTCACCACATTGCCTTGTCCCACACCAAGCGCCGGTGTGCCAGACGAATATCCCGCGCGCACATTGTTTTGCGAGCCCGTCACAACCAAAAGATCAGCCAATTCCATTAACCGGTTGGTTTTCACCTTAGACGGGGGAATGGGCACCATTTGCACAAGGTTCGTATCTGCGCCGATCGCACGCAGGTTTTCGTGAATATGCTCCATCAATGCCGCCAAAGGGCGCGCACCCTTGGGTGATGGAGCGACAATAATTGCGTTGCCGCATTTGAGCGCATTGATGATATTGTTCACAGGTGTCGCAAGAGGGTTGGTTGAGGGCACAATCGCCGCAATCACCCCTTTGGGGCGCAGATAGGTTGACAAACCTGTTTCCGCATCATCGCCAATATGGCCAAAGCTTTTGATACCCTTGATATCGCGCAAAAGCCCAAGGGTTTTATTGTGATTTTTCTTGATCTTATCTGCCACATTGCCAAGACCTGTTTCCCGCACCGCCAATTTGGATAAAGCGGCATTGTGTTCGGGCTTCATCAAAGCCCATCCTACGGCCTGTGCTGCGAGGTCGAAAAGCTCTTGTGTCCCTTGTGCTTCATAGGCCGCCTGTGCAATGCGCGCACGCTCGACTAGTGTGTCTATTGTGTCTAGGTCGTCTGTGGTGTCCATCTTGCCGTCGTCTAGGTTTATGATTGCGAAGGTTGCGCATAAAAGGCGGAATGCAGGCTTTTAAGCAAGGTCAAAACGCCTGCAACGATTAAGATTGTGCAGATCGGTCGTGAAAAATAGGTCACCAAATCATAGTGCACCATCTGCATGCCCTGTGCAAAGTTCTGTTCGCCGATTTTGCCCAAGATCAAGCCCAGCACAATCCCTGGTATGGAATAACCGGACCGACGCAGGAGAAACCCGACAATTCCCGCCACAAACATGACAATGACATCCAGAACCAGACCACGGCCAATATAGGCTCCGATGCTTGCCAGCATCAAAATCATTGGTGCCAGAAATTGGAATGGAATTTTCAGGAGGTAAAGAATTGTTTTTGTCTCAATCAACCCGATGAACAAAATAGACAGATTGGCATAAAACATGGCTGAAAAGACAACCCAGATCAGGTCAGGGGAATTGTAAAACACCAATGGCCCCGGTTCCAGATCATGCATCTGAAACACGGCAACCATCATTGCCGTGAGCGCCCCGCCGGGAAGGCCAAGCGCCAAAAGAGGGATCATTGCCGCGCCCGTCGCGGCGTTGTTTGCTGTTTCCGAGGAAATAACGCCCTCCAACTTGCCTTTGCCAAATTCTTCCTTGTTTTTGGACCAGCGCACGGCTTCGCCATACCCCATAAAGGCGGCCAATGTCGCCCCGATACCAGGAAGAATTCCGCAAAAGAATCCTACAAAAATCGATCTGACCACTGCAATTTTATGCGCCCACAATTCGAAAAATGTCGGAAAGTCCACGTTAAATTTCGGGGCACTATAGGTTCCCCCAACCCTTTTTTCTGCCTGTACAAAAATTTCGGACACTGCAAAAAACCCTAAAATTGCAGGGACAAAGGCGATGCCAGCGGCAAGGTCGGTGAACCCGAAATTATACCGGTTTATACCGCCCACGGGGTCTTGACCAATTGTTGCGACAATCAAACCCAACAAAACAGACAGCCAGCCTTTCCAAATCGTGCGCCCCCCCACAGAAGAGGCCACTGCCAAACCGAAAAAGACCAGCGCAAAAATTTCTGGTGGACCGATATTCATAATGGCCCATTGCGCAAGGGGTTCTGTTGCGCTCATCATAACTAGGGCAGAGGCCACCCCGCCGATCGCCGAACACAGAACCGCTGCGCCGACCGCCTTTCCCGCCATACCTTTCTGGGTCATTGGATATCCGTCAAATGCGGTTGGAGCATTTTCCGGCGCACCGGGAATATTGAACAAAATTGCCGTAATCGCCCCGCCATAGGTGCCGGTACAGTAAATAACCGCAAAGAGCATCACACCCTGCGCTGGCGAAAGATCCGCCGTAAAGGGCAATAAAATCGCAGCAAGCGTCAGCATACTCACTCCGGGGATGGCCCCGAAAAGCATCCCCCCCAAAACACCAAACACAAAGACACCAATGGTAAAGGGGTCCCCGAAAAGTGTTGCGGTCCCTGTCAAAAAATTCTCTATCATAACGAACCCTTAGAACAGCTGGTCAAGTTGCGTTTTCATTCTCAGAATGAATGCGCTCACGTCATAAAAAGGAGACATATTTCCTTGTGGAAGTGGTGCATTCAAGACAACCATAAAGAGTAAAAGCAACAACCCATAAATGATAAGCGTGCTGTACAGGATGTAGGCAATACGGCGTTCACCCCAGGCGACCATAATCAGCGCGATGAAAAAAGGCGTACCACAGTAAAACCCCACTGGTTTTAAGGATATTGCATAAAACAGTGGCAAAATAAGAAGCCACCCTGTTTGCAAGTACTGGGAAAAAGATTTGTATTCTACGGCTTCGGCTTCTTCGTTCGCACCAACGCGCCCGGTCTGCGCCTGCGCACCTTTCTTGTAGGAGTGATAGAAGTTACCGAAGGCCACTGCAGCCATCAAGGCGAGGATCACCCTTGGCCAGCCCGTAGCCCCAAATTTGTAAATTTCGATAGGCTGATTGAACTCAAAACTCACGGCAAAGAAGACGATCGCAATGACCAGCCATATCACCGCCTCAATCACGTCGGTTGTTCTATGTTTTCCCATAGCTTTTTCTTCGTTAGCAAATGCATGTGCCCGTAGCAAAACCACGGGCACGAGTGCGTGTTAAAGCGAGACGTTATTTAACGTCCATACCCATTTCTTTGTAAACATCACGGTATTGCGTGACGGCCGCATTGATCATTTCAATCGCACCGTCTGTGTCACGGTAGCTGTCAATCACGTTCATGAATTTGCTCGCGTTATAGGCTTGATAGCTGTCCTGACAGTAGGCACGCTGAAACGCCCATTTCAACCATTCCACACGGTCAGCAGGCGCATCTTTGTGCACGTAAAAGCCGCGGAATCGCAAGAGTGGTTCGAAATCCATACCCATTTCTTTGTGGGTCGGGACATCGGAAAACACCCCCGGACGTTCGTTGAAAACCGTCAGGATGGGTTTAAAGTTTCCTGCATCCAGGAAGTTCCGAACATCGCCGGGTTGTTCGAACAACGCATCGACCTGTCCACCAAGAAGCGCGCCATACCGCGGGGCGCCTTTGTCAAAGGATATCTGCTGGATTTTCATATCCGATGCATCGGTGATGAATTTCATAATCACACGTTCCATGGAACCTTCTGCAGATACATTGGCAATGGTCGCTTTTCCGTCTTGCGCGCGAACCCATTCAACAAAGCTTGGCCAATCGCTGTAACGCGTTTCGTTGGTGCGGATGTAGATCTGTGAAAAGGTAACTTGTGAAATCACAAGAGGAATCAGATCAACAGCAGGGTTTGGTTTCGACGAATCCAACGCATGCGCAGAGGAGGCATCATCAATATGCTCAAGCACATTGTAACCGTCCGCGGGTGCCGCCATATAAGCTGTTAGGCCCACAGATCCAGACCCGCCCGGCTTGTGATCGCGGTTGATGTTCACAGATGTTAATTCTGTCACGGCTTCAGCCATGGCTGCAGCCACCTGACCAGATCCTCCACCCGGTCCGTAGGGCACGATCATTGTCAGCGCACGATCGGGGAATCCATTGGGGCGGTCCATGCTGGCTTGGCTCACACGGCATTCTTCCGCCAGCGCCAAATTGGCCATTCCACTCAGGCCAAGCGCCAGCATTGCCACCGACATTTTATGTTTAAATCCTAGAGTCATAACGTCCTCCCACGCCTTATATTTCTCGTTCAGATAACCGTTAATCGTGGTGTTGTTTGAAAATAAGTCAACATAAAAAGGTAAAATAATCGTCAAATTCATGCGAATAGCCCTTTAATAAATTCTCAAGTCGACTTAATCTCTGGGCTCGTCTGTTTCCTATTTCAACCGAGATTACACAAAGGATTTGGGCCGCTGAGTGGGTTTTTTGACAATCAATTCAATTCCGATTTCCTGATTTGGTCACCTTCAAACCCTTTCTTTCAATAATTCAGACCGCAAATGATACAGAAACAAACGATACAAATATTCATTTTAACAACACCACTTGAACAGCAAACAAAAGCCTTTAGACTTCGCAATTAGGAAAGCTGTCAGCCGTCAGAGGACATTACTTATGGGCCAATTGATCGACCAATCAACGATAGATGAATTCAACCAAAAAGGTGTTACTGTTCTAAAGGGCGTCTTTAACGATTGGGTTGATGTTTTGCGCAGGGGCATTGATGCCAATATGGAAAATCCAGATCCGAACGCCCGCATATATAAAGGGGATGAAGGAAAGGGGCGGTTTTTTGTTGATTACTGCAATTGGGACCGGATTCCCGAATATAGGGATTTTATTTTCAATTCTCCGGCTGCGGCAGTTGCAGCAGATCTTATGAACAGCAAAACCGTCCAACTGTTCCACGAACATGTTCTTGTCAAAGAGGCCCAAACAGGCGTGCCGACGCCTTGGCATCAGGACGCGCCTTATTATTGTGTTGACGGGCCAAAAACCATCAGCCTTTGGATCCCCCTTGATGAGGTGCCGCGCGAAACCACATTGGAATTTTTGGCGGGTTCCCACAAATGGGGGAAATATTATAGGCCTCAGCGATTTGATGGATCTGCGTTAAACGAACATGATACGCTCGAAGATATTCCGGACATCAATGCTGACAGAGGCTCATATAACATCGAAGGATGGGCCGTTGGGCCGGGCGATGCCATTGCCTTTGATTTTCGTACAATTCACGGTGCACCGGCCAACACAAGCCAAAGCTCTCAGCGGCGCGCCTTTTCCCTGCGTCTTCTGGGGGATGGGATCCGCTTTGCGCGGCGCGAAGGCATTGTCACCTCTCCACCGTTTAAACAAGTAACGCTTCAAGACGGGGATCAACTGGTTGGGGATGAATTTCCAATGTTGATTGGATAAAGATCCAAAACTTATAAATTCTTCACAGTTACAGTCACCAGAAAGATGGGACAAAGATGACAAAGACACTGAACTGGGGAATTCTTGGCGCATCTCATTTTGCAAAGAATTTCATACTTCCGGCGATAATCGTATCAAAGGGTAACACAGTTGCTGCCTTGGCAACCAGTGATCCGGAAAAAGCTGTCCCCTTTCAACTGGCGCAACCCTCGCTCCGGATCCATACCGATTATGACGCCCTTTTGGCAGATGATGGGATTGATGCGGTTTACATTCCCTTACCGAATACGCTTCACGTGGAATGGACGAAAAAAGCAATCGCTGCTGGAAAACATGTCCTGACCGAAAAACCAATCGCAATGCGGGCTGCAGAGATCGACGATCTGATCACATTGCGCGATGCCTCGAGCCTCTTGGTCGCCGAAGCCTATATGATCGTGCACCATCCACAATGGCACTATGCAAAAGAGCTTTATGACAGTGGCGTCATCGGCACGCTCTGGTCGGTGGACAGTGTGTTTTCCTATAACAATGCAGCGGACCGTGGTAATATCCGCAACCGCCCCGAAACTGGCGGAGGAAGCTTACCTGACATTGGCGTCTACACCTTTGGGTCCGCGCGCTATGTAACTGGTGAGGAACCAACGGAAATCCTTTCAGCGGACATAAAATGGGAAAATAACGTCGATGTCTGGTCACATATCCGTGCGTCTTTTCCAAGTTTTCGCTTTTCCAGTACCACATCCATGCGTCTTGCTCCAAGACAAGAGGTAACGTTCCACGGGGACAGGGGATATATAAAGCTGACAACTCCGTTTAATGCGCAAGTGTTTTCTCAGGCTGAAGTCACGCTTTGGCGCGACGATATGACAACTGAAACAAAGCGGTTCCCAGCGGACAATCATTACGTTTTTCAGTTTGAAAATTTTCGCAATTCGGTTCTGACGGGTGCGCCTTTCCCCTGTCCTTTGGAATTTTCGCAAGGTACCCAGCGTATGATCGACATGAGCTTTGCCAAAGCGGCAAGTGGCTGACGTTTTCCCACCAAATATTTTAACATAGCAACATTGGCCATGATCGACCCGGGCAGTTTTGCAACGGCCATTTCTGCGTTCATGGATGCGGCAAAATTCTGTAGAACGCACCAATTTTCGTCCAGCAGAATTTAGTCAGAAATTCGGGCTGAAAACATGTCCAGTTTCTTGTCAAAAATCTAAATCAACAACGATTTTTAGATGTGCATTTATTTCTATTTCTGATCGAATTTAGTTTGAATTTTTCTTCTAGACATTGACTGCAGTCCACATTAGGGACTGCGCACTTTTTATCTTATGATTTGTACGCCCATGAACACTCTCACGAAAACTGACAAAGCAGACTCTGCTCAATTGCAGAGTATTCTGTCCCAAATTTCCCAAACGTTTATATATACTTAGACGTGGGAAATTTGCTTTGCCATGAAGATTTTGCTCAGGCTTTTTTGTCTGGCAACTCTTTGGCTCAATTCAATGATCCTGTGTTATTGCTGTCATTGAAAAGAGTTTTGCATAACTTCCAATCCATGCGTGCTGGCTTGCCGGCAGTTGACATGCATTTTGCTGTCAAAGCGTGTCCCGTCCCTGAAGTTATATCAGCGCTTGCCGCTGCAGGAGCGTCCTTTGATGTGGCATCAATGGGTGAGGTCCTCTTGTGTCTTGCCAATGGTGCAACGCCAAACCGTATGTCTTTTGGAAATGTGGTAAAATCGGCACAAGATATTCGCATGGCCTATGCGCTGGGTATTTCGTTGTTTGCAGCAGACGCTGAAGAAGAGCTTAGCAAAATAGCATGTAATGCGCCCGGAGCATCGGTCTATATCAGAATGCTGATTGGGGATACCGAAGCCGAATGGCCCCTGTCTGATAAATCGGGGTGCACGCCGGCCATGGCGCTTCATCTTTTTGACAAAGGTCGGGCTTTAGGGCTTCGGATGCGCGGTATCAGCTTTCATGTGGGTTCTCAGACGCGAAACCCTGATATGTGGATTGGCGCGCTAGACCAAGCAAGCAGTCTTTGGAAGCGGGCTTTATCGCAAGGGCATCAGCTAGACCTGCTCAATATAGGAGGCGGGTTTCCAGCCAGATACGGGCGTCCAATCACGGAAATTACCCCCTATTGCGAAAGACTTTGTGCGCTTTTATCGGAGAGGTTTGATCCAATGCCCAAGCTTATCGCAGAGCCTGGTCGTGGACTTGTTGCAGATGCCGGATTGATTGTTGCTGAGGTTTTGTTGGTTTCGCGTAAGGATGAAGCTGACGAGCATCGTTGGGTTTTCTTAAATATCGGGAAATTTTCAGGACTGGCCGAAACAATGGAGGAGGCCATCCGATACAGCATTCTCACAACAAAAGATGGGGCACCAACAGGCCCATGCGTTCTTGCCGGGCCGTCCTGTGACAGTGCGGATGTGCTTTACCAAAAGAACATGATCGATTTGCCGCTAACCTTGGCAGCGGGAGACCGCGTTCTTATCGAAGAAACGGGGGCTTACACGGCAAGCTATTCATCCGTCGGATTTAACGGATTTCCACCGCTGAAAAAAGTGATTGTCTAGGAGGCAAGTTAAAAAAATGAACGTGACCAGAAAATCCCACTTGGATACGGATAGTTTTCCAGAGACCTACCAAGTTCACGCCTCAATCACAGGACCGGTCGTTCTAATTGGCCTTGGGTCAATCGGAAAAGGGGTTTTGCCTCTTTTGGAACGTCACATTGAATTTAACCGCGCCAAACTTACGGTTATTGATCCAGACCCACGAACCGAACAGTGGCTTTCTGGAACGGAATATGGGGTGATCATCAAAGCGGTGACACAAGAAAATTACGTTGACCTTCTGACACCGTTATTAAAGGAGCGAGGCGCATTTTGTATCAATCTTTCAGTTGATACATCTTCGCGCGACATCATTGCACTCTGCCAATCCTTGGGTGCTCTTTATATCGACACGGTTGTTGAGCCCTGGCTGGGATTTTATTTTGGTGACACATCTAACGCTGCGCGCACAAATTATGCCTTGCGCGAAAGCCTGCGTGCGGATGTCCCTGCTTCAAAAGGCGGACCTACCGCGGTTTCCTGCTGTGGCGCTAATCCGGGAATGGTGAGTTGGTTTGTAAAAGAAGCCCTTTTGCAACTTGCCGCCGAGATGAATAAAAATATCACTCCGCCACAGAACAGAACAGAATGGGCACATCTTATGCGTGATCTGGGCGTAAAAGGTATTCATATCGCGGAACGTGATACGCAAATTAGTGCCACCCAAAGATCGCGGGACAGTTTTGTAAACACTTGGTCCGTTGAAGGTTTTCTTTCCGAAGGGTTCCAACCATCGGAGCTGGGCTGGGGAACGCATGAAACTTGGAAACCTGACGATGCCCATACACATGAGCAAGGCTGCCGTGCCTCAATCTGGCTCAACCGCCCTGGTGCCCAGACACGCGTGAGGACGTGGTGCCCGACTTATGGTGCACAGTATGGCTACCTTGTCACCCACAACGAGGCGATTTCGATCGCTGATTACTTTACCGTCGGGATGTCAGATGCGCCAGAATACCGGCCGACCTGTCATTATGCTTACCACCCGTGTGATGATGCTGTGATGTCGTTTCATGAAACCTTCGGATCCGGAAAAATACAGGACAATAAAGTGATCCTTGAGGCAGAAGATATTGTGGACGGAATCGATGAACTTGGTGTGCTGCTCTATGGACATGAAAAAAACGCGCTCTGGTATGGATCACGCCTCAGTAACGAAGAAACTCGCCGGCTTGTCCCGCATCAAAATGCGACCGGATTGCAAGTGACCAGTGCCGTTTTGACGGGTATCGTTTGGGCTTTGGAAAATCCGAACGAGGGTATCGTGGAAACTGAAGAAATGGACCACAGACGCTGTTTGGAAATCCAACGCCCTTATCTTGGTCCTGTCGAATTGCATTATACGGACTGGACCCCGCTCGATTCATTTGTCCCAAATTTTGCATATCACCAAGACCCAGAAAATCCATGGGGCTTTCGAAATGTTTTGGTAGAATAAAGGTTCCTTCGGACTTTATTGAACCTGTGTCTATACAAATAGGAGCAGAATGTACTGGGCCACTGGTCCAGTACAGGCTGGATAATTTTGCTCCAAAATAATTGTCCTTTCGTTTTGGACCAAACTCAGATAGACGGGATCCGAACTTAAATCCCCCAAACTTTAGGATATCCTATGAAACCCGCCTTATTTGGCTTGTTTGCCAATTCGATAGCTTTTTCAGATTTGCGCTGGACGTCTAACAAAGGCCTGAGTTTGGGCAGGATCCGTATAGAATTACTTTCAGGTTTGACCGTTGCGCTGGCACTGGTGCCAGAGGCCGTTGCATTTGCATTTGTTGCAGGAGTGCACCCGCTTGTCGGACTTTATGCGGCATTTATGGTCGGACTTGTCACCGCGCTCATTGGTGGGCGCCCGGGCATGATCTCGGGGGCCACCGGAGCTTTGGCGGTTGTTATGGTGGCTTTGGTGGCTGAGCACGGTGTAGAATATCTGTTTGCCACAGTGGTCCTCATGGGGGTGTTGCAAGTGTTTGCCGGAGTGATGCAATGGGGGCGCTTTATTCGCTTGGTGCCGCATCCGGTAATGTTGGGCTTTGTGAATGGGCTGGCAATTGTGATTTTTCTGGCGCAGATGACCCAGTTCAAAGTCCCTAAATCCGCCAATGCGGCCGGTTCTGGGATATCTGGTAGTGAATGGCTGAGCGGTGAGCCGCTTTATCTGATGCTTGCGCTTGTAATCTTGACGATGGGTATAATTTGGGTGATGCCGCGGATTACCAAAGTTCTGCCTGCCCCTCTTGCCGGTATTGGGATTGTTGCAGCCATTGTTATTGGCTTCGGGCTTGAGGTTCCGCGCGTTGGCGATCTGGCATCGATTGAAGGAGGTTTGCCACAACTTCATATCCCAATGGTTCCATTGACCTTGGAGACTTTGGAAATCATCCTGCCGTACGCGGTCATTCTTGCGGCGATCGGTTTGATCGAAAGCCTCCTGACGCTAAATCTTGTGGGCGAAATGACCGGCAAGCGTGGCGGCGCATCGCAGGAATGTATTGCTCAGGGGCTCGCCAATACGGTGACGGGGTTTTTTGGTGGCATGGGCGGTTGCGCCATGATCGGGCAATCAATGATTAATGTGAAATCCGGAGGACGTACCCGGATCGCTGGTATTTCGGCGGCTCTGTTTCTGCTTCTGTTTATCTTGGTTGGATCTTCGGTAATTGAACAAATACCGCTCGCCGCTTTGGTCGGTGTGATGTTTATGGTGGTCATTGGAACATTCGCTTGGAATTCACTGAGAATACTGCGTCTGGTGCCATTGACTGACGCCTTTGTGATTATTTTAGTGACGGTTGTTACCGTTTATTCTGACCTTGCTGTCGCAGTTGTTGTCGGGGTGATTGTGTCGGCGCTCGCCTATGCTTGGAACAATGCAAGGCGGATCCATGCCAAAATCTCAGAAAATTCAGAGGGTGCCAAAGTCTATCACATTCAGGGCCCTTTGTTTTTCGGGTCAACAGACGGGTTTACTGAATTATTTGACCTCAATACTGACCCTGATCAGGTCATAATCGATTTTGCCGACAGCCGAGTGGTTGATCAATCTGCGCTCCAGGCAATCGAAGCCGTTGCGGCCAGATATCAAGTGGCAGGCAAGCAGATCCAATTGGTACACTTAAGTCGTGATTGTCATGCACTTTTAAGCAAAGCTGGCCATCTTATGGTTGATAGCGACGACGATCCAGATTACGGACTGGCCGTGAATTACTCTGTTCGGGTCGGCATATTGGGTGAAGGCCACTGAAGGTGGCTTACAATCTTTATACCTTGGGCCTTCAAACTAAGCTGACAAACTGACCAAGGCAAAAAAGATGAGTCGTGGCATCAATGATACCACGAATATTAGCACTAACGATGAGTATGATCTGTGAGAAAATAATGAATAAATCAGGCATTACTCAATTCTTTCTTTGAAGGAATTGTGCACCTAGATAAAGTCCTGTAACGATCTTATAAAATAAACACCCACATTTTGAGTATTTTTATATGGCGAAATTACGAAAAGCTGTTTTTCCGGTTGCAGGGTTTGGGACTCGATTTCTTCCCGCGACCAAAGCCATGCCTAAAGAGCTTCTTCCCATCGTGGATAAACCGCTGATCCAATATGCGGCAGAAGAGGCCATCGCGGCAGGTATTGATACACTGATCTTTGTCACGGGTCGTAACAAACGCGCAATAGAAGACCATTTTGACAACAATCAAGAACTTGAGATGGCTTTGCGTGCTAAGGGCAAAGATGCACAAGCCGATATGGTTAAAAACATTCTGCCCGAGGGGGTCGAATGTATTTTTGTGCGTCAACCAGAGCAGCTAGGTCTTGGACATGCTGTGCTTTGTGCCGAACGCGCTGTTGGCAATGATCCCTTTGCGGTCTTGCTTGCGGATGATTTTCTTACATTTGAGGGAGCTGGCATCACAGCGGATCTTGCCCGCGCTTATGAAGCTTCGGGTAAAACGCAGCTAAGCGTTATGGAAGTGAATGGCCCCGATATTTCGAAATATGGTGTTGTTGTTCCCAACGGTGACCAGGGATGTGTGGCAGGCCTTGTGGAAAAGCCAGAAGCAGAAAAAGCGCCCTCAAACCTTGCGAGTATTGGACGCTATGTCTTGACCCCGGATATTTTTGATATTCTGCGTACACAGTCAGCTGGTGCAGGCGGGGAAATCCAATTGGCTGACGCCATAAATACTCAAGCGGCAAATAATGCTGTTCAGGCCGTTACTCTGAACGGACTTCGCTTTGATTGTGGTAGTGTGCGCGGATATTTGGATGCGATCATGCATGTTGCCGGCAGAAGAAATCCCTGATTTTTGCTGCGTCCCGCCGCTAAGGTTTCTATAAAACGCTGGACATAAAGGCGCGCGGCGCGCCAAAATTTGGTGATGGCGATGAGCAGATTTATAGAATTGCCAACACTTAAGGTTCCCTGATCACAACGATGCGCAAATCGCCCTATACCTCCAACGTTTTTGAGTGAGCTATTTGCGCCAAGGACATAATCGACCTAAGGTTTCACAAATAGTTTTCGCTCAATATTGCACAAGGCTTCTGCGGGGCCGCTGTCCATTATCAGAAGCGTTTCTGTGGTTTCCAATCCCCAGTCATCCATCCAAAGCCCCGGCATAAAATGAAACGTCATACCAGGTCTGAGTTCGGTTGTGTCCGTTGGTCTTATGGAATAGGTACGTTCCCCCCAGTCGGGCGGATAAGACAGGCCGATCGGATATCCACAGCGGCCTTCTCGATGGATCCCGCTTTTGACCAGCTCCGCGTTTAATGCACGCGCCACATCTCCCGTGGTATTACCTGTGCGCGCGGCATCGATCCCCGCGCTTATCCCGGAGGCAAGCGCTTTGCTGGCATCCACCATTTTCTGATCTGGCTTGCCTAAAAACACGGTGCGGCAAAGCGGGGCGTGATAGCGGCGATAACATCCGGAGAGTTCAAAAAAGGTGCCCTCTCCGTGTTTTAAGACATCCCCGTTCCACGTCAGATGCGGCGCTGTCGCGTCCGCGCCGGATGGGGTGAGCGGTACGATTGCAGGATAATCGCCCCAAGCCTCTTTGGTGCCATAAAAGGCCGATTGCACGATATCGCCCACAAGTTCATTTTTGCGAATGCCCGGTTCCGCCTTTTCCAAAGCGAAACGCACAATTTTTTCTGAAATTGAGGCAGCTTTTCGGATAAAGGCAATCTCTTCGTTGGATTTTTCAGCCCTTTGCCAATTAACGAGCGCTGTCGCATCGACAAAATTGGCGTTTGGCATGTGCTCATTTAAAACGGCGTGGGCCTTTGCGGAGTAATAATAATTATCCATTTCGATACCAATACGGGCTGACCCATGACCCATGTCGATTAACCGTTTTGCTAGATCTTCCATTGGATGTTCATGCGGGTTTTGGACAAGGTGTTCTGAATATCCCGCAATCCTGTCCTCTTCCATCCAGACGGTCCTTCGTGCCCCCGCGGTATCTTGCATGCGTCCCCACCAGATGGGGTCAGTTCCGTGATCCAGGATTGCCCCCTGATGTACGTAAAACGACCAGCCATCATAGCCGGTCAGCCAAGCCTGATTGGATGGGTCTGTAGCAAAAAGCACGTCAATGCCCTCTGCCTCCATCGCAGCGCGGGTCTTTGCGATACGGCGGTCGTATTCAGACTTTGAAAAGGCTGCGTTTTGTAACGGCATAGATTTTCCTTTTGCAAAAAACATGTCTCACATGACGCGGTCATGACGCAGCTTGAAAAAAATAACAAAAGTTTTCCGCCATTTTATGTCGCTAACCGTGGTTGACTTTATAACGTTGCACAGGGCTAAGTACGTCTGCATCCTGAGATTTGGTATGCCAATGGTATTTTGCGTACCTTTGTTGAATTGATGAATGACAAACACACATGGCTTCGTAAAAAAGGATCGGGAAATATGTCACTTACCGCGAACTGGTCTTATCCAACCTCAATCAGATTTGGCGCAGGACGCATTCAAGAATTGGGTGACGCCTGTCTTGCTGCAGGGATCAAAAAACCTCTTTTGGTGACGGATCGGGGATTAGCCGATTTGCCGATAACAGAACGGGCGATGGATATTTTGCGACAAGGCGGTCTGAACCCCGCCAAATTTGCAGATGTTGATACGAATCCCAATGAAAAGAACTTGGACACAGGGTTGGCGGTGTTTCGTGAAGGCGGGCATGATGGTGTTGTGGCCTTCGGTGGCGGGTCTGGATTGGACCTCGCCAAAATGGTGGCCTTTATGGCAGGACAATCACGTCCGGTTTGGGATTTCGAAGACATCGGGGATTGGTGGACGCGTGCTGATGCCGAAGCTATCTTTCCAATTGTCGCCGTTCCGACCACCGCGGGCACAGGTTCAGAAGTCGGACGCGCAAGCGTGATTACAAATTCCCAAACGCATGAGAAAAAGATCATTTTCCATCCCAAAGTGCTTCCCAGCGTGGTGATTTGTGACCCTGAACTGACAGTTGGCATGCCAAAGTTTATCACGGCAGGCACGGGTCTTGATGCCTTTGCCCATTGTGTTGAGGCATTTAGCTCTCCGCATTATCATCCTATGGGGCAGGGGATTGCAGTTGAGGGAATGAAGCTCGTTATTGAAAACCTGCCCAAAGCCTATGAAACTCCGGACGATCTGACTGCGCGCGCGCATATGATGTCTGCGGCTATGATGGGGGCGACGGCGTTTCAAAAGGGTCTTGGGGCAATCCATGCGCTTAGCCACCCGATCGGGGCGCATTACAACACACATCACGGCACAACGAATGCAGTGCTGATGCCTGCGGTCCTGAAATTGAACGCGCCAATGATCAAAGAACGTTTTGATAAAGTCAGCGGCTACCTCGGCCTCTCGGGCGGTTTTGAGGGATTTTGCGATTTTGTGGATAGCTTCAATGATGGGTTTTCCATTCCCAAGTCCCTATCGGGTCTTGGCGTTTCCAACCCTGATATCGAGGTTTTGGTCACAGGTGCCCTGAGTGATCCAAGCTGTGGTGGTAACCCTGTCACGCTGAGCGCAGATAACCTAAGGGCGATCCTAGAGACAGTAATCTGAACAGTGCCAGAGATTTCTTTGGCACAGTAAGGGACGATCAGTCCACCAGGGGAAATCTGTACCGCGCTGCGGCAACAGTCCAATCCATGTGATTGCGCACATATTGTTGGCTTGCGTCTGAGGGAGGGTTGTAATCCCAATCTTCGCCCGCTCCGGCCTCCATCGCCGCATGAAGCGCACGGCGGGATTTTTGCGTGGCAATCACTTTCTGGCGTAAGTCTTCTGCGTCCCAACGCGCGGCAACTTCTTTTGCGAATTTTACAGACACCTCTCGGTAATCTGGATCTTGGGCAAGGTTTCTCGTTTCAAGCGGATCGGCGGACAGATCATAAAGCTGCGGCGGATCAATGTCGCAATGCACGTATTTCAGCTGCCCACGCCGGATCATAATGACGGGGTAGGCGGCCATTTCTGCGCAGTATTCACCGATTGCCTCGTCAATAGGATCTTTTTCTCCGCGGGCCAGCGGCATCAGGCTGCGTCCGTCAATCGGTTCACCCAGCATGTCCAGTGACCCACCGGCAATTTCTAGGAAGGTTGGAAGCAAATCTACAAGCGAACAGGCGTTTTCCGCTTCACCCGTCACAACGCCGGGGCCTGCCATGACAAGGGGCACTCGTGCCGAATGTTCAAAGAAATTCATCTTATACCAAAGGCCCCTTTCGCCAAGCATATCTCCATGGTCTGCCGTGACAATCACGATGGTGTTTTCAAGTTCGCCAATTTCAGTCAGGGTTTGAACGATTTCCCCGATTTTACTGTCAAAATAGCTCACATTTGCCAAATAAGCGCGCCGGGCGCGGCGGACCTCTTCTTTGCTGAGCGGCACGTAAGAGGCCTCAATCCCGTCCATAAGCCGTTTGGAAAAAGGATCTTGATCTGCTGGATCTGGAATGAAGGCGGGCAATGTGATGTCTTCATCTGAATAAAGATGCCACCATTCGGGCCGCGCCACATAGGGGTCGTGAGGATGGATAAAACTGGCGACAAGCGCAAAGGGCGCGCCCTTTCCTTGGGCTTTATCGCGCGCCGCATTAAACAGCCATCTTTTGGCAGCGAACCCGACTTCATCATCATAATCAATCTGGAAGGTGGCTTGCGCCATACCGCTTTCTTTGACGGTTTGCATATTGTGATACCATTTGTCGATCCGCTCATCTGCGGCCTCCCAATCGGGGGTCCATGCAAAATCGGACGGATAAATATCGGTGGTCACACGGTCCTGAAACCCATGCATTTGATCGGGTCCAACGAAATGCATTTTGCCCGAAAGGCAGGTCTTATAGCCAAGCGATGTAAGGTAATGCGCAAAGGTTGGCACAGAGGCTTTGAATTCAGACGCATTGTCATATGCTGCAATCCGGCTGATCAACTGACCAGACATGAATGAAAACCGCGACGGTGCGCAAAGCGGTGAATTACAATACGCCGCGTTAAAGCGCATGCCGCGTCTGGCCAAAGCATCAAGATGCGGTGTTTTGGCAATAGGATGACCATAAGCACCCGTAAACTGTGGGGCGAGCTGATCGGCCATGATAACGACGATATTTGGCTGTGTCATTGATAGAGCCCTTTCTGATGGTGCATTGATCTGGTCTTCGGCCTGAGACCGCTTCACATATCAACACTCCCTAAATTTGTAATGACACAAAAAACCAAAGATCATTCAAGCAGTTTTGACTGATCTGCCTCTGAATTTTAAGTCAGAAAACCGATGTGTTTTGAAAAAGGCATTTCACGCAGCCGTTTGCCCGTCAGATTGAAGATGGCATTGGCCAATGCGGGGGCAGCCGGTGGCGTCCCCGGTTCCCCAGCGCCACCCATCCGGCGGTTATTTTGCAAAAGCGTGACATGAAAGCGTGGGGTATTATGCATGCGAAGCGCATCATAATCCGGAAAATTTCCCTGCTCTACGGCACCATTGGCAAAGGTGATTTCCCCTTGGATTGCCGCGGAGAGGCCGTAAATGGCCGCCCCCGTCAATTGCGCCTCTACAATTGCAGGATCAAGGATCACGCCAAGGTCGGCCGCAATCCAGACGTCAGTGATTTCAATCATCCCGTCGTTTTCGCGAATATTGATCACTTCGGCGACGGAAGATCCGTAAGACCAGACATGCGCAATCCCCCGCCCAACGCCCCTTGGTGTTTTCGATGTCCAGTTTGCCATTTCCGCAACAGTTTCAAGTGCTTTGGCGGCTGGTTCATGTTCTGGGCGAATGTGTTTGAGGCGAAATTCAAGCGGATCCGCGCCCGCTTCATAGGCCAATTCATCAATCATGCTTTCGTGGAAGAACCCGTTTTGTGATCCCCCCACAGAACGCCAGAACCCCACAGGGATTCCAAGCTGTGGCGCATAACCTCTGACTCGAAAATGGTCGATCGCATAGGGTTGATCATGGCTGCCCTCTGTGATTGTGGGGTCCTCTGGGGCAAGATCAAATCCCGTAGCAAGTTTGATAACAGGGGCTGCTGGCGATGGAGAGGACATTTTGCCATCCAAAGCCGCAATATGCCCGTTCTCAAGTTTCGCGCGATAATGGCAGATTGATCCGGGCCGGTACCAATCGTGGCGCATGTCTTCTTCTCTGGTCCATGTGACTTGGATCGGTGTTGCGGGCATTTCTTTGGCAAGCTTTGCCGCAGGCAGGGCAAAATCCACGGTCCCACGCCGACCAAATCCCCCACCCATGAAAGGTGTGTGTACGACCACCTGATCTTTTTTCAGCCCAAGCGCATCAGCACAGGCGTCTCGTATCAAAACAGGGGACTGATTTCCTGTCCATATATCTAACCTGTTGTTTTGGAACAAAGCTGTCGCATTCATTGGTTCCATCGTTGCATGCGCCAGAAATGGGGCGCGGTAGCTTCGTTCGATCACTTCGCCGGAGCTGAGCGCCTTATCAACGTCCCCCTGATTGCGCATCTCAACGTTTGCTTTGTCGTTAAATGCCGCCTCAATCGCATGAAACACGGCCTCTGTATCGTCTGGGGCACTGCCTTTGGACCAAATGACCTCAACCGCATCTGACGCCTGCATTGCCAGCCAAGTATTTGTCGCAATCACGCCAAACCCATCTTCCCATACGACTATTTTTTTGACACCTGCCATGGTTTCTGCCGTTGTGATGTCAATCTTTTCGATTGCGCCGCCAAAGTGGGGCGTCATGTGGATTGTTGCAAAAAGCAATCCGTCAAGGCGCTTATCAATGCCAAATTCTGCAGTCCCCGTCACTTTGGCATCCTGATCAAGACGGGGTTGAGATTTGCCAAGGTAACGCCATTCAGATGATGGTTTGAGCCTTGGTGATTTCGGAGGATCAATCTGTGCGGCGTCCTCAGCCAGGTCAGCATAAGGGATCTGTGAATTGTCGGGGCTGATGACCTGCCCGTCTTTTGTTTTCAACTGGCTAATGGGGATGTTGAGCCTATGTGACGCCGCCTTTAAGAGAGTTTCCCGCGCGGTTGCACCGGCCACGCGCATTTTTTCAAATGCGTCAATGGTAGAAGTTGATCCGCCCGTCACTTGCAGTGACATCACTTTGGGGAACGCATCTGCCATCACTGTGGCCCATCCGGAGGGTTTTTCCTCCAATGCGAGCTCGTAACTTCGATCCGCCACCAAAGCACTGTTGAAATAGGCCTGTGCTGCAGGCCCATGTTCCACATTGATGTCCGAGAGCACAACATCAAGCTCTTCTGCTACAAGTGCGGCAAGCGTGGTTTGAATGCCCTGTCCCATTTCTGCGCGCGGGACAATCACTGTGATCCCCCTTTGGTCAATGATCAGCCAAGGGTTCAGCGCCGCTCCATCAGGTGGAGAGAGCGGGTTTTTAGGCGTTTTGAGGGCTTTCCAACCACCAAAAGCAACGCCTCCAACAACAGCGACGGATCCAACAACGAAGGCGCGGCGAGAAAAGGTTTTTATACGTCCCATCTTAGGCCTCCTGCAACATTTTGGCGGTTGAGTGGATGGCAGCGCGCATGCGCGGATAGGTGCCACATCGACACAGGTTTCCTGCCATCGCTTCGTCAATGTCAGCATCCGACGGGCTCGGGTTTTCGGCTAATAAGGCGGCCGCCTGCATGATTTGACCAGACTGGCAATATCCACACTGGGCGACTTGATGGTCGACCCATGATTTTTGCAAAGACGAGAGAGCTTGTGGTTTTCCATGGCCTTCAATGGTGGTGACGTCTCCCCAGACGTCCTCTAGGGCCACTTGGCAGGATCGCACGGCTTTTCCATCGATATGAACGGTGCAGGCTCCACAGGAGGCAACACCACAACCAAATTTTGTTCCTGTGAGGTTCAGAGCATCGCGCAGGATCCATAAAAGGGGAACGTCTGGGGGTAGGTCAATATCATGGTCCTGTCCATTTACTCGAATGCGTTTGGCCAAATTGCTTCTCCAAAAAATTTTGCAAGTATCCGGGGGATGTAGTGTGCGCTCTCTGACCATACAAGGCGGAGCACAGAATTTTTGGTGTGCGAAACAAATAAACCAAAGCCTGTGTTGCTTCTGGTTTCACATAAGACTTTCGCATAACGGGTAATTCTGATGTGCCCTCGTTTTTTTAACGTTCCTGTGCTAGGTTCCCGAAAGTGTAAATTTGATCTTGGTAACTAACGTGTTTCGTGGGTTTTGGTGTGCGGCAGTCGTCTTTTTGCTGTTTTCGACAACTGGATTTACAGGGGAGCTTGAAAAACGGATTCAGATCTATCTGAACTTTGCAGGCTTTGACGTTGGAAGGGCTGATGGTTCTGTGGGTCCAAAAACGCGTCGCGGCTTAGAGGGCGTCTATTCGGCATATGGGCAAAAGGCGCCGCAAAAGATCACCCGCGATGTTCTGGAATTTGTGAAGTCCGCCTATTTTGATCATCGCGCATCAGTGACCGGTAATCAGCCGTATATGGCTCAACAGATGACAGTCGCAGATGCGAGGCATTTGCTGGAGCGCAGTGGCCTTGGTGCTCCTGTTGACTCCATTGAACAGCTCACACAATTTTCCCGCGCCGATGCTGTTCGACAAATCTTAGCGGGATATTCGCCCCGAACAGAGGTGGATTTACCAGCCTTTGTCTTTAACCCTTTTCCGGAATATTGGATCCGCTGGGATTACGACGAACCAGGCCGTCAGGCATTTCGGATTGCCCGTGACAGAGAGATTGCCGAATTTAAACTTTGGTGGGTGCGTCAGATGATAGCCAGCACGGCACCCCAAAACGAACGTCTTGCCCTGTTTTGGACGGGCCACTTCCCAGTTCAGTATTCTTCTATCAACGAGGAAACCATGTCCTTGGTAAAACAACATTTTATGTTCAGGGACTATGGGTTCGGGAATTTTCGTGCGCTGACCAAACAAATTATCCGCGATCCCGCGATGCTCAATTATCTTGATGGCGATCGCAACCGCAAAGGTGCGCCAAATGAAAACCTAGGCCGAGAATTGATGGAGCTTTTCGTGCTGGGCGAGGGGGCTTATGACGAGAAAACCGTCAAAGAAGCCGCCCGAGCGCTCACAGGGCATGGATTCAATAGGGTGAGAGAATTTGAATTTGAGCTGAGACCGTGGCGTCAGGACAATGGGAAAAAATCCCTCTTTGGGAAAAGGGGTAACTTTGATGGCGATGCTCTGGTCGACATTCTCTTTGAACAGCCGGACGCCGCAAGGTTTCTGACTGAAAAAATGTGGCGCCATTTTGTGTCAGAAATTTATATTGATGCAGCAGAAATAGACCGGATATCCGATGTTTTTCGCGCTTCGGACTATGAAATCCCTGTCTTGCTTAGTGAAATATTTTCCTCTCCGTTGTTTTGGGAAGAACATGTGCGCGCGACGATTGTCAAATCTCCGGTCGATCTGGTTGTTGGAACGATCCGAAGCACCGGATTTTTACCGACAGACTGGCAGCGCATCCCAAGTGTGCTCGCAAATTTGGGACAGAACCTGTTTGAACCGCCAAATGTGGCTGGCTGGCCGGGAGCAGAAGCTTGGGTCACTCCGGGAAATCTTTTGAACCGGTCAAAATTTCTGTCAGATTTCTTTGCAACGCAGGGTCAAGTGCTTAGTGAACTGGCATCAGACAATCCGGAAATGTCACTGGGTGATCCGGAAACAATTATCGTGCGCTATGGGGCTGAAAATTACCAAGGGCCTCCAAATTTCAGGGTGTTGCTTCTGAAAAAGAAAGATGGAGAGGCACGCGCAAAACCTGTCTGGCAATCGGGAACGACAGTGGCAAAGGGGGGTCATGATACCGAATTGTTTGGTCGCGTCGATAACAGCGAAATCCCTTGGACTTTGGCAACATTTAAGTTGGATCCTGGGCTTTCCTTTGACGAAGTGCGCGTTTCGTTTTTAAACGATCACTGCTGTGGTCCGGGTGGAGCAGATGGGGGAGACAGAAATCTTTTTGTCGAATGGGTGAAGGTAGGAAACAAACTTTTCCTTGCCCAAGACGGAAAACAGCAATCTTCCTGCAACAATAACAACGAGCGCCCAGGCTGGCTTTATTGCAGTGGAGGGGTGGTCATGCGCGATGGTGTGGATATTATGCCCAAAGAAACAACGGCCATCAAACCGCTTGAAAACCAGCTCATTGTGGAACGGGTTGCGTTTGATGGTGGGGAAAAATTTAATCCCAACGATAGCTGGAACACTCTTCGTTTTGCCCTGAAAAATGTTAGGTTTAACGATTATAGACAGGACGGTATGATCTTTTCCTTGGTCAGAGCTGATCAAGGCGAAATCCTTATTGAATTTTCTGAATTTGATTGCTCTCAAAACTGCTTCCATGGGGCGTGGCCTTCATCTGCGCATAGAGCCAGAAACGGATCGCGCACAGTTAAGATTTCTCTCGGCCCAAACGAAGATCCGTCACACCGGCGTCATTTTAATGAACTCAGCGAACAAGATAAACGTTTTGTCTCTGCGCTCTGGCAGGCAATGCCAGAACTCTTGTCCTATATGCAAAATGGACGAAGTTATCGTGAACGGCGTGGGGAAGAGGTTCTTAAAACTTGGAAACCGGTCCTGAAAAAAATGGAAACCCGATTGTCAAAGTCGCGATATGTGAACGGAAAAAAACTCCCACCTCTCTTGGTGGCGCGTGATCCAAATACCAAATCCGCGGGGATGATGTCGATGGCGATGTCAGCTCTTAGCGCAACGGCCCCTTTGCCTGCTTCCTTTGAAACTGTCTCTCAAGCCCGAGATTGGCAATTCAAGGCACAGACCCGCATTAAAAGTGGCCAACTGTCAGAGGTTGTTCTTGCCAGTCCGCCAATCGCTTTGGCCAGTTCAGCCAAATTTCAGGATTTGATTACAGACCCCGTTTTTCACCTAAAGTGAGTGTATTATGAAACGACGTGATGCAATTAAGTATTTTATGTCAGGGTTGATCCTGCCCCTTGTGCCGGCCCGTTTGCAAGCGGCTGCTGCGCAAAGCGGACGTCGGCTTGTTCTGATCGAATTGTCAGGGGCAAACGATGGGCTCAATACTGTTATACCCTATCGGGATGACCGTTATTACAAGCTGCGCCCCAATCTTGCGATAAGGGACCAAGACAGGTTTCAGTTGGATGATCATTTTGCACTTCATAACGCACTCAAAGACTTAGGTTCGGTTTGGGAAAACGGTGAATTGGCCATCGTTCATGGTTTGGGCTATCCAGGCGCCAATCGATCTCATTTCAAATCTATTGCGCTGTGGGAAACCGGAGGAGACGGCACCAGTGCAGGGCGAAGTGGGTGGCTCACGGAAGACATTGAAAATATGGGGGTTACACAGGATTGGGACGCCCATGGGATCAGCCTTGACGGGGGGATGGGCGTCTTCACTTCTCCCAACGGGGTCTGGCTGTCGATGACCTCTGCTGCACAGTTTCAGCGGCTCAGCACGTCAAGCTTTTCTGTTGCTTCGACAACCACAGACAATCCGGCGCTTGCAGCTTTGCTGGGGCGGGCAGAGGCGCTTGATACCTCCATGAAACGGATCAGTAGCAAGATGAACCGCAGCAGATCTTTGCGGTTTGATATTCGCGGTGGTGATCTGGGGCGTCAAATGGCCACGGCTGCCTCTCTTATTGCAGCAGGCATTGATACGCCCGTATTAAAGGTGAAAATTGACGGGTTTGACACCCATGAAAACCAATTCGGACGTCACCGCAATTTGTTGCGCGATCTTGGACGCTCAATCGGAGGCTTTGCTTCCCAAATGCGTCGGATCAATGAATGGGACAACACATTGGTCATGACATATTCAGAGTTTGGTCGACGCGCGATAGAAAATTTTACAGATGGGACCGATCATGGCACAGCTGCCCCCCATTTTATAGCTGGTGGACGTGTCAATGGTGGGTTCTACAGTGATCACCCCAACCTTGGAAAGCTTATCGAGGGGGATTTGCAATTCACCATGGATTACCGATCCGTCTATGAAATGGTGCTGAGCGCGTGGTTTGGCATTGATCAAAACCGGTTTACAGGTTTCAGGAATACGGATTTGTCAAACCTTCTGGAAGATGTGTAGACAGGTCAATTTATCTTTCTGCGTGGCTGTTAGAGTTTTGCGAATCTCTGTCTAGATTGTTTCTTTTGTTATGTTGGCAAAACTTGCCCCCGACAAATATCCCAAAGGCAACTCCGAGCATATCGGCGATCCAATCCAAAACCTCTGCTCCTCGACCAAAAGAGGGCTGAAGAAGTTCAATTACACCGCCGTATATTGAACAGGCGAAAAACAAAATGCTCATCCGAAGGCGTCCAGTGCAGGCAATAGGAAAGGCTAAAATGGCAAAGGCAAGAAAATGAACCACCTTGTCACCCCCTCGAAGGCCGCCTGATGCCTCAATAGGCCACAGAAGGGCAAATGTGAGACCCGTAAGAAGAGCAAATGTAAGAAAAACATCTGTATAATATTTGCGCATTGGCTGTTTTGGGGCTCTCTGCTTTGGGATGAAAAGCGAAAATGCTCTAACGGGACCGGATGTTTATACTGTCTTTTGAAAATGAGAAGAGGTCAAATAATTCGAGTATTCTTTGATTTTTCGATTTCCACTCTTATTTAGTTGCCTAAATTGAAGGGCGGAAAGATGAAAGATCAGATTGTAGAAAATTATGTTGGTCGCAATTTGTCTGAAACAGGGGCGATAAGCGCACAGCGTTGCTCTGAAATCTTTGCAACATTTGGCTGGCAGGGCGAGACAACAGTGGGAAGTGTCTTGCCACAGCTTTGCCATTGGTGCGCTTTTTCTCCAGTGGTTTCAACCGATGAACTGGGCGAAGACGGGCATCCGGGCAAAGGCGCGTTTTTACCAGATCTCGGCTTAGAGCGGCGCATGTGGGCAAGCGGACGTCTGGACTTTCTGCAAGATTTGCATGTCGGGGAAGTCCTCACGCGCAGCGCGACCATCGAAAAAGTTGACATAAAGGAGGGAACAAGCGGGAAAATGGCGTTTGTCACGGTAGCCCACGAAGTGTCCGGTCAAAACGGGCTCGCGATCCGTGAATCCCAGAGCATTGTGTATCTTGCAATGCCGAAATCCTTTGAGCCGCCCGCAAAACGCCCTATGCCGCAGGACAAAGTATTTGACCATCGCTATGCCATGCCGACCACGCGTCTGTTTCGGTTTTCCGCGATCACATTCAACGCCCATCGCATCCATTTTGATTTGCCCTACGCGCAAGAAGTTGAAAAATATCCGGGCCTCGTTGTGCATGGCCCGATGCAAGCCATGCTGTTGGCCAAAGCGTCCACAGACCATGCGCAAAAAGCTCTGACACAGTTTTCGTTTCGTGGCGTGCATCCATGTTTTCATTTTGACGATCTCGCACTCTGTGCAGAAGCAACCGCGGATGGGGATGGATTGAACCTTTTTGCGGGTGTCCCCGGGGGGCATCAGACCATGCAGGCAAAGGCCAACTGGTAAGAGGAGGCAGGTATGAGCACTGTATTAAGCGGGATGCGTGTCGTTGAAGGATCAGCATTTGTTGCCGTCCCATTGGCGGGAATGACATTGGCACAGATGGGGGCAGATGTGATCCGCTTTGACCGTATTGAAGGTGGATTGGACGCAAAGCGTTGGCCCGTGGCAGAGAGCGGACAAAGCCATTTCTGGGCTGGAATGAACAAGGGAAAACGATCAATTGCAGTAAATATGCGAAGTCCGGAAGGTAAGGAATTGATCACGCGCGTAATTACCGCGCCGGGTGAGGATGCGGGTCTGTTTATTTCTAATCTGCGGGTCAGGGGATGGATGGATCATGAAACCCTTTCTCAACACAGAAATGATTTGATCATGGTGACACTGATGGGGGACCGGTTCGGAAGACCTGCGGTCGATTATACGGTGAACCCTGCCTTGGGTATTCCACATATCACCGGACCTGAAGGACATCCCGACCCTGTGGCAAATGCCCTTCCTGCATGGGATTTGATTGCCGGAAATATGGTTGTTTCGGCGCTATTGGCAGCAGAGCGCAGGCGCTTGCGCACCGGATTGGGTGATGACGTGGAACTGTCGTTGAAAGACGTTGCGGCAGCAAACCTTGGTCATTTGGGCATGATCGGCGATGCTGCGACAAACCCTAATCAACGTGGCAAATCTGGCAACGATCTTTATGGGGCTTATGGTCATGATTTTCTTTGTGCGGATGGGCAGCGTGTGATGGTCATCGGGCTAACAGATCGTCAATGGAAACTGATTGTCGATGCGACACAAAGCGGCGAAGCAATGGCAGCCCTTGAAAAAGAAACGGGTCTCTCCCTGAAAGAGGAAAGCAATCGGTGGGCGTTACGCCGTCAGATTTCTTCCGTGTTGGAACCGTGGTTTGCAAAGCGCAATCTTTCAGATTTTGCTGCGGAGTTTGACAAAGCGGGTCTGACCTGGTCCGTCTTTCGGTCTTTGAAAGACGCGCTAGAACATGACAAAGATCTCACAACCGATAATCCAATGTTTACCATGATGGACCAACAGGGCTTGGGCCGTTTTCCTGTACCGGCCTCCCCCGTATCCTTTGCCCATTGCGGACAGAATGAGGCCCGTCCTGCTCCTAGATTAGGAGAACATACAGAAGAGATCCTGAGCGAGGTGGTCGGAGCCGATGACACGGAAATCGCGCAGCTTTTTGATAAGGGAATTGTCAGCAGTCAAGCCGCCTGAGCGATGTCGAGATCATATAAGAAAACTGATTATTTTGGCGATCTTTTTGCCAAAATCCGCTGCAGCGTGCGCCGGTGCATGTTCAAGCGGCGTGCTGTTTCGCTTACATTTCTATCACAAAGTTCATAAACACGTTGAATGTGTTCCCAACGCACCCGATCCGCGCTCATCGGATTTTCCGGTGGGGGCGGTAGATCATCATCTTTGGCAAGAAGCGCATTCACAACATCGGTCGCATCTGCAGGTTTACTAAGGTAATCAATGGCCCCAATTTTCACCGCCGCGACCGCGGTGGCAATTGCACCATAACCCGTCAGCACCACAACGCGGCAGCTGGGGCGTTTTTTCCGCAGAACGTCCACGACATCGAGCCCGTTGCCATCTTCTAGGCGCAGATCGACAACGGCATATGCAGGTGGTCTGGCAGTTGAAATCGCCCGTCCTGCAGCGACCGAACCCGCGGTTTCCACATCAAACCCCCGCTTTTCCATCGCCTTGGCAAGACGACGCAAAAAAGGCTCATCATCATCAACGATGAGTAGGGATTTGTCAGCGCCAATATCTTCAATCTTACGTTCAGCTACCAAACGGGGACTCCGATCCTGCCATTGTCATAAGTTACAAATAGTGCCTATTCATATGATGGTCAAACACTGCCGACAAAAGACATGTTTATATGGTCATTGATAATCAAAAGGAAACAATTTCCATGGCTACTGAGCCTTCAGTTTTTACTTTTGAAATCTCAGTCATGATCTGGAAATGAAACATGCTGAGGTCTCGGCAACCACCTCAGCACTCTGATCCCGCCTGAAAAACTCAACAAACCCATGGTCGGGCAACATAAGGTACGTCATGGTCGAATGATCGACGAGGTAATATTCCTCATCTTCATCATCATGGGCTTTGTAATATGTCCGATAGGCTTGGCTTGCGGCTTTGACCTGTTCGGGCGTTCCCGTCAGGCCAATCATTTTTGGATGAAGCCATTTTGTGAATTCTGCCACCACTTCTGGCGTGTCTCTTTTCGGATCAACAGAGATAAAGACCGGCGTTGCTGACATCCCGCGCTTTGCCAAGAGATCCACCGCCTCTGCATTGCGCGCACTGTCCAAGGGGCAGACATCCGGGCAGAACGTATATCCGAAATACACCAGCGAAGGCTCTGTGATCACCTCTCGTTCGCTCACGGTTATGCCGTTCTGATTGATCAGGGTAAACGGCCCCCCGATAGAGCCGGCCCCGCCAATGATCTGAGTACTGCGGCATTTTGCAAAAGGATCATCACTGCGATGAAAAAACGCCCACATCGGAGAGGTGACGAGCCAGAGGGACGATAAAAACCCTAAAACAACAATACTTGCCGTGATGAAGATTTTTTTTGACAAAGCGTTACCCGAAATGCTTGCTTACCTTTGCAGCTTCCTATCATCTTGGGGCTTGAGAACAAGTCAAAACTCTTGAAGAAAGATTCATGACGGACACATACATCAGCCCATTTTCCGAAGGACGCCGCAGCAGTTGGATCAGATTGCGCACGCTCATCCTTTTGAGATGGGCCGCGATATTTGGACAAATAAGCGCAATCTTTATAGCCATTGGCTATTTTAATCTACAGATCGAATTATTGCTTTGTCTGATTGCGATCGGTGTGTCGATTGCTGCGAACATCGGGGCGATGTTTGTTTTTCCGGGCAACAAACGTTTGTCGGAAACACAAAATATGTTGATGATCCTGTTTGATGTTCTGCAGCTTGGTTTTTTGCTTTATCTGACGGGAGGGTTGCAGAACCCGTTCAGTATCCTTTTGCTGGCGCCGGTTGCCGTGTCAGCGTCTGTTTTGACTCTGCGCTCTACCATTGTGCTTGGAGGAAGTGCGATTGTCATTGCGACGGTGCTATCGCTTTATCACATACCTCTGACCACAATTGATGGCTTACTTCTTGGTATCCCTGACATTTTTATATTTGGAAATTGGATCGCTATAGTGATCGCCCTGATTTTTCTAAGTGTTTATTCACGTTGGATTACAAGCGAAATGAATGCCATGGGAGATGCGTTATTGGCGACACAGATGGCGCTCAGCCGCGAACAGAAATTGACGGATCTTGGCGGTGTCGTTGCTGCCGCAGCGCATGAACTGGGCACTCCTTTGGCAACCATTAAACTCACCAGTGCTGAGCTGATGGAAGAATTGCAAGGACAGCCCGAACTTTATGAAGATGCCGAGTTGATCAAAAAGCAGGCAGATCGATGCCGCGATATTTTGCGATCCATGGGGCGGGTCGGCAAAAGCGACAAACACCTCCGATCGGCCCCCATAAGTGAAATTATTCGCGAAGCGGCTGAGCCCCATACAAAACGTGGGATAAAAATTGAAAGTTCGTTTCTAGGGCGGGATGAGGCAGAAGTCGCACAACCCATTGTGTTTCGTCATCCTGAGATTATTCACGGGCTTCGCAATTTGATGCAGAATGCAGTTGATTTCAGCAGATCAAAGGTTTTGATCAATGTTGTTTGGTCAAAGGATGCTCTTCGGATTGAAATTTTAGACGACGGGCCCGGTTTTCCGGTTGGAATATTGTCACGGATAGGCGATCCATTCATGGGGACACGGCGTTCAGAAAACACCATCGGCGACCGGCCCGGATATGAAGGCATGGGTTTGGGTCTTTTTATTGCAAAAACCCTTTTAGAAAGAACTGGTGCAGAGCTGACATTTGCAAATGACCGTGATGCCTACCAGGATAATGCCGCCGCGATCAACAACGTGGGGGCTGTTGTCACGGTCGCATGGCAGAGATCGAAAATTGAACAACCCATTGGCGCTTTGGGCAAAAACCAGACGCTCAAAATTTAACAAATCGGTCATATTTTAATAAATTGTTAACTAATTGCCGCTGTATTTAAGTGTCAGTTTTTTGGGGGGAGATGTATGCATTTATGGCTGGAAATAATGATCGTGCTTGGGGTCTGTCTGCCACTCACAGCATTGTTCCTTTTTAAAGTTGCGAAGTATTCCAAATCCCGAATGACCTCCGCTCAGACGACACAACAAATCGAACAATTTTTGAATAGCGTGGAGTTCCCGATTTGGTTCGTGGATAATGATATGCGGCTTACCTTTTGCAATTCCGCCTTTCAAGAAATTGATGAGCGCTGTTCCAAAGCATTCAGTTCAAGAAAAATTGATGCATCAGAGCCCATGGTTCAGCGCGTGTTGATTGAAGATACAAAAACCAAACAGCCTGCTTGGTTTGATATCTCTACGAAACAGGTTGGAGGGGGCTATGCCAATTATGCGCTCGATATTACGGGTCTGGTCCATGCCGAGCAGGCGCAAAGAAATTTTGTCCAGACACTCACAAAAACATTTGCCCACCTTTCATTTGGCTTGGCGATTTTTGACCAGAAACGCAAATTGATTTTGTTCAATCCGGCATTGATTGATCTTACGCGACTAGGGGCTGAATTTCTCAGTGGCAAACCGGATTTGATGAGCGTATTTGACCGGTTGCGTGACAGTCAGATCATGCCTGAACCCAAAGATTATGCCGATTGGCGCCAAAGGTTAAATGAGATCACGGCAGAGGTGGAACAGGGGTTGTATCAAGAACTTTGGTCATTGCCGAATGGATCGGTTTACCGCGTCACGGGTCAGCCTCATCCGGATGGCGCGATTGCGATCCTGTTCGAAGATATATCCTCAGAAATGATCACAAGCCGACGATTAAAATCAGACCTTGGCATCTACCATCAGGTTTTTGATGGGTTGGACAATGCGATTGTTTTGTTCAGCGAAACGGGCAGAACACTTTTTGAAAACTTGGCCTATTATCGTTTGTGGCAGCATACGGACGAGCGTGCGATCAGCACGGATATTTTTGAAGAATTGGATGTTTGGCAGACATCCTTTGGCGAAAATCAGTTCTGGGCAGACATCCGCCGCGATCTGAATGACATCGAAGGGATGACTGCGTGGAACCGTGAAGTCAGCCTTCCGGCAGGACAAAGGTTCAACTTTACCCTCAAAAAACTTTCTGGTGGATTGCTGATGGCAAAATGGACACCGCTTTCTGAAGTGGAGAAAACCCGCGTTTTAACAGAAAATCGGCATGTTGCCTGAGGTGTAAATCCACCTTGTGAAGTTTTTTCTGCACTGTCATGGTACACCTATGGCACGACGTTTAACATCTGTTCACCTTAAATCTGAATTGGAGACGCAAAAGTTTGCTTTTGCTCTGAGCAGATTTTTGCAGAAAGAGGATATTCTTTTGCTGAGCGGGGATATTGGCGCTGGCAAAAGCTTTGTTGCGCGCGCGATTATTCAATCGTTGCAAGAGGAACCAGAAGATGTGCCTTCTCCGACGTTTACCCTTGTACAAACCTATGACACCCGACTTGGCGAGGTCTGGCATGCAGACCTGTATCGTCTATCGTCTATCGACGATGTTGAAGAATTGGGATTGTTGGAGGCATTTGACACAGCGATCTGCCTCATCGAATGGCCCGATATCATGGGCCCACTTGTCCCTGACCGGGCGTTGAGGATAGAAATTTCCACTCTGGCAAAAACCCAAGAGCGCGGGATCGATTTGCATTATGAAGAGCATCATTGGTCGGCACGGCTGGAGAGGCTCAATGACTGTTGAAAAAGACCCAGAGATCATCGGGTTTTTGACGGCTCATGGATGGGGTGAGGCCTCATTTTTTCCGATGACATCGGATGCGTCTGCCCGCCGTTATGCACGGCTTTTGCAGTCCGGACGATCTGCAGTTTTGATGGATGCGCGGGATGTGGCGCGCACCCAGACAGAGCAGTTTTGTAAAATAAGCGACCTGTTGCGTTCCCATGGTCTGTCTGCGCCGGAAATTTACGCCCGTGATTTTTCCTCTGGATTTTTACTTTTGGAGGATTTTGGAGATAGAGTGTTCTCCCGCCTTATGGATGGTGATCCAAAGCGTGAAGATGCACTTTATCGCAATGCAATAGATATGTTGGTGCATTTGCGCACACTTGTGCCTCCCAGGTCATTAACTGTTGCTTCCTCAGACGTCCTAGGCCCAATGATTGAGCCATTTTTTGAGAACTACCTCGTGAAAGATGGCAAGAATAAAGACAGGACGGCAAAGCTGCACTGCCACCTTCTTGAGGCATTGCGTATGATCGATGGACAAACGCGAGTCGTGTCGCTTCGTGATTTTCATGCTGAAAATATAATGTATCTGGACAACCGCATTGGTCCTGCCTCTGTGGGACTTTTGGATTTTCAGGATGCTTTTATCTCTCATGCGGCTTATGATCTGGTCTCACTTCTTCAAGACGCAAGGCGGGATGTATCCCCTGAGATTGAAGGCGCCATGATTGACTATTACCTGTCAAAAGTAGAGGAAGATGGAGAAAGTTTTTTGTCTTGCTACCGCATTTTGGGGGTCCAAAGGAACTTGCGGATATTGGGCATTTTCGCCCGTCTAGCACTTCATCAGAACAAACCCTCTTATGCATCCCTGATCCCTCGCGTCAGGGCCTATATCGAACGCACTGCGACGGCGCGGGAGTTTGATGCGTGGCGTGATGAGCTTTTTTCGCTCCTTTCGTCACCTGCTCAAGATTTGGAAAGGGACCATCATGTCTGATGAAATATCCCTCATGGTCTTTGCTGCCGGTTTGGGTACGCGGATGGGGGATTGGGTACGCGACAAGCCAAAACCTTTGATTGAGGTGGGGGGACGTGCCTTACTTGATCATGCACTTTCCCTGAGGACGGATATTTGTCCCGTAAAAACGGTTGTGAATGCCCATTATAAAAAGGAAATGGTGACATCCTATCTGCGTAGTCATCAGGTGATCGTCTTAGATGAATGGCCCGATGTGCTTGAAACGGGTGGGGGGCTTCGCGCCGCTCTTCCCCATTTGGGCACAAACCCGGTTATGACCTTAAATTCGGATGCGGTGTGGTTAGGGGAAAATCCTCTGGTCGCCCTGAAATCCAAATGGGATCCAAAAACCATGGATGCGCTTTTGATGTGTGTCCGCCTTCAAGACACCGTAGGTCACAAAGGTCAAGGTGATTTTACGCGTAACGCCAATGGAATGTTGCAACGAAAAGGTGATCTCGTTTATTCTGGGGCACAAATTATCAAAACTGATCATTTAAATAAGATCAAAGACAATGTATTTTCGATTAACAGAATTTGGGACATAATGCTTAAGAAGAATAAGATTTTTGGTATGGAGTACAACGGGCTGTGGTGTGATGTCGGCACACCCGAGGGTGTGATCCTCGCAGAGGAGCAGATTGCAAAAATGGCGCCGCAGTCAGTATCACAAAATACCCTATGAGCCGTTTTAATAAACGTATATATGGCCTTGCGCCGGGTGTTGATTTTCCCAAAGCGCTCGTAGATGGTCTCTGCACCCATTTTAAAGACGACCCGCCCGAAAAACTTGCCCGGGTCGATATTATTTTGAACACTGAACGCATGTTGCGTCGCGTGCAAAAACTGTTAGGGCGAAAATCAGGAATTCTTCATCCCCGCTTGCATCTTGTGACAAACCTGAACGCCTTGATGCCCGCGCCTAATTTGACCCCAGCTGTCTCAAAACTGGCGACACGTTTTGAATTGATCGAACTCGTGGACAAACTGATTAGCGAACAGCCTGATTTGGCAGCGCGATCCTCGCTTTATGCGCTGGCCGACAGTCTGGCTAAGCTGATCGATGAAATGGCGGGTGAAGGGGTTGATCCAGAAACTATCACCTCACTCGATGTAAGCGATCAATCCGGGCACTGGGAACGGGCGCAAAAATTTGTAGAAATTGCACAGCGTTATCTTGAATTACGCGACATTATGCCTGATGGCACCCTGATGCAGCGGAAATCTGTCCTGTCGCTCATGGATCTTTGGGAAAAGGATCCACCAAAGACACCTGTCATCGTGGCAGGCTCTACCGGATCGCGTGGCACGACGATGCTGTTGATGAAAGCGGTGGCTAAGTTGCCCCAAGGGGTCCTTCTTTTGCCTGGCTTTGATTTTGATATGCCAGAGGAAGCCTGGGAACTGCTTTCTACTGCGGCTGGGTCCGAGGATCATCCGCAGACAAGATTTCATAAGCTGTTCAACGAAACGGGCATAAAGATGTCAGAGATCGCGAATTGGCAAAATACACCTCCGCCCTATCCCATGCGCAATGCTTTTGTATCCTTGGCGCTGCGCCCCGCGCCTGTCACAGATGCGTGGCTCAAAGAAGGGCCAAAGCTTGGGTCATTGGTCGAGGCCACCAAAGGCCTCACCCTTCTGGAGGCGCCAGACATGCGCCAAGAGGCGCTTGCCATTGCGCTGCGCCTTAAGGAAGCCGTCCACAGGGGTGAGGTCGCGGCGTTGATTTCGCCAGATCGCCAGTTGACACGGCAGGTGACCGCCGCGTTGGATCGTTGGGACATCCTGCCGGATGATAGTGCGGGCCTGCCCCTTCACCTTAGTGCAACAGGCCGCTTTCTGCGCCAAGTGGGCCAGCTCTTGTCAAAGGAACTCACGTCAGGGGCATTGCTCGCTCTGCTGAAGCACCCGCTTACGCATAGCGGGGGGGCACGAAGCGAACATTTGCGCCTGAGTAGAGAATTAGAGCTGTATCTTAGGGCAAAGCGCGTCGCGTTCCCTAATGCCGCGGTGATCGAAGATTGGACCAAGGGACGCAAAGAACCTGAAGCCGTCCCATGGGCGGATTGGCTTTGCCATGCCTTTCTTGACAAAACAACATCAGACAAACAGAGTTTTCAAAGCCATTTTGAACCCCATTTTTCTCTTTGCCATTTTATTGCTCTGGGCCACGCACCAGACGAGCAGGACGGGGCTTCCCCCTTATGGGAGGGCAAAGAAGGCGGGGCGGTCGCGAAAACATGCGCTGCCATCCAAGAGGCCATGCATCGCGGTGGCGTAATGCATGTGGGCGATTATGTGGACATATTCAGCGCGGTTCTGGCCGAAGGGGAGATAAGGGATCCCCTTACTCCGCACCCCAATGTTCTTATTTGGGGCACGTTGGAGGCGCGGGTGCAGGGGGCTGACCTTGTCATCTTGGGGGGGCTGAACGAAGGAAGCTGGCCCAAAGTGCCAACACCTGACCCTTGGCTCAACAGGTCAATGCGTCAAAGCGTGGGTCTTTTGTTGCCCGAACGTCAGATTGGTCTTTCGGCGCATGATTTCCAACAGGCGGTTGGCGTGAAACAGGTTTGGATCACCAGGTCGATCCGCTCGGATGAGGCGGAAACCGTTCCCTCGCGCTGGGTGAACCGCATGGTCAATCTTTTGAATGGTCTACCAGCGTTAAACGGACCGCATCTGTTGGAAAATATGCGGGCAAGGGGTGCCAAATACCTTGGGTATGTGAAAAACATGGAGGCTGTTAAATCATGTCCGCCTGCCTTGCGCATTTCCCCACGTCCGCCGGTTTCGGCGCGGCCAAGGCAGCTTTCCGCAACAGAAATCAAAACCTTGATCCGTGATCCCTATGCAATTTATGCAAAACGCATTTTAAATCTGCGCGCGATCGACCCATTGGATGTTGCGGCTGATCCGCAGCTGCGGGGAATAGTGGTCCATAAGGTCTTTGAACGATTTATGAAAGACTGGCCAAATTTACAGCAAGATCAAAGGCGTCAGCGGCTTTTGTCGATTTTGGACGAAGAATTGGGTCGGCATGTGCCTTGGGCCTTGGCGCGTGCCTATTGGCGCAACCGGATAGAGGCTTTTATCATTGAATTTCTTAATGCAGAGGCGGCGCGGCAAAATGATATTATCCACAGCGACTTTGAGGCAGATGGAAAAATAACGCTGGGGGAGCTTAATTTCACGCTTGTTGCGCGGGCGGATCGCATCCATGTCCGTAAAGATCAAAGCATAAGTTTGTTTGATTACAAAACTGGAGCGCCCCCTACTCCGGCGCAGCAGCGGGTTTTTGACAAACAGCTTTATCTGATGGCCGCAATTGCAGAGGAAGGCGGTTTTGAAAGAATTGCACCTGCGCCCGTCTCAGAGGCGGCCTTTATCGGGTTGGGCGGATCAGGCCTTTATCGCCCAGCCCCATTTGGAGAGGAATCCGTTCAGGCCGCATGGGAAAAATTCAAAAACTTGATTGCTGCATACGGCGAAAAGGATCAAGGGTACACACCTCGTCGCGCCCTGTTCAAGGCAAAGGATTTTTCGGAATATGACCAGCTGTCCCGTTTCGGCGAATGGGACATAACACAAGAGCCCAAAGGCGAGGATCTGGAATGAAGATCCGTGATGAAGCCAGTGAAAGCCAAGTGCGCGCAGCCAATCCAAGCGCGTCGACCTGGTTATCGGCAAATGCCGGATCTGGCAAAACCAAAGTGCTGACGGATCGCGTCGCTCTCTTGCTGTTGCAAGGAGTTGCCCCGGAACAAATCCTCTGCCTGACTTACACCAAAGCAGCTGCAAGCGAGATGCAGAACCGCTTGTTCCGTTTGCTTGGCGATTGGGCGATGAAAGAGGACAAAGAGCTTTTTGACCAGCTCAGCCAAATAGGATCAGAAACCCCATTTGATGAGTTGCAACTGCGCCACGCCCGCACATTGTTTGCCCGTGCAATAGAAACGCCCGGCGGGCTTAAAATACAGACGATTCATTCTTTCTGTGCCGCATTGCTGCGCCGGTTTCCACTTGAAGCGGGGGTTAGTCCAGACTTTAGCGAAATGGATGATCGCTCCATTAAAGCGCTATGTCAGGATATTCTGGAAAATCTTGCGCGCTCCGACCAAACTGGCGTGATCGCAAGGTTTGTGGGCTTCAGCGATGAAACGACACTTGAAAACGTCATCAACGATCTGCTGCGCGCGCGTCAGGACAGCCAATTCAAAGATGACCGCGATGTAATTTTTAATGCGCTGGGAATGCGCGGTCCGAACGATATGGATGAATTGGTTGCACGTCATTTACGAGATGACGATCTGGCTTTGGTGAGCAGGATCAAAGATGCGCTGCGCTCAGGGGGTAAAACAGACCAGAGTGTCGCGGATATTCTGTCTCAGGTGCGCGAAGTTTCCCTTGACGGACTTGAACGTTTACAAGAGGCTTTCCTGATCAAATCACAGCCGTTTTCCATCCGCGCCCGCTTTCCTTCCAAAGCTGTCGCAACAGGGGCGCTGGCCCCGATATTTGCTGAAGTCCAAGACTTGATGGAACGCGTCGCGGCGTCAAAACAAGAGACATTGTCCTTATCTGTTGTGGAACAAACCCTTGCGCTTCACGGATTGGCTGCGGAGTTTCTTCCCATTTATGAAAGGGAAAAACAGTTCAGGGGGTGGCTTGATTTTGACGATCTTATCCTCAAGACACGCGATTTATTAAATGACCCGCGGGTTGCGGATTGGGTGTTATATCGCCTCGATGGAGGGCTCAGCCATATATTGGTTGATGAGGCTCAGGACACAAGCCCCCTGCAATGGCAAGTGATTGCAAAACTGGCCCAAGAAATCACGAGCGGAGAAGGCGCGCGATCCGGCGAAAAGCGTACGCTGTTTGTTGTGGGTGACAAAAAACAATCCATCTATTCCTTTCAAGGCGCAGATGCTGACGCTTTTGATGATATGAAAAATGCCTTTGGCGATCAATTGGCGCATACGCTCACGCCACTTCATGACCGTTCGTTAGAGTATTCTTTTAGATCGTCATCGGCCATTTTGCGGGTGGTTGATGAAACCTTTGCAGGAAAAGATTCATCCGGTTTTTCACTGTCTCAACAGCATTTAGCGTTTAAGGCCGAAATGCCCGGCCGCGTTGATTTATGGCCATTCATTCCAAAAATCAGCGAAGACAGTGATGAGGATTGGTCGCTCCCAGTTGATCTGGCGGGACGCGAAACCCATTTTGTGACCCTGGCAGGACAGATTGCGACAATGATCAAAAAGATGATTGACGAAAAACATCCGCTGCCGGTCGAAATTGAACGCACTGGAAAATTTGAGGCCCGACCGGTGACCGCCGGAGATTTCTTGATCCTTGTTCAAAGACGCAGTGATTTATTTCATGAGGTGATCCAAGCCTGTAAAGCGCTAAACTTGCCCATCGCCGGAGCCGATAGATTAAAGGTTGGCGCGGAAATGGCTGTCAAAGACCTGATCGCGCTTTTGTCGTTTCTCGTTCTGCCAGAAGATGATCTGTCGCTTGCGGTGGTGTTGAAATCGCCTCTCTTTGGATGGGACGAACAGAAATTGTTCTCGCTCGCTTATGGTAGGGGAAAACGGTACCTATGGCAGGTTTTGCGGGATCAGTCTGAAACCTATACGACCGAGCTTACTGTGTTGCAGGATTTGAGGGAAAGAGCGGATTTTTTGCGTCCCTATGAGCTTTTGGAACGGATTTTGACCCGATACGATGGACGAAAGAAATTTATCGCCCGTCTTGGGCCAGAAGCAGAAGATGGAATAAATGCGCTTTTGGGGCAGGCGTTAAGCTATGAACAAAGCGAAATACCCAGTCTCACAGGATTTATCCTATGGAGCCAAAGCGATGCACTTGAAATCAAACGACAGGTTGAAAACGACGGTGCACAAATTCGGGTAATGACTGTCCATGGGGCCAAGGGGCTAGAAGCGCCTATCGTAATCCTTCCTGATACAGCTAAACGTCCGCTCAGCACGTCTGACGTGCTTTTGAACGCTGGCGAAGTGGTGCTTTGGAAGCCCAACAAAGACCACATGCCCCAGACGCTTCTGGCGCTTCAGGAGGAAAAACAACAAAAGGAACTGCAGGAACGCGACAGGTTGCTTTATGTGGCCATGACACGCGCAGAAAAATGGCTGATCGTGGCTGGCGCTGGGGAAACAGGAGGCGAACGGCCAAGCTGGTACGAACAGATTGCTGAGGGAATGGAAAGGGCCGGCGCCTTTGATTGCGAATTTGAAGGTGGCGTTGGAAAACGCGTATCTTTTGGCGATTGGGACAGACTTCATCAGCGCCCAGAGAAGAGAACGGCAGAACAAATTACGCATCTTCCGGATTGGGTCGCGCTTAGACCAACTTTTCCTGCAGGGGAGGAGGACATTTTAAATCCGTCTGACCTTGGCGGTGCCAAAGCGATTTGGGGTCAGGAGGGTGAAGACGAAGAAACCGCGATGCGACGCGGTACACAGATTCACCTTCTGCTCGAGACGCTACCAAAAATCACCCCGCAAGATCGCAAAAATCGCGCAGAGTTAATTCTAAAAAATAAGGGATTGTTGCGGGATGGCGAAAATATTGAAGCGGTGATCAACGAAGCTTTGCGCGTTCTCGATGACGACAGCCTGTCTTTCATTTTTGCCCCAGACACTCTGGCCGAAGTGCCAATTTCTGCCCGTCTTGGCGCTTTAGAAAACCGGTTGATGAATGGCATTATTGACCGTCTGGTTGTAAATGGGAAAGACGTCTGGGTGATTGATTTCAAGACCAATCGCACTGTGCCAAGTGATATGACAGCAGTGCCTGAGGGGATTTTGCGACAAATGGGTGCCTATACTGCTGCGCTTGCAGACTTATATCCTGAACACCAAATTAAACCCTGTATTTTGTGGACAGCCAAACCTTTGCTCATGCCACTTGAACCGGAACTGGCGATTAACGCCCTTCGCTCCGTGGCAGATGCTTGACCTTTGCCATGTCGCTCCCTAGGTTAACCATCTAGAGTTTACATGTTAAGGAGTACGACATGTCCACAGTCGCAGTGACGGACGCCACCTTTGATGCCGAAGTAAGAAATTCAGACATTCCAGTTGTTGTCGATTTCTGGGCCGAATGGTGTGGGCCCTGCAAGCAGATCGGTCCTGTATTGGAAGAACTTTCCTCAGAAATGGAAGGAAAAGTCAAAATTGCAAAAGTGGATGTGGATTCCAATCCAAATACCGCCGCATCCATGGGCGTACGTGGCATTCCGGCGCTGTTTATCTTTAAAGACGGCGAAGTGATTTCAAACCGTGCGGGTGCGGCTCCAAAGGCAGCGCTTCAAAGTTGGATTGAATCCTCAATCTAGGCTTATAGAGAATGGCCGCATGATCAAAAAATCTTGATTTTATGCGCCATTCTTTCTGCGACGTCATCGGTATTCCAAACAAACGGATCAATCTATGAGCAAAGACCAGTTCCCCGGTTGGCACGGAACGACAATTATCGGGGTAAAAAAAGACGGTAAAGTTGTCATCGCAGGGGATGGTCAAGTATCCCTTGGGCAGACGGTTATCAAGGGAACAGCGCGCAAAGTGCGCCGGTTATCCCCTGGCGGCTTTGACGTTGTCGCAGGCTTTGCAGGGTCAACGGCGGATGCCTTTACCCTTCTTGAGCGCTTGGAAGCAAAACTCGAAGCGACACCGGGCCAACTGCCCCGCGCGGCGGTTGAATTGGCTAAAGATTGGCGCACAGACAAATATCTCCAAAAACTCGAAGCAATGCTGATTGTTACGGACGGAACCCATCTTATGGTCATCACTGGTGCTGGGGATGTCTTGGAGCCGGAACATGATGTCGCTGCGATTGGTTCTGGTGGGAATTATGCTTTGGCGGCCGCGCGTGGTATGATGGAAACTGATAAAGACGCGGAAACCATTGCGCGCGATGCGATGGCAATTGCAGCTGATATTTGTGTTTACACAAACGGCAAGCTGACCGTCGAAGAAATTTCACCCTAAATTGGTATTTTGGGTTTAAGAAACTCTGTTGCGGCGCTAAACGCGCGGTGAAACGTCCCATGAGGTAAATATGACTGATCTGACCCCCCGCGAAATCGTGTCTGAATTGGACCGCTTTATCATTGGTCAAAAAGATGCCAAGCGCGCGGTTGCGGTGGCTCTGAGGTCTCGCTGGCGCAGAAAGCAACTCGACGACAGTCTGAGGGAAGAGGTTTATCCTAAAAATATCCTTATGATCGGGCCAACGGGCGTTGGTAAAACTGAAATCAGCCGACGTCTGGCGAAATTGGCCAAGGCACCTTTCATAAAGGTCGAGGCGACAAAATTTACCGAAGTCGGATATGTCGGACGAGACGTTGAACAGATTGTGCGTGACCTTGTCGACAGTGCCATTGCTATGACTCGCGATCAAATGCGCGAAGATGTGAAAGCCAAAGCAGCGCGTGCCGCGGAAGACCGCGTCATAGAAGCCATCGCCGGCAGCGATGCGCGTGAGGCGACACGGGAATTGTTCCGCAAAAAGCTCCGTTCTGGGGAATTGGATGACACCGAAATTGAACTTGAGGTCGCAGACACAAGCAATCCAATGCCGATGTTTGATATCCCCGGTCAGCCTGGAAGCCAGATGGGGATGATGAACCTCGGGGATATATTTGGCAAAGCCTTGGGTCAGCGAACCACAAAACGTAAAATGACCGTTTCCCAAAGTCATGACGTATTGATGGAGGAAGAAGCTGATAAGCTTTTGGATGACGAAGCGGTGACCCGCAGAGCAATGAGCGCGGTTGAGGAAAACGGCATTGTTTTCTTGGATGAAATTGACAAGGTCTGCGCCCGTTCCGATGCCCGAGGTGCAGATGTGAGCCGCGAAGGTGTGCAGCGTGATTTGTTACCTCTGATTGAGGGGACCACCGTGAGCACAAAATATGGCCCCATAAAAACAGACCATATTCTCTTTATTGCCTCTGGCGCGTTTCATGTCGCGAAACCTTCTGATCTTTTGCCGGAATTGCAGGGGCGTTTGCCCATTCGCGTGGAACTGCGCGCCCTCAATGAGGGAGATTTTGTGCGCATCCTGACTGAAACGGACAATGCCTTGACCCTTCAATATCGTGCATTGATGGAAACAGAAGGTGTGGATGTGACCTTTAGCGATGACGGCATTTCAGCCATTGCTAAAATTGCCGCAGAGGTAAACCAATCTGTTGAAAATATTGGCGCGCGCCGTCTTTACACCGTGATGGAGCGGATTTTCGAAGAACTGTCCTTTGTCGCCCCTGACAAATCCGGACAAAGCGTAGAGGTGAACGCGCAATATGTTGAAGACAACCTTGGTGATCTGACCCGTAACACGGATCTGAGCCGCTATGTGCTTTAGACCTGAAAACGGGGCAAAGAAACATTGAGTTCAAATGATAAATGAGCGGTAGCTTAACCTGCGCCGCTCACTTTATTTTTAAACATCTCACATTTAGGCGGTGTTGAGGTCTGCCATGATGCGGGCCAAATGGTAATCGGTGTCCCCAAGTTGGTGGTCAATCATGATGATGCGCTTGGCGTAATGGGACACGCCATATTCCCATGTCATCGCAATTCCGCCATGCATTTGGATGGCTTCCTCTGCGATTTGACGCCCTGCGCGCCCGATCATATTTTTGGCCATTGACGCATAGCGGCTTGCCTCGGCACCGCCAAGTTCTGCGGCAGCCTTGATCGTCAGCGATCTTGCCTGTTCGATTTCCGTGAGCATATCTACTGCGCGGTGTTGAAGCGCTTGGAAACTGCCAATGGTACGGCCAAATTGCTTGCGCTGTTTGAGGTAGTCCACCGTCATGTCATAGGCGATTTCCATCGCGCCGACCGCTTCTGAACAAAGCGCAACCACGCCTGCGTCCGTAGCATCCTGAACCGCCGCGCACGCGTTTTCCAAAATCAGCTCTGCATGGGTGTTTTCCAGCAAGACTTCGCCAGCACCACCCCCGTCAATCATGCCGTAGGAAATGATCTCTACATCCGTTGCCGCGACCTCATAGAGGTTTAATTGTCCCTCTCTGCGCGCTGCTACGAGGATACGATCGGCGACATGAGCGCCATAAACAGCGGATTTGCGACCGGTCAATTTATGGGATGCATCCGCGCTTGCCGCTATATCCGTAAGGTCATAGGGTGCGTCAGGTTCCGACAGCGCAACCCCGTATTTGGTCGATCCGTCCAACAGGCTGCTTTGATCTTTGCCTGCCGCCGACAGCAACCGACTGGCCATCAATAAGGCCAAGACGGGCTCACAGACTAGCGTTTTGCCCATAGCCTCAAATACTATTGAGATATCTCCGCCCGCGCCGCCAAATCCGCCGGCCTCTTCGTGGGCAAGGGCGGCAAAAACGCCAAGCTCTGCAAGCTCTTGCCACTTGGCTGGATCATAAAAAGGTGTGTCATAAGCAACGGAATTTCGATGCTCGAGGCTATATTGATCATTCAGATACCGGCCAAGCGTATCAGACAACATGCGGCGGTCTTCGGTAAGGTTAAAATCCATCTATCAGAGCTCCAGCACCGTTTTGGTAAGAATATTGCGCTGAATTTCATTGGATCCGCCAAAGATGGAGGTTTTGCGGTTATTGAAATAGCGCGCTGCGTTAAAGGCTGTGTCGGGGGGGCCAAAAAGAAGGTTCCCTTCGCTCACATGCCCCGGGAAAGGGGCTGCTAATGGGCCAAGCGCGCGGCGGGCGAGGTCTTGCAATTCCTGATTTATGACCGACCCTTTGATTTTAAGAATAGAGGTTTCCGGTCCCGGTGCGCCCTGTTCCTGAGCGCGAAACAGCATCCGTAAATTGGTGATTTTCATTGCCTCAAGATCAATTTCCACCTTTGCCAGACGTGCGGCAAAAAGTGGTTCGTCGATCAACCGCTTTGCACCGCGTTTGATCGTCGCGGCGATGGCTTTGACCTCTTCCAGCGCTTGCATTGAAAATCCGACACCCGCGATGCCGGTGCGTTCGTGGCTCAGCAGATATTTAGCGATGGTCCAGCCTTTGTTTTCCTCACCCACAAGGTTTTTTGACGGCACGCGCACATCTGTGAAAAACACTTCATTTACCTCATGTCCCCCTTCGATCAACCGAATGGGGCGCATTTCGATGCCGGGTGTGTCCAGGTCGACCAAAAGGAAACTAATGCCTTCTTGGGGTTTGCCTTCTGTACTGGTGCGCACAAGACAGAAGATTTTATTTGCGTGCTGACCAAGGGTTGTCCAAGTTTTCTGTCCGTTTATGACATAGTCATCGCCCTCCCGCACTGCGCGGGTTTTGAGCGAGGCAAGGTCAGATCCTGCACCGGGTTCAGAATATCCCTGACACCACCAATCTTCTCCCGATAAGATGCGGGGCAGAACGGTGTCTTGTTGTTCCTTTGTTCCAAACTTCTGCAACACGGGGCCAAGCATGTTGACACCAAAGGGAACGATACGGGGCGCATTCGCGCGACAACATTCTTCCTCAAAAATATGTTTCTGAACGGGGCTCCAACCCGGACCGCCGAAGTCTTTGGGCCAGACGGTGGCAAGCCAGCCTTTTTTGTTCAAAATGGCGTGCCACTCATCCATCATCTCTTTGGTTAAACCGTCGTGGGCCCGCACAGCCGCTGCAATGTTCTTGGGCAGATAATCCGCCAGGAATTGGCGTACCTCACTTTGAAACGCCCGTTCTTCTTCCGTGTAGTTAAGGTCCATCGGTCATCCTATTTGTTCATATCTGCAAATGTTGTTCCCTCTTGTGCCATTTGTCGCAAGAGTGCGGGAACTTTCCAATAGTAACTGTCTTCCTTGGCATATGTTTCGATCCGCTCAATCAGCGCTTTGGCGCCAATTGTGTCCGCATAATGCATGGGACCGCCTCGATGGCGGGGAAAACCATAACCGAATAGCAGCACCATATCGATATCAAGCGGTCTCGCAGCGATGTTATCTTCCAACACGCATACGGCTTCGCTGATCATTGCTGTCATATAACGGTCCACGATATCGGTGGCCGCAACAGGTTTTGGGGTGATGCCTGCCTTTTGCCGTTCCTCTGTGATGATCGTTTCAACTTCAGGATTGGGGACCAGAGTTGCACTGTCATAAAGATAGTACCCTTTTCCCGTTTTGCGTCCGAACCAGCCTTTTTCACAAATCCGGTCCGCAACCTCCCCGGAATAACGTTCTTCTTCTGGGCGTGTAGGCGCTTTGCGTTGTCGTGTCATCCAGTCGATATCAAGTCCCGCAAGATCACCCACCTTATGGGGGCCCATGGCGAACCCAAACCCTTCGAGCGCCCGATCCACTTCTTGAGGGGTCGCTCCGTCCAGAACAAGGTAGGCGGCAGTTTTGCGATAATGGGCAAGGATCCTGTTCCCTATGAAGCCATCACAGACTCCGGATTTTACCCCAACTTTTCTCAGACGCTTGGCGAGCGCAAACCCAGTGGCTGTCACGCTGTCATCGGTCTTGGCCCCCACAACGATTTCCAACAACCGCATAACATGGGCAGGCGAAAAGAAATGCAGTCCTATGACATCTTGAGGACGTGATGTGGCGGCAGCGATTTCATCAAGATCAAGGTAGGATGTGTTGCTGGCAAGAATGGCGCCCGTTTTACAAATTTTGTCCAACTGTCCAAAAATGTCCTTTTTGACATCCATATTTTCAAAGACGGCTTCAATCACCAGATCAACCTGATCAAGCGCGCCCAGTTTTAATGCGCCGCTAAGCGCATTTTTAGTGGCGTCGAATTTATCTTGGGCCAATTTGCCCCTCTTTAACGCACCATCAAGGTTTTTTTGGATCGTTGATATCCCCCTGTCGAGCGCCTCTTGCGTCGTTTCCACAAGCACCACTTGAAGCCCTGCCAAAAGGCAGGCGGTCGCGATCCCAGAGCCCATGGTGCCTCCGCCTATGACGCCTACTTGGGCAAAGTCGCGCGGCGAGAGTTTGGCCTCAGGCACATTGCTTACTGCGCGTTCCCCGAAAAACGCATGAATAAGACCCGCCCTTTGCGGCGTGTTCATGCAATCAAAAAATGCCTGACGTTCGACTTTTAATCCCTCTTTCATTGGAAGAGAGGACGCACGCACCGCTTCCACACATTTGTGGGGTGAGACAAGATGCGCATGGGTGGTCATGAGCTTTGCTTCCATCTCGTCAAGATGGGCATGATTGGGTTTGACCTGAATTTCGTCTGTCCGCCGTGGGCTAAGGGCGCCGGATAGGACATCCTTTGCCGCAGTAATTGCTGCTTCTCTTGGTGGTGCGTCTGAAAGACGGTCAATGAGGCCAAGCTCCAAAGCTTCAGCTGCACCGACATGACGACCGGATAAAATCATTTCCAGTGCGGCAGGAATGCCGATCAATCGCGGTGTACGCTGTGTACCGCCTGCACCGGGAAGCAAGCCCAGGTGAATTTCAGGGAGGCCCACTTTAAGTCCCTGCAATCCAACACGCAAATGTGCCCCAAGCGCAATTTCCAATCCCCCGCCAAGGGCTGTACCATGCAGCACTGCGATGACGGGTTTCGCGCTGCCTTCGATCTCATTGATAAGATCTGGTAGCATCGGATCAAGGGGGGGCTTCCCAAACTCTTTAATGTCCGCACCGGCGACAAAGGTTCGTCCTGCGGCATAGATGGCCATCACATCAATCGCTGTATCTGCGTTTGCCTGTGCCACTGCCTGTTGGAGACCGGCACGCAGTGCCTGTGAGGCGGCATTCACGGGTGGATTATTCAGACAGATAAGCGCAATATTGTCCAAAGTTTCAATCGAAACGACGTCGTTAATGTGCATTATTTTAATGGTGCTCCCTAATACTTTGGCCCAACCCTAGGGAGAGAGCCGCGTGGCGTCAATGCGGTGTGGGCCGTCTTTTGCAAGAGGGTCGTTACGTTATTGATGAGGTGTCAGGCGATATCTTCGTCCACTGGGGTCACGTCAAACCCGACACGGGTTTTTTCAATCTCATCACTGATACGCCAGTTCAGGCCTTCGAGAAGTTCTTTGAACACAAATTCAGAAATTTCGCCAACCTCCAAAGTATCTGAGGAGGTGAATGGCAAATCAAATGCCTTACCCAGCACAAAAACTGTGATCTGATCGCCTGTACGGTCGCAGTTATAGGTAAATGTTGCGACCTGTTTGCTTTGTACCTCTCCGTCTGTTTCTAGAAGAAGACCGAGACCAAACTGGAATTTCCCCTCGGGGAAGCTGAGTACGGCTTCTTCCAGCTGTGCCACGGGCGCAAAGCCGCCTTCGAGCTTGGGGCGTAAAAATTGTAAAATGGGCGGCGTGTCTGGGGTTTTTGGAGTTGATGGCAAATCCAAAAACGCGATCAAATTGCTCACGAGCTTTGATGCTATGTTAAAATTTTCCTGAACAAAGGCCTGATTTTCCGTCACTTGGATGGTATAGGCCTTTTTAAGTTCCTCATAAGGTTGCATGTTTTCCTCCCTTTTAGAAAATGCGCAAAATCCATTGGCGTGAATATATTTTACTTTCCTGCGAAAATGGAATGTGAAAATTGATCAGATTGCCACCGTGGATAAGCGGATAAATGGTTAGTGGGCTTTTAGGGCAGATGTAATTTGTTGACTGTTTGACTGTGGTTCCAGTTCATTAATTAAAGGAGATACGATATGGGCCTATCAAGGTCCTAATTCCCGTTTGTTCGAAACAAATTACAGGCGCGTGAGAGGAAGATAAGCTCTTCTTTTCCCCCATTATTGGCATGACCCGTTATCATTTAGGACCGCGCGAACGTTTGAATTATTCAGCCTTGCTAGGGCCAAAATCCTTCAAAGCCTTGTCTCGCATAGCCGGCTCTCGGATTTCGTATGGAGGGAGCAGATGTTGACGTAAAGGTTAAAGGCCTAAGAAATGCTGAGCTGTGGAGCTTAATTTTCTTTCACCACACCATCGTTTTCTGAGGAGACCAAATTGCCGTTTTTCCACTTTCCTGTCTCTTCTTCGCCACTGGCGAAAGTGATGGTACCTTCGCCCTGACGTTTGCCATTTACGAAATTGCCCTCGTAAACGTCTCCGTTGGAATAGGTCGCTTTTCCAAACCCGTTAATCTCACCGTTTTCCCATGTTCCCTCATAACTGAACCCGTCAGCAAGGGTGATTTTGCCGGTCCCGTGGCGCTGGCTGTTCTCATATTCACCTTCATAGACCATGCCATCTGCAAAGGTCGCTTTGCCCTTACCGTGGCGCATACCGTCAACCCAGTCACCTTCATAAGTGTAACCGTCACTATAGGTCATCACACCAAAACCATGGTTACGCGCGTTTTTGAAACCGCCTTTATAAGTGATGCCGTTTGGATAGGTTGCTACGCCCTCTCCCTCGATCAGGCCGTTGACCCAATCGCCATCATAACTGGATCCGTCCGGATATGTTATTTTTCCCTTGCCGCTCTGAATTCCGGCAGTGAAATTGCCAATATAGGTTGAACCGTCAGGATATACGACTTCACCAGCGCCCTCCATTTGTCCGCCGGACCAGTTGCCGATGTAGCTATATCCATCCTGTCCAGAAAAGGTGCCCTGACCCTGACGCTGATCTTTTTCGAAGTTTCCATCATAGACGTCGCCGTTGGCATAGACGACACGCCCCTCTCCTTGCCGGCTCCCATTAACCAGCATTCCCTCATAGGTATCCCCATTAGGCTGGATAAGCTTGCCCATGCCGTTAATTTGGCCGTCGCTCCATGATCCTTCAAAGACAATGCCGTCTGGCATCAACAATTTTCCCGTGCCTTGACGCTTTCCATCGACAATATCGCCTTCATAAATTGCGCCATCCGGGTATGTGACCTTTGCTAATCCTTGTTTTTTTCCCTTTACCCAATCACCGTCGTATATATATCCGTCCGCATTGCTCATGATGCCCCTGCCATGATGGGCGGCCTCTTCAAACCCGCCTTCATACCGCGCACCATTTGCATAATTTGCAACACCTTGGCCGGAAATTTCTCCGTCTAACCAAGAGCCCTCATAAGTCCCGCCATCCGCAAAAGTGATTTTGCCGTTACCTTCGGGTTTTCCTTTTTCAAAATTACCTTCATAAACGGATCCGTTGGGAAAAGTCGCTATCCCCTGGCCTTTGATTTCCCCATCGACCCAGTCACCGACATATTCATATCCATTAGGGAGACGATAGGTGCCTTTGCCATGCTGTAATCCATCGCGAAACGTTCCCTCGTACATTCCGCCATCGGGATATTGTTTGGTGACGATTGTATCGCTCTGCCCATACACCATGCTTGCGCCCGCGCATTGCAACGCCAGCAAAGATAAGATCAGAAGTTTCTTCATCAATGTTTCCCCGTGTCCCTCATAGACATTCGGAATCTAGTCCAGAGCGTACTATGTTACAAACCAAAAAAAGGTCAAATAACAAGGCCAATTCAGAGTTTTACTTTAACGAAACGGCAAAAAATTGCGGGTATCGTGCGCGAACGTATAGAAAAGTGATCTTAAAACAGGCTTTTAAACGAATCAACATGTCTCCGATTGATGGATGAACGTGCCGCAAACACCAAGCCATGCAGACTGCATTCGGAGGTCCATGGTTGCTTTCCGTTCAGAAAACGTTTGGTGCTCCTAAATCTTGTGAAAACTGTTGAGGGCGTCCGCTTTATCAAGACCGGAAGGTTTCAGCTTTGACCCACTCCGTTTCATATGGCGCGGGTCGTCCAGAGATGCTGCCTCAAACGCGACGGAATGTTCAAAAAGGCAATGTTGCGGCGTTACATCAAAAGATCACATATTCCCCGAAGAAGAATCATTGCAGGCAACAGAGAGCAAAAGCAGACCTTTGCGGCATCTATTCTAATGCGCGCGGGAGCGCATTTACCTGTCACTTTTTGGTGCAAAGTTTCCATGCAATGACATTTTTGCGAACCGTCCAACGTAGCTTTAGAGTCGCGTTGTCATTTGATATCCGGCGTGGAAATAAAGTTTGGCATATGTCAATGGCATGGCTTTAAACCATGTGATTCGCTCCAGTGTAAAAAGTGCGGCACCCAAAGGCACATTAAGCATCTCTGACAACATCTGATCCGCATTGACCGTCGAAAATATCACTTCTGCATCAGAGAAGGGGACCTCACGGATCAGCCATTCGTTCGGGTTGATGTCTTCAAATGCCTGAACGCGGGCCTTTGGAACAGATGCAAGGTTGATCCAGCGGTCCTCGTATTGAAACGCGCGGCTGCCCGCATAGTGCATACATCGCAGATGAAGAACGTCATCTCCTCCTTTCCTTCCCATCCGCGCACGCATCCAATCGGGGGGTGTTTCTTCGGTGCGCTCAATCAGGGCGTAACGATAGTCAAAACCTGTTGCTTCGATTTCCTCCCGAATGCGCGGAATGACAAATTTAGCTTGGCGGGTTGGTGAGGATTTTATCCGTGTTCCGGCCTTGCGTTTGCGTTCAATGACGCCGTCGCTGGCCAATTCGCGTAGGGCGCGGTTCACGGTTGCGCGGGCGCACCCGAATTCCTCTGACAGGGCAACCTCGCCCGGCATCAAAGATCCCGGCGCCCAGACTGTATCATGAATGCGTTTCAGGATCGCATTTTTGACGTCAACATAGGACGTTTTTTGGATCGCGCTCATCTCAGGCGATCCTTAAGGTCATGAACACACTGCCGATATCGTGCGGTGATTTGAGGTCCATTGATATGGCGGCCTTCGCGTACCATATGCCGCCCTGCGCTCCATAGATCGCTGACAACCTGATCTTTGGCGGCAAAGACCAATCCGTCGAGCAGTTGTTCGTCAGAGAGCGCGAAAAGCGCAGGATCATTGCGATCAATCGCAACCAAATCCGCAAGCTGCCCGACCGCAATGGCGCCGCATGCACGCCCCAAGGCCCGCGCACCCCCTTTTGCAGCGCTGAGATAAAGTGCCTCTCCGGTGGATCCGGCCCCCTTTGTCATCACATTGCGTTCCCTTTGGCTAAGGCGCTGAGAATATTCAAGGGTCCGTAATTCTTCGGTCAGCGAAATATTTATGTTTGAATCAGAGCCAACTCCATAATGTCCACCCGCAGCAACAAACGCAGAACCATTGAATATTCCATCGCCAAGATTGGCCTCGGTAATCGGGCAAAGGCCGACGGTTGCTCCGGTCTGCGCAAGGGCGCGGGTTTCTGAAACTGTCATATGGGTCGCGTGGATCAGGCACCAACGCGCGCTGACCTCATAGTGGTTTAACAACCACTCTACGGGGCGCGAACCATAGGCGCTTGTGATATCTTCCACTTCTTTTGTTTGCTCTGAAATATGAATATGAAGGGGGGTTTTGGCATCATCGCCTACCAATGCGCCAAGGTCCTCTGGCGAGACGGCGCGTAGGGAATGGGCCGCAACGCCAAGCTGGGCATCTGAAGGCAAAATGGTGAGGTGATGCGCACAGGCTTCGTTAAGACGGTGATAACGCTCCAGCGTATTGCCAAAACGAAGCTGTCCACCTGACAGCGGTGCTTGCTCAACGCCTCCGTAGGTATAAAGTACCGGCAAATGTGTGATCCCAATTCCAGTCTCTGCTGCAGCCTCTATGATCTGCACTGATAATTCCGCGATATCATCATAGGGGCGACCCCCCGCTCGATGATGCAGATAATGGAATTCGCCGACCGACGCGTAGCCTGCTTTCTGCATTTCCATAAAGGTCATTGCAGCAATGGCCTGAATATCCTGCGGACGGAGCTGATCAAGGAACCGATACATCAGCTCCCGCCACGTCCAGAAACTTTCACGGTCTTTGGCGCGATATTCGCTCATGCCTGCCATGGCGCGCTGAAAGCTGTGGCTATGCAAATTTGGCAGCGCCGGCAGAAGCGTATCGACGCGCAGATCGCCTGCAACCGGTGCTGATTGAGGCTGGACTGCACGGATGATCCCCGTCTCAACCGTGATCCTCACATCCTTTGCCCATCCGGTGGGCAACCGCGCCGTATCAGCAAATATCTGCATGTTGATACCTTATTATGTATAGACATAATATCTATAAATACATACAATTTGAATTGCAACAATGTGAAAATGGTTAGGGCAAACAGGGTGAGCCAGAGGGTCTTGCGAAACTGCCGCATCGCACGGATGCTTGATCAGCAAAGCGGATATGGGCTTTTGGAAGACGGCGCGCTTGTGTTGGAGGAAGGGCGGATTGTTTGGGTGGGTCGTCAGGACGCCCTGCCAGAGCCATTTGCGCAACGTCCTGCAACAGACCTTGAAGGGCGACTTGTGACGCCTGCCTTCATTGATTGTCACACACATATCGTGCATGGCGGCAACCGCGCAAAAGAGTTTGAAATGCGCCTCAATGGAGAAAGTTACGAGGCCATAGCAAAGGCCGGGGGCGGGATTATCTCAACCGTTTCTGCCACACGCCTGTCCAGTGAAGACGCGCTATTGAACGAGGCACTCCCACGGGTTGACGCTTTGATTGCAGAAGGGGTCAGCACGATTGAAATCAAATCAGGTTACGGGCTTGACCGCGATACAGAATTAAAGATGCTCCGCGTCGCGCGCCGTATCTCCAAAGTGCGTCAGGTGGAAGTGGTGACAAGCTTTCTTGGGGCCCATGCCATACCGGCAGAATACAAAGGCCGTGCTACAGAGTATATGTCCGACGTATGTTTGCCAACGCTGCGCGCGGCTGTTGCAGAAGGTTTGGTGGACGGGGTGGATGCCTTTTGCGAAGGTATTGCATTTCAGGCCGAGGAACTCGTTCCACTTTTTGAGCTGGCGCAAAGTTTGAATATCCCTATGAAACTTCATGCAGAGCAGCTTTCAAACCTCGGGGGGGCGAAATTCGCGGCCCGGTATGGGGCGCTCTCGGCGGATCATCTGGAATATCTTGATGAAAGCGGTGTTCTTGCCATGTCAGGGGCAGGCATGGTCGCCGTTCTTTTGCCTGGGGCCTATTACACGCTGCGCGAAACGCAGATGCCGCCAGTCGATTTGTTTAGAAAATATAATGTTCCAATGGCGCTTTCGAGTGATGCAAATCCCGGCTCTTCGCCCATGACGTCGCTTCTTTTGACGATGAATATGGCCTGTACATTGTTTCGTCTCACTCCCGAAGAAGCGCTCTCTGGTGTCACGCGCAATGCTGCAAAGGCGTTAGGACTTGGCGACAGGGGTGTGATTACCGAAGGATACCGTGCCGATTTGGCTGTCTGGAATGTGAAAGATCCCGCGGAATTGGCATATCGCATCGGGTTTAACCCGCTTTATAAACGCATTTGGGGGGGGGATGGATGACCATCCTAAAGCTCAACCCCGGTCAAGTCACTTTAAAAGACCTCTTTACGATTTATCGTGACGGGGTCTCAGTGACGCTCCTTGAAACCTGCCGTCCAAGGGTTGAGGCCGCAGCCGCGCAAATTGCCAAGGCCGCAGAAGGCGAACAGCCGGTTTATGGGGTGAACACAGGATTTGGCAAGCTCGCGAGCCTCAAAATTGCGTCTGCGCAAACGGCCACCTTACAGCGTAATCTAATCCTGTCCCATTGCTGCGGCGTTGGTGAACGGATTTCAAATTCGATGGTGCGTCTGATTATTGCGCTGAAGCTTCTCTCGCTCGGGCGCGGGGCGTCGGGTGTGCGCTGGGACGTCATTGATTTGATGCAGAACATGTTGATCAAAGGGGTCACACCTGTGATTCCAGCACAGGGGTCCGTCGGGGCCTCAGGCGATCTTGCACCTCTTGCACATATGAGTGCAGTGCTGATCGGGGAGGGAGAGGCCGATTTTCAGGGCGAAACACTTCAAGGGGGAAAGGCGCTGCTGAAGGCAGGTCTGCGCCCCGTGACGCTTGGCCCCAAAGAGGGATTGGCTCTCATCAACGGGACCCAGTTTTCAACAGCATTTGCGCTGGCCGGTTTGTTCGAAGCATGGAAGCTTGCGCAATCAGCCCTGATAATTTCAGCGATGTCGACAGATGCGATCATGGGATCAACCGCGCCGCTGCATCCTGAAATTCATGCACTCAGAGGTCACAGAGGCCAAATCGAGGTGGCGGCCTTGATGCGTGCGATCCTGAACGGGTCTGAGATCCGTGAAAGCCACCGCGACGGGGACAGCCGCGTGCAGGATCCCTATTGCATCCGCTGCCAACCGCAAGTCACGGGGGCCGCGATGGATATCTTGCGGCAGGCTGCCCATACGCTTTGTATTGAGGCCAACGCCGCAACCGACAATCCGCTCGTTCTGATAGATGAGGGACGGATCGTGTCTGGCGGAAATTTTCATGCAGAGCCCGTTGGCTTTGCAGCGGACATGATCGCGCTTGCTTTGTCTGAAATTGGTTCGATCGCGCAACGGCGTGTTGCTTTGATGGTGGACCCAACACTTTCCTTTGACCTGCCTCCTTTTCTAACTCCTCAGCCGGGCTTAAATTCGGGATTCATGATTGCCGAAGTGACCACTGCAGCGCTGATGAGTGAAAACAAACATCTGGCAAACCCTTGCGTTACGGACAGTACGCCCACCTCTGCCAATCAAGAAGACCACGTATCCATGGCCGCTCATGGGGCATTTCGCCTGCTCAGGATGTCCCAGAACCTTAAAAAGATTATTGCGATTGAACTCCTTTGCGCGGCGCAGGGTGTAGAATTTAGAGCGCCTCTAAAGACCAGCCTGCCTTTGCAAGCCTGTATTGACGCCTTGCGCAAAGATATTCCGCCACTGCGAGAAGACCGCTATCTTGCCAAAGACATTGAGCGTGCCTCGGAGTTCGTGGGATCCGGTGCGTGCTTAAGGCTTGTCTCAATCCCTATCCCCGAATTGGATTAGATCGGATGCAGGTGATCCGCAAAGACGACAGGACGAGGTTTGGCCAATGACACGCCCAAAATCCCCGTTTATGAAAGGAGATTGATATGGTTGATCGGAAAAATACCCGCGATATTTACCCCCCGACGGGCAGCAAACTGACTGCCAAAAGCTGGATGACAGAGGCGCCAATGCGGATGCTGATGAACAATCTTCATCCCGGCGTGGCGGAAAACCCCCATGAATTGGTGGTCTATGGCGGCATTGGACGCGCGGCGCGCAGCTGGCAGGATTTTGATGCGATCGTTGACAGCCTCAAAACGCTCGAGGAGACCCAAACTCTTCTGGTGCAATCTGGAAAACCGGTGGGCGTGTTTGAAACTCACAAAGACGCCCCGCGCGTACTGATTGCCAATTCCAATTTGGTGCCCCATTGGGCCACATGGGACCATTTTAACGAACTCGATAAAAAGGGGCTGGCCATGTATGGTCAGATGACGGCCGGGTCCTGGATTTATATTGGAACACAAGGCATTGTGCAGGGCACCTATGAAACCTTTGTGGAGGCGGGACGTCAGCATTACGATGGCAACCTCAAAGGGCGCTGGATTTTGACGGGTGGCCTTGGTGGTATGGGGGGGGCGCAGCCGCTTGCTGCTGTTATGGCGGGGGCCTGTTGTCTTGCAGTGGAATGTAATCCCGATAGTATCGATTTTCGTCTGCGCACCAAATATCTTGATGAGCGCGCTGATACCCTTGATGACGCTTTGGCGATGATTGAGGACTGGACCAAAAGAGGTGAGGCAAAATCTGTCGGCCTTCTTGGCAATGCGGCAGAGATTTTCCCTGAACTCGTCCGCCGTGGTGTGAGACCCGATATTGTCACTGATCAGACAAGCGCACATGATCCGTTAAACGGATATCTGCCTCTTGGGTGGGGATTGGCGGAATGGCGCGAAAAGCGTCAAAGCGATCCAAAAGCCGTGGAAAAAGCTGCGCGCGCCTCTATGAAAACGCATGTGGCCGCTATGGTGGATTTCTGGAATATGGGGGTACCAACCCTTGATTATGGAAATAACATCCGCCAAGTGGCGCTGGACGAAGGTCTTGAAAATGCATTTGATTTTCCGGGCTTTGTTCCAGCCTATATCCGTCCCTTATTCTGCCGCGGCATCGGACCGTTTCGCTGGGCGGCACTTTCGGGGGATCCCGAGGATATTTATAAGACCGATCAAAAGGTAAAGGAACTTTTGCCCCATGACACGCATCTGCACAACTGGCTTGATATGGCACGGGCACGGATATCGTTTCAGGGTTTGCCTGCAAGGATTTGTTGGGTTGGGCTTGGGGTACGCGATAAATTGGGGCTAGCCTTCAACGAAATGGTGCGTACCGGTGAATTGTCAGCGCCTGTTGTGATTGGGCGGGACCATTTGGATAGTGGCTCTGTCGCCTCTCCAAACCGAGAAACTGAAGCGATGAGGGACGGGTCCGACGCAGTATCTGACTGGCCTCTGTTAAATGCGCTGCTGAATACAGCTTCTGGCGCTACATGGGTGTCGCTGCATCATGGGGGCGGCGTTGGCATGGGCTTTAGCCAGCACGCAGGCATGGTTATTTGTGCAGATGGTACAGAGGATGCTGCACGGCGTCTTCGGCGCGTTTTGTGGAACGATCCTGCCACAGGGGTCATGCGCCACGCTGACGCCGGATATGAAGATGCCCAAGCCTGTGCAAGGGAAAACGGCCTTAACCTGCCGGGCATCCTTGGTCGCGATTAAACGACCCCCCCTGCACCTGCGGAACAAAGATCGTACCTGCGCCCTTTACCCCAGTCTTGTCAGGTGCCGGTTTGTTGTGTCTTGATAAACCGGATGATTTCATCACAGATTAATTCAGGGGCTTCCTCATGAGCCAGATGCCCAAGATCAGGCAGGTCCAGACTTTGGGCGGCAGGCAATTTCACAGCAATATCGCGCGATACCGTTGGCGGCACCGTACCATCTTTTGCGCCAGTCATTAAAAGTGTTGGTGTGTCCAGATTGTCCAAATTTAGCAGCAACCGTTCTAAATTCCATTGCGACATCATCAACAAAGCCCCTTCTACATGGTTGCGATCTCGAAACAGCGCTTTGTAGCGGGAAAGTTGCACATCGTTTAGGCGTGATCCTGTCTCTTTCATAAGCTTTTCTACTCTGGTCGGATTGCGTCCGAGCCCTGCAAGGTAACTTGGAACAAATGGATTGAGTGAGATAAATTTTGCTATCATCGGAAAGGCCCAGCTTGCGATGCCGCCAAATTTGCTGAGTGCGGCGTTTAGGCCGATCACACCGCTCAGCGGGAGCGACTTTGACAGTTCCAACGCAATGGCGGCGCCAGCAGAATGGCCAATGATAAAGTTGGGTACGATCTTTTGGTCTTGGCAAAGTGTCATGATGTCTGCCGCCATATGGGTCAGGCTGCTTCGTTGTTTTGTGCCAAGCCTTGTGAATCCATGTCCGGGAAGGTCAATGGCGATGACTTTGCAAGTCAAGCTCAACCGCTGAAACAGCCCATCCCAACTGTGGGTGGAAGCACCCGTTCCATGCAACAACAGCACAGTTGCACCGCTGCCCTTTTTTTGAATGTGCCAGCTGTGTTTTCCTGAGGGTGCGAAATAGGATGCATCCGCATTCGGCCAGTCGGCCTTATGGCTCTCCCAGTCCATCAGATTTCAAGCTCTGCCCCGATGGTCTTGGAAATGCTCTGCGCATTGGCCCTTGGGAGTGCGAAATAGCTCGCCTGCATATCGCGCGCGACGTGCTCAAGTGCTTGGTTTGGTCTGTTGCCGACATCTAACATGACAGAGCGCACCCCTGAAGAGGCAATCCACCGACCTATGTGGTGGGCATTCTCCATTGCTTTGGTCCGATCTGGGGTCCCCTCAAGGGTGATGTTCGCGCGGCCATCTGTTAAGACAACGACCAAAGGGGTTTTACCTTGAGAGGCGCATTTTTGTGCTAAGTCTCCTGCAGCCTTGATCCCCATGGCCAAAGGGGTGCCCCCGCCGCCGGGCAATTCGGCGAGCCGCCTCTTGGTTTGAACAAGTGAGCGGGTCGGGGGAAGGAGAAGATCTGCTTGGGAATTTCTAAATCCAATCAGGGCGACGTGATCGCGGCGCGCATAGGCTTGTGCGAGCAACAGTTCAACGGCACCTTTGGCCTCAGACAGGCGCGCCAGAGCTGCAGAGCCAGAGGCGTCGACGGCAAAAATAACCACTCTTTCGGATCTGGTTTCATAGCGTTTGACGTGTATATCGTCGGGATAGATCAGGACCGGTCGGACCGTTTTTGAATGTGCTCGCCGAATAGTTTGAAACGGCGCGGCAGCCCTGAGTGTAGCCACAACATCAATGCGGTTCTGTCCATCCAGCTTGCCTTTGCGCGGCGGTTTTGGTCGCCCGCGGGTTTTGCTTTTTGTCTGCGTACCAAATCCGATCCCCGCGGTTTTTGCGCGACTTTTTTGCAGTTTCAGCGTTTCAAGAAAATCTTCAGGCAAAAGCGCTTTGACCGCGTCAATCAAGATCTCATTTGGTAGATCAAGACCAGTGCCGGACGGATCACCTTCGTCCTCATCCGCGTTATCGTTTTGGGGTGGTGGAGGTGGGTCATCGCCGTCAGAGGCTTGCGGTATCTGTGTCGCGCGGCTTGGAAACACCAGTTCTGCGCCGATTTCGAGGTCTTCGGCCTCAACAGATGCACGGGTATTGGCCATGGCGTTTGCTTTTGCAACATTGAGCGCCAGAAGGGGCGCCCGCATCGAAGAAATGCCAAAACTCTCTGCCAGCAACGATAACGTGCGCATATCCTTGACCGAGGCACTTGCAAGCTCTGTCCCTGCGGCTCCTTCAGGTATCTGCAAGTCTGTATCGCTGTGATGCAGGTCAGAGAGATCAAAGTAAAAAGCAAGCCGTTCTCTTAACGATTGCGGAACCGCTTCGCCGTCAACCCCTTCGTCCAATGCGATAAAGGGGCTGATCGTTCCTTGATCCATCGCCTGACAGAGCCGCGCGGCAGTCTGCAGCGGGACACGTTCAGCCATCGTCAGTTCGAACCAGCCGGATCTTTGCAAAAGGCCCGTGGTCATGCTGAGGCGCCCGTTCGCAATAGTGGCAACAACGTCGACACCCCCGTAGAATTGTTCGTCAGTCATATTTGGATGGAGTCTGGTCGTCGGTCCCGCAATCATGCGGATCATGGACAAAAGTCTGTCACGGACAGGGCCGGCGCGGACGCGAAATACCGCCCCCTTTAACCCTTGCGGATCAAGGGCCAGCAGGTGCAGCGCCAATTGGACCTGCGTCCATATATGCTCGCCTCGCGTCATCCCAAGATTTCGGAAACGGCTCTTTCAACCCGCGCGCCTGATCCGGCCTCATCCAAAGGATCGCGGCGCAAGCGATGGGACAAAGCCAATGGTGCGATCGAGCGCAGATGCGTGTTTTCTACTGTGGGTTTACCTTCATAGGCGGCAAGAGCGCGGCTGGCACGAAGCAAGGTCAATTCCCCCCGCAGACCGTCCGCCCCCAGATTTACACAAAGTTCTGCACAATCACGCAGAATTTTTTTCGGCGATTTGATGGACTTAAGCGCGGCGCGCGCGGCGAGGATAGCGTTTCGAACCTTCGCTTCCTCCGGTGCCCATTTTTGGATGAATTTCTTGGGATTGCGCTCAAAGGCATCGCGCCGTTCAATGACGCTGACGCGCTGCTCTATGTCCGCGGGGGAGCTCACTTCGACTGAAAGCCCAAAGCGGTCCAATAATTGCGGTCGCAATTCGCCTTCTTCGGGATTTCCCGATCCCACGAGGACAAATTTGGCGGCGTGGCGGATGGAAAGCCCCTCGCGTTCCACAAGGTTTTCACCCGATTGCGCAACATCCAAGAGAAGATCTACAATATGATCTTCCAACAAATTAACTTCATCTATGTAAAGATATCCCCGATTGGCACGTGCCAATAACCCTGGCTGAAAGGCTTTTTCCCCTTTCGTTAAGGCCCGTTCAATATCCAGCGCGCCGGTGACCCGATCCTCTGAAACGCCAAGCGGCAGGTCAACGACTGGCGTTTGGCGCATGACGCTGGTCTTCGATACATTTTGGGCCCAGTCTGGCACCTCTCTGGAAAATTCGGAATTGACGGGACATCCGTCAATCACGGAAATTTCCGGCAAAAGGGCCGCCAATGCCCGCACAGCCGTGGATTTTCCGGTGCCGCGATCTCCGAAAACCAACACTCCGCCAATGGTGGGGTCAATCGCTGTGAGGATCATCGCCTGCTTCATCTGATCCTGACCCACGATGGCAGAGAAGGGAAAATTGTTAGGCATGGTTTTGTTCCAATTGTAGTGGGTCGTGCCCGTTCCAGCTGCCCTGTGTTCCAAGGACGTTAAAACGGGCATAAAGTTCTTCTTTGAACCAAAGACCGTCTCGCACAGCCTGAATGGCCTGCGCATGCGGGCCATCTCGTCTTGCAAAGGCAGCCATGCTTTTCGTGTCCGGCCAGATAGAAAAGGTGATTTGGTGAAAAAATGGCACTTCACCGATGCCGATTTTGAACATTACGTCCGGATTTGTTCCGATCACATCGCTGATGGCAGGAACGCGGTCCCAGAATTTCAACAGGATAGAGGGTTTGATCGTTGCCCGTGTAAGAGCGGCGATCGGTCCGCCGGAAAAGGCGTGTTCGGCTTCAAAAGGAGCGGTGCCAGACCACCTCCCTCGTACAGAAGTGGTGCCAAGGTATATTGTCCAGCTTTCGGCGCTCATCCTCTGATAGCGGTCAAAAATCCCTGCATGTCCCAACGTCTGTTCCGCGGTGGGCTGATCGGGCCAGACGCATAAGATCGCGTATACGGCTGTGTTGGGACGGGGGGTAAAGCCTTCCCCTGTACCTGATCCGCAAAGTTTCCAAAATTGTAAGGAAGACAGGCGCGCAAAGTGCATTCGGGCAAAGCCCATCATGGCAAAGGCCCAAAGCCGCGCAAGACGCGTGTCAAAGCGATAAAAACTTATCGTCACAACCTGAATAACAGTCCCCTTGCATACGTAGAGTGGCCTTTTGTCCGTATCAAAGCACATCAAGAAAGAGTTGTAAATCAAACTAGACAGTTATACTGTACATAATTAATGACACGTCTTGATCCTAAAGTCGCTTTACTGTCGAAAAACCAAAGTACTGCGCATGCGGTTGTTATCGGTGCGGGTATTGGTGGGCTTGGTGCTGCAATGCGTCTTGGGGCCAAAGGCTATCGTGTCAGCGTCATTGATCGCCTTGATCGTTTGGGGGGGCGGGGCTCTTCCATTTCCAAAGATGGACATCGCTTTGATTTAGGGCCGACAATTATCACTGTGCCAGAGGTTTTTCGCCAGCTTTGGCGTGATTGTGGGCGTGATTTTGACAAAGAAGTTGATTTGCGCCCCTGCGATCCTTTCTATGAAATCCGGTGGCGTGACGGGACAAAATTCCGCCTTCTGCCCGATGAACAGGATATGGATAATGAAATCAGGCGGCTGTTTCCCTCCGATTTCAATGGATATCAGAAATTTCTAAAAGATAGCGAGGCGCGGTATGCGTTTGGCTTTGAAGGCATGGGGCGAAAGCCGATGAACAAACTGTGGGATCTGATCAAGGAACTCCCCGGTTTTGCAATGCTGCGCGCGGATCGCTCTGTCTATGCCCATGTGGCCAAAAGGGTACGCGACCCTCGCCTGCGTATGGCGTTGTCGTTTCATCCGCTCTTTATCGGCGGGGATCCTGTGAATGTCACGTCGATGTATATTCTTGTGTCTCATCTCGAACGCGCCTTTGGGGTGCATTATGCCATGGGCGGTGTTCAGGCGCTTGCCGATGCGATGGGCAAAGTGATCGAAGAACAGGGAGGCACGCTGCGCCTGGGCGAAGAGGTGGATGAAATCATCACAAGCGGGCGGCAGGTGCGCGGCGTGAAAACCAAAGGCGGGCATATCGTTTCTGCGGATCTCGTCGTGTCCAATGCGGATCCGGGGTTCACCTATGGCCATTTGCTGCGCAAGCGGCAGAAAACACGCTGGAGCGATCCGCGCATGAAAAAGGCGCGCTGGTCGATGGGGTTGTTTGTCTGGTATTTCGGTACCAAAGGCACCGCCGAGATGTGGAAAGATGTGGGCCATCACACAATTATCAACGGACCGCGCTATCGCGGATTGCTGAGGGATATTTTTCAGAAACGCCATTTGGCAGAGGATATGTCGATCTACCTTCATCGTCCCTCTGTGACAGACCCAAGTGTCGCACCAGATGGCGATGATACCTTTTATGCCCTCTCACCCGTTCCCAATTTAGTGGGCAACACACCTGTCGATTGGGCCAAAGAAATCGAACCCTACCGCCAGAAATTGGCCCGTGTGCTCGAAGAGCAGGCAATCCCGGGGTTTGAAAAATACCTGTCAACTTCAGAAATTTTCACGCCTGAAACCTTTAAGACCCGATACCTTAGCCCTTATGGTGCTGGGTTTTCGCTAGAGCCGCGGATTTTTCAATCTGCCTGGTTTCGCCCCCATAACATCAGCGAAGAATTCGAAGGCCTATACCTTGTCGGTGCCGGCACACATCCGGGGGCCGGCGTGCCAAGCGTGGTCACGTCTTCAGAAGTGCTCAACCAACTGGTTCCCGATGCTGCAGATTGGATCAGAGCCCATGATTGATCCCAAAGATATGGCCTATTGCGAAGAGTCGATCCGCCATGGGTCCCTATCTTTTCATGCCGCATCCAAAGCTCTGCCAAAAAGCGTGCGCAATCCTGCGCTGGCGCTTTATGCCTTTTGCCGTCTTGCAGATGACGAAGTTGACCTTAAGGCAGACAAACTTCCTGCTTTGAAAGCCTTGCAGGCGCGGATGGACGCGGCCTATGCCGGCAATCCGCTTGATACGCCTGTAGATCGCGCCTTTGCTTCGATGGTAAAAGACACCGCCATGCCCAAAGCTCTACCGCAAGCGCTCTTGGAAGGGCTCGAATGGGATGCAGAGGGGCGGAGATATGAAACCCTATCTGGTGTCATTGCATATTCTGCGCGCGTGGCGGCAGCCGTGGGCGTCATGATGTGCGTTCTAATGGGCGTAAGGGATCGTAATGCGCTTGCGCGGGCCTGTGATCTTGGTGTCGCGATGCAATTAACCAATATCGCGCGAGATATCGGGGAAGATGCATTGGAAAACCGGCTGTACATTCCGCAAGAGTGGTTGAGAGAAGCGGGAATTTCTGAAGAGGACTTCCTCAAACATCCAAAGCCGACCAAAGCGGTACGGCAAATGGTGCGGCGCCTTGTGGTGGAAAGTGAACGTCTTTATTTGCGCTCTGAGGCGGGGATCACCCGTTTGCCTGTGACGTGCCGGCCAGGGATTTTTGCTGCGCGGTTTATCTATGCTGGCATAGCGGGCGTTATTCGGGATCAAAGCTATCAGACCATCACCACACGCGCGCGCACCACCAATGCTCAAAAATTTGGTTGGCTAGGTCTGTCGATGTTACGGTCGTTTTCTGGAATGATGATGCCACAATCCGCCGTGATCTATGCAAAACCCCTTCCCGAAGTGGAATTCCTTGTCGATGCGGCAACAGAGGGGGTGGCCGAAAAACGGGAATGGAGCGATAAATTTTTTGATCCTATAGAACAGTTACGCAATGCAGACGCGCAAAAACATACCGCTTGAATATGGGAAGCGACAGAATTAGGGGATTTCTAGAATGATCTTACTGTTCTTTATATTCTTGGCGGCTTGTTTTGCAGCAGGCGCAACAGGTGGGCTTTTCCCGACGGGTGAGTGGTATAAGGGTCTTAACAAACCTTCTTGGACGCCACCGGATTGGATGTTTCCAGTTGCTTGGACAACGCTTTATCTATGTATGTCCTATTCTGCGGCACTTGTTGCAAGCGCTCCTGACGGAGGCATGGGTCTTGCATTTTGGGCATTGCAAATTGCGCTCAATACGCTTTGGACGCCGGTCTTTTTCGGTTTGCGCAGGATAAAGCTTGGATTTTATATTCTGATCGCCCTCTGGATTGCGGTTGCTGCCACCATGGTCAGTTTTTTCGCTGTGAACCTGCTGGCAGGAATTTTGTTTGTGCCTTACCTCATTTGGGTCACTGTCGCTGGCGCATTGAATTTTGCAGTATGGCGCTTAAACCCTGAAGAAGCCGCACTTAGCTGAACCGCCACCGTGCGCGGCGCGGCACTCTGACTGCGAGCATGGGTTTCAAGAGAGGGTTGCGAAAACGCACCAGATCCAACGCTTCGTGGACACCCACTGTTTCAACACCGTCAAGCTGCGTTTTGACTGCGGAGCGGCTGTAAAAAGGGGCATCCAGCATATTTTTGACCTGCCGTGGTTGATATCCCGCATCCGCGCGGGTTTCGCGGGCAACCGCCCATAGGCTGCGTTTCAGGCGCGCCTTGGGGGGCAGGGGCATTTCGCTCGCATGTCCCTTTTCATCAAATTGGACGGCGGCCGCCAATTTGCTGCCGTTTAACCGCGTGGCATCGTAAAAACAGGTGCTTCCCCCTTGGGTCGGGTATCGTCCCCATGTCCAATAGGAAAAATCCTCTTCCAAGGCGCGGGTGCCAAAATTGGCGTCAAAATACCCGTGTCCCTCCCATTGCCAGCCTTTGCTGTTGAGATCCACGCTGATGCGTGACGTTGGGGCAAATGGGCGCCAGATATGCGCACCGTCGGTGGTCAGCGGCAATTCGACGTCTGTAACTGCAGAGGGAGTGACAATGATCTGACCCTTAACCCGCGAAATCAATGGTGGAGAACCAATTTCGTTCACGTCGATGATCAAATGATCCCCATTCCATCGCATAGAAGACGGGCCCACCTGAAGCGTCGATGGAGACTGGCGTAACGCGCTTTGCCCGCGGTCCGTCATTGTGAAACGCCCGCCGGGCCCATAGGTGGCCACATTGATGCAGACATGATTTTCGGGGTTTTTACGGCCTGACCACCGATACCAAGGCGAAAAGACGGACCCTATGAATCCGATGATCGAAATTGCGCGTTCTGTTGTGTCACTGATGCCATCGACATACCACCAAGCGTAGCCATTTGGGGGGACGGCGATGTTGAAATTCGGTCCTTCAAGATCGCCTCGACTGCGTGCCGTGCGGAGAGTGTTGCCATAGGAACCCCCGCGCCCGGATGTGTTCCGCCGCCCGTCAGGTATAGCCCCATTATTTTCGTGCGACTTGTTGGACGACGGAAGGCCGCTGTCAGCCCATGTGGGCTCTGCCCGTAAAGCGATCCGTCCGAGGCTGGAAACATCTTTTCGAAATCCTTCGGTGTCGTAAGGGCCATTTCTGTGGGCTGAGGAGTGAAGGTCAGTCCGAAACGTTCCAGCGTTTTCATAGTTAACGTCCGGCATGTTTCGAACTCCTCTTTGACGGGACGTGCCCGCGATACAGGCGGGGCGTTGAGTATAATTTCAAAGCGTTCTCTTTCTGGGTAGCCGGCATTTAGACCGCGATCCTGGGCGCACACATAGATTGTCGGTTCACTGGGCATGCGCCCAGCTTTGATATCATCGAATTCTGATTTTGGATTGGATGCAAAAAAAACATTATGACGGATCAGGTCCGGCCCATTTGCCTGTGCTTCAAAACTCCAGACGCGGGCAGAAAGACTGCGTTCATCCTCAAGGCATTCTTTTGCGACTTCTTTGAATTCAGGCCCTAACTCACCTGTCGCCAATGCTCTGGGATCTCCGTTGAAGACAACGATATTGGCGATCCTTTGCTCTCCATTTTCCAAGAGAACACCTGTCGCATGCCCGTCTTGGAGCAATATCCGCTTGACCTTGGTATTGAAGACAAATTCTGCGTGGCGTTCTTTGGCAAGATTCATCAGCTTTTGCGCCAGAAGGTGCATGCCACCCTGAATGCCCCAAACACCTTTTGCTTCGGCCTGCCAGATTAGGGAAAGAAGCGCTGGCGATCCATAAGGTGATCCGCCCACATATGTGGCGTACCGTCCAAATAGTTGTGCGAGCCTCGGATCTGAGAATTGTTGTGCCAGTTTGCTTGCCATCGTATGGAGCGGCGCAATATCTCTGGCGAGCGAGGGACGCTTTATCATCAGCTTCGCCATATCCCATTGTGATGGTTCGCTCGTCTGCATCATCGGAATGTCCAAGGCTTCGAACAAGCGTTTGGTTTTCTGGAAGAACTTTTGAAACTCTTTGAAACTGGTCAATCCTGCGAATTCGTATATCGCCTGCTGGGACGTTTCATAATCATCAAATAGATCAAGCGTTGATCCATCCGGCCACCAATGCCGCGCCAGTATTTTCTGGCGTATCAGCATAAGATGTTTGTCCAACGGTTCACCGATCGATTTGAAAAGCTCGTCAAACACCGGCCGCATCGTCAAAACAGTCGGCCCGGCATCAATTGGGCCTGCAGAAGATGGCAGTGCCCGCATCTTCCCACCCGGAGCGTCATGCTGTTCAAGAACAGTGACAGAATAACCTTCATGAGCCAGCCGTACGGCAACCGCGAGCCCGGCAATACCAGAGCCTACAACAATTACCTGACCTTTGGATCTGTTTTGAATTACGGATAAGTTCATAATTCAATTGTTGACTCATTCTTACAATGTGTCCAGTATGATTTACACACAAGCGTCAACTATATGGTACATATTTTGGAAAAATTGCCAAAAAACAGTCTCTTTGGACGCATTGAAGACGCGATGATCAGGGCGCTTGCGCTTTCCCGGTCGACTGAGGCCCCTGAAAAGCTCTTGTCTGCTTTACAATATGCAACCTTTCCGGGAGGTGCGAGGATCAGGCCGACAATTCTAACCTCCGTGGCTATGGCGTGCGGCGATGATCAGCCAAAATTGACCGATGCAGCCGCTGCCGCGCTTGAACTGATCCATTGTGCCAGTTTGGTTCACGATGATCTTCCCTGTTTTGACAATGCGGATGTTCGTCGTGGAAAGGCCGCGGTGCACCGCGCCTATTCTGAGCCTTTAGCTGTGCTGACAGGAGACAGCCTGATTGTGCTTGCCTTTGCTGTGCTCGCTTCTGTTCCAAACGCAGATTGTGCCCGCGCAATGACCCTTGTGCGGATCCTTGCGCGCCAGACGGGAATGCCCAACGGCATCTGCGCCGGTCAGGGGTGGGAGAGTGAAGATAAGATTGATCTCTCTGCATACCATCGTTCCAAGACAGGTGCGCTTTTCGTTGCGGCAACACAGATGGGGGCGGTTGCTGCGGGTCAGGATGCCGAACCTTGGTACGAGTTGGGCGCACGAATCGGTGAGGCGTTTCAGGTTGCCGACGATCTGCGCGATGTGATGTTCAGCGAAGAAGAACTGGGAAAACCTGCGGGTCAGGACAGTCTTCATTCCAGACCAAATGCAGTTGCGCAATTGGGTGTAGACGGAGCGAAGTCCCGGCTCAAAGACATTCTTGCCGGGGCAATTGCATCCATTCCATCTTGCCCGGGTGAAGCACAACTTGCCCAGATGGTGACCTTGCAGGCAAAGAAAATCATGCCGGACGTTAAGACGCCCTCTGAGGTTTAGAGATGTCTGCCATCCATTCTCATCCCCATCGGCGCGCTCCGGCCCTGTCTCGGCTATGGGATTTTAACGGACTGTTTTCCAATGATAAATTTCAGGCATGGGTGAGTAACATTCCCGTGCTCAGACGGATTGCCCGCGCAGAGGGGGAGGCTATTTTTGATCTGATCATGGGGTTTGTGAACGCACAGGTTCTTTGGGCTTTGGTGGAGCTGCGGATTTTGAACTCTTTGTTGGACGGACCAAAGCAGATTGCAGAAATTTCTTCGGCCGCAGCCCTTTCCCCTGAGCGTGCAGAAATTTTAATGAACGGCGCAACGGCGCTTGGTTTAACAAAAAGGCGTGCAAACGGGGTTTATGCACTGCGCCGCAAAGGGGCGTCTTTGCTTGGGGTTCCGGGTCTGACGGATATGATCCGTCATCATGCCCATTTTTACCGTGACATGGCAGATCCAGTAGCCTTATTGCGCGATGAGGTGGATACAGAATTGTCCCATTTTTGGCCTTATGTTTTCGGGGCCTCCGATAGCGCTCCGATGCAGGTCACGGAAAATTATTCAAATCTTATGGCCGCATCTCAAAAATTGGTGGCCCATGATACTTTGAAAATGGTGACCTTTCGCTCAGGAAACGCCATCTTGGATGTTGGTGGTGGGACCGGCAATTTTGCGATTGAACTGGCCCGAAAATTTACCGATGTCCGTGTCAGCGTCTTTGATCTGCCGCAGGTCAAACCTGCCGCTGATGCGCATCTTTCGGCAAAAGGGTTTTCAGACAGGATTACTTTTCAGTCGGGGTCTTTTCGTGATGAACCGCTGCCCTTGGGATATGATGCGATCACATTAATCAGGGTCCTTTATGATCATTCAGACAGCACGATAATGGATCTTTTGAAGCGGGCATATGATGCGCTTTCAGAGGGGGGACGGCTGATCGTGTCTGAACCTATGAGCGGCGGGGACAAGCCGCATCGGGCAGGCGATGTGTATTTTGCATTTTACACAATGGCCATGCGAACAGGTAAGGCCCGCAGCGCGAATCAAATCGCACAGATGTGCCAAAAAATTGGATTTCGTTCTATTTTGATCCCAAAAGCACCCCGAAAATTCATCACTTCCGCCGTCATTTGTGTAAAGTAAATCCAACACTCCTTTTGGGTATGTCTATTTTTATTGACAGACACAACTGTCAGGTTAAACTGACACATATGCAATTCTGACACTTTTGGGTGAACAGGATCGACTGAGGGAGAGACCATTGCAGACGCGAGCTGTCATTTTGCAAGGACCGCGTGACCTGTCGTTTGATACGCTGGCGCTTAAGGCGCCAGAGCAAAACGACGTTGTCGTTGAAATTTCCCATTCCGCAATTTCAACTGGAACCGAAAAGCTTTTCTGGACAGGCGACATGCCGCCTTTTCCCGGGATGGGATACCCGCTGGTGCCCGGATATGAAGCCTTTGGGGAAATTGTTGAAGCCCCTACGCAGTCAGGATTTTCCGTTGGAGATCATGTATTTGTACCTGGTGCGAATTGTTACAAGGATGCCTTTGGGCTGTTTGGAGGATCCGCGCGTCATGTTGTGACCTCTGCGGATCGTGTTAGTAAACTTGACAAAGCATTTGGCCCCCAAGGGGCCTTGCTTGCGCTCGCGGCAACGGCACGTCACGCCATGGCGGGTCTTCAAAAAACTGTGCCGGATCTGATTGTGGGGCATGGAGTGCTTGGACGGTTGCTTGCGCGATTAACAATTGCTGCCGGTGCACCCGCACCCACCGTTTGGGAAATTGATTCTTCGCGTCAAGGCGGCGCAGAGGGATACGAGGTGATCACGCCTGATCTTGATCCGAGGCGCGATTATCAGTCGATTTATGATGCTTCCGGCAATGGATCTTTGCTCAATGAATTGGTTAGCCGTATTGCCAAGGGCGGGGAAATTGTTTTGGCGGGCTTTTACACGCAACCGCTCAATTTCGCCTTTCCTCCGGCCTTTATGAAAGAAGCGCGCATCAGGATTGCAGCTGAATGGCAGAAAGAAGACATGATTGCCACCCGCGCTTTGATTGAAAATGGCGCCCTGTCGCTTGCGGGTCTTATTACCCATCACATGGCAGCAGAAGAGGCGCACAAAGCCTATCCTGTCGCCTTTGATGATCCCGCCTGTTTGAAAATGATGCTAAATTGGAAGGACGTTGCGTGAAAGACGAAGTCCCAAACCTTAAAGATTTTGACAAAAGACTGCGTGAAGAGGCGCATATGGACTTGGCCGACGTTCAGGCGGCCGAAGCGCAGGGTGAACCTACGTCCAAAACGCAGATCATCGCCATTTATGGAAAAGGGGGCATCGGGAAATCCTTTACCCTTGCCAACCTAAGTCACATGATGGCGGAGCAGGGAAAACGCGTATTGCTGATCGGCTGCGATCCAAAGTCTGACACCACCAGTCTCCTCTTCGGAGGAAAGGCCTGTCCGACGATCATCGAAACCTCCACCAAAAAGAAACTTGCCGGCGAGGAGGTTAAAATCGGGGATGTCTGTTTCAAACGCGGCGGTGTTTTCGCTATGGAGCTTGGCGGGCCCGAAGTAGGGCGTGGCTGTGGCGGGCGCGGAATCATCCATGGCTTTGAGCTGTTGGAAAAGCTCGGTTTTCATGATTGGGATTTTGACTACGTTTTGCTTGATTTCCTCGGCGATGTGGTCTGTGGCGGTTTCGGGTTACCCATTGCGCGGGACATGGCGCAAAAGGTTATTCTGGTTGGGTCAAACGATCTTCAATCGCTGTATGTTGCAAACAACGTCTGCTCTGCCGTTGAATATTTCAGAAAGCTTGGCGGCAACGTCGGTGTTGCGGGGCTTGTCATCAACAAAGATGATGGAACTGGAGAGGCCGCAGCCTTTGCTGAAGCTGTGAATATCCCGATCCTTGCAGCCATTCCCCAAGATGATGATTTACGAAAGAAATCGGCGAATTATCAAATTGTGGGTACGCAGAAAAGCCAATGGGGCGATCTTTTTGCTCAATTGGCCGATGCGGTTGCACTTGCACCACCAGTTCGACCTGCGCCGCTCGACCAAGACGGGTTGCTGAACCTGTTTGATAGCAAAGATACAGGTGGGGATTTCGTTCTCGAACCTGCCACCGATATGGACATGCGTGGCAGCAATGCCAAGCCCAAAGCATCTCTCGAAGTGATCTATGATGAGGCCTGATGGATGAGCGACGAAGTCACATATGACAACGCCGCAACGGCAGAGGTGATCAAAGGTCATCCGCGCGATGACGTTTCAGATGCGCCAATTCTTCAGGACGGGCTTGGGTGCCATTCCGGCTCCGAAATGGAAAAGGCGGCGCGCCTATCCGGAAATTCAGAGATTTTAGATCAGTTTGCAAAAGATTATCCTCAAGGTCCCCATGACAAACCACAATCGATGTGTCCAGCGTTCGGGTCACTTCGAGTTGGTCTGAGGATGCGGCGCGTGGCGACAGTCCTGTCTGGGTCTGCTTGTTGCGTTTATGGACTAACCTTTGTGAGCCACTTTTACGGTGCGCGCAGATCGGTTGGCTACGTGCCGTTCAATTCCGAAACATTGGTCACCGGTAAGCTATTTGAAGACATTCGTGATTCTGTCCATGAGCTGGCAGATCCTGATAAATATGACGCCATTGTCGTCACAAACCTGTGTGTGCCAACGGCAAGCGGCGTGCCTTTGCGGCTTTTGCCGGATCAAATCAACGGTGTCAGGATTGTCGGCATAGATGTGCCCGGATTCGGGATACCCACCCATGCTGAGGCTAAAGATGTGCTGGCAGGTGCCATGCTCAATTACGCCCGACAAGAAATCAAAGCAGGTCCGGTTGCGGCCCCGATTGGAGGGAAATCGGACAGACCGACTGTAACGCTTTTGGGTGAAATGTTCCCGGCTGATCCGATGATGATCGGCGCGATGCTCGCTCCTCTTGGCCTTGCGGCTGGGCCTGTTGTTCCCGCACGGGAATGGCGTGAACTTTATGCTGCATTGGATTGTGGCGCCGTGGCGGCCATTCATCCATTTTACACTGCCGCGGTTCGTGAATTTGAGGCCGCTGGAAGACCTATTATCGGTAGCGCGCCCGTGGGCCATGATGGGACAGCGGCCTGGCTTAAAAATATTGGGGATGCATTTGGCCTTGGGTCCGATCAGGTGGCAGTAGCACAAAATGCATTTTTGCCTGCGATCAAAGCGTCTTTGGCGAATGCACCAGTAAAGGGTCGGATCACGCTCTCTGGATATGAGGGTAGTGAACTTTTGGTGGCACGCCTCTTAATCGAAAGTGGTGCTGAGATCCCCTATGTGGGCACTGCGTGCCCCAAAACGCCGTGGTCAGCTGCTGATGCGGATTGGTTGAAATCAAAGGGTACAGAGGTGAAATTCCGCGCCTCTCTTGAAGATGATTGTGCCGCGATGGAGGCCTTTGAGCCTGATTTGGCAATCGGAACAACGCCGGTTGTTCAAAAGGCCAAAGAGCTGGCAATCCCGGGTCTTTATTTCACAAATCTCATCTCTGCCCGTCCCTTGATGGGGCCAGCCGGTGCCGGATCTTTGGCAGAGGTTGTGAACGCCGCCATCGCTGGAAGGGCGCGAATGGACAAGATGCGCGACTTCTTTGAGGGCGTTGGAATGGGTGACAGTGCCGGTATTTGGGAAGGCAGCCCAAATCTGCGTCCTGATTTTCGCGCCGTGCATCAGAAGAAACTTGATAAAGCAGCGCGTGCTGCCAAAGCGCAGGAGATGATCTGATGTTGATCCAAGATCATGATCGCGCGGGCGGATATTGGGGGGCGGTTTATGCCTTTTGCGCGGTCAAGGGACTTCAATGTGTGATTGACGGGCCGGTTGGTTGTGAAAACCTTCCCGTGACTTCTGTGCTGCATTACACAGATGCCTTACCGCCTCATGAGCTTCCGATCGTTGTGACAGGGCTGGGCGAGGAAGAGCTCGGTCGCGACGGTACCGAAGGCGCGATGAAACGGGCATGGGGCACGCTTGATCCCGCACTTCCAGCGGTGGTTGTCACCGGATCAATCGCCGAAATGATCGGTGGCGGAGTGACCCCGCAGGGAACAAATATTCAACGCTTTCTGCCGCGCACCATTGATGAGGATCAATGGGAAGCCGCAGACAGGGCCATGACGTGGATATTCACCGAATTTGGAATGACCAAGGGCCGCATGCCGCCTGAGAAAAAACGCGCAGAGGATGCGAAACCCCGTGTCAATATTTTGGGCCCGATGTATGGCACATTCAACATGCCAAGCGACCTTGCTGAAATCCGCCGTCTGGTCGAAGGCATTGGGGCTGAGGTCAACATGGTCATGCCCCTTGGCGCCCATATTGCCGAAATGCGTGATCTGGTGAATGCGGATGTGAATATATGCATGTATCGGGAATTTGGCCGCGGGCTTTGCGAAGTGCTCGGCAAACCATACTTGCAAGCGCCGATCGGTGTGGACAGTACCACGAAGTTCCTGCGCAAGCTTGGGGAATTGCTTCAGCTTGATCCGGAACCATTCATCGTACGGGAAAAACATTCCACCATCAAACCGGTTTGGGATTTATGGCGCTCTGTGACGCAGGATTTCTTTGCGACGGCAAGCTTTGCGATTGTTGCGAATGAAACCTATGCACGTGGCATTCGTAATTACCTTGAAGATGATCTTGGCCTGCCTTGCGCTTTCGCCGTTGCCCGCGCACGGGGCAGCAAAACGAATAATAATGAAGTGCGCGCGCTTATGGCGCAAAAACGTCCCTTGGTCGTTCTCGGTAGCATAAATGAAAAAATGTATCTCGCCGAATTGAAAGGCGGTCACGGGCCAAGCCCTGCCTTTATTCCCGCTTCCTTTCCAGGTGCTGCTATTCGCCGCGCCACAGGCACACCGATGATGGGATATGCGGGGGCCACTTATTTGCTGCAAGAAGTCTGTAATGGGCTTTTTGATGCGCTCTTTCATATTCTGCCTCTGGGCAGTGATATGGATCAGGCAGAAGCCACGCTCACCCCATTAAAACGCGATTTCCCTTGGGATGCAGATGCCCAAGCAGCTCTGGATCGCATCGTTGCACAGCATCCTATTTTGACCCGTATTTCTGCCGCTAAAAACCTGCGAGATGCCGCTGAAAAGGCAGCCCTTTCTGCAGGTGCAGAACGCGTGGTGATCGAAACAGTTCTTGCGCTTGAGCCCACTGCAAGCGCCCCCAATAAAGGAGGAGCAAAAGATGACTGATATTGCTTCAAACACCCCAAAACCCCGCGGTCAGAACCGCCGGAGTTTGGAATATATTCTGTATTTCAGCCTCATATTCGTGCTGGCAATTCCCTTTGTCACCGTTTTTTGGGTGCTGGATGTGATCCGGAAACAGACGCTTATGCTTCATGGACCGCTCGCGCGGGCCTGGGCTGAGGCGGACCGGGTGACACCCCTGATTTTCTCTCTCTGAATATTCGGCGAGGGAAAAAGAGACTGGCGTCCCTTAGGGGCCGTCAGAGACCCGAGGGGCATCCCGCCCCGAGGACCCGGCCGCAGGGGCACTGCGGCGTCAGCGTAGCAACCCGGAGGGAAGTTTATGGCTGATAGAAGTGACCTGTCTTTCACAGGTCTTACAGACGAACAAGCGCAGGAACTGCACTCAGTGTATATGAGCGGTCTTTGGCTATTTGCGATAGCCTGTCTGATCGCCCACATCGCGACGTACATGTGGCTGCCTTGGTTCACTAATTGGGGAGGCTAAGACATGGCTAATTTTTATAAAATCTGGCTAGTTTTCGATCCGCGCCGCGTTTTCGTGGTGCAGGGTGTCTTCCTCTTTTTGCTGGCGGCGATGATCCATCTTGTCGTCCTGAGCAATTTCAACTGGTTTGAAAAGGCTGTCGCGGCAGCCGGAGCCGGCTGATTAGGCACCAGCAAGCAAACAGCTGTGGGCAGGGGCATACCACCTGCTGCCCACAGCACAAATCAAATTAGGGCGGCCACTACCCCAAAGTCGGCGCAGCCAAAGAAACGCGCGGAGAAACAAACATGGCGTTGTTAAGTTTTGAAAAAAAATATCGCGTCCGAGGGGGAACGTTAATAGGCGGTGATCTGTTCGATTTCTGGATCGGACCCTTCTATGTAGGGTTTTTTGGTGTCACCACTGCCTTTTTCGCCCTTCTTGGGACGATATTGATCTTTTACGGAGCAGCAATCGGGGGCACTTGGAACCCGTTTCTGATCTCAATTGAGCCGCCCGAATTAGAGGTCGGGCTTGGAATGGCCCCGCTTGCCGAAGGCGGGTTATGGCAGCTCATCACAATGTGCGCGACAGTTGCGTTTGTCAGTTGGGCGCTGCGGGAGGTCGAAATTGCCCGTAAACTGGGCATGGGGCTTCACGTGCCATTTGCCTTTGCCTTTGCCATTCTTGCTTATATCACATTGGTGGTGATCCGCCCTGTGTTGATGGGCGCTTGGGGGCATGGTTTCCCTTATGGCATCTTTAGCCACCTCGATTGGGTGAACAATGTGGGATACGCCTATGGCAATTTCCATTATAACCCGGCGCATATGATTGCGATCACCTTCTTCTTTACCACAACGCTCGCATTGGCTTTGCACGGGTCCTTGATCCTCTCTGCAGCGAATCCTGAAAAAGGCGAACAAATGCGTCAGCCTGAACACGAAGACACGTTTTTTCGTGATTTCATCGGATATTCGATTGGGCCGCTTGGGATCCACCGTTTAGGTCTTTTCTTGGCGCTTAGCGCGGTGTTCTGGTCAGCGGTTTGTATCGTTGTGTCTGGTACAGTGTGGTTCGATGCCTGGGCCGACTGGTGGTACTGGTACGTTGATTTGCCCTTCTGGGCTGACTTGGAAGGAGGCGTCAATGGTTGAGTATCAAAACATATTTACGCAAGTTCAGGTCCAAGGACCGCCTGAAATGGGTGTGGTTGAGGACGTTGATCTGCGTGAACGCAGCAATGCCACTGCATTTTCGAAACTCTTTGGCTGGTTTGGGAATGCACAATTAGGTCCATTTTATCTGGGAGCTTTAGGGTTTGCCTCTCTCGCCTCCGGTCTTGCGTGGTTCTTAATTGTCGGATTGAGTTACTGGCAACAAGCCGGTTGGAACCCAGGCGTATTTGTGCGGGATCTGTTTTACTTCTCGCTTGAACCGCCGGCACCCGAATATGGGCTGGGCATTCCTCCGCTCAAAGAGGGTGGACTTTGGTTTATTGCCAGCTTCTTCCTCTTGGTATCCGTGATGACGTGGTGGGCGCGCGCCTATGTGCTCGCGCAGCAGCTAAAGATGGGCAAACATGTATTCTATGCCTTCGGATCAGCCATATGGTTGTTCCTTGTGCTTGGTCTCATCCGCCCAATCTTTATGGGAAGCTGGTCAGAAGCTGTGCCTTACGGCATTTTCTCGCACCTCGACTGGACCATGACCTTTTCAGTGACCTATGGAAACCTGTTCTACAATCCATTCCACGCGCTTTCGATTGCGTTCCTATATGGATCAGCGCTGCTCTTTGCGATGCATGGGGCGACCATCCTTGCGGTCTCTCGTTTCGGCGGAGATCGTGAATTGGAACAAATCGCTGATCGGGGTACCGCCTCTGAACGTGCTGGTCTTTTCTGGCGCTGGACCATGGGCTTTAACGCCACGATGGAAGGCATCCACAGATGGGCTTGGTGGTTTGCGGTTCTGGTTCCGATCACCGGCGGTATTGGCATTCTACTGACCGGTACGGTCGTGGATAACTGGTATCTCTGGGCGCAGGAACATGGCTTTGCACCGCTTGATTAAGGGAGAGGAACGATGAGTTCGCAAAAACAAATCTTTGACGGAGACTTTTCTCCCGAACGTATCAAAAGCGAAGCCTTTGGCAATATGTTTGCCGGCGCCCTTTTCGGCGGGGCAGTGGTTGGGTTTATGGCGGTGTTCATAATTGTCTTGGTGGTGATCTCAAGCTGGTTGCCGCCAGAGTCAAAAGAGGCAGATGACCCCACACCAGATTCGTTCTCTTACCACGTTCTGCCAGATGAAGAGACCTTCGCATAAGCTTCGGTCTCACGAAATTGCGGGTTGGAGCAGGCCTTTCCTGCTCCCCCGCCAGCCAGATTTGGCTCATTTTCCCGTGAGTCAAATGCGGGGTTTCTGCACCCCGGTTCCCTTCCTGTTGGCTACAGGAAACTGCGCCACGTTTAGGTCCCTCTAAACGTGGCGTTCTTTTTTTAATTTGGCTGCAGGGAGTGTTTTGAACATGAATCAGTATCGCGTTTTGGACCGGATTGCCGGACCCGCAGACATAAAGCTCCTCAGCGATCAAGACCTGTCACAGCTTGCCAAAGATGTGCGCGAGGAAGTTATCTCTGCTGTTTCAGAGACTGGCGGTCATCTTGGATCTTCCCTTGGAGTAGTGGAACTTACTGTGGCGCTGCATGCGGTTTTCAATACGCCGCTGGACAAAATCATCTGGGATGTGGGACATCAATGTTACCCGCATAAGATCCTTACAGGACGCAGAGAGCGCATTCGCACTTTGCGCCAAAAGGATGGGTTGAGCGGGTTCACCAAGCGCAGTGAAAGCGAATTTGATCCATTTGGGGCTGCGCATAGTTCCACTTCTATTTCTGCCGCCCTCGGATTTAGCGTTGGACGCGACATGGGCCAACCCGTCGGGGATGCCATCGCCGTGATCGGGGACGGGTCGATCAGTGCCGGTATGGCCTATGAAGCCATGAATAATGCCGGAAGTGAAAAAAGACGGTTGTTTGTGATCCTGAATGACAACGAAATGTCTATTGCACCACCAGTGGGGGCGATGTCTTTGTACCTTTCGGGTCTTTATGCCAATGAACCGCTTGCCAAGATGAAATCTCTTGCCGAAGGGTTTGAGGCGGCTTTGCCCTCGCCTCTTCGTGACGGGGCAAAGCGTGCGCGTCAGCTTGTGACGGGATTGCATGGGTCCGGTACATTATTCGAAGAGCTCGGATTTGAATATGTCGGCCCTATCAATGGGCATGATTTAAACCAATTGCTGCCCGTCTTGCGTGCCGCGCGGGCAAGGGCAACGGGCCCCGTTTTGATCCATGCTTGCACCGTCAAGGGCAAAGGCTATGCACCAGCCGAAAACTCTGCTGATAAATACCATGGGGTTTCAAAGTTTGATATCGCAACAGGCGCTCAGGCCAAATCCAAACCCAATGCGCCGTCTTACACCGCTGTCTTCGGAGAGGCGCTGACCGATGAAGCCTCACGCGATCCTAAAATCGTAGGCGTGACCGCGGCGATGCCGTCGGGGACCGGACTGAATATCATGGCCAAAAAATTCCCCGGACGTGTGTTTGATGTCGGGATCGCAGAGCAGCATGGTGTGACCTTTGCGGCCGGCATGGCGGCCAGCGGGTTAAAACCGTTTTGTGCGATTTACTCTACTTTCCTGCAAAGGGGATATGATCAGGTGGTCCATGATGTGGCGCTTCAGGGATTGCCAGTGCGCTTTGCCATAGACCGCGCCGGCCTTGTGGGTGCGGATGGGGCCACCCATGCAGGGGCCTTTGATGTGGCCTATCTTGCCAATTTGCCGGGCTTTACGGTGATGGCCGCAGGGGATGAAGCCGAACTTGTTCATATGGTGGCCACTGCAGCGGCCTATGATGAGGGTCCAATTTCGTTTCGTTATCCACGCGGCAACGGTACGGGCGTAGTCCTTCCGGAGCGGGGAAGCATATTGGAAATTGGCAAAGGGCGTATCATTACAGAGGGAAGTGATGTTGCAATCTTGTCCTTTGGTGCCCATCTCAGCGAGGCAGAGCAGGCCGTGCGCCTGCTGGAACAACAGGGGGTAAGCGTGACCTTGGCAGATGCCCGATTTGCCAAACCGCTTGATACCGACCTGATCCGTCAATTAGCTCGCAATCACGAAGCCCTGATCACGATTGAACAGGGGTCCGTAGGTGGTTTTGGAGCCATGGTGCTTCATCATCTGGCGGCAATAGGACAGCTTGACCGTGGCCTCAAGATCAGAACCATGACATTGCCGGATGTCTACATTGATCAGGCGTCCCCGTCTGAAATGTATACTGCGGCGGGTTTGACAGCGCAGGATATTGAACGCACGGCTCTTAATCTTGTGCGTCCGGCACATAACGTTGTGACTCTGTCACAAGCATAAGGGTGGGGGTGTGTATCCCCCCAATTCCCTTTCAACCGCAGCAGCAAATGCAAGCGCTGTGAAGTCACGGCCATGTCCTGCAATTCCCTGATATCCGATAGGCAGCCCATTGACCTGACCAATTGGCCCCACAACACTTGGCAATCCTACCACACCCGAATAGCCAGCCCAGAAGGTTTGCGCCATATCCGGATATTCTTTTCCGTTGATAGTCAGAAAGCGGCTATATCGCGGGCCGGTTTGATTTTGCTCAAAGGCCGGAGTGCCTGCCGCAGGTGCGATCAGAATATCGAAATCCTTGAAATATGCATCAAAGATGAGCCGGTGCAAGTTGCGTTTGGCGTCTAAATTTAACCATTCGCTATGAGAAAGAGACAAACCTTTGAACCGCGTCCCACAGACACGCATCACATGGTCATTGTTCATCGCCTTAACCCCGTCAAGAAGCGCTTTGGCGTCCTTTTTGCTTATTCCCGCGGACATCGCAGCCCCCAGCAAGCTGAGGTAGAGCGTATAATGTTCGCTGCTCTCTATTTCCGGCGTTTTGTCTCGGATGACCTTTGCTCCAGCCTTTTCAAGCCTTTGAACAAAGCCTTCCAAAGCGTTGAGGTAACCGTGATCCAGAGGGCTTTCTGCGTCATCAAGCTTCACGCCAACGCGAAATTCGCTGAGTCTGGTGCGCGGATCATTCGGCAGGTTGGCTTTGAATGCAGAGCCTTCGATAGCTCTTAGGCCGAGAAGCGTTTCAAAGCCAAGTTTCAAATCTTCGGCACTGCGCGCCAGTGGACCGGCAACAGCAATGTCTGTTTCCGCGTGGTTTTCCACGATGCTTTGTCCATGTGAAGAGACAACTTTGAATGTCGGCTTTAGCCCAAACACCCCGCAGAAATGTGCCGGATTGCGGATCGAAGATCCGATGTCGCTGCCGACCTCCAAAGCGCTCATGCCTGTGGCAAGTGCGGCGGCAGAGCCACCAGAAGACCCACCGGGCGTGCGTGTTTGATCCCACGGGTTATTGGTGGTGCCATAAACTTCGTTAAAGCTTTGCCATTCCACCAAATTCAACGGTACATTGGTTTTTCCAAAGACGATTGCACCTGCGCTGCGCAGCCGCGCCACTGCATCACTGTCTGATGTGGCGATATTGCCTTTGTGTTCAGGATTTCCCCAAGTTGTCGGAGCGCCGGTCAGATCAAAAGATTCCTTGACTGTCACTGGAACCCCGTGGAGGGGACCACGGAACTGCCCCTTGGCGGTTTCGTTATCTATGTCCCATGCTGTCGCTTTGGCGCCCTCTCGGTCTTGCCAGATGACCGCATTGATGTCTGGGTTCAGCCCATCGATTTGTTGAAAATGCGCCTCCAAAAGTTCGCTGGCCGAAATGGCTCTTTGGCGGATCGCGGCAGCTTGTTCTTTGGCGGACTTTAATACAATCGAGGACATGCTTTTCCTTTCATCAAACGGACGCGACTTGATGATTAGATATTCGACCGCAAGAGGCAAGGCTTAGATCGGAAACCTAAGACAAATACACTCTGAATTCGGCGATCACCTGCCGATAGACATCGCGTTTAAACTCAACGATATTATCCAAGAGATCATCCAGCCCAATCCACTTCCACGCTGAAAACTCGGGCTCTTCGGTTTGAATGTTAATGTGTTCATCCTTCCCAAAAAACCGCATCAGATAATAACGCTGGCGTTGCCCGTGGAATTTTCCCGACCAGAGCTTATCGATGAGCTCTGCGGGAAAATCATAATAGATCCACTCTTTGGTCGTGGCTTCAATACGTACCAGATCCCGTGTTACTCCGGTTTCCTCATAGAGTTCACGAAAAACGGCATCGTCAGGATTTTCTCCAGGATCAATGCCGCCCTGAGGCATTTGCCAAGCATCTGTAAATCGATCAAGACGTTGACCGACAAACACCTCATTTCGGGCATTTACCAGCATGATCCCCACATTGGGGCGATACAGATCTTGCTCAATATGCGTCATTTTCACTCTTATACCAGCAGGTTCTCTTAATCCCTGATTGAAAGAACACGCAGACCTTTTAAAAGATCAACCGCGTAGGATAGCTGGAAATCTTTATCACGCAATTCGGAATCTTTTTCTGCCGCTTGCCGGTCTTTTTCGATTTGTTGACGCTCTTCTTCAGAAAGGCTGTCGTTTTCCAGAGACCCGCGAAGATCGGCCTCTTCACGACCTTTACGAGCAACATCTGTTTCCTCTGATTGGCGTGGTTTTGGCTGTTCCACAACGATATCGGGGGACACGCCCAACGCCTGAATGGAACGTCCAGATGGCGTATAGTAGCGTGCTGTTGTCAGTCGCATTGCAGCGCTGTCGCGAAGGGGCATAACGGTTTGCACTGAACCTTTGCCGAAACTTTTTGTTCCCACCACGATGGCGCGCTGATGATCCTGCAACGCACCTGCCACGATTTCAGAGGCCGAGGCAGAACCGCCATTGATCAGAACCACCACTGGCTTACCCTGTGCCAAATCATCTGGGGTTGCGTTATATCTGTCGCCATCTTCAGGATCGCGTCCGCGGGTGGAGACAATTTCCCCTTTTTCAAGAAAGGCATCGGATACGGCAATTGCCTGTGACAGCAATCCGCCCGGATTGTTCCGTAAATCAAGAACAAATCCGTCGATATTTTCTATGCCTCCAGCCTCTTCAATTTGCGATGCAATGCCGTCTGCCAAATTGTCATAGGTTTGATCGTTAAATGTTGTGACACGCAAGACAACAGCTTTGCCTTCGGCGCGCACGCGCACAGCCTTAAGCTTGATTGTGTCCCGGATGATAGTGACATCAAAGGGTTCGTCTTCGCCTTCGCGCACTACGGTAATGACGATTTCAGACCCGACGGGTCCCCGCATCAGATCCACTGCTTCGGAAAGCGTCAGGCCGAGCACGCTTTCTCCATCCACGTGGGTGATGTAATCGCCTGCTTCGATACCTGCTTGATCAGCAGGGGTATCATCCATCGGAGAGACCACCAAAACAAAGCCGTCTTTTTGTGTGACCTCTATCCCCAGACCGCCAAATTCACCCCGTGTCTGGAAGCGCATTTCCGCTGCCGCATCTGGAGAGAGATAGCTTGAATGAGGATCAAGAGACGTAAGCATTCCGTTGATGGCCGCTTCGATCAGTTCGGCTTCATCGACTTCCTCCACGTATTGTGCGCGGATGCGTTCGAAGATATCGCCAAAAAGATCCAACTGTTCATAAATATTTGCACGTTCGTCAGAACTCTGAGCAAGAACAGGGCCGGCAATTTGTGTTGCGCTGAACGCCCCGAGTCCACAGCCAATGGCAACTGCCAGAAACATCTTTTTCATCAACCTTCGTCCTCTTTCACTGCAAACCACTCCAGCGGGTCTTGTGGTTTCTCATTCACTCTTACTTCAACATAGAGCGTTTCTGGGCGATAAGTTCCACCCGTAACAACAGATTCTTGCAAGAATTTTTGTGCTGAAAGTGGTTTACCCCCCATAATTCCCACAGGGCTATCCTCTGGGAGCACCTCTCCGATCTTTCCAAAGGTCTTTTCAAGGCCGGAAAAAACGAACAAAACCCCTCTCTGAGGTTCAAGAATAGATACCAAACCATAATCCAGCAGGTCCCCTTGATAGCGAATCGTTACCGCGGCCGGTGTTGTGACTATAGCAGCGGATGTTGTGGCAACAACGATACCGGGTCGTTTTATCCCCGCGGCGTCATTTTCGTTAAACCCGCGTAAAACACGACCATGAACTGGGAAGGCCAATGTTCCTTTCTTTTCTGCTATATCTGGAAGAGGATGCGCCAAATCATCAAGCCCAAAAATGGATAATCCTTTGATAAAGGTGTCAATACTCTCTGAGGCGGCGATCAGGATGGCAGTTTTCGCCGGGTCTTCGATAAACCGTCTTGGAAGCTCTTCACGCGAAGAAGCCGCGGCAACCAAATCACTGCGTGCAGATTGCAATTCGCGCAAACCGTTTTCCAGAACAACGCTGCTTTCTGTTTGCAAAGTTTCAAGAGTTTTCAGATCCTCAAGATCTTTCTTGAGCTGTTCCACGGGCCGTTGCAGGCGGGGTAGAACATCTGAGAGCAGCATGCCTGCGCGTGCGGTGGTTAAAGGACCATCAGGATGCACGAGTTTTGCGGGTGCGGGTTCATTATCGATACTATAAAGCACACCGATCAGGCGGCTTATATTTTCTTCTCTAAGGTCTAGGCGTGTTTTGATGTCTTTTTGGGCACTTGCAACTTTGCGCAGGCTTGCACGCAGTGAGGATAACGCCGTTTCAAAAGCCTGAATTGTGTCAGTGAGCGCGGCAATCCTGTCCTTTTCCCCCTTTGCAACCACCAGCTTTATGGCCGCCTCTTCGAGCTCACGCGCTGCATCGCGCGCCGTCTTTACAATGTTTTCTTCTGCGCGCAGTGCTGCTGTGCCCGCCATCACGGACAAAGCCGTAAGCAAACCTATGAAGCGCGCAGCTGCCATCAAACTAACAAAGACCGTCCGGTCATTTCCGGAGGAGCTGGCAAATTCATCAACGCCAAAAGGGTGGGAGCCACGTCAGCCAGACGCCCTCCATCATTAAGCCCAACCTCTTCGGGTCCGTTGAAAAGCGCAATGGGAACCAAATTTGTAGTATGGGCTGTGTGCGGCAATCCTGTTTTTTCATCTATCATGGTTTCACAATTCCCGTGGTCTGCAGTCAACAGCATTGTGCCCCCTACGTCCTTGAGAACAGGAAGAACCCGTTCAAGGCATTTATCCACCGCTTCACAGGCGCTCACCGCAGCATTGAGATCCCCAGTATGTCCAACCATATCAGGATTCGCATAATTCACTACGATCAAATCAAAATCTCCTTGAATTGCGTCAATTAGAGAGTCTGTGACCGCTCGTGATGACATTTCCGGCTGTAGATCGTATGTGGCCACTTTGGGAGAGGGTGGCATGTGGCGTTCCTCGCCAGTGTGAGGTGTCTCCTGACCACCGTTTAGAAAAAAGGTAACATGGGGGTATTTTTCCGTTTCTGCGAGGCGAAATTGCCGCTTACCTTGATGTGATACCCATTCTCCCAGAGTGTTTTGGATGGGTTTCTTCGGAAAACAGGTGCTCATGTAGGTTTCATGGTGATCCGAGTAAGGCACCATCCCTAAGACAATTTTCCAAATTGGCCTTCCGGTCACGTCAAAGTCGTGGAATTCTGGGTCTGCAAGGGCCGAAAGGATCTGCCGTGCCCGATCGGCTCTGAAATTCAGACAGAACAGGGCATCGCCAGATTGAACACCCCTGTAGTCACCAATCGTGCTGGTGGGCAAAAATTCGTCAGACAGTCCCTTTTGATAACCATCCTCAATTGCCGCTGTTGCGCTGTCAAATCGGCTGTCCGACCTGCCAAAGATCATGGCATCATAAGCCTGCTTTACCCGCTCCCAACGATTATCACGGTCAAGCGCATAATAGCGTCCCGTGAGGGTGGCGATAAAGCATTTCGGCGGTAAATGATTTTGCAATTCTGCCAGATAGGTGGTGATGGATTTTGGTGCTACATCCCGTCCGTCTGCGATGAGATGCAAGGCGGTGGGAATATCATAATTTGCAAGTGTTTCTAGGGTGGCGATAAGATGCGTCAATTGACCATGTACACCACCATCCGACAGAAGGGCCATCAAATGTGCCGTGCCTCCGGAGGATTTCAGTGCATCAATAAATTTAAGTAGAGCCGGATTTTTTCCATAAAGGCCTGTTTCTATCGCCAGATCTATTTGCCCAAGGTCCATTGCAACAACACGACCTGCGCCAATGTTCATGTGTCCGACTTCTGAATTTCCCATTTGACCTTTGGGCAATCCGGCATCTGGGCCATGTGTGATAAGCCGCGCTGTGGGGCAGTTTTGCATGATGTGATCTATCGTCGGGGTTTTGGCAAGTAAGGGCGCATTGCCTGTGACAGTCGCAGTCAGCCCCCAACCATCCAAAATACAAAGCACAACCGGTTTAGCCTGCATCTTCAGATCCTTTTGGACCGTGTTTATTGTGCGCAGCCGGACAAAACAAGCCGGCATTGTTCACTTAAGCGCGATGATATGGCGTTCCGGCGAGGATTGTAGTGGCTCGGTAGAGTTGTTCGCACAAAAGGACGCGGGCCAACATGTGGGGCCAGACCATTTTCCCAAAGGACAGGGATCGCTGAGAACGATCCAAAACAGATTTATGAAGCCCGTCAGCGCCACCAATCACAAAACTGATGGTATTTTGGCCATCGTCACGGCTATGGGCCAACAGCGATGCAAATTCAGAGGAGCCTATCTGGTCCCCCCGCTCGTCAAGAGCGATCGCAAAAGTGTCATTGGAAAGGGCGCGCAGAATCAGGTCGGCTTCTCCGGCTTTGCCGCCCCCTTTACGATCATCTAGTTCGACAATCTCAAGAGGGCCAAGGCCCAAACCTTTGCCCAATTTGTCAAAGCGGGCCCCGTAATCTTCCACTAACGCCCGTTCCGGTCCTGTTTTAAGACGGCCGAGCGCCACAATTTTGACGCGCATCAGAAATGCCGGTTATACGTTTTTTGCACTAGCCAGCGGTGTTTGCCACATTTTTTCCAGTTGATAGAATTCGCGCACCTCAGGGCGGAAAATATGGACGATAACATCGCCTGTATCCACAAGGATCCAGTCGTCGCTGTCCTTACCTTCTATACGCGCTGAACACTGAAGCGTTTGCTTCAGATGATCTGCCAGATTGGTCGCAATGGCATTCACCTGACGGGAAGATCGACCAGAAGCAATCACCATGTGATCTCCAATTGTCGATCTGCCGCGCAGATCGATTTGCACGATATCTTCGGCTTTCGTGTCAGAAAGAGATTTTAAAATTTCGGTTAACTGCATATCGCTCGTTAATCCGTTAAGTGCTTCGGCAACCACCGAAGGCTCTGCTGCAGTCGCGGCTGCATTAAAAGACAATGACAGAACGGGTCCTCCTTAAACATGTCATCTTTTGTCGATTATCGACACCCAAAGGTTAACACGGAATTTATGAAATCTCAATGACGGCTTTTGTTCTTGAAAGACTCGTTTTTAATTTCTATTTCTTAATGTATAACATTAATTTATAGGTGTATAAAGTGAATAATTTTCTTACAAGGGCATTCGGTGCATTCCAATTGAATGCAAAAGAGCGTAAAATTCGTATCGTCACGATTGTTCTGGGGGTATTTATCATTCTGGTGACCCTGCGCTGGCAATTTCTGGCTCAGCCACTACTCTTTGAATTCGCGTTTAGCGACCGGATCAAAGAGACGGGGGTCATCTCTGATCTTTCTCTGATCACGTCCCTGCAGCGTCTTGTCTATTTCTGCGTTTTAGAATTGGCTTGCGTGCTGGGATTAACGGCAGTGTTTTTCATGTTGAAATGGTGTGTTTTAACGGCAAAGGGTCACTATACTGTGGAAAAACCGCTTCGGGCGCTGCAATTGGGGGGCTTTTGGCTGGTGCTGGCTATGGTGTATGACACGTTGCTATCTCCGATCGTTGTTGCCGTTCTGACATGGAACGATCCACAGGGCATGACGATCCCGACGCCCTATTTCCAATCGTATAGTTTGTTTCTTCTGGCTGCGGGCATCGGGTTTCTTGTTTTGGGGTGGATATTCAGGCTTGCTCTTGAGATTCAGCAAGAAAACGAAGGGTTCGTTTGATGGTGATCGTTGTGCGATTGGATGTCATGCTGGCGCTGCGCAAGATGAAATCCAAGGAACTGGCCGAAGCCATCGGCCTATCAGAACAAAACCTAAGCGCCTTGCGCAGTGGCAAAGCCAAAGGCGTGCGCTTTTCCACGCTCAGCGCAATTTGCGATGTGCTGGACTGCCAACCTGGCGATTTATTGGAATTTGTGGATGAGCGAGGAGAAATCTGAAAAACTCTGCCATTCAATCAACACATTTTGCGGTAAGTGAAGCGGAGTTTGAAAATGCTGTTTAGCTGCTTGCGCAATGCCGCGCCTTATCATATTTTGCGCTCCATGAAGATGACTTTGGATATCGAAGACCACGCGCGGTTGCCTTGGCGCTTTTATGCGGCCCGTCAGGGCGTGATGGTTCGACTATCCCACTAGAACACATATTCGCAATAATCGAACGCACTCTAAACGGGAGAGGATGAAAATGACCGCCCCGAAGACACTTTATGATAAAATCTGGGATGCTCATGTGGCCCATGAAGCCGACGACGGCACGTGCCTGTTGTATATTGACCGCCACCTTGTCCATGAGGTGACGAGCCCGCAGGCCTTTGAAGGGTTGCGCATGGCTGGCCGCAAAGTGCGCGCGCCGGAAAAAACCATTGCTGTGCCGGATCACAATGTGCCCACAACGCTTGACCGCGCCAAAGGCATTGAAAACGAAGAAAGCCGTATTCAGGTCGAAGCGCTTGACAAAAACGCGGCTGACTTCGGCATCCATTATTATCCGGTCTCTGACGTGCGTCAGGGCATCGTGCACATCGTTGGACCTGAACAGGGTTGGACATTGCCGGGAATGACCGTTGTTTGCGGGGACAGCCACACAGCGACCCACGGGGCCTTTGGGGCCTTGGCGCACGGGATCGGCACATCCGAAGTGGAACATGTTCTGGCCACCCAAACCTTGATCCAGAAGAAATCCAAAAATATGAAGGTTGAGATCACAGGCAAACTGGCCCCCGGTGTGACGGCCAAAGACATCACGCTGTCTGTGATTGGCAAAACCGGAACCGCCGGAGGCACAGGGTATGTGATCGAATATACCGGCGAAGCGATCCGCGATCTGTCCATGGAAGGGCGGATGACTGTTTGCAACATGGCGATCGAAGGCGGCGCACGTGCCGGTTTGATTGCACCCGATCAAAAGACCTTTGACTATTGCAAGGGCCGTCCCCATGCCCCCAAAGGAGCCGCATGGGAAGCGGCAGTCACCTATTGGAAAACGCTCTTTAGCGACGAGGGTGCACATTTTGACAAAGTGGTCACCATCCGTGGCGAAGACATCGCACCGGTTGTGACATGGGGCACCTCACCCGAAGATGTTCTGCCTATAACGGCCAATGTACCCGCGCCGAGTGATTTTGAAGGTGGAAAAGTAGATGCTGCTGCACGGTCGTTGGACTACATGGGGCTCACCGCCGGCACCCCCCTTGCTGAGATTTCGATTGATACAGTCTTTATCGGGTCCTGCACCAATGGGCGCATCGAAGATCTGCGGGCTGCCGCAGCCATCCTCAAAGGCAAAAAGATCAAAGAGGGCATGCGCGCCATGGTGGTTCCCGGATCCGGCCTTGTGCGCGCTCAGGCCGAAGAAGAGGGCTTGGCTGATATCTTTAAAGAGGCGGGATTTGAATGGCGTCTTGCGGGATGTTCGATGTGCCTTGCGATGAACCCTGATCAGCTTCAACCCGGGGAACGCTGTGCGGCAACGTCAAACCGGAACTTTGAGGGCCGCCAAGGACGCGGTGGGCGCACCCACCTTATGAGCCCCGCCATGGCCGCAGCCGCAGCCGTCACAGGGAAACTCACTGATGTGCGGGAGATGATGTAATGGACAAATTCGAAAAACTGAGCGGTATCGCCGCCCCAATGCCCTTGATCAATATCGACACAGATATGATCATCCCTAAGGTGTTTTTGAAAACGATCAAACGATCCGGCCTTGGCGTCAATCTGTTTGA
>LFER01000003.1 GCA_001510135.1 Alphaproteobacteria bacterium casp-alpha6
ACAATGGCGAAGGAAAAGTTTGAGCGGAGCAAGCCGCACTGCAACATCGGAACGATTGGTCACGTTGACCATGGGAAAACGACCTTGACGGCGGCGATTACGAAGCAGTTTGGTGAGTTTAAAGACTACGATCAGATTGATGCGGCGCCAGAGGAAAAGGCGCGTGGGATCACGATTTCTACGGCGCATGTGGAATATGAAACGGATGCGCGCCATTACGCGCATGTGGATTGCCCCGGTCACGCGGACTATGTGAAGAACATGATCACGGGTGCGGCGCAGATGGACGGCGCGATCTTGGTTGTGAACGCGGCGGATGGTCCGATGCCACAGACGCGGGAGCACATTTTGTTGGGTCGTCAGGTTGGTATTCCTGCTATGGTTGTTTTCCTGAACAAAGTGGATCAGGTGGATGACGAAGAGCTTCTGGAGCTTGTTGAGATGGAAGTTCGCGAGCTTCTGAGCGAGTATGATTACCCGGGTGATGATATTCCAATCGTTGCTGGCTCTGCTTTGGCGGCTCTTGAGGGCCGTGATGACGCGATCGGATCTGAAAAAATTGCAGAGCTGATGGCGGCGGTTGACGCCTATATCCCACAGCCGGAGCGCGCGGTTGACCAACCGTTCCTGATGCCGATCGAAGACGTGTTTTCGATCTCGGGCCGTGGTACTGTTGTGACGGGTCGCGTGGAACGTGGTGTGATCAATGTGGGTGATGAGATTGAAATCGTCGGCATCAAAGCGACGCAGAAATCCACCTGCACAGGTGTTGAAATGTTCCGCAAATTGTTGGACCGCGGTGAAGCGGGCGACAATATCGGGGCGCTGTTGCGTGGTATCGATCGCGAAGCGGTTGAGCGTGGTCAGGTTCTCTGTAAGCCTGGTTCTGTGAAACCACACAAGAAATTTGAAGCCGAAGCCTATATCCTGACGAAGGAAGAAGGCGGTCGCCACACCCCATTCTTTGCCAACTACCGCCCACAGTTTTACTTCCGCACGACCGACGTGACGGGCACAGTGAACCTGCCAGCGGGTACAGAGATGGTGATGCCAGGGGACAACCTGAAGTTTGAAGTCGAACTGATCGCCCCCATCGCGATGGAAGAAAAACTGCGCTTCGCCATCCGCGAAGGCGGCCGCACCGTCGGTTCAGGCGTCGTCTCCAAAATCATCGAGTAAAAGATAGATCGCCCGCACTCAGCGGGTGACTGAATTGGGGCGCAGACATGCGCCCCGTTTATGGGTTCGAAGAAGAAAGCAGATCCACTGCTTTGATCCTCTCAACTCCAACGCCGAACAAAAGGCTCACAAAATGCAAAGTCAGAATATTCGTATCCGGCTCAAAGCGTTTGACTACCGCGTGTTGGATGCCAGCACGCTGGAAATCGTCAACACCGCCAAACGCACGGGTGCTTCGGTACGTGGACCAATTCCCTTGCCGAATAAAATCGAAAAATTTACCGTTCTGCGTGGTCCTCACGTGAACAAGAAATCTCGCGATCAGTTTGAAATTCGCACACACAAGCGTCTTTTGGATATCGTTGATCCGACCCCCCAAACGGTTGATGCTTTGATGAAGCTCGATCTTGCGGCTGGCGTCGACGTGCAGATTTCAGTTTAAGGAGCAATTCATGATGCGCTCTGGAATCATAGCGAAAAAAGTCGGCATGACACGGCTTTTTATGGAGGATGGAAAACAGATCCCTGTAACCGTCCTTCAGATGGATAATCTTCAGGTTGTTGCTCAGCGCACAGTTGATGCGCATGGGTACACAGCGGTTCAGCTGGGCACCGGATCGATTAAAGCCAAAAACGTTTCTAAACCGTTGCGCGGTCAATTCGCTGCGGCCAAAGTGGAACCCAAGCGTAAAGTCGCCGAGTTTCGCGTAGCGCCCGAGAATCTGATCGAGGTAGGTTCTGAGATTACTGCAGACCATTACATCGAGGGTCAGTACGTAGACGTATCTGGCACGTCGATTGGTAAAGGGTTTGCCGGTGCGATGAAGCGGCATAACTTTGGCGGTTTGCGCGCCTCTCACGGTGTGTCTATCAGCCACCGCTCTCACGGCTCAACAGGTCAGTGTCAAGGCCCCGGAAAAGTCTTTAAAGGCAAGAAAATGGCCGGTCATATGGGTGCTGTGCGCGTGACAACTCAAAACCTGCAGGTGGTGAAAACCGACGCGGATCGTGGCTTGATCATGATCAAAGGCGCTGTGCCCGGATCAAAAGGTGGCTGGGTCACAGTGAAGGACGCGGCAAAAAAACCACGTCACGGCGATGCGCCTATGCCTGCGGCACTACGTTCAACTGAGGCACCTGTGCAGGACGCACCCGCCGCTGCGGAAGGGGATGAAGCATGAAACTTGATGTGATCAATCTCGACGGCAGCAGCGCCGGAAGCCTTGAGCTTGGCGATGAAGTGTTCGGTCTGGAACCACGTGCGGATATTCTTCACCGAGTGGTGCGCTGGCAGCGCAACAATGCGCAGGCAGGCACACATAAAGTGAAAACCCGCCGTGAAACGAGCTATTCGACGAAGAAGATTTATCGCCAAAAAGGAACGGGTGGCGCGCGTCACGGTGACCGCAATGCACCGATTTTCCGTAAAGGCGGCATCTACAAAGGCCCAACGCCGCGCAGCCATGGACATGAGCTGCCTAAAAAAGTGCGTAAACTGGGTCTCAAGCTGGCGCTTTCTGCGATGGCAAAATCCGGGTCTTTGGTGATTATCGAAAATGCGGAAACAGACGGAAAAACGTCAGCTTTGGCCAAGCAGGTCAAAAACTTGGGTTGGAAGCGCGCGCTGGTCATTGATGGTGCTTCTGTGAACGAAGGCTTTGCACGCGCAGCGCGCAATATTGAAGGCCTTGATGTTCTTCCTTCTGTTGGGGCGAATGTCTTTGATATTCTGAAACGCGATACGCTTGTGATTACAAAGGCGGGCGTCGAAGCATTGGAGGCGCGCTTAAAATGAGTGTGAAACCTGAACATTACGACGTGATCCGCAAGCCGATCATCACCGAAAAGGCAACGCTTGCCTCTGAAAATGGTGCGATTGTGTTTGAAGTTGCCCATGACAGCAATAAACCTCAGATCAAAGAGGCGGTCGAAGCGCTCTTTGGTGTCAAGGTCAAGGCGGTCAATACGGTCATTACCAAAGGCAAGACCAAACGCTTCCGCGGGATCAAAGGCACACGCAAAGACGTGAAAAAAGCCTATGTGACGCTAGAAGAGGGCAATTCAATCGATGTTACCACCGGTCTCTGATTGAATACAGTATGAAACGAAAGAAACCCCGCCAAAGAGCGGGGTTTTTTATTTCCGCGTTCTTTGGGGTCGGGCATGGAGCGCTTTGCCACGTGTGACTGTTTGGCTTATGGGCGTGTTGTGTTAAACGTTTATCAAGCCGCTTAAGCGGCTCCAAATACAATCATTCAAACCTGCGCCCAAAGCGAGCCATTGATAAAGTCTTTTAATAAACTCCAATTCCAAGCGTCTGTTGTCTTTTGCTTAATTCGGGTAAGGTCAGATTTCCTTTACTCAGCCCTTGATCTTTCTCAGAGCGTCTGTTATCCGCCCCCATCTGTTCCTCAAAAGAGGGATATCACATAGGGCGGGGGACCGTCCGTTTGCTAACGGAAGACAGAAAGCATGGCACTCAAGTCGTATAAGCCAACGACGCCGGGCCAGCGCGGGCTGGTGCTGATCGACCGTTCGGAGCTTTGGAAAGGACGTCCTGTCAAATCCCTGACTGAGGGTTTGACAAAATCGGGCGGCCGGAACAATACCGGACGGATTACATCACGCCGTCGCGGTGGTGGGGCAAAACGCCTTTACCGGATCGTTGATTTCAGAAGAAACAAATTCGATATCGCTGCAACTGTGGAGCGGATCGAATATGACCCCAACCGGTCAGCCTTTATCGCCCTTGTGAAATATGAGGACGGAGAGCAGGCCTATATCATCGCACCACAGCGCCTTCGCGTGGGTGATAGCGTGATTTCGGGTCAAAAAGCAGATATTAAACCCGGAAACGCGATGCCATTTTCTGGCATGCCGATCGGGACCATTGTGCACAACATCGAACTGAAAGCCGGAAAAGGTGGACAGATTGCACGCGCTGCGGGCACTTATGCCCAATTTATCGGTCGTGATGGCGGATATGCGCAGTTGCGTCTGAGTTCAGGTGAAGTGCGTATGGTGCGTCAGGAATGCATGGCAACTGTTGGTGCCGTGTCCAACCCAGATAATTCAAACCAAAACCTTGGTAAGGCTGGTCGCAACCGTCACAAAGGCATTCGCCCCTCTGTGCGCGGCGTTGTGATGAACCCAATCGATCACCCACATGGTGGTGGTGAGGGCCGCACCTCCGGTGGTCGTCACCCTGTGACACCTTGGGGTAAGCCAACCAAAGGAAAACGGACCCGTAACAAAAACAAAGCGTCACAAAAGCTGATCATCCGCTCGCGTCACGCCAAGAAGAAGGGGCGTTAATCCATGAGTCGCTCTGTATGGAAAGGCCCGTTCGTCGACGCCTATGTGCTGAAGAAAGCCGAGGCGGCGCGCGAAAGTGGGCGCAACGAGGTGATCAAAATCTGGTCTCGTCGTTCTACGATCCTTCCCCAATTCGTCGGACTGACGTTTGGCGTTTACAATGGCAAAAAGCATATCCCTGTTATGATCAGCGAAGATATGATTGGCCAGAAGTTCGGGGAATATTCTCCAACCCGCACCTACTACGGTCATGGTGCTGACAAAAAAGCAAAGCGGAAATAAGCCATGGGTAAAGATAAAAATCCCCGCCGCGTGGCAGAGAATGAAGCGATGGCAAAACTGCGCATGCTTCGTACCTCCCCGCAGAAACTTAATCTGGTTGCCGCAATGATCCGTGGCAAAAAAGTTGATCGTGCTCTGAACGATTTGACCTTTTCTAAAAAACGGATCGCGATCGATGTGCGCAAATGCTTGCAATCCGCGATTGCGAATGCTGAAAACAACCATAACCTTGATGTGGATGAACTGATTGTGGCAGAAGCCTATGTTGGTAAAAATCTCACGCTAAAACGTGGTCGTCCGCGTGCCCGTGGCCGTTTTGGTCGCATTCTGAAACCATTTTCAGAACTGACAATCAAAGTGCGTCAAGTAGAGGAGCAAGCCTAATGGGACAAAAGGTAAATCCAATTGGCATGCGCCTTCAGGTAAACCGGACTTGGGACAGCCGCTGGTTCGCAGCCTCCAAAGATTACGGTGATCTGTTGCTGGAAGATCTGCGCATGCGCGATTTTATCCGCAAAGAATGTGCGCAATCTGGTGTGGCTCGTGTGATCATTGAACGCCCGCACAAAAAATGCCGTGTGACCATTCACACAGCACGCCCCGGTGTGATCATCGGGAAAAAAGGTGCTGATATCGAAACACTGCGCAAAAAATTGGCAGCGATCACGGAATCTGAACTGCACCTCAACATCGTTGAAGTACGCAAGCCAGAACTTGACGCGCAATTGGTGGGTGAAAGCATCGCACAGCAGCTTGAGCGCCGCGTGTCTTTCCGCCGTGCGATGAAGCGGGCCATTCAAAACGCAATGCGCATGGGGGCCTTGGGCATCCGTGTGAACGTGTCTGGCCGTCTTGGCGGTGCAGAGATTGCGCGGACCGAATGGACGCACGAAGGCCGCGTGCCTTTGCATACACTGCGTGCAGACATTGATTACGCCAATGTAGAGGCCTCAACGCCTTATGGAATCATTGGAATCAAAGTCTGGATCTACAAAGGGGATATCATGGAACATGACCCCCAGGCGCGTGATCGCAAAGCGCAAGAGCTTCAGGATGGTCCTGCACCGCGCGGTGCGGCGACGCGTCGCTAGGGAGGGATAGACATGCTTCAACCAAAGCGTACAAAATTCCGCAAACTGCATAAGGGCCGGATCAAAGGGCTTGCCAAAGGTGGCTCTGACCTGAACTTTGGCTCTTATGGTCTTAAGGCGACAGAACCTGAGCGCGTCACAGCGCGCCAGATCGAAGCCGCCCGCCGTGCCATGACGCGTCATATGAAACGTCAGGGGCGTGTGTGGATCCGCATCTTCCCCGATACACCGGTAACCTCAAAACCAACTGAGGTTCGGATGGGTAAAGGGAAAGGCTCTGTTGATTTCTGGGCCTGCAAAGTGAAACCCGGTCGCGTGATGTTTGAAATTGACGGCGTCAATGACGATATCGCCCGCGAAGCGCTTCGCCTTGCGGCAATGAAACTTCCCATCAAAACCCGCGTTGTGGTTCGCGAAGACTGGTAAGGTTTCGTTAAAAGAAAAGGAAAAGCCCTCGCATCTGCGAGGGCTTTTTTTTGTCTCCGCCTTTTGGTCGCGTTCCATAAAAATTATCCCCAGCGGTAATTGAAACTGACAGAAATGCGGTCCTCTTCGGACATATTCACAGGCACTTCATGGCGCAGCCAGCTTTCCCAGAGGATCACATCGCCCACTTTGGGGGCAACATAGACAAAGGGTTTTAAGCCGTTTCGCGCATCTTTGCGACGTGGTGGGGCGGCCATCATCTGGGGCAGGCGGGGATCTTCGAAACGGATTGCGCTCGCGCCTTCCGGCATCGCAATATAGGTCGTGCCAGAGATCACAGAATGGGGATGGATATGGCCTGAATGCGTTCCGCCCTCAGGCAGGATGTTGATCCAGAGGTCCTCAAGGGTGACCGCTTTGTCCCCCAAATCCCAATCCAGTTCTTTGACAAATTGCGCCACATGCCGGTCCAGCAGTTTTTCCAACTCTGCAAAGACAGGAAAACGCCAGCCAAGATCTGTCAGAGAAGCATAGCTTGTATATCCCGGATACCCGTTTTCCTCGCACCACTTTTGACCGGCCTCATCATCCTGAGCAATGGACCAGCACGACCGTTCAATATCGTCCAAATCAATATCGCCCTGCTCTGTGAGGGATGCGTGATAGAGGGGGGTAGAAAATACTGTATTTATCTTTGTCATAGCTTCTCTTATGCAACTTTGGGCGCTCTGACCAGTGCTCTTGAACGGAGCGGTTTGCGCCTTCTTATTATTACCCTCTTAGGGGTTGCTTTTATGCTCAGCCTCCCCTAGAAGCCAAGTCTCGTCGCGCCGATTGTCGAATCGGCGCGGAATTTATTTGTCCCACGGGGATTTGGGTAACCGCAAGGGCCCGCCTGTGTATGAAAAGGTAACGCGAATGAACGCCTCTGAATTGCGTGATAAAACGCCTGACCAGCTTCGTGAAGAACTGGCAAACCTCAAGAAAGAATCTTTTAACCTGCGTTTTCAGCAGGCGACAGGACAGCTTGAAAACACCGCACGTATGCGCGCTGTAAAGCGTGATACCGCCCGTGTTAAAACCGTGTTGAACGAAAAAGCCTCAGCGGCTGCAGAATAAGGACGTCACAGAATGCCAAAACGAATTCTTCAAGGTGTTGTGACAAGCGACAAGAACGAGCAGACGATCACCGTTTCAGTAGAACGTCGCTTCAAGCACCCTGTTTTGCAAAAAACCATCCGTAAGTCCAAAAAATATCGGGCGCACGATGAAAGGAATGCTTTCAAGGTCGGAGATTCCGTACGCATCATTGAATGCGCTCCGAGATCGAAAACAAAACGCTGGGAGGTTCTTGAAGCGTAAGTTTCAAGCGCACTCAGTTTAATCGAAACCCTGGGGAAAAGGTAGGCATACCCCCCAAAGGTCGGGAGAAACCAAATGATCCAGATGCAAACAAACCTGGATGTTGCTGACAACTCTGGCGCGCGCCGAGTTCAGTGCATCAAGGTGCTTGGTGGGTCCAAGCGAAAATATGCTTCTGTGGGCGACATTATTGTTGTCTCAGTCAAAGAAGCGATCCCTCGCGGTCGTGTTAAAAAAGGCGATGTGCGCAAAGCAGTCGTCGTTCGCACCGCGAAAGAAGTTCGTCGTGAAGACGGAACAGCCATTCGTTTTGACAGCAACGCAGCGGTTATTCTCAATAACTCAGGTGAACCTGTTGGAACGCGTATCTTTGGACCGGTTGTTCGTGAGCTTCGCGCAAAGAACTTCATGAAAATCATTTCCCTTGCTCCGGAGGTGCTGTGATGGCTGCGAAGTTGCGCAAAGGCGACAAAGTCGTCGTGCTTGCTGGTAAGGATAAGGGGAAGGAAGGCGTTGTCGCCTCTGTCGATCCAAAAGCAAACAAAGCCGTTGTAGACGGGGTAAATATCGCGATCCGTCATACAAAACAGACCCAAGCGTCTCAAGGGGGCCGTCTGCCCAAAGCCATGCCGATTGATCTGTCTAACCTCTCCGTTCTGGATGCAAACGGAAAAGCAACGCGCGTCGGATTTCGGATGGAAGATGGCAAGAAAGTACGTTTTGCCAAAACCACAGGAGATGTGATCGATGCTTGATACTGCAGGATATACGCCACGTCTTCGTGCGGCTTATGATGAGAACATCCGCGCCGCGTTGAAAGAAGAGTTTGGTTACAAAAACGATATGCAAATTCCCCGTCTTGAGAAAATCGTTCTCAACATCGGTGCGGGCCGCGAAGCTGTGAAAGACAGTAAAAAAGCGAAATCAGCCCAAGAAGATCTATCAACCATCGCCGGACAGCACGCGGTCATCACGCGAGCGAAAAAATCCATCGCGGGTTTCCGGGTGCGTGAAGACATGCCTCTTGGTGCAAAGGTTACTTTGCGCGGCGCAAGAATGTATGAATTTTTGGACCGTTTGATCACTGTTGCGATGCCACGTATCCGCGATTTTCGCGGGGTTGCTGGCAAAAGCTTTGACGGACGTGGAAACTACGCGTTCGGAATCAAGGAACACATCGTTTTCCCCGAGATTGATTTTGATAAAGTCGACGAAGTCTGGGGATTGGACGTTGTAATCGCCACCACCGCTCAAACCGATGCGGAAGCCAAGGCGCTGTTGAAAGCTTTCAACATGCCCTTCAATAGCTGATCTGCGAAGAGGATAAAGACATGGCTAAAAAAGCAATGATCGAACGCGAGAAGAAGCGCCAGCGGCTTGTGGAAAAATATGCCGCCAAGCGTGCTCAACTCAAAGAAATCGCAAAAGATGAAACATTGCCGATGGAAGAGCGCTTCAAAGCGCGCCTGAAATTGGCAAAATTGCCGCGCAACAGCGCCGCGAACAGAATGCACAACCGCTGTCAGCTTACAGGACGCCCTCATGCGTATTATCGGAAGCTGAAAATTTCGCGGATTGCGCTTCGTGAACTGGGATCTGCTGGGCAATTGCCTGGTATGGTCAAGTCAAGCTGGTAAGGAGAGACAGATATGAACGATCCTATCGGTGATATGCTGACCCGTATTAGAAACGCTCAAATGCGGGGCAAATCGACTGTCAATTCGCCAGCATCAAAATTACGCTGCTGGGTGCTTGATGTGTTGCTGGACGAAGGTTACATCCGCGGATACGAAAAAACCACGGATGCGGCAGGCCATCCTGCCTTGGAAATCAGCCTGAAGTACTATGACGGCGATCCAGTAATCCGCGAGCTGAAGCGCGTTTCAAAGCCGGGACGTCGCGTCTATCTTGGGGTGAAAGATATCCCACAGGTACGTCAAGGTCTTGGTATTTCGATTGTGTCGACACCTCAGGGTGTTATGTCAGATGCAGCTGCACGCTCCGCCAATGTTGGTGGCGAAGTGCTCTGCACGGTATTCTAAGGGGGGTTGGATGTCTCGTATTGGTAAAAAACCGGTCACGTTGCCATCAGGCGTAAGCGCCTCTTTGTCTGGCCAAACGATCGAAGTAAAAGGCCCAAAGGGCACACGCAGCTTTTCTGCGACCGATGATGTTACGATTGCTGTCGATGACGACAAAGTGTCCGTAGCACCCCGCGGAAATTCAAAGCGGGCCCGCCAGCAATGGGGCATGAGCCGCACGATGATTGCGAACTTGATCACCGGCGTGTCTGAAGGCTTTAAAAAAGAGCTGGAAATCACTGGTGTTGGTTATCGTGCCCAAATACAGGGAAATGTCTTGAAATTGAACCTTGGTCTGTCCCATGATGTAGATTATCAGGCACCTGATGGCATCACCATCACGGCCCCAAAGCAAACTGAGATCGTTGTAGAAGGCATCGATCAGCAGAAGGTGGGGCAGGTGGCTGCAGAAATCCGCGAGTGGCGTAAACCTGAGCCTTACAAAGGCAAAGGGATCCGCTACAAAGGTGAATTTATCTTCCGCAAAGCCGGCAAGAAGAAATAAGGACGCTCATTATGGCAAACAGCAAAAGACAACTGTTCTTGAAGCGCCGCCTGCGCGTTCGGAACAAACTTCGCAAGGTGAATGCGGGGCGTGTGCGCCTTTGTGTTCATCGCAGTAACAAAAATATCAGCGCCCAGCTGATTGATGATGTACAAGGTCGTACTTTGGCCGCAGCATCTTCTTTGGAAAAAGGTTTGGGTTTTGTTGGTAAAAATAACGTTGAAGCTGCATCTAAAGTAGGCGCAGCCTTGGCCGAGCGTGCTAAAAAAGCTGGCGTCGGCGAATGTTATTTTGATCGCGGCGGATTTCTCTTTCACGGTGGCATCAAAGCTTTGGCAGATGCGGCACGTGAAGGTGGTCTGAAATTTTAAGGAGACAAGAGAATGGCTAAAGAACCAAACAACCGGGGACGGCGCGAACGCGACGAAGCACCGGAGTTCGCCGATCGTCTTGTGTCGATCAACCGTGTATCCAAAACTGTAAAAGGCGGTAAGCGTTTCGGCTTTGCAGCACTTGTTGTTGTCGGTGACCAAAAAGGTCGCGTCGGATTTGGCAAGGGCAAGGCAAAAGAAGTACCAGAAGCGATCCGCAAAGCGACAGAGCATGCGAAACGGTCTATGGTCCGCATTCCGCTTCGCGAAGGGCGCACACTCCATCATGATATCGAAGGGCGCCATGGTGCCGGTAAGGTCGTGATGCGCACAGCGCCAACCGGTACCGGTATCATCGCGGGTGGTCCAATGCGTGCAGTTTTTGAGATGCTTGGCATTCAGGATGTTGTTGCAAAATCCATCGGGTCACAAAACCCCTATAACATGGTGCGCGCAACCATCGACGGTCTTTTGAAAGAAACCAGCCCTCGTATGGTTGCACAGCGTCGCGGCAAAAAGGTTGCAGATATTCTGCGCCGTAATGACACGCCAGCCCCAGCAGCTGAAGCTGCTGAAGCCGCTGAAGCATAAGGGAGCAGAACCATGGCAAAAACCATCGTTGTAAAACAAATTGGTTCTCCGATCCGTCGCCCTGAAAAGCAGCGCCAAACTCTGATCGGTCTTGGTCTTAACAAAATGCACAAGACCCGCGAACTGGAGGACACACCTTCGGTACGCGGTATGGTCAATAAGATCCCGCATCTTGTCAAAATCATTGAAGAACGCGGCTAAACGCCTTCACATTATGTTTCAGAGCGCCCCGCCATTCAGCGGGGCGTTTTTTTTTGCGGGTTGAGGGTTTTGATGCAACTTTATAGAACTGCGTTGTCCGGACAGGTTGAAGGGATGGAAAGATGCATAGAGGGTCTTGTCTTTGCGGAATTGTGCGAATTCGCGTAGATGGCCCGCTCAATCCGCCTGATGCCTGTCATTGCACCATTTGTCGGAAAGTGAGTGGCCATTACCTTGTCTCCACCGATATTCCCCGTGACAGTTTGCATATTGAAGGAAAAGAATACGTTTCATGGTTTCGCTCTTCTGAAAAGGTACGTCGCGGATTTTGCTCGAAATGTGGAAGCACGCTGTTTTTTGACCCTTTGACAGGCACTGATTGGACGTCCGTGGCAATGGGCGCATTTGATCAGCCGACGGAGGTGAAAACCCACATCCACATATTTGTCAGTCAGAAAGGGGATTATTATGATCTTACCGACGGGCTGCCGCAAAACGAAAGGTAAGAGCGGGATGCTCTATGAAGCTGTGTTGTTTGATATGGATGGGCTCCTCTTGGACACAGAACGCCAATATCTTGGTACTTTCATCGCCACATGTGAGAGCTTTGGAGTGTCTGGAGTTGAGCAAGTTTATTATGACTGTATTGGCTTGCGCTTGGTTGATAGTCAAAAAGTTCTGCAAAAAGGCTTGGGTCACCTTGTGGATTTAGCCTCTTTTACTGATACATGGGACGCGCTCACCTTAGAGGCGCGGTCAAAGGACATTCCAGTTAAAACCGGCGCTAAAGAGCTTTTGGGGCAATTGGCGGATGCGGGGATTCCCTGCGTTGTTGCGACCTCAACGGGCACGGAGAAAGCCATCCATCATCTCAAAAAAGCTGGGCTTTACGAATTGATCAGTGGGGTTGTGGGCGGGGACCAAGTGTCATCGGGCAAACCAAATCCCGAAGTTTATCTCAGGGCGGCGATCTTGGTTGGGACGCGCGCTCCTTATTGTGCTGCGTTTGAGGATAGCGATCCCGGTGCGCGCGCGGCCCATGCTTCAGGTGCAACAACCGTGCAAGTACCTGATTTAAAATATCCCTCTGATGACACATGTGCCCTTGGACATGTCATCGCGCAAGACCTTTTGTCAGGGGCGCGTCAGATCGGTTTGATTGATGGATGAGCTATATTTTGGAAGCGATTTGGTTAAATAATAAAGCTTGATAGCTCTCTAATTCTTCGTATGACTGGGAGGAGGGCGCTGGTGAGGGATCATTATGAAACAGTTCTTTGGAGCGGTCATTTTTTTATTTTTGGCAACGGGGACGTTACAGGCAGAAAGTCTGTTGCCAGACCGCGTTTTTATCCCAATTTACACGGGCCATTATTATGAGGTGCCCTTGGATGAAACCCAACCACAGGATTTCACCCCGAGCGTCTATGGCAGTTGGGACAATCGGATTTTGTCACTGGATTACGGATTTGGGATTTTGAACGACAGTTTTCAGGATCTTGCTTTTCAGGTTTCTGTTGGCAAAGGCTGGGACCTTGGTCCCGATGCTGTGGCGGGCGTGTTTTGGGGGTATCGTAGGGCGTTTGATGACACTGCTTCCAATACAGAAGGGCTGTCCTTTCCCGCTTTTTACGCCACCTATAAAAACTTCTTTATCAATACTGTCGGCGGTGTCGTGGACGGGACGCTGCAAGGGATTGTCACTTTTGGCCTTAAATTTGATTTGACGCCGCGATAGGCGCTTTTTTTCGCCGCGGAAAACCTGCCTTGCATGGTCGTGCACTTGTGTTTATACGCTTCGCGGTGGGCGTTTGACCCAGAATCACAATTAGACGCCGTGTTTGCCCCGCTTGTCGCTCTTGGGGTAATTCCGGCAAAGGAGAAGCGACATGAAATTGCATGAACTGCACGATAACGAAGGTGCAAATCGTAAAAAGAAACGCGTTGGCCGTGGTCCGGGATCTGGCAAAGGTAAAACTGCAGGACGCGGTATCAAAGGTCAAAAATCCCGTTCAGGTGTTTCGATAAATGGTTATGAAGGCGGGCAAATGCCGCTCTACCAACGTTTGCCGAAGCGTGGGTTTAATAAACCAAACCGCAAAAAATACGCTGTAATGAACTTGGGCCTCGTGCAAAAATTCATCGACGCCGGCAAATTGGATGCGAAAGCAGAGATCACAGAAGACGCGCTCGTTGCAAGGGGCCTGGTGCGCCGTAAACTTGACGGTATCCGGATTTTAGCGAAGGGTGAAATCACATCCAAAGTGACGATTTCCGTCACGGGTGCATCAAAATCTGCAATCGACGCAGTCGTCAAAGCAGGCGGTGCGCTGAACGTCTCTGCGTCATCAGCAGAGGCGGCAGGGGAATAACTGCTTGTTTGTGGGCTAAAGGCTCCTTACATAGGTCTTAAGTTTTCCGAACGCCGCCAAGCCGGAACAGGCTCTGGGCGGCGTTTTAATAAAGAGAGAGATATATGGTTTCTGCTGTAGAGCAAATGGCTGCAAATACCAGCTGGGCTGCGCTGGGAAAGGCAACCGATCTGAGGCAAAGGATCTTTTTCACGCTTGGTTTGCTGATTGTGTACCGACTGGGTACCTTTATTCCAGTTCCAGGTATCGATGCCAGCGCGCTTCGAGAGTTTATGGAGCAGGCGCAACAGGGCATCGGCGGTATGCTGAGCATGTTTACCGGTGGAGCCTTGGGGCGGATGGGGATCTTTGCTTTGGGGATCATGCCTTATATTTCGGCTTCTATCATCGTTCAGCTTATGACCTCTATGGTGCCCCAGTTGGAGCAGCTGAAAAAAGAGGGTGAGCAGGGTCGGAAAAAAATCAACCAATACACCCGCTATGGAACAGTTCTTTTGGCGACCTTGCAGGCCTATGGGCTGGCGGCAAGCCTTGAGGCAGGTGATTTGGTGACCGATCCGGGGCTCTTTTTCAAGGCCTCCTGTATAATCACTCTGGTCGGGGGAACAATGTTCCTCATGTGGCTTGGGGAACAGATCACCGCTCGCGGCATCGGAAACGGGATTTCCTTGATAATATTTGTAGGCATCATTGCTGAATTACCTTCGGCCTTGGCGCAGTTTTTTGCTTCCGGTCGCTCAGGGGTCATCAGCCCTGCCGTCATCGTCGGTGTTCTGGTAATGGTAGTCGTTACCATCAGCTTTGTAGTCTTCATGGAGCGCGCTCTGCGAAAGATCGTGATCCAATACCCGCGGCGTCAGGTGGGCATGAAAATTATGGAAGGTCAGAACTCTCATCTTCCTATAAAAGTAAACCCAGCAGGTGTCATACCGGCAATCTTTGCAAGCTCTTTGTTGCTCTTACCAACAACCGTCAGCACGTTTTCGGGGGCACAGACGGGGCCTGTGATGTCCACTATTCTGGCTTATTTTGGACCGGGACAACCGTTGTATCTTGCGTTCTTTACAGCGATGATCGTGTTTTTTACCTACTTTTACACATTCAATGTGTCGTTCAAGCCAGACGATGTATCGGATAATCTGAAAAATCAGAATGGGTTTATTCCCGGTATTCGTCCGGGTCAGAAAACGGCGGAGCATCTTGAATTTGTGCTTAATCGGCTTTTGGTGCTTGGTGCAGGATACTTAGCATTGGTCTGTTTGCTTCCTGAAATCCTCAGAGGCCAATTGGCGATCCCGTTTTATTTTGGTGGCACGTCCGTTCTGATTGTCGTCTCTGTCACCATGGATACCATTCAACAGGTCCAATCGCATCTGCTCGCTCATCAGTACGAAAGCCTCATTGAGAAATCTCAGATCCGCAGTAAGGGAAAGACACGCAAGAGAAGAGGACCGACTCGCAAATGAACATCATCCTTTTAGGGCCACCCGGTGCCGGCAAAGGTACACAAGCCCGCATTCTCGTAGATGCTCGTAACATGGTGCAGCTTTCAACAGGCGATATGCTGCGCGAAGCCAAGAATAGCGGCAGCGAGATGGGCAAGAAAGTGGCAGAGGTGATGGCGCGTGGGGATCTTGTTACAGACGAGATCGTGATCGGTCTGATCCGTGAAAAATTGACCGGTGCTTCGGGCAATGGGTTCATTTTCGACGGCTTTCCTCGCACTTTGGCACAGGCTGACGCACTTGGATCGCTTCTTGAGGAAATGGGGTCGAAACTGGACGCGGTGGTTGAAATGCGCGTGGACGATGATGCGCTTGTGCGCCGTATCACCGCACGGTCAACCTGTGCGAGCTGCGGTGAGATGTATAACGACCATACAAAACCTCAGCCAGCAGATGGGAAGTGTTCAAACTGTGGCGCCAGCGAGTTTTCACGCCGCGCGGATGACAATGAAGAAAGCCTGCGTCAACGTTTGATGGAATACTACAAAAAAACATCGCCGCTGATCGGATATTATTATGCCAAAGCATTGCTCAATCAGGTAAATGGCTTGGGAGAGATTGAGGAAGTTCAGGCAGAAATTTCTCAAGTTCTTAATAATTGTTAGGTTTTGGGCTTGACGGCTGCCGAGATTTTTCTTAGCTAGCAGCTTCTCGATGAGAGTCGCTGTTTTGTGAGAGAAAGATCCAAACAGAATTCGTTATTGGCGCAGATGTTAAATCTGGGTCAATGTTGTGAAAAAAGGTTCCGGGGCTACGGAACCGCAACAAAAAAGGAAAAGACACGTGGCACGTATCGCCGGCGTAAACATCCCGACAAATAAACGGGTGCCAATCGCACTCACTTATATAACCGGCATTGGCAAAGCCTCTGCTGAAACCATTTGCGAAGCTGTCAACATCGACCGCTCTCGCCGTGTGAATGAACTGAGCGATGCAGAAGTGCTTGCAGTTCGCGAATTCATCGACGCAAATTTTTCTGTTGAAGGTGATCTTCGCCGCGAAGTGACGATGAACATCAAACGTCTGATGGACCTCGGTTGCTACCGTGGTCTGCGCCACCGCCGTAATCTTCCGGTGCGTGGACAGCGCACCCATACAAATGCCCGCACCCGCAAAGGTCCGGCTAAAGCCATTGCTGGCAAGAAGAAGTAAGAGGGGGCATCAGATATGGCACGTGATACTCGCCGTGGCGGTAAGAAAAAAGTTTCTAAAAACATAGCAGCCGGTGTTGCCCATGTGAACAGTTCGTTCAACAACACCAAAATTCTGATCTCTGACGTTCAGGGGAACGCCATTGCTTGGTCTTCTGCTGGGACAATGGGGTTCAAGGGCTCTCGCAAATCGACACCCTATGCCGCACAGATGGCAGCAGAGGATGCTGGACGGAAAGCGCAAGACCACGGTGTTAAAACGCTTGAGGTGGAAGTGCAAGGCCCCGGTTCTGGCCGTGAAAGCGCATTGCGGGCTCTGGCAGCCATTGGGTTCAGTATTACGTCGATCCGCGATGTGACACCGATTGCACACAATGGATGTCGTCCTCCTAAACGGCGCCGCGTATAAATTTTATGGCTTTGCCGGCGCTTTGTGCGCCGGATGCTGATTTTAACCTCGGGAGCATCTGACCTTTTGGACATGAGGCAGACGCAGGAATGGAGGGACTTATGATCCAAAAAAACTGGGCAGAGCTGATCAAACCAACGCAACTGGAAGTGCGTCCTGGAAATGATCCGTCACGTCAAGCGACTTTGATCGCCGAACCCCTTGAGCGCGGTTTCGGTTTGACCCTTGGCAACGCCTTGCGTCGCGTATTGATGAGCAGCCTGCAGGGCGCGGCCATCACAAGTGTACAAATTGACAATGTTTTGCATGAATTTTCTTCTGTCGCTGGGGTGCGCGAAGACGTGACAGACATTGTTTTGAACCTGAAAGGTGTCGCACTTAGCATGGAGGTTGAGGGTCCAAAGCGACTTTCGATCAATGCAAAAGGTCCTGCTGTTGTTACGGCTGGGGATATCTCAGACAGCGCGGGCATCGAAGTTCTGAACAAGGATCATGTGATTTGTCACCTCGATGATGGCGCGCAAGTTTACATGGAACTTACGGTCAACACCGGTAATGGATATGTGCCTGCGGATAAAAATAAACCCGAAGACTCACCCATTGGTTTGATCCCGATAGATGCGATCTATTCGCCGGTCAAGAAAGTGTCCTATGATGTACAACCGACCCGCGAAGGTCAGGTTCTGGATTATGACAAATTGACAATGAAGGTGGAAACAGATGGATCTTTGACCCCTGATGATGCTGTTGCTTTTGCTGCACGTATTCTTCAGGATCAACTGTCTATATTCGTGAACTTCGATGAACCAGAAGCCGCCGGCCGTCAGGATGATGATGACGGGCTTGAGTTCAATCCGCTTCTTCTCAAGAAGGTGGACGAGCTGGAATTGTCTGTGCGTTCCGCAAATTGCCTCAAGAACGACAACATCGTTTACATCGGTGATCTTATCCAGAAAACCGAGGCAGAGATGTTGCGCACGCCAAACTTTGGCCGCAAATCTTTGAATGAGATCAAAGAAGTGCTCTCTGGAATGGGACTTCACCTTGGTATGGATGTCGATGAGTGGCCACCGGACAACATCGAAGATCTCGCCAAGAAATTCGAGGACAACTTTTAATCAAACTGGGCAATCCCGCCCCAAGGAGAGCGGCTGACACGCATCGGCCGCCAGACAAAGCAAAAAGAACTGGAGTACACATATGCGTCATGCAAGAGGCTATCGCCGCTTAAACAGAACACATGAACACCGTAAGGCACTGTGGGCCAATATGGCTGGATCGCTGATAGAACATGAGCAGATCAAAACGACTTTGCCCAAGGCAAAAGAACTTCGTCCCATCGTCGAAAAGCTCATCACATTGGGTAAACGCGGTGATTTGCATGCGCGCCGTCAGGCTGCTGCACAGCTCAAAGAAGATCAATATGTTGCAAAGCTGTTTGATGTTTTGGGCCCACGTTACAAAGACCGCCAAGGTGGATATGTGCGCATTTTGAAAGCAGGATTTCGCTACGGGGACATGGCGCCTATGGCGATCATCGAATTTGTAGAGCGTGACGTAAACGCCAAAGGTGCCGCCGACGCAGCACGGCTTGAAGCGCAGGACGCAGAAGAAAACGCTTAAATCCTTAAACTTTGTTGATGAATTCAAAAACCCCCGCAAAGCGCGGGGGTTTTGCGTCTTAGGGTGGGATACTTGTCAAATCTGTAAAAAGTCCGCATATGAAAAAGACTTAGAAAAGGGATGACAGACGTGCGTCCAAGCAGATTTTTGTTTTTCTTGATGGTGCTCATTTGTGGTGGAAATGGGGTCTTTGCAGAAACGCGCGTGCCTCAATCGCAGGGCGAAATCACTCTAAGCTTTGCGCCACTTGTGAAATCTGCAGCCCCTGCAGTGGTGAATATTTACGCAAAACGTATTGTAGAAACCCAAACACACCCGTTTCACAACGATCCGTTTTTCCGTAATTTTTTCCGTGATTTTGGTGCGACCCGTCCACAGGTGGAAAATTCGCTTGGCTCGGGCGTGATTGTTGGTGCCGATGGTATTGTGGTATCCAACTACCACGTGGTGGGGGGGGCAACAGAGATTACAGTCGTGCTAAACGATGGTCGGGAATTTTCGGCATCGCCCCTTTTGTCCGATAGCGATAGCGATCTAGCTGTTTTGAAGCTCCACTCAAACAATGAGATGCCATACCTAACTTTCCGTGACAGCGAAACGGTTGAGGTGGGTGAATTGGTTCTGGCCATTGGCAACCCTTTCGGGGTAGGCCAGACGGTCAGCAGTGGAATTGTGTCCGGCCTTGCAAGATCCGGAACGGCACGGGGGGATGGTCGGGGGTATTTCATTCAAACCGATGCCCCCATCAACCCGGGCAATTCCGGCGGTGCTTTGATTGATATGGCGGGACAGTTGATTGGCATTAATACATCCATATTGACGCGCTCTGGGGGATCAAATGGTATTGGTTTTGCCATTCCAGCAAGCCTTGTCCTCCAAGTTGTCGCTCAGGCGCAGGCGGGGCGCAGTACCTTTGAACGTCCTTGGGCGGGATTAAGTGGACAGGCCTTAAATATGGAACTCGCGCAATCCCTTCAAATTCCCACCTCATCCGGCATGATCATTACTGCTATGCACCCGCAAAGCCCCTTTAAGGATGCAGGATTTGTCGTGGGTGATGTCATCACAGCTGTAGACGGTAAACCTGTGAGCAGCCCGGCAGAGATGCTTTATCGTTTGTCTGTCTCTGGAATCGGTGAACGGGCCGATATCACCAGAACCAATGCCAAGTCCATTAACGTGCTCAGCGTGGACCTAATCAGCGCCCCGGATATTCCACAGCGTGAGATCACGGAATTTGACGCGCGCAGTTTTTTCCCGGGGCTCATTGTGTCCTCCATCAACCCCGCGGTTGAAGCCGAACTTAATCTGCCTTGGGGCATCAAAGGTCTTGCTGTTCTCGAAAGCGGGCCTGTTGCCGCCTCTATAGGGATCAGGAGAGGGGATATTTTGCTTTCGGCCAATGACCAAGATTTGGAAAACGCCAAAGACATTGACGCCATTTTGTCGTCGGGGGGACGCAGGGGGATGGTGTTGATACAACGCGGCGCACAACGTATCAGCCTGAGGTTTCGGATATGAGTGATCTCTTTGGCGCGCAACCTGACAAAGCTGCGGCATTAAAGCCGCTGGCGGAACGTTTGCGCCCCAAGACTATCGATGATGTGATTGGTCAGGATCAGATCCTGTCACCCGATGCGCCCCTCGGGGCGATGTTGGCAGGAGGTCGGCTGAGCTCTGTGATCTTCTGGGGGCCACCGGGGGTTGGAAAAACCACATTGGCGCGGCTTTTGGCGGATCACACGCGGCTTCATTTTGAACAAATTAGCGCGATTTTTTCGGGTGTTGCAGACCTCAAAAAAGTCTTTGAGGCAGCAAAAATACGCGCCTCAAACGGACGGGGAACCTTGTTGTTCGTGGATGAAATCCACCGTTTCAATAAGGCGCAGCAGGACGGGTTTTTACCCCATATGGAAGACGGCACTATCCTGCTTGTCGGGGCGACGACGGAAAACCCATCTTTTGAATTGAACGCCGCACTTTTGTCGCGAGCACAGGTGATGGTGCTGACGCGCCTTTCTGACGATGATCTTCAAAACCTCTTGCGACGCGCAGAAGCTGAACTTGGTGCGACGTTGAACCTGAACAAAGAGGGACGCACAACATTGATTGCGATGGCTGACGGGGATGGTCGTGTACTTTTGAACCTTATTGAACAGGTTGCAGCATGGGACGTTAAAAGCCCTCTTGGCACGCAGGAGCTCATGACGCGGCTTACACGGCGTGCGTCGATTTATGATAAATCGGGGGAGGCGCATTATAATCTTATTTCTGCGCTGCATAAATCCGTGCGTGGATCGGATCCGGATGCGGCCCTTTATTGGTTTTCGCGGATGTTAGAGGGGGGCGAAGACCCCAGATATCTTGCCCGTCGTATTCTGCGCATGGCTGTTGAAGACATCGGCCTTGCTGATCCGCAGGCGCAGAACCATTGCCTGACGGCTTGGCAGACATACGAACGGCTTGGAAGTCCCGAAGGAGAACTGGCTCTTGCCGGTGCGGTGGTTTACCTCGCCTTGGCGCCCAAATCCAATGCAAGCTATGTGGCCTACAAAGCGGCACGTCAGGCGGCAAATAAAACGGGGTCATTGCCCCCCCCCAAACATATTCTGAACGCCCCCACCGAGATGATGAAGGATCAGGGATATGGCCAGGGCTATGATTATGATCACGATGCAGAAGATGGGTTTTCGGGACAAGACTATTTTCCCGATAATGTGACACGGGAAAGCTACTACCATCCCGTAGAGCGGGGTTTTGAGCGAGACCTTCTCAAACGCATTCAATATTTCAATACGTTGCGGATAAAACGCAAAGGTGAAACATGAGTTATCTTTTTGTTGCGCTGGGTGGGGGATTGGGCGCGATGCTACGGTTTTTTGTGAACCAGCTTGTGCCCTTTCCATTTGGCACCATGAGCGTCAATGTAGTCGGTTCCTTTCTAATGGGGATCGCCTTTATTCTGATCGGGACGAAAGTGGGATCAAAAGAGGTGATGTTTCTAATGACGGGACTATTGGGCGGCTTTACGACATTTTCTGCTTTTTCGCTTGATGCTTTAAAACTCTGGGAGGCGGGTAAAGGTGGGTTTGCTATTGGTTATGTTATGCTGAGCGTCTTTCTCTCTATCATGGCACTTTGGGCCGGAATTATGCTTATTCGGGGGGGTAACGCATGAGCGGGGTTGAACGCATCACCATCACTGCTGAGGACGCGGATCAAAGGTTGGATCGGTTTTTAAAGCGCCGTTATGAACACTTGGGGCAGGGACAAATTGAAAAATGGTGTCGAAAAGGGGAACTGCGCCTTGATGGGGGGCGGTGCAAAGCGTCAAGTCGGCTTTCAGAGGGACAAGAGCTTCGAATACCCCCGCGTCCAGCGCAACAGCAAAATTCCCATGAAGAGACGACCAAACGCCTTCCTGCGCGCATTAGCGACGCTGATACACGGATGATCCAAGCCGCGGTGATTTACAAAGACGATGATCTTTTGGTTTTGAACAAACCCGCAGGCATTCCCACGCAAGGAGGCAGTAAGCAGACCCGCCATATTGACGGGCTCTCTGAAGTTTTGCGGTTTGGTTATGAGGACAAGCCAAGGTTGGTTCACCGCTTGGACAAAGACACTTCGGGTGTTCTTCTCATGGCGCGTTCACGCAGGATTGCCCATGATCTGACAGAAGCCTTTCGCCATCGCGCGACCCGTAAAATTTATTGGGCGGCTGTTGCCGGAGTGCCCGCGCCAAAGATCGGAACAATCAAATATGGCCTGCGCAAAGCTGGCGGGCATGGAGCGCGTGGTGAAGGTGAAAAGATGGAAATCGTCCATCCCCGCGATGTTGCGACAACCGATGGCGCAAAACGGGCGCAAAGCGATTACGTTGTTGTAAGCGCCTTGGCCAAACGTGGGGCGTGGGTGGCGCTGGAACCCATCACTGGACGGACGCATCAATTGCGCGCCCATATGGCGGCCATTGGGCATCCGATCATTGGAGACGGGAAATATGGCGGATCAGGACAGGAAAACCTTGGTGATGGATGGGGCGCTCAGCTTGGCGGTATGATCAGCAGAAAGCTTCATCTTCATGCCCGATTTATCCAGTTTGAACATCCCGCAAGCAAAAAGACGGTGTCATTCACAGCGGAGCTTCCACCGCATATGGCAGAAAGCTGGCAACAGTTTCAATGGCATCTCCTCGATGTGCCTGAAGATCCCTTTGATCCTGAGGCTGAAGAGTGGTGAATGCATAAGAGTTCTAGAATTTTAGAGTTAGGTTGAGCGAAAAAGGGTCAAGCGAATGGCAGAATGGGCGGTGAAGCGGTTTTGGACTTCCGCAACTGTTGAAGAGACGGATGGCGGTTTTAGGATTCTGCTTGATAACAGGTCCATCAAAACGCCCGCTAAGGCGCAAGTTATTGCGCCGACGCGCGCGCTTGCAGACAAAATTGCGCAGGAATGGGATGCGCAGGGTGAAATGGTTGATCCAATGACAATGCCTTTCACCCGTATGACGAATTCTGCGATAGATAAGGTCACAACCCAGTTTGATGAGGTGGTGGAACATCTCGCCTCATATGCTGAGACGGATCACCTGTGTTATCGCGCGGAAGGGCCGGAGGATCTGGTCGCGCGTCAAAAGGCGGCATGGGATCCTTTACTTCGCTGGGCTGCTCAAAGTCTTCACGCGCCGTTGAACACCGCAAATGGGGTTGTCTACATCGATCAACCAAAAGAGAGCCTTTCAAATCTGCGTGATCGAATCATCATATTGTCACCATTTGGCTTAGCTGCTGTTCACGATTTGATCACTATTTCTGGATCATTTGTCGCCGCAATGGCCGTGACAGAGGGGCATAAAACGTCAAACGAGATTTGGGAGCTATGCCGTATCGACGAAAACTGGCAAATTGAAAAATGGGGGCGCGATGACTTAGAAGAGGCCGCTTCCGAACGCAAAAGAGACGATTTTTTGCATGCCGCACGTTATTATTCGCTTTTGCAGTAATAGGCTTGGGTCTTTTCGCCGCTGCGAGCTTAGGGTGTGTACACTGAAGTCGAATAGAAAACGTTGGATATTGGGCTAATTGGGGTCAATTTCCAAGTCCATACTTGACCTTTCAACGAAAATTCGACCAAACTCACTGCACTGTGTGAAGGGGTTTCCTTCATATAAGCTGAAACTTTGAACCAAACGGTTCCACTACAAGCCTTGTAATGAGGCAAAATCAGGAAGAGGTAAATATGAAAACTTCATTTGTTCTTGGCGCGTTGACCGTCGCGGGGCTCGCCGCGGGCGCGGCTGCTGCCGGTACATTGGACGATGTAAAAGCTCGCGGTACGCTGAACTGCGGCGTATCAACTGGGCTTGTGGGCTTTGCGGCTCCAAATGCCAGCGGTGAATGGGAAGGCTTTGACGTCGGACTATGCCGCGCTGTTGCCGCAGCTGTCTTGGGTGATAGCAATGCAGTAGAGTTTATTCCAACAACTGGCAAAACACGCTTTACAGCGCTTGCATCCGGGGAAGTAGACCTTCTCGCCCGCAACACCACATGGACCTTTAGCCGTGACGTTGACCTGAAATTCGAATTCACCGGCGTAAACTACTACGATGGTCAGGGCTTCATGGTCCCGACTGAATTGGGCGTATCATCTGCCAAAGAGCTTGATGGCGCGACAGTATGTATCCAAACTGGTACAACAACTGAGCTCAATCTGGCGGATTTCTTCCGTTCAAACAACATGAACTACGAGCCCGTGCCCATCGAAACAAACGCAGAAGCACAACAGCAGTATCTTGCTGGTGCCTGTGACGTCTACACAACAGACGCGTCTGGCCTTGCGGCGACACGTGCAACTTTTGAAAACCCAGGCGCGCATGTCGTGCTTCCTGAAATCATTTCAAAAGAGCCTCTCGGTCCGCTTGTACGCCATGGCGATAACAATTGGGGCGATATCGTACGTTGGACGCTGAACGCTTTGATCACTGCAGAAGAGCTCGGTGTGACATCTGCAAATATGGCTGAAATGGCGTCTGGTACAAACAACCCAGAAATCAACCGCCTTTTGGGTACGGAAGGTACGCTTGGCGAAATGCTTGGCCTTGATGCAGAATGGGCGCAGCGCGCATTGGCCGTTGGTGGCAACTACGGTGAATTGTTCGAAGCAAACATCGGTGCTTCTACACCCATTGGACTGGCGCGTGGACTGAACGCACAGTGGAAAAACGGTGGTCTTCTTTACTCACCTCCTTTCCGGTAGGGGCAAACAACAGAAGAAAGGCGCGGAAAATTCCGCGCCTTTCTTTCAAAAAGAGCCCTCGTAGCGGTGTAAGAATCTTGGGCGATAAAAACAGGGAAATTCTTATATGAGTACATTGACCGACCCTCGCAAGGAGTCGTTTAGCGTATCAATGCTGATTTATGATACGCGATATCGTTCGACAACAATTCAGATATTTGTACTTGTCTTGGTGTTGATGGTGGTATTCTGGCTAATCCGAAACACGGCACAGAACCTTAGTGATCTTGGAAAACCAATCGAGTTTGGTTTCTTGTTGGAGCCCTCAAGCTACGACATCAACCAAAGACTCCTTGATTATTCATCGCGTGATACCCATTTGCGCGCCTCTCTTCTGGGGCTGCTAAATACCTTTGTGGTTGCTTTTCTCGGTTGTATCACGGCCTTGATCTTGGGAGTTCTTATCGGTGTTGCGCGCCTGTCAAAAAACTGGCTCGTGGCCAGAATAATGACGGTTTATGTAGAGATGTTTCGAAACGTGCCCGTGCTTTTGTGGATCGTTTTAGCCATGGCGATCATGATAGAAAGCCTGCCAACTCCAAAAGCGTTTCGCGGCGAGAATGCAACGGCATCCATGTACTTCTCAGATAGTGTGGCGATAACAAATCGGGGAATTTACATTCCTGAACCGCTTTTTAGCAATTCGCTAGGGAACCTGTCGTTTTTGGGGGACAGTAGTGTTCGATTTGATATCAGCCTGGATTTGATGCTGATTATAGCCGTGTTGATTGCAGGATTTTGGACCTCTTCGCGCATTAATTCTTGGGCGTCAAAAACGCAAAATGAAACAGGCATAAGGCCCACTGTTTGGTATTGGCGTTTATCTGTTGTTCTTTTGCCTCTGCTGGTTGTTTTGTATTATACTGGGTTTCATCTTGGATATCCCGCATTGAAAGGGTTTAACTTTCAAGGGGGAACGTATCTGAGGAATTCATTAATAGCCCTTTGGCTCGCGCTTTCTTTGTACACGGCTGCCTTTATTGCAGAGAACGTACGTGCCGGAATTCTCGCAATTTCCAAAGGGCAAAGTGAAGCCGCAGCATCGCTTGGTTTGCGTCCAGGTCCGACTATGAATCTTGTAATTTTGCCTCAGGCGCTCAGAGTCATAATTCCTCCGCTGATTTCCCAATTTTTGAATCTGACTAAGAACTCATCCCTTGCCATTGCGGTGGGATATATGGACATAACAGGTACTTTGGGTGGTATTACGCTCAATCAGACGGGACGCGAGCTAGAAGCAATTCTCATGATGATGCTGATTTATCTATCGGTGTCACTGACCATTTCAGCTCTGATGAATTGGTACAACAATAGCGTAAAACTGGTGGAGCGGTGATATGAGTGATACATCTTTTGTCCGTCAGGAAATGCTAAGCGAGCAGCCTGCTCCGGCGTCGTCCGTAGGTTTTCTCGGGTGGATCAAAAACAATCTGTTTTCAACTTGGTTCAATTCAATCCTGACTGTTATTGCGCTGGGCTTTGTCTGGTATATCCTCGCGGGGGTTCTGCCTTGGACTTTTCTTTCCGTTTGGAATGCCGGATCGCTCAGCGAATGCCGAGAGATTGCGAGACAAGTCTGGGGTGAAAGCCATGGTCATGCTTGCTGGGCGGTGATTAATGATCGCTGGATACAGCTGTTATTTGGGTTTTATCCCTCACATCTGTACTGGCGGCCCATCTTGGCATTTGTGCTTTTGGGCTTTGCGCTGGCACCCGTCCTTTTCCCGCAGTCTTCCAGAAAACTGTTGATCCTGTCGGGCCTTTATCCTTTTATTTTGCCTTGGTTGATGTGGGGTGGCAGTATCTGGAGCCCCATCATGGCATTGATCGGTTTTGTCATGGGCTATCTGGCTATCAAAAATCTTTCCGAAAGAATTGGCCAACTGGGCGCTATATTTTCGAGCATTTTTGCCGCGTTCCTTTGGTGGTTGCTTATCGGACCAGTTTTTGTAGACCTTCTATCCGCCAATATTCCAATTGCGTTGGAAAGCGTTGCGAGCCGTGATTTTGGTGGTTTTGTTCTCGCTCTTTTGATCGGTATTGTGGCGATTGTCTGTTCGTTGCCAATCGGGATCATCTTGGCACTTGGCCGTCAGTCTGATCTGATAATCGTCAAAGCGTTTTCTGTCGCGTTTATTGAATTCATACGGGGTGTTCCGTTGATCACATTGCTTTTTGTGGCATCGTTACTTCTGAACCTGTTCTTACCACCGGGAACCGAATTTGATATCATCCTGCGTGTGATGATCATGGTGACGCTATTTTCATCAGCCTATATGGCAGAGGTTATCCGGGGCGGGCTCGCGGCCCTTCCGAAGGGCCAATATGAAGGTGCTGACAGTCTTGGTTTGGATTACTGGCAGGCGCAGCGGCTGATCATAATGCCTCAGGCGTTAAAGGTCTCTATTCCCGGCATTGTGAGTACCTTTATTGGGTTATTTAAGGATACAACGCTCGTTTCCATCATTGGTTTGATGGATCCGCTTGGGCTGTCCCAAGGTATCCGCGCAAATGCGGAATGGAACGGCATTTATTGGGAACTTTTTGCGTTTATCGCGCTTTTGTTCTTTGTCGTGTGTTTTTCCATGTCCCGTTATTCAATGTATCTGGAGCGTAAGCTTCAGACAGACCACCGTTAAGGAGATCTCAGAATTATGTCCGATATAGCGACTGAACCCGCCGCGACGCGTAGCAAAATGCAGGTGTCTGGCGAAACTGCGATTCAAATTACAAAAATGAACAAATGGTACGGAGCATTTCATGTTCTAAGGGATGTGGACCTGACCGTATTTAATGGAGAGAGAATTGTGATCTGCGGTCCGTCCGGGTCGGGAAAATCAACATTGATCCGCTGTATTAACGCTCTTGAGGAGCATCAGAGGGGCGAGATCGTAGTTGATGGAACAGTGCTGTCTTCCGATCTTAAAAACATCGATAAGATCCGCTCTGAAGTTGGTATGGTGTTTCAGCACTTTAACCTGTTTCCACACCTAACAATCCTTGAAAATTGCACTTTGGCCCCGATTTGGGTGCGCAAAACGCCAAAGAAAGAGGCCGAAGAAACGGCGATGCATTTTCTGGAGAAAGTAAAGATCCCAGAACAGGCAAACAAATATCCTGGACAGCTTTCAGGAGGCCAACAGCAGCGTGTCGCAATCGCGCGGTCGTTGTGCATGAAGCCACGCATCATGCTCTTTGACGAGCCCACGTCGGCGCTGGACCCTGAGATGATCAAAGAAGTTTTGGATACGATGATCGAACTCGCCGAAGATGGTATGACGATGCTCGTTGTTACCCATGAAATGGGCTTTGCCCGTCAGGTTGCAAACCGTGTGATCTTTATGGATCAGGGACAGATTGTGGAACAGAACGAACCTGAAGCCTTTTTTAACAATCCGCAGTCGGATCGAACAAAGCTGTTTTTGAGTCAGATTCTGGGACACTGATTACAGTTGCCCTCTCAAATTGAAACCCGCTCAAAACCTGTGTTTTGGGCGGGTTTTTTGAAATGAGGTGTTAACTTTATTGGATCAACTCGCGGGGAATGGCAAAGTCCAGGTTGATACCACTGTTCATTTGTAGATCTTTCCAACGACCGACATCAAATCCGCAAACCCATGTGGCACAAGTTGGAAAATCATAAAATCTTTCGTGTGTTGGGGGCTGTTTTGCCAATAATTGCGCAAATTCCGCGATGCCGGGGTTATGAGACACCATAAGCACGGTTTGCTCCGTCGCCGATCTGAGTGCAGCAAATAAACCTTGCGCACTCGGGTGGTATAGGGAGGATAGAAACTTTACCTTTTGCGGGGCGATACCTAACCCGCGAAAGGTCTCCGTTGTGCGGCGTGCAGTTGATACAAGCGCCTCTTGCGGAAGATGTCCCTTTGCTTGTAACCATTTCCCCATGACTTCGGCAGAGATGCGTCCGCGTGAATTCAAAGGCCGATCGTGATCTTCAACAGGGTCATCCCATCCGGATTTTGCGTGACGCATCAGGATCAGTTTAAGGCTCATATAAGAAACGCTTTCATGTGAAATTGCGATTGATCTGGTAGACGTCCGAATGTCTGGCTAATCGGGCAGGCGCGCCGGGCGGCACAGCCCAAGTTTTTACAATCTTGTGCGTCAGCTCCCGCAATATGTGTTTTACACCTCAAACTGTCATAGTTGCCGTCACGAAAGGCGTCAACAGGGCAGGCCGATCGGCAGGGCGCATCGCACTCTTGGCAGGGCGATTTCCCGACAGAAGAAGGAATTTCAATGCGTTCATTAAATCCCAGTGCCCCTCTGAAAGACACGAAAAGACCACTTTGATCATGCACCAAAAGCTTGATCGGGGACATATAGGTGCGATTTGTTTTCAATGCCCAGGAATAAAAAGGCAAATAGGGCGGACCGCCAAATGGTAAAAGGGCGGTTGCTTCTAACGTCTCCGCAAGACTGCCCAATATACGCGTTGACCAGCGGTCAAGGGGATCTGGGCGACCGTCCAGAAATTCGTCACTGCGCTGGAAATAGGGCCAAAATGCCGGCTCCTTGGGCCCAAGAAGGATTAAGGTTTGGCAGCCCTCGGGCGCCTGATCCTGTGCCATGGGGTGAAATCCCCCCAAGGATGTAAGGCATAGCTTTTCTGCTTCTGCAGTGACGTCGTCGTAGGTCATTTGCGCATAAACGGAAGCCAAAGGCTCCACCCTATTTGCGTGGGGCGATCGTCCTGCCATTTTAAGCCGACATGCAGGCGCCCCTGCGCTTCGCTGCGGTAGGTCATAAACAAACGATCCCAGATCGACAGGGCAAAGCCATAATTGCTGTCGTGCTCTGCGCGTTGGACAGAATGATGAATGCGATGCATGTCAGGTGTCACAATAACCCAGCGCAACGCTTTATCCAGCCAGACCGGCAAGGCAATATTGGCATGATTGAAAAGCGCTGTTCCATTCAGCAGAATTTCAAATATCACGACGGCCCAAGCCATGGGCCCAAGCGCATAGACGATGCCAATTTTTAAAACCATTGAAAGGGCAATTTCGACAGGATGAAACCGGATTGCGGTTGAAACGTCAAAATCAACATCAGCGTGATGAACCTGATGCAATCGCCAGAGCAAGGGAATTTTATGCGTCGCCCAGTGTTGCGCCCAAATCACAAAATCCAAAATCAAAGGAGTGAGAATGAATTCTACCCAAAGTGGCCAATTGAGAAGGTTGAAAAGCCCCCAACCCAGATGACCCGCATCCAAAGCCGCCCCGACCGCCAAAAGAGGTAAGGCCAACGAAAGCAACCGAAGCGCCATAGTATTCACGAATGTTATGGCAAAATGCGTTATCCAACGTGCTTTGATCGGGTGACCCAAAGTCGTTTTCGGTGCTATCCTTTCAAGTATTGCAAAGAACAAAAACAGGCCAAAAAACACCGTCAGCCTTATGATAACTTCATGTTCCATGGCATCAAACTTAAGCGCAATGTGATAAAGAGCAAGCTCTATTATGCCGCACCGCTCTCTGGCGTCGCTCGAATTATTGTGCCGGCACCTTGCTTTGTGAACAACTCTAGCAAACAGGCATTGGGTTCGCGCCCGTCAAGGATGACCGCCGCTCGCACCCCGCCTTTTATAGCGCTCAAAGCTGTCTCCGTTTTGGGGATCATGCCTCCAGCTATTGTTCCCTCTGCAATCAATGTTTCAATTTTTTCAGGATTAAGTTCAGAAATGATTTTTCCGTCAGCGCCCCTGACGCCATCGACGTCGGTCAAAAGTAACAGCCTGTCTGCATTCAACCCTGCGGCAATGGCTCCTGCGACTGTATCCCCGTTTATATTGTAGGTTTCCCCGTTTTCCCCCGCACCAAGGGGCGAAATCACGGGTATCATACCATCCTTAAAAAGGGTTCTGAGCACACGGGGGTTCACTTTGGTCGGGGTTCCCACAAGCCCGAGTCCGCCTTCCGCCTGCTGACACAGGATAAGGTTTGCATCCTTGCCAGACAACCCCACCGCAAATCCACCTGCGCGGTTGATGGCTTGAACGATCCGTTTATTCACACTGCCGGAAAGGACCATTTCGACCACTTCCATCGTGGCCTCATCTGTGATCCGTTTTCCATTAATGAATTCTGATTTGATGCCGAGCTTGTCAAGCATCTGGTTTATCATTGGGCCGCCCCCATTGATGATCACTGGATTGATCCCGACCTGACGCATCAACACTACATCGCGTGCAAACATATCCATAGCTTCGTCGCTGCCCATGGCGTGACCGCCCAGTTTGATAACAACGATCGCATTGTCATAGCGCTGCATATAGGGGAGCGCTTGAGAGAGGGTCTTAGCAGTTTCAGCAGAGCTTTGTAGGTCCGTGGTCTCAGTCATATCAACATCCTTTACTTAAAGGGCATTTGTCACACAATAAAGGATCAAGGCAAGCGAAAGTCGCTCTTAGAGAAGTGTCGCGATCACGCTGCGCAATGTGGGGATGCCCCATCCCTTTTCAGATGACGTCATCAATATTTCCGGAAATGCGGCAGGGTGGGTTTGTAAAGTTTTGCTGACTTGCTCAATTGTTTTGGCTCTTTCAGCTTCTTTGATTTTGTCAGCTTTGGTCAGCACAACCTGAAACGTGACGGCAGAGGTATCAAGCAGGGACAGAATTTGTTGATCGACCGATTTTATGCCATGTCTGCTGTCTATCAGCACAAAGGCGCGGCGCAACGATTGGCGACCCGAGAGATATTGTTTGAGAAGTTTTTGCCATTTTTCCACCACTGCCAAAGGCGCATTGGCATATCCATATCCGGGTAAATCGACGAGGTAATGGGTCTCTGCCAAGGTGAAAAAATTGATTTCTTGCGTCCGTCCGGGTGTATTTGATGTGCGCGCTAGCGCTTTGCGCCCCGTTAATGCGTTGATCAATGTCGACTTGCCGACATTGGAGCGCCCTGCAAAACAGACCTCAAGACGGTCATCCAACGGTAGTCCGGACATCGCTACGACACCTTTTAGGAATTCGGTCTGTCCTGCAAACAAACGCCGCCCTGTTTCGATCGTGTCGATGTCAGGATCGGGCGTCAAGGAAAAGGAAACTGCCATCAGGCCAACCGTATGGGATCGCCGATACGCAGCAGGCCGCTTGTTTTCGGGTAGGCTGCGACAGTGAAATCACGATGCCCCCATGTATCAAGGGTTCCAAGAGTATCTGCATCGCGAAGACCGGTTTTTGGATTGGCGGTGGTCGCAAGACAGCGCACCACACGTTCGCGCACCTCAAAGGTGACATCGCCGATCATGATGTCTTTACCGATCCATTCAAATTCTTCCCATGGTCCCAGTCCATCAAGCCAGAAGTTGCACCGCCAACGCAGATGGGAAATGTCTTGGCCAAGCTTTTGGGCGACGGCCCGGTGCGAAGACAAATTACCGATGGTGACAGAGGGATAATCAGTATCCGTCATCCCGCGCGATGCTGCCCGCACAAGCCGAGCAGATTGCGCACGATTATCTGGGATCAGCGGAGCCTCCCACGCAAGAAAACGTTTCTGGTCCTCTGGATCGTCGGGGTTGATGGTTAAATCTGGAAGTTTTGGATGGGTCAGCGTCATAGTGTTTTGCGCTTCGTTCCAAGTCAAATTTATTGCCATCAGCCCGGGTGCTTTGGATCCCCTTGAGAAATTCTGACAGGGTACCCATGTGCTTCCGTCTGCATCTGATTGATCATGAGCCACAGCATAGGCACGATCGCCGGGAAGTGTATGCCCTTCTTTGACCTCGATACTCTCTAATGTTTCTCTGCCATGCGATTTGATCGGATGGCGCCATATTTCGACAAGTTTTCCCATTGGACACCTCTATCATCCTTTGGATTTTTTCTGGAAACCTTTTAAAATATTACCAAAAACATCCGGTTTATACCCTTGCGAACGCATAATGATATATTGCTGGGTAAAGGTGATCATATTGTTTGCAATCCAATAGACCAGCAGGCCACTGGCAAAAGAGCCGAGCATGAACATAAAGACCCAAGGCATCCATGCAAAAATCATCGCTTGAGTGGGATCTGTAGGCGCTGGGTTCAGCTTTTGCTGAAGCCACATGGAAATGCCTAAAATCAGCGGCAGAATGCCAAGGAAGATCAAAGCCATAATGGAACCGGGTTCTGGCGTGCCAAAGGGCAACAATCCAAAAAGGTTCATGATCGAGGAGGGATCAGGCGCGCTGAGGTCTTTGATCCAGCCGATCCATGGGGCATGACGCAATTCAAGCGTCACAAAGATCACTTTATAAAGAGAAAAGAAAATTGGGATCTGCAACAGGATGGGCAGACAGCCAGAGGCCGGATTTACCTTTTCCTTTTTATATAGCTCCATCATCCCTTGTTGAAGCTTTTGACGATCATCACCCGCCTGCTCTTTGAGCTTTTCCATCTGCGGTTGAAGTTCTTTCATCTTGGCCATGGAAACATATGATTTATAGGCCAGTGGAAAGAGCAGCGCCTTTATCAAAAGAGTAAGCCCGATGATCGACCATCCCATATTCCCGATGACCTGATTAAGCCAGTGAAGCACTACGAAAATTGGCTTCGTCAGGAAAAAGAACCATCCCCAATCAATGCTGTCGATAAATCCTTCGACTCCCGCGTTTTCGTAGTTTCGAATGGTTTCCCATTCTTTGGCCCCTGCGAAAAACTGCGTTTCCACACTGGTGGATTGACCGCTCGAAAGACTGACGACAGGAAGAACGGTTTCGGCCTGATATATGTCGGCCTGTTCATAATACTTTGCGGTGGATCTAAAGGCGCTTCCGGGTGTTGGGATAAGCGTCGTCATCCAGAAATGATCAGTGAACCCGACCCATCCGTTGGTGGTTACTTCGATACGCTTTGCGGCGGTTCCTTCACGCTCGTTGCTGTCATATCCGCGCATGTTCTTATACGAATCTTCAGCCAGCTCACCATCTGACATCCGTACAAGACCTTCGTGCAGGATGAAAAAGTTTTTAACATCTTTAGGTTCACCTGCGCGCCGGATCAGCCCGTAAGGACGCAGCTCCACGTCAGTGGCCGACGTGTTTTCGACGTTCTGTTTTACAGTAAAAAGGTAATCCTCATCGATTGAGATCACCCGCGAAAATTTTAATCCGGCACCATTGTCCCAGACCAATTCCACTGGGGAACTAACGGTTAACCGGTTGTTCCCATTCACTTCCCACAGTGTATCTGGAGTGGGAACAAGATTAGACGTCACACCGCTAAGCGCAGCCCAGCCGTAGGTTGCATAATATGCGCCCTCTTCGCCAACGGGCTTCAAGAGGGTAACGTTTTCCGCCCCATCACTGAGATCAACTTTGTAGCCCAGCAGTGAAAGGTCATCAATTCGTCCCCCTTTCAGCGAAATGGTCCCCATTAATTTCTGGGTCTCTATAGAAATTCTTGGGGCGTCTTCCGCTGTGGAAACCGTTTGGCCTGTGGCGGAAGAGGCTGATTTTTCCACCCCGGGAAGGGCGCTGGTTTGTTGGTTTGTTGAGGCGTCAGTCGCTTCAACGGCCGATGTTTGAACAGGTTCAGGAGGCGGGAAAAAAAAGAACCACGCAACAATCACTAGGAAACTAAGCACAGAGGCTAAAATGAGGTTTCTATTTTGATCGTCCATGCGCGTTCACCAGATGTCTTTTTTGTTCAAAGGCGATAAAGGACGTCACAGCCAAAAGGTCAAGGGCAGATTGGTTTTTTATAGAAATTTAAGCAAAAATACCGCGCAACGGCGAAGGAAATATTCGCAGCCTTAATGTGATATTTTGACTTTTAAAGTGCTTATTTAAGGGATCTGCTTAAGCCTGCAAAATCAAAAAGCTTTGGGTCCAAAAGATGAGAGGGCCGCGCATTCATAAGAGCACGAAACATCACCTGACGGCGACCGGGGCTATTGGCTTCCCACCCATCAAGGATCTGTTTGACTTGCTGACGTTGCAGCCCATCCTGAGACCCACAAAGATCGCAGGGAATGATTGGATAACGCATGTCGCGTGCAAATTTTTCACAATCGGCCTCGGCCACATGGGCAAGAGGGCGATAAACAAAGACATCCCCTTCCTCGTTCAATAACTTTGGCGGCATGGTGGCAAGCCGTCCACCGTTAAAAAGGTTCATGAAAAAGGTTTCCAAAATATCGTCGCGGTGATGGCCAAGGACAACGGCACTACACCCTTCTTCGTGGGCAATTCGGTAAAGATGACCGCGCCTAAGGCGCGAGCAGAGCGCACAAAACGTGCGTCCTTGCGGTATTTTATCGGTCACAATTGAATAGGTATCTTGATATTCGATGCGATGTGGCACCTGCATCTCTTTGAGAAACGCGGGCAAAACAGTCGCCGGAAAGCCCGGCTGTCCCTGATCAAGGTTGCAAGCCAAAAGGTCAACTGGCAGCATGCCGCGCCATTTCAGTTCATAAAGGACAGCCAACAGAGTATAACTGTCTTTACCTCCTGACAAACACACGAGCCAGCGTGCATCCCGTTCGATCATACCATATTGTTCAATGGCTTCGCGAACGTTGCGCACGATACGTTTGCGCAGCTTTTTGAACTCTGTGGTCGACGGAGCTCCGGCAAAGAGGGGATGAATACTGTTGTCACTATCAAGCATGGGAAGCGGTTACTCTTTTTCAACGTCTCGGGCAATTGATTTTGTCAATCTGGTACATCATCTACCCCCATACCGCCCCACGGATGGCACCGCGCGAGGCGGCGCAGCGTAAGCCATCCTCCTTTGAGCCCGCCATGTCTTCTGAGCGCTTCCAGCGCATAGGCGCTGCAGGTCGGATCAAAGCGGCAATTTCTCCCGACAAGGGGCGAAAACAACAGGCGGTACCCTCGCACTGGCAGTGAAAAGAGATACGCCAGCGGTGTCATTTTGAAGAGTGTTTTTCGTGGATTGTGCAAAGGCTCTTTTTCAAATCTTTGCAGAGTTCGTCAAAAGGGCGCTCTTCTGTTTTTTTGGCCTTTCCGATAAGCACATAATCCCAGCCAAGCCGCCCATATAAAGACAACATTTGTCTTGCCACCTCGCGCAAACGTCTTTTCGCGCGGTTGCGTGCCACTGCGTTTCCGACTTTCTTGGAACAGGTGAATCCAACCCGTAAACCCGTTTCGTCGTCATCGCGCTGCCGGGCCTGCAAAAGAAGCCCTTCGGCTCTTACGAACGTCCCTTTTGCCACGAATAAAAACTCGCGCCGCTTTTTAAGGATATTAATGTCACACGGAGAAGCCCTACGTCCAGAGGAAGATGTCGGCATAAAAGATAAATTATCCGAGCCAGTGTCATCACAGATGGTCAAAAGAATTCACCGCAAGATGACTTTGTACTGTAATTGAACGCAGTTTACGCGCTGAGCGCTTTGCGCCCGCGTGCACGACGTGCGTTCAATACTTTACGGCCTGCTTTTGTCGCCATGCGAGCACGAAACCCGTGACGGCGCTTGCGCACCAGATTTGAAGGTTGGAAGGTGCGTTTCATCGCTCCAGTTCTCCGCTTATTTAGGTCACGCGAAGTCGGATTCGCGCAAAAGAAAATCTACAGAACCCGCCTATATGACGAAGTGCCTCCCATGTCAAACGTGTCATTGCACTTTTTCAAATAAGGAGAGGGGCCGCTGTTTTTATCCGTGTCGCGATGCATCGTCTGATAGACTGATCAAAAATAAAAGAACCTCATCCTTAAAACCGCATTGATGAAAGGTTGCAATATCAAAAACATGGCCCTTTCATTCACCGAAAAGTGAGGTCTATTGCACATTGCTTTTGGTTTCATGCATCATCTAAGGTGATCACAGGGTTGGTGTGGTACTGATTAACATGGCTATTTCAAAGCGCATTATTGTCTTGATGTTCATAGCGGGCCTCGCTGTAACTGGGGGTTATGCGTTGAATGATGTATTCAGCATTGACATGTTGCGCCTCCATCGTGCAGAGCTTTTGTCCATTACGCAGTCCCATAAAGTTCTTGCGGCGCTGCTCTTCGTGAGCCTCTATTCTGTCATTGCGGGGTTGTCCTTGCCCGGCGCGGCTATTGCCTCGATTGCGGGTGGATTCCTTTTTGGTCTCATGCTTGGCACAATCTTGAACATAACTGCGGCGACCCTCGGGGCAACAGCGCTGTACCTTGCAGTTCAATGGGGGGTAGGGGAGTCCTTTGTACGTCGTCTCGACGTACTGGAAGGGCGAAGCGATAAAATCGTCTCCCGCTTGCGCAAAAATGAGGTGAGCGTTTTACTCTCATTGCGGCTTGTCCCAGTTGTGCCTTTTTTTGCCGTAAATCTTTTGGCAGCCATCAGCCGCGTAGGGTTTAGAAATTTTGTTCTGACCACAAGCGTTGGCATTCTTCCAGGCGCGATTGTTTTTACATCAATCGGGGTTGGGCTTGGATCTGTCTTTGATCAAGGCGCAGAGCCCGATTTGTCGGTGTTGTGGTCGCCGCAGCTTCTTTTCCCGCTGCTTGGCCTTGCAGCCCTATCGTTAGTTCCCATGTTTTGGAAAAATAAAGCAGAAACAGAATGAGCCAGACAAAGATAAAAACAGATCTACTCATTATAGGTGCAGGGTCGGGTGGGCTATCTCTGGCGGCAGGTGCTGTTCAGATGGGGGCTGAGGTGATCCTTCTTGAAGGTGCCGAAATGGGGGGGGATTGTCTGAATTATGGGTGCGTTCCCTCTAAGGCCCTGCTGGCAGCCGCCAAAAATCCGGGCCGCCTCGAGATGGGGTTTGAAACAGATGATGCTCCTATGACCGCCCATAGGTATCACCAGAAAGGCCTTTCTCATGTCCAAAAGGTGATTGCCCAAATCGCGCCGCATGACAGTCAGGACCGCTTTGAACGGCTTGGCGTGGCTGTATTGAGAGAATTTGGCCGCTTTGTGGCGCCCGATACTGTGCGGGCTGGGAAATTTGATATTTTGGCGCGTCGTGTTGTAATTGCGACAGGATCTCGTCCGGCAATTGCACCGATACCGGGTTTGCAAGACGTCCCTTTTTTGACCAATGAAACCCTTTTCCAAATGAAGGAAACACCGGATCATCTGATTATTCTGGGTGGCGGACCGATCGGCGTTGAGATGGCTCAGGCGCATGCGCGTATGGGTATCAAAGTGACCATAGTCGAAGCGATGCAGATTTTGGGTAAAGACGATCCAGAACTTGTGGAATTTTTACGCCGCCGGTTGCAAAAAGAGGGTATTGAGGTTCTGGAAAACAGCCCTGCCCAAGAGGTTAAGCAGAAGGACAGAAACATCATTGTTCGCTTGCATGATGGGCGGGATTTGGTTGGAACCCATCTTTTGGTGGCCACTGGACGGGCCGCGAATATCGAAACCCTAGACCTAGAGACGGCCGGTATTGCATTTGGTGCCAAAGGTATTCATGTCGATAAGGGTTTGCGCACGACGAATAAGCGGGTCTATGCGATCGGGGACGTGAGCAGCCCTTTGCAATTTACGCATTCGGCAGCCTATGAGGCGGGATTGGTGCTGCGCAACGCGCTTTTTGGTTTGCGGGTTCGCAGGCGCACCCATCATATCCCATGGGTGACATTTAGCGATCCGGAACTGGCGCAGGTCGGCTTTACAGAAGCTGGAGCGCGTCAAAAATATGGTGACAGACTGGAAGTGTCCCGTTTTTCGTTTTCTGCCAATGATCGAGCCATTGCAGAGGCCCAAAGCGAGGGTATGATCAAGCTCCTCGTGGTGCGCGGACGTCCTGTCGGTGTGTCGATTGTTGGACATGGAGCAGGCGAATTAATTGCCTTTTGGTCTTTTGTCATCGCCCAACGCATTAAATTGTCAAAGCTTCCCAGCATGATCACACCTTATCCAACATTGAGCGAAGTCAACGCGCGCGTCGTTGGCGCCTATTTTTCGAAACGCCTTTTTGAAAACATCTGGATCAAACGGGTGGTCAGATTTGTACAGAAAAGGATCCCCTGACGCATGCTGAAGTCGCTTTCCGGTCGATTTCTGTTCCTGACCATCGTTTTCGTGATGCTCTCAGAGGTGTTGATCTTTGTGCCTTCGATTGCGCAGTTTCGTGCAGATTTTCTTATTATGCGGATTGAGCGCGCACAAATTGCCAGCCTTGCTCTTTTGGCTGATGACATAATCAGCACTGATCTGGAAAAAGAACTTCTTGAGAATGCCGATGTTTTCAACGTTGTTCTACGGCGCGACGAAAGCCGTGAATTGATCCTGTCTTCGGACATGCCAATGCCGGTAAGCGCCACTTTTGATATGCGAAAACCGGGCGCTGCGGTTTTGATACGAGACGCACTTGCCCGATTAATAAACCCAGACACAGAAATCATTCGTGTCATCGGTTATCCCAAATACCAAGCGGGAACTTTGATTGAACTCACGCTGTCAACGGCACCTTTGAGAGAAGAAATGATTGCCTTTGGGTTGCGCGTTCTTTTATTTTCGGCCGTGATCTCGATTTTTACGGGCATGTTATTGCTGCTGGTGCTGCGCCAAACGATCGTTTTGCCGATTAAGCGTGTGGTAGGGCAAATCCAAGCCTATGCACATGCCCCAGAAGATGCGCGCAGAATTATCTCTCCGGCATCGGGCATCAGCGAACTGCGCGAAGCAGAATACGCGCTGAAGGATATGCAATCCCAACTGACCTCAGCTTTGAAGCAAAAGGAAAGATTGGCCCAGCTCGGGGAAGCGGTCGCAAAAATCAGTCATGACTTGCGTAACATTCTGACAACGGTGCAGTTGTTTTCCGATAGCCTCGGTTCAAGCGCGGACCCAAGAGTGAGCCGCCTTGCCCCTAAACTGGTTACAAATGTTGCGCGTGCGATTTCATTGACTGAAGGCACTTTGGCGTTTGGCAAAGCCGAAGAACCACCACCCCGCCTCAGCTATGTTCAATTGGGTGATATTTTCGAAGAGGTGATGGAAAACGAACAGGGGTTGTGTGAGTCAGATGATATTACGTTCAAAGCGGATCTGCCCGCAGGAATGGTGATACGCGCCGATCCCGAACAATTGCATCGCGCGATCACAAATATGGTTAGGAATGCGCGTCAGGCCATTGAAGCAACTTCTAAAAAAGGTGAAATCACTTTGAGAGGGTATGAAACGGATATAGATTGGCTGGTTGATGTTTCAGATAGCGGACCGGGTCTTCCTGAAAAGGCGCGCAGGCATCTTTTTCGTGCTTTTCAAGGACGCGTCCGCACTGGTGGCACAGGCCTTGGACTGGCAATTAGTCAGGAACTCATCCGCGGACATGGAGGGGTGATTGAACTCCTTGGCTCTGATGAACAGGGCACGTGCTTTCGCATGCGCCTTCCAAAGGGTCGCCTGAGCGATAAAGAAATTTAATTCGCTTTCACGTCCCTCGCACAATTCCCCTTGCATCTTTGCGTGCCCTGCCGTAGACGAAATGCCACGCACCGGTAGCTCAGCTGGATAGAGTACTTGACTACGAATCAAGGGGTCGGGGGTTCGAATCCTCCCCGGTGCGCCACCAACCCTCTCACTTCCGCCGAACACTTGCATAGCGTATCTATGCCGCTGAATTACTTGTTTATTTTCTAACAGACGTTTCTAGTGAGCTACCCGTAATGCTTTTTACAGACAGAAAACCAAGCTTAAACTGCCAAGGATCTCCAGCAAAACGCAGCGTATGGAGTTCACATTTTATTCTTAAATGAGGCTTGGGTTGGCAAGGAGTTTTGCCACGCTGAGA
>LFER01000004.1 GCA_001510135.1 Alphaproteobacteria bacterium casp-alpha6
AAATCATAGGCACAGAGAACAGAAAACTCTATGCCACGGGATCGACGACCTGTTTTGTGTTCCGAATTCCCCCAAAGGATTGAAAATTCATCTATAGGACTACGTTTTCCGATTAAGTGCATCAAAAAACAGAAACATCGTGAATATCAAGACATTTCAACCCACAGTAGACCCTCAAATCAAAATCGTTTTGCAAGAGGAAATCAATATGGTAACGCATAAAGGAAGTTGTTTTTGTGGTGCGGTCGAACTTGAAGTATCAGGGGCGCCCGAAGTAATGGGATATTGCGATTGCAGGTCGTGCAGGTCGTGGTCGGCAGGACCCGTAAATGCCTTCAGCCTTTGGAAAGACGACACAGTCAAAATCATAAAAGGACATGATCATTTGGGGCATTTCATGAAAACCCCCAACAGTGACCGGCACTATTGCACACATTGTGGTGGCAACCTTTTCACAAAACATCCTCAAATGGGGCTGACGGATGTTTATGCGGCGACAATCCCGACTTTGGACTTTCAGCCTGCTGTGCATGTTAATTATTCTGAAACCGTTCTTCCCATGAAAGACGGATTACCAAAACTCAAAGATTTTCCTGCCGAGATGGGCGGTTCGGGAGAGATAGTAGAGGAATAAAAGGCGTCAGGATTTCCATTTGATCGAACAACCCATTGATGCAATTTGATCTTTGGGGCCCTGTCCGGTTTCAGCCACCAGTTTCATCGCCTCAAATAAATCGCGCCGCAGGTCCGAAGGGCCTGCGTTCCGTCCCGAAGCATCCAGACGTCCTCTGTACTGAAGTTCAAGATCCCGATTAAATCCGAAAAAATCTGGGGTGCAGGCCGCATCATAGGCGCGCGCCACATCTTGCGGTTCATCGTATAAATAGGGAAAAGGAAAACCATGTTCGATTGCCATTTTCCCCATGTTTTCAAAGCTGTCTTGAGGGTAAGCAACAACATCATTGGCACTGATCGCTGCCACACCGACACCCATAGCCTGCAGATCATGCGCGTCGCGAATAATACGGTCCAAAACAGATAGGACATAAGGACAATGATTACAAATGAACATCACCAATGTCCCATTGGGGCCACTTACGTCGCTCAAATCATAGGTTTTTCCATCAGTGGCAGGCAGTGAAAAACTTGGTGCCTTCCAACCGAAATCACAAACTGAGGGCACTTGAGCCATGTCTTATCCTCCGATTGCATCCCGAATAGCGCGTATATTATTACCGTAAATCTCTGGTTTCGCAACTGACCCGCCTTTAAAGACAGCAGAACCTGCGACGAGCACATCTGCGCCCGCCTCTGCCACCAAAGGCGCAGTTTCGGGTGTGACACCGCCGTCAATTTCAATATGGATCGGACGGTCCCCAATCATCTGGCGCAGTTTGCGGGTTTTTTCGATTTGCGAATGAATGAATTTTTGCCCGCCAAAACCCGGGTTTACCGTCATCACACAAACAAGATCGACCATATCCAAAAGATATTCCACCGCCTCTGCCGGTGTGGCAGGGTTTAGCGCGATGCCGGCTTTGCACCCTGCGCCACGTATGGCCTGCGTTGTGCGATGGGCGTGCGGCCCTGCTTCTATGTGGGCCGTAATCACGTCTGCACCAGCCTGAGCATAGGCCTCAATGTAGGGATCGACTGGGGCGATCATCAAATGCACATCCATGACCGTTTTGATATGTTTGCGTATGGCCGCACAAAGGGGGGGGCCAAATGTCAGATTGGGCACGAAGTGCCCATCCATGACGTCAACATGGACCCAATCGCATCCTTGCGTTTCAATAGCTTCAATTTCCTGACCAAAATTTGCGAAGTCCGCCGAAAGAATGGACGGTGCGATTTTGATAGACCTGTTAAATGTCATCTTAGCTCTCGGGTTAGGGTCGTGCTTTATGCTCTAAAGAGCACAAGGAAAGGGTGCAAGCCCTCATCTCATCAAATTATGCGCGCCGACTTTGCATGACCAAGCGTTCGATCATCGGGGTAAAGATCAACTGCATTGCCAAATCCATCTTGCCTCCGGGGATAACAATGGAATTGGCCCGGCTCATCCAGCTTCCTTGGATCATGTTGGTCAGATAAGAGAAATCAATCCCTCTGGGATCTTTAAAACGAATAACAACAAGGCTTTCGTCTGGCGTTGGGATCCAGCGTGCCACCAACGGGTTTGATGTATCCACTACGGGGACGCGCTGAAAATTGATATTGGTTTCCGTGAATTGAGGGATTATGCAATGGACATAGGCATGCATGCGGCGCAAAATAACATCAGTGACGGCTTCTGTTGAATACCCGCGACTGGCTTTGTCCCGATGAATTTTCTGAATCCATTCCAAGTTTATTACTGGCACAATACCGATTTTAAGATCTGCATGCTGTGCAATATTGACCGTTTCATTAACCACAGCTCCATGAAGCCCCTCATAGAGCAAAAGATCGGTATTTGGTTCAAAATCTCGCCAAGCGGTAAAATTCCCTGGGCTGGCGCCGTATTTTTCTGCCTCTGCATCATCATGTACGTAATGGCGCATCTGGCCCATTCCCGTTTCACCATAGGTTTGGAAAAGCTGCTCGAGCCGTTTTAAATCGTTCGCGTCATAGGAAAAATGGGAAAAGGTATCGTCGCCCGCCTCTGCTCTTTTATCCAATTCACGTTTCATTTCTTCCCGCGTGAAACTGTGGAATGCATCCCCTTGGATCGTTGCTGCCGTGACTTTTTCGCGACGGAAAATTTGTTCAAAGGTATGGCGGATGGTCGACGTTCCAGCCCCGGATGATCCGGTAACCGAAATGATTGGGTGTTTTTTACTCACGTATTACTCCCCCCTGAAAAGACCCCTTGCGGCAAAAAGAGCTGACAATTCATGATCCGGGCGATCATGAAAATCTCTGACTTCATCGACATTGCTTTTGCAACCAAAAACAAAAGGGGTTCTGGAATGCAAACTCTGCGCTTTTTTCTCCATGATTGGAACCCTGCAGTCAGTGGCCAATCCCCCCGCCTGTTCAATCAGAAATGCAATGGGCCCGCATTCATACACATGTCTCAAACGTCCCTCCTCATATCCTGGACGGCGATCATTTGGATACAGAAAGACGCCACCACGGGTCAAAATACGCTGAGCTTCAGCAACGAGGGAAGCAATCCAACGCATATTAAAGGGTTTTCCTGAACCCTCAGGGTTTGGATTGATACAAGCGTCGACATAGGCGCGCACAGGTTTGGACCAATGATGATAATTGGACATATTGATCGCAAATTCCAAAGACTGATCTGGAATATTAAGCGCGCTGTTTTCCCTTCGAAACATGCCCGTCTCTGGATCAAAAACATAAGACATCACACCATTTCCACAGGTCAGCATAAGCCACGTCTGCGGCCCGTAAATAAAATATCCAGCCGCAATTTGATCTCTTGGAGGCCTCAGAAAGCTCTTTTCTCCCGTACTTTCTGCAGGATACAGGGAAAAAATCGATCCAACAGAAATATTGATATTTACGTTGGATGAACCGTCCAAAGGGTCAATAGCCACAGCATACCGTCCTGCCTTACGCATGGCGGCAACCTCTTCTCTTTCCTCAGATGCATACCAAGCAACATCCTGATCTTTCAGAACATCGTGAAAAAGCCGATCAGCATAAATATCCATAGGCACTTGGCTATCGCCATCGCTATTTTGTCCGAGAGGCAGGACAACACTGCTGTCAAAATGCCCCCGCATCAAGGTGCCACGCAGCTGAATGGCCGCGAAAGCAAGTGCATTCAGAATGGGATAAACCGCCTTTGGAATAGAATCGCTGACGACAAAGCAGCCATCATTCATGCTATTTTTTAACCGACGGGGGTCAGTATTCATGCTTACCTCTGAAATCCGTAAATTTATGCTTTGTTCCCAACGTCTGACCTCAACATGTAGATCCTTACTCATAAATCCCGCTAAGCCTATTAAAGGATGATGCAGGAAAATACCTCAAGAACAACGCAAACAGTCTTAAATGCGTCAACCTAACTTTACAATTGAGCTGAACCAGCCTTTAAAGTAAATTAAAAAAACGCTTTTTGTAATTTGGGAAATTTGAATGCAACGTCTCAATGGCATGACTTTCCGACAGCTGCGGGCGTTGCAAGCGGTGTCTGAGACCGGAACGATTACGCAAGCTGCAGAAATTTTAAACCTGACCCCTCCCGCTGTTCATACCCAGCTTAAGACACTTGAAGAGAACATTGGTTGCGCGATGTTTCATCGAAGTGGAACAGGTGGATTTGAATTAACGGCGGAGGGACGGGTTTTGCTTCAGGCCCAAGTTCAATCCAGCGAAATTTTATCTGGTGCGATGCGCGAAATAGAAGCCATCAAGCGCGGTCTGGCTGGATCAGTGACCTTGGGTGTCGTCAGCACCGGAAAGTATTTTGCACCCTCGCTTGTTGCGGACTTAAAGCGCAGCCATCCCAATATCGATATCCATCTCAATATCGGAAATCGAGATCAAACCATCGCAAGCTTACGTAATAATGCGCTTGATCTTGTTATCATGGGCCGGCCGGCGAGCGCCCCCGCAACCCATGAAATCATTCTGGGAGACCATCCCCATGTGATCATCCTTCCGCCGGGACACATATTGGCAGACCGCGATAATATCACGCCCGAAGAAATCGTGTCACATCCTATCATTAGGCGGGAAACCGGATCTGGGACACGTATATTGACGACCCGCTATCTGGATAGAATTGCTCCGGGGATCCCTTACACCTCCATGGACGTAGATTCCAATGAAACCATCAAACAAGCTGTCATCGCGGGACTCGGTATTGCGCTTATCTCAGCGCATACTGTGACAGAGGAATTGAAGTCAGGGCGACTCGTCATGCTGCGCCGTCCAGATCTTCCAATTATGCGCAAATGGTATTTATTGACCCCAAAGAACAAGGAACCAACGGGTGCAACCAGCGCAGTGGTTGATTTTATTACAAAACAAAACGGTGCATATCTGCCAAAGATTAGCAATTGACCCCCTGATCCGCCCACGAGACGCCATAACAACAGATTATAACAGAGCACAGCCAAGGCTGGTACTCAGAGATCAAAATGCTTATATGGGTCTGAACATTATGATGCGTGAGGTTTGGATGCGATACGTAAAATGGATTTTTAGAGCTCTGATTCTGGGCATATTGATTGCCTTTTTACATTATACTTTGCCACAAACAGATATTGTCAGGATCACTAATACCTATGAAAAAAGAGTGGATTTTCAAGGATATGAAATGTTCTGGGCAGATGGTGCACGGGACGCGGCAGGCAATCTTTTGAACCGAGACATTTTTTTCATTGAAACCTTTACCGCAAAAGGCGCGCCGATGGTGTATCGCAACGAAGACACCAGTTGGAATTGGCCCCCCTATTTCAAATTTGACACGTCAAATCTGCAAGCCGAGGCGTCAAATGCGAAAAGCCTTTCTGACTCCGATGGACCCTACTGGGTTGCCATCAAGCATTATGGATGGCGCAACGAATTTTTGTCGATCTGGCCCAATGCCGTGTCTATCGAGCCAGTTTCCAGACCTGACGTTCGAATTATACCATGGATGAATTTGCTTATCTTAGCAGTTCTGGCCGCTGTACTTTGGGCTTTACGCGTGCGCTGGATCAAATTCCGGGAAAAAAGACTGGACCCAACATTTGAGCGGATTGACGATTCCCTTGATGATTTTATCGCTTGGGTGAAACGCATGTTCAACCGCAAAGCACGTTAACGGTATAAGTGCCCCAGTGCAAAAGCGTGTTGAATTATTCAACACCATATTCTAATGCTGAAACCCCATAAATGGACCTGCCCAGCATCATTCGACTGTGATGTTGAGGCGTCTAGTACAGATAGGATTTGAGAACCGGCACAATTTGTGCCATGGCCGATTGCAAGCGAATAAACCGGCGAATTTCTTCTGGGTCTGCTCTTTCCTCTAAAATGGCACGCAACTGTTCTGCTAGGGCATCTACTCCGACACCGTCCGGCACCACATCATCGGACATCCAGAACTGGGCCTGAGACATGGGCAGGTGCTCTTTTTCCGCAACCAAAGAATTAATCATCCGTTCAAGCAATGGGGCATGCCAATAGCCGTCCACACTTGGGGAATGTAGAACATAACCCCTTAATTTTACGGCATAACTTCTTATGCCATTCATATCGCCGTCCAGCGCCGTTTCATATCTTTGAAGTGCTGCCGACGGAGACAAACTGTGACGCCAGTAATTGTCAAAAACCATATTTTTGCTCGGTGGATTGTTCTTATAAAGCCAGAAATTGTAAAAGGGTTTCTTAGCCCCTGCATCAATATTTTCATTGGGGGCAGACAGCAGTCGGCCGGACGTTTCGGCCCATTCTATTAAGTCATGATCAAAAGGATAAGCGACAACGCATCTCCCGCTTTTCGCCGCATTTATGCGGTCAGCCTGGGATCCTCCACGTTGCTCGTCAAGCGCTGTAGTATCAAATGCCGCAAAATCCATACCATTGAGGCATTCAAACAATTCTTGATCACAGGCTTCGATCTCTGACAGCTTCGATTTTGCGTCTTGAATATCTTTAACCTTTATATTTTCTCCGTCTTTTGCTTTCTGAATAAAGTAATTTTGAATATTTTCTGGGGTACCAGGTCGTGCCAAAAGGTAAAGGGCGGTATCACTCATCAAATCAATGGTGTTGAATAATTCACCACCAAATGTTCGCGCAAGGTTCATGTAATTCTGCCGTGTGTGCCTATTTAATCCCGGAAAGCTGTCCTTGCACCAGTCACCAAACGCATTGTCAGACGCGAGAAGTTGGCGGGCCTGAATAAGCCACTCCCCAACTTTTATCTTTTCCACCGTGGATTTTTTTAATGAGTTTTGTATATTTTCGGCAAGCGCCCTCAATTCGCTTTTTGCGTTATCGCCCGCGATTGGCACATCATCAACCATTTTAAACTCCTCTCAAAGACGATGTTTTATCTTAAGCGCAGCTTTTCCATCTATTCAATCAATTTGTCTTTAGAAGCTCTACTGGATTTTTTTTAATCCGGCCTAGCTTCCTGTTTGAAAGGTATTGCATGCAAAAAGAAATTACACCCAAGCGGGTTCCCAAGAGCAGACTTGAACGCGCCGTCGGTTTTGGCGAATTGGCCCTCAGGGTCGGCGCCAACGTTGCCAAGTCAACCCTCTCAGAATTAGGTCAGGGTCGCCGGCCGGATCGAAGAACACTGTTATTGAACAGCGAAAACCTTGAAACGATGACAGATACCCTTGCTCGGATGCGTGGCGCTGCAATGAAACTTGGACAGCTTCTGTCCATAGATGATCAAAACATATTTTCTCCTGAAATTTCTGAAATTCTGTCTCGCTTACGTGCGCACGGCTACGCGATGCCTCCAAAGCAGTTACGAAATGTTCTGGATGAAAACTGGGGGCCAGGATGGCTTAAAAGATTTAGCCACTTTGACGTTCGCCCCTTTGCTGCCGCCTCCATTGGGCAAGTGCACAAAGCTGTCACGAAAGATGGCCAGAATTTGGCCATTAAGGTGCAGTTTCCAAATATAAAAGACACCATCGCAAGCGATGTCAAAAACCTGCGTTTCTTCATTAAGGCGAGCGGTTTTGTCCCCAAGGATTTTGATCTTGAGCACTATTTGGAGGTCTGCAGAAAACAATTGACCTATGAAACGGATTATAGACGAGAAGCCGCGTTTTTATGCAGGTTCAAACAACTTTCACAAAGGTATTCAACCGTGCGGGTCCCTGATTTTAAAAGAGAATTTTCGACAGAGACCGTATTAACTATGTCGTTTGAAGCCGGACGAGAGATCGATCAACTGCACCGGTATTCTCCTAAAGATCTTCAAAATATAGCCCTTTTACTTGTCGATTGGACATTGAGGGAAATTTTCGATTTCCAGCTTTTGCAATCAGATCCGAACTTTGCGAATTATCGCTACGATGATGCCAACGAACGACTTATTTTGTTGGATTTTGGTGCGTCCATTGAAATTTCATCGGAGGTTGTTTCAATTTATCGCGACCTTATTGGCTCCGTCCTTTGCAACGATAGAGACAAACTTTTGGAGCAAATGGCTACGCATAATCTGCTGCCCAAAGAGGTGCCTGACACCCTAAAAGAATTGCTGGACCGCATTTTATCCACGGCGCTCGAAGAATTTCACCGCGCTGACCTGTTTTCCTTCGCTGAAAGTAAAGTGTTTGATTTTCTTACCCCTGAAAATATGTCAAAATTGAGTAACTTAACTCCGACCCAAGTGATACCGACGGACGTCTTATTAATTCAGAGAAAGCTCATCGGTATGGTGTTTCTTTTGCGCAGACTTGGCGCTGCATTGCCGCTGAAAGAAATTATTCGCAAGCAGTTTCGTCAAAGTGTGTAGATCGCCAAGAAGGTAACCGCTGCGTTACGAGCTGCCAATTTCAAACGTGAGCTTGAGGATCGGACCATATTCCGACACCCTCCTTGGCGATCCGCATCTCATCGCTCGAATAGGGTTTAAGCAGGTTGAGCGCATCCGTCTCTGTCCCGTTCAACCAGCTATCAAAGCTGCCCGGACCCAAAATGACCGGCATCCGGTTAGAATGCACCGGTTTAATCAGTTCATTTGCAGAGGTGGTGATTACCGTAAACGTATCCTTATCTGCACCCTTATCCTGCATTTCAAATTGATGATGGCGCCAAAGACCAGCAAAAGCGAAAAGCGGTCTTTCAGTTTCATCATCTGAATTCATGGCAAACCAGACGTTTGTGGCCGGAGCTTTTCCTTTGCTTTCTTGAAAACTTGACACCGGCACCAGACAACGGCGTTTAACAAAGCTGTCCCTCCACAAACGCGATTTCAGCAGGTTTTCATCGCGCGCGTTGTTCCAAGCGTAGGGAGAAATAGGTTTGCCGGTCTTTTTTGATATTTTCGGCGTGGCAAAACCCCATTCCATCGCCACCAATTGCCTTTCGCCCTGAGTGTCCAATCGAACAACCGGGGCGTGATGTTTCGGAAAAACCGCCTCAAGCGACCTGAAATTTCCGAGCAGGTCATTTTCAGGGGATACATCAAATAATCGCCGCATATCCGCAACCGGCGTTGTTATGGAATAGAGATTACACATAGTATGCCAACCCACTCTAGCTGTCTTTTTTACTCTGACTCCGTTCAAGATATGCCTCAATCGCCTGCAATCGCTGCATCACCTCATCACGGTAGGCATCTGTGCGCTGATTTTCTTCGTCCTGATGGGCATCTTGCATAGAATTGACAATGAGACCCACCAAAAGGTTTACCACTGCGAAAGTGGTGACCATGATAAAAGGAATAAAGAAGGCCCACGCGTATGGAAATTTTTCCATGACCGGTCTGACAATTCCCATGGACCAGCTTTCTAGGGTCATGATCTGGAACAGGCTATAGGCGGATCGTGCCAAAGACCCGAACCATTCCGGAAACGCAGCACCGAAAAGTTTTGTGGCGATCACGGCGCCGATGTAAAAGATAATACCCATCAGCAAAAACACAGATGCCATGCCGGGCAACGCCGTCACAAAGCCCTCAACAACCCTGCGCAGACGTGGCGCTGCGGACACCACGCGCAATATCCGAAAAATCCGCAGAGCGCGTAACACTGAAAAAGATTGGGCATTAGGAACGAGGGATATCGCCACAATGACAAAATCAAACAAATTCCAGCCATTTTTAAAAAATGACGTCCGATAGGCCACCAGTTTTGCTACCAGTTCAACCACAAAGATGGCCAAACATAAAGCATCAAGCATCTTTATGAGGGTTCCAAATTGTGCCATCGCGACTTGCGATGTTTCAAGGCCCAAAAGTAATGCGTTGAAGAGGATCACACCGATGATCCCATTCCTGACGGCTGAAGAGTCGAGTATTTTCACAAGTCTGTTGGTCATTGTAATGTGATCAGAGTGAACGTTGCTACGCTCACATGGTATATCGACAGTGATACGTCAAGCTGCCGGGTATGAATTAGAAAAATTCTGGCATTTTAACTTTACAATGCATGACAAAAAGCCTGCGCCAAGCTTGAAAACTTGGCACAACGTGAGGAGGTGTGAAGAGGTTGGATTGGGTTAAGAGTGGGGGTGCATGCCAACCCCTTCACTTCGTGGTGATGGCTATTCCCTACATAAAAACAACCCACGATAGATTTTTAGTACCATATTTATATTATTATGAAACATCAAAATTTGGTTTTACTGACACAAATTTGTAAAACACCTCGATCAGTCAATGCCAGTGACCAAAAATCTATTGCCCTCGCACAGTGCCCTGATTGCAGCGGTCCAGATTAGACATATTGACTAAAACTTCTCTTTTCTTAGCAAAATGAAGCACAGAATAGCGTTCAAATCCAAAGGCTTATTTTTTTTCTGAACGCGCAGCCTTTTCTGCCAATCCGGACTGAAATTGGCGGGATGTCAATTCATCCATTACCTCTGATAATGTAATATCTTGCGATCTAAGTAAGACGAACAAATGAAATATAACGTCTGCACTTTCCTTGATTAAACCGGTCTTGTGCCCTTTGGCGGCTTCGATAATGGCTTCAACTGCTTCTTCGCCAAATTTTTCGGCGCATTTCTCGGGGCCTTTTGACAGCAAGCATGCTGTCCAGCTTTCGTCAGGAGATGCATTTGCGCGTTCCTCCACAATATCAAATAATTCTTCAAGCGTCATGCCACCCTCCTCATCGGAATGCCGGCTGCTGCCATATACGATTTGGCCTCGGCAATTGAAAATTCTCCAAAGTGAAAAATCGACGCCGCCAAAACGGCAGAAGCGCCACCTAAGGTCACCCCCTCAACCAAATGCTCCAAAGTTCCCACACCACCCGAAGCGATCACAGGCACATTTACGGCATCAGATATGGCGCGCGTCAGTGGAAGGTTAAATCCCGCTCGGGTTCCATCCCGATCCATTGAGGTCAATAAAATTTCTCCGGCCCCTTTTTCCACAATCATGGTGGCAAATTCCACGGCGTCTATGCCCGTTGGCTTGCGCCCACCATGGGTAAAAAGTTCCCATTTTCCGGGGCTCACAGTCTTTGCATCAATCGCACAAACGATGCATTGGCTGCCGAATTGATCAGCGGCTTCGCGCACCACATCAGGATTGGCAACCGCAGCAGAATTGAAACTTACTTTATCTGCGCCAGCCAACAGAAGGGCACGCACATCATCCACCGTTCGAACACCACCGCCGACGGTCAAAGGGATGTAACACTGCTCTGCCGTCCGGCGCACCATGTCAAACATCGTGCCGCGGTTTTCATGCGTTGCATGGATGTCAAGGAAACAGATTTCATCAGCCCCAGCCGCATCATAGGCGCGCGCGGCATCCACAGGATCCCCCGCGTCGCGCAGATCCACGAAATTCACCCCTTTCACGACCCGCCCATCGGCCACATCAAGACAGGGTATGATACGTGTTTTAAGCATTCAACACATCCAAAGCTTCGCGCAGATCAATTGCGCCGTCATAAAGTGCGCGACCAGAAATAGCACCGTTTAATGCGGCACCGCAATCGCGCAGCGCGATCAGATCTTCGATCGATGATACACCGCCAGAGGCAATGACAGGAATTGAAACGGCATGGGCGAGCGCGGCAGTAGCCTCTATGTTTGGTCCCTGCATAGCACCATCGCGGTTAATGTCTGTATAGATGATTGCAGCCACACCCGCATCTTCAAAAGACTTCGCAAGCTCTGTAACCTCCACATCCGTTTCTTTGGCCCAGCCTTTGGTGGCAACGCGTCCGTTTCGCGCATCAATCCCGACAGCGACTTGCCCTGGAAATGCGCGCGCTGCATCGCGCACTAATTCCGGTTGTTCCACCGCGACGGTTCCCAGAATGACACGCGCCAACCCCTTTTCCAACCAAGCTTCGATGGTTTTCATATCCCTAATCCCGCCGCCAAGCTGCGCGGGCGTATTGGTTTGCGCCAGAATTTGTTCTACGGGAGCAGCATTTACAGGTTCGCCTGCAAAGGCGCCATTCAAATCCACTAAATGAAGCCATTCGCAGCCGGCGTTGACAAATTCCATCGCCTGCGCCGCCGGATCGGTGTTGAACACCGTTGATTTGTCCATATCTCCGCGCAGCAACCGAACGGCTTGTCCGTCTTTAAGATCAATTGCGGGGTACAGGATCATGTTATGCCTCTCAAATGCGCTGCTCGCGCTGTGCCATGCAAAAGATAAAATTGCAACGTAGAGCGCGTTTGTTCTTGCAAATTAATCAAATTAGATAGCAATCTCAGCACAAACAAAGGAAGGCACGACTATGAAATTACTCGCTCTGACCGCCGGTGCATTTGCTTTTGTGGCATCCTCAACGCTGGCAGACCCCATACATGGCATGTGGCAAACAATTGGGGACGATAACGGAAAATACGGACACATCGAAGTAAAAGACTGCGACGGTACGATTTGTGGGTTTCTGCGCAAATCCTTTGACGCGGATGGAAAAGTTGTAAAGTCGGAACACACAAACAAGGCAATTGTTTGGGACATGGTGAATAAGGGCAAGGGAAAATATAGCGGTGGAAAAATATGGTCCCCAGATCGCGATAAAACTTATGACTCTAAGCTGGAACTGAACGGAGATCAGCTCAAAGTATCTGGTTGCGTTTTATTCCTTTGCCGCGACGGAGGCACCTGGACACGCGTCAAATAAGCTTTGGAGAACTGTGTTTCCTGCATGTCGTGCCGGCCGCTGGCTGGGCGTGTCCATATTGGTCTTTCGTGATAATTTCTGCTGAAGTTAATCCTTCTGAAATCATGCGCTTTCTTTAGCCGGTACGTTCGATAAACCCATATTTCAGAAGCCAGACATAACACCGCGCGACAGTAACAGGATTGAAACGCAGTTGGGCCGATGTCATTTTAACGTCCGCTCCGCCATTCTGAGCCTCTTTGATCGCAGCAAAAACCCGCTCCAATACTTCCACATGTTCAAAAGGATGTGAGAGATCTTGGTAACGACGCAACCTATAAAGGTCGCTTATGGTATGAGTTTCGTCACATGCACGACATTTCACAAAATCAGCTCCCATCTGTTGTGATGGAAAACTCGCCGCATAATCCATTGGTGGAGGCGCAAACGGATGCATATCCAACATCTTTGCGGAAGTGGCTGTTCTGATTTCAGAAAGCTCTTTCCAAAAACTCTGCATTTGCGGGATCACAACTGACCAGTCGTACATGGATTTGGCACGCTTCAGTCCGTTTGCTCCAAATTTTCTGCGCAAACCTTTGTTGCAGGCAAGGCGCACGATCGCTTTGATCATCTCTGGCAGGTTTATTTCAACCTGAGCGGATAAGTTGGTGGAGTACTGCGCGTAATTTATCACCTCTTTGTTGTATCTGACCCCTTCCGGAATAGATTGTGCGCCTGACGTCGTCAGCGTTTGTACCCGAAAGCCCACTTCTTCAGTGACTGTTTCCTTCAACCCGTCCCAATCTGAGGCAATGATGGGCAAGCCGGCACTCATGGCTTCGACAGGTGCAAGGCCAAAAGACTCCTGCAGATTATCGATAGGAAACGCAAAAACATCTGCCCCAGAAAGACATTTGCGCACTGTTTGTTTCTGGCTTTCGTCAAATTGATGAAAGGAAACAGATTTCAGAACTTTGCGGGCGGCATCGACGTAGACTTTTTCAGAGTATTGATCGGCATAAATTCCAAAAGCAACAAAATGTAGTTTCTTTCTATCACCCAGTTGGTTTTGCGCCGCTTCTAAGGCGATGAAAAAAGGAATTGGGTCAAATTTTACATGTGGGGCGAGGCGCGCCACCGTAAGAAAAACCGCATCATCTTCACCCCAACCGTTTTCAGAACGCAGTGCAGCACGCAATTGTGGATCAGCTGCAAAATCTTGCGTGTTCACCCCCAAAGGAATAACTGGAAGCTGCGGACGCGGTGGAACTTTTCCAAAACGATCCAAAAGATATGAATCTACCCGATCAAACATATATTGAAGAGACGATCTTACAGCTGGTGATGTGCAAATAATGCCATCCCATTCCTGCTGGGGTGCATGGCGCATGTGATACATACCTTCCATAACTGCCGCCGTGGAAATGGTATGCGTTAGACCGCAGACCGAATATGAATTATGCCCAAAATGTGATCGCTACCATAGCTGCTGATGAAAATTTGGTGTCGAAATAAATATTGAATCCAACGGAGAAATTTTCGCCGTCTCAGAGCGAAAAACACTTCTTACTGGGCGGGTTACGCCATGTTGTTTTGCGATCGCTTTAAATTCTTCTGCACCACCGCGTCCATTGACGAGGCTTACGAATTCATCCGCCTCCGCATGATCAAAATAGCCTTTCAAAAACGAAGCACCCGCCACTCTGCGCCCATTCAAGTTTTCGGAAGGGTCAAAGGCGTCCTTGGCATACCAGATTACGGCGTTTTTGTTTTTGGTATTCACAATAGAGTTTTTCCTGTTTCGTTTATAAAAATCCTGTCTTTTGAATATAAACATGCGCCATTTTATTTAAATAAATTGATATTTATCTGAAGAGCTTTTTGAAAAATAGCATGCAAAATTGCCACTTATGGCGCCCATTTCAGAAAGTTTGCAATCATTCTCAAACCGATATGTGCGCTTTTTTCAGGATGAAATTGCAACCCTACCATCGTATCGCGTCCGACTATGGCTGTCACTGAACCTCCATAATCAACATGGGCCAGCAACGTCTCTTCGTTTTCTAACTGCATTTGATAGGAATGTACAAAATAGGCATGGTCGCCCGAAACCACACCCGAAAGAACGGGATGGTCCTGACACAGGATCAAATCATTCCAGCCCATATGGGGTATTTTGAGTTTGCCGTCAGAAGGTGTGATTTTCTGAACCTTGCCATTGATCCATCCCAAACCTTTTGTTTGATTATGCTCAAACCCTTCTGATGCCATCAACTGCATCCCGACACAAATCCCAAGAAAGGGGCGGGCTTTTACCTCAACGGCTTCACACATCGCCTCATAGACTTCGGAGGCCATAAGCGCGTTTCGACAGGCCGGAAACGCCCCGTCCCCCGGAAGCACTATGCGATCAGCACGCGCCACCACATCAGCATCTTGGGTCACAATAACCGATCCTGCGTCATGTTCTGCCGCCATGCGTGCAAATGCTTTGGACGCCGAATGCAGGTTCCCGCTTTCATAATCAATAATGGCCGTCAACATAAGGCTAAAGCGCCCCTTTCGTTGAAGGTAGGACGCCTTGCATTCTGGGATCAGGTTCCACGGCCATGCGCAAGGCCCGCGCAACAGATTTAAAGGCGGCCTCTGCAATGTGATGGCTATTGATCCCATGCAATTGATCAATATGCAATGTTATGCCGCCATGGGTGCTCAGTGCTTGGAAAAACTCACGTACAAGCTCTGTATCAAAGGTCCCGATCTTTTGCGTCGGAAAATCCAGATTACAAATCAGAAACGGACGTGCTGAAAGATCCAGCGCCGTGCGAACCAAGGCGTCATCCATCGCCAAATGGCAGTGCCCATAGCGGACGATCCCTTTTTTATCCCCAAGCGCATGGGATATGGCCTGCCCCAAAGCGATCCCGCAATCTTCGACCGTGTGGTGATCGTCGATATGCGTGTCACCTTTTGCGCTCAGCGTAATATCAATCAGGGAATGGCGCGCAAGCTGATCCAACATGTGATCAAAGAATCCCACGCCTGTGTCGTTGGCATAGCTTCCTTTGCCATCAAGATCGACGGAGACGCTAATTTTAGTCTCGTTTGTGGTTCTGTTAATGCTCGCTGTGCGCATGGGACGTTCCACCTGTGCTCATTTCAATCGCTTTATATGCGGGCTTGCAGCGAAGTCCAAGTCCCCTCCGCACAGGATAACCAATGAAATGACCGCGGCATCGGCAGAGAGATCTCAATTCAGGAATTTTGAGCGGGCCTGAAAATGACTGACAATAAAGCATATTTGGCAAGTCGCCTTGGCCTAATTGGCCCCAGAAGGTTCCCGCATCCAAACCAAAAGGCTAACATTCTTGTCATTGCAAAAAGCTCAGTTCGATGAATTTTTCTCGATATCCAAAAAAAAGCTTCCCCGGTTCCCACAGATTGTTAAACTTTGTAAGTTAACCAAAACGGGGAAGATCCATGGAAAACACACTAACAGCTTGGATTTCTATCGGAAGTACATACACTTACCTGACGGCGTTGCGTCTTCGCAGCGTTGCAGACAAACATAATATCCGTCTGAATTTCAGACCATTTAGTGTGCGTCAGATTATGCAAAGCATGAATAACATCCCCTTCCCCCCTGAAAAACAGACTAAAGTTGCCTATATGTGGCGGGATATTGAACGGCGCGCCAAAGGATATGGATTGCCAGCGCCCGCAGTTCCCGCGCCCTATCCACTCAAGGATTTCGATCTTATCAACAAACTCGGAATTGTCGCCAATGAGGATAATTTCTATCTTTCTTTTTTGGAACAGACCTATTCAGAATGGTTTGTTAACGGGCTCCCTGCTGGATCAGCGGATCATATTGACCACCTCGCGGAAAATCTTGGCTTTGACAAAGATGCTTTGCTCTCACGCGCCCAGAGTGATCATGTCGAAGCTGTTTATCGGGAAAATACGGTCCAAGCCCAAAATCTTGGTGTTTTTGGCGCACCCAGTTTCATGGTAGGATCAGAGATATTTTGGGGCGATGATCGTTTGGAAGATGCTATTTCCTTTTTGAAGGGTGAGCTTAGCTGAAAGACCAATAATAATTGCGTTTTCAGACTAGGTAACGCTTGAAAATTTGCCAGAGTCTGCAATACTTTTGGCTATGGATTCATATGCTAACAGATATCTTACAACAAAGGAACTTGCCCAGCTTTTGCGGCTTGGGGAACGCAAAGTATATGACCTCGCCTCCAGTGGGGATATCCCATGTGTACGCGCGGTCGGCAAACTGCTGTTTCCCCGTGATGCCATCGATGCGTGGCTAAGCCAGACCCACGGCGGCCCAAGGCCCATCTCAAAAAATCAGTTTCCAGACGTAATGGTAGGCAGCCACGATCCACTTTTGGATTGGGCTCTTTTACAATCTGATTGCGGTCTGGCGCGCTTTTTTGGCGGAAGCAATGAAGGGTTGGAACGTTTCGTAAAGAAAAATGCCTCTGTCTGCGCGTTGAGCATCCATGAAGACGAAGGCTGGAACTCTACAACAGTGGCCACGCGCTTTGCCAACCAGCCAATTGTAATGATGGAGTTTTGCAAACGGGAGAGAGGTCTAATCGTATCTCATGGGAATGCACCGTCCATCACAACCATCAGTGATCTCAAACGCCGGCGCATCGCACGCAGACACGAAAACTCCACCAGCCAGCGCCATCTTGAGGCGCTTTTAAGAGAGGCAGGCATCGATACCAAACTGGCGTTTGCGGCTCAAAAAGTCTGCCGTGACGATGAGGAACTCGCGATGGCCGTGAAATCAGGTCATGCTGAGGCGGCCTTGGGATTGAGGTCAATGGCAGAAAAATATGGGCTCAGCTTTGTGCCGCTTTTTCAAGAACGCTTTGATCTGCTCGTCTGGCATGTGATGTGGTTTGAACCGCCATTTCAAAAATTCCTCAAATTTTGTCAAAGTGAGGCCTTTTATGAACAGGCAAAGACACTTGTGGGTTATGATGTGTCGCAGTTCATGACAGTTCACTTCAACACGTCGCACTAATCCGGCGCCAGAGACCATCAAATATATTTTACAACGAACTCTATTGGGCATTTTCCAGACATGGGCCTGGCAAATGAGAGATCACAACTCTTGGCCGATTACAAAACGCCTGTCAGGGGATGGCCTGCCAAAAATCGGGTCAGGTCTTCGTTAGATGTCTGCGTTAAAAAAGTCTCTTTGGGATGATGCGCGATGATTTTGCCATCGCGCATAAGAATTAATTCTTCACCCAACCGCTCGGCCTGCGCAGCATTATGGGTAACCATAATGACTTTGACACCCTCCTTAATCGCAGTTTGAATCAGTGTTTCGACTTTCACGGCCGCATTTGGATCAAGGTGGGCGCAAGGTTCATCAAGAATGATAACCTTAGGCGACAACGCCAGAGCCCGCGCCAGCGCTAAGCGCTGCTGCTCTCCGCCAGACAGTCGACGCGCGGGACTGTGAAAACGCTTTTCCAACTCCGCCCGTGCCATCCATGTTTTTGCCTGAACCAATGCATTTGCTTTGGACATTCCGCGTGCTTGCAGTGGAAACATAATATTTTCCAACGCCGTGCGTCGCAACAAAACGGGGCGCTGAAACACCATAGATTGGCTGGACAAATCACGATATTGCTCAGGATATCGAATGTGTCCGTGATCCGCTTTTAGCAAACCATGTAAGAGTCGTAAGAAGACGCTTTTGCCGGCCCCGTTTGGACCTAAAATCATTGTAGGTGCCTGGGGAGAAAGGCGCAAAAAGGGAATGGACAAATTGAACGTGCCTGAAAAAGACAGACGCAGGTTCTCGATCTCGATCCCTGACTCAGACATGCATATCCTCCCGCCGTTGCATACCGATGAGCGAGAGTGCCCCGTTCACCAATATCGCCAAGAGGATCAAAATTACACCAAGTGCCAAAGCAAGAGACAGGTTTCCTTTGGAAGTTTCCAAAGCAATCGAGGTCGTCATCACGCGGGTATAATGGCTAATATTGCCCCCGACGATCATGACAGCGCCAACCTCTGCTATTGCGCGACCAAATCCGGCCAAAAGCGCTGTCAGCAGCATGAACCGCGCTTCCCAAAGCAGCGCATTTACGGTTTGAAATTGGCTCAGACGAAAAGAGGCGAATTGATCACGGTACTCCTCATGGAGCGTTTTCAGAATGGTTCGGCTGAGCGCCGCAATAATGGGTGCGATCAGAAGCGTTTGGGCTATGATCATCGCAGTTGGCGTATAAAGCAGGCCAAGAATACCCAATGGGCCAGATTTTGATAGCATGAGATAAACACAGAGTCCCACCACCACTGGAGGCAAGCCCATCAACGCATTGACCAAGACGATTAGAACAGGTCGTCCCCAGAATTTCTTGATCGCCAGCAAAGCGCCCAATGGAATACCAATGAGGGCTGCAAAAAATACTGCCGTGAGCGACACCTGCAACGACAAGCCGACTATGCCCCAGAGCGTCGGATCTGCCGAGAGGATCATTTGGAGCGCGGATGCGAAGGCCTCTGAAAAACTTTCCATAAAGGATCATTTACCAAAACATGGGACAAAGTCCATTTTTCAATGCGTTATCGGGTTTGACACTGGTCCTGCGTTGATTTCCTAGTCGCCTAGGATGCGTGCAGCATGTCCCAGACCCGCAAAGGGGTAAAGGGCATGTCGGCTTGGCGCACGCCTTTGTCCCAAAGCGCGTCCTGCACGGCATTGGCGACAGCCGCCAAAGCGCCAACCGTGCCGGCCTCTCCGCAACCTTTGACGCCCATGGCATTGGCCGTCGACGGTACGGGTTCCGTTTCAAAGGACATAAAGGGCACATCTTTCGCCCGTGGCAATCCATAATCCATAAAAGAGGCGGTCAGAAGCTGACCATTGTCGTCATAGACAACATGTTCATTAATCGCCTGACCGATCCCTTGGGCGACCCCGCCATGTACTTGACCTTCGACTAGCATAGGGTTGAACAGGTTGCCAAAATCATCCACCACAGTATAGCGGTCAACACGAACAACGCCGGTTTCCGGATCAATCTCAACTTCTGCCACATGAGCCCCATTTGGGAAGGAACGCGCTTCCAGCTCTGCTGTCGCCTCATGGCTCAAAAGATCATGCCGTCCATCAAGGCGTGCCATCTCTGCACAGTCCAACATGCTTGGCGTCAGGTTGGAACCCGCTATTCGGAAGGTTTCATCATCAAAATGAATGCCGTCTTCCGCTATATCAAATTTCTCGGACAAATAGGCGCTGAAGGCCTCTATCATCGTGCCGACAGTGACAAGGGTTGCATTGTTTTGCACCGTGGCAGAGCGCGATCCCCCTGTGCCACCGCCCGTTGCAATACGGTCGCTGTCCCCCTGAATGACCCTGATAGCCTCATAGGGAATGCCAGTTTGATCCGCCAGAAATTGGGCGTAGGTCGTCTCATGCCCCTGTCCGTTGGACTGCGTGCCGACGAAAATGTCCACTGAGCCGTCATCGTTAAAGGCAACCTTGGCTGTCTCACTTGGTGCACCAAGAATGCTCTCGATGTAGTAGCAAAGTCCTTGCCCCCGCAGTTTGCCCGCGCTCAGGCTTTTCGCCTTGCGCGCGGCATAACCTGCCACATCGGCCGACTGTTCAGCGCGCGAAAGGACCCTTGCAAAATCCCCGACATCATATGTCTCACCCGTGGTCGTGGTGTAAGGAAAGGCTTCCTTGGCTATAAAGTTCTTTCGCCGAAGTTCCCATGGGTCAATACCCAGTTCCCGCGCGGCCCGGTCAATAACGCGTTCCAGTACATAAATCGCCTCTGGTCGCCCCGCGCCCCGATATGCATCCACCTGCGTGGTATTGGTATAAACACCTTTGACGTTCAACCAGCTTGTCTGCACATCATAGGTGCCCATTAGAACTTTGGAGAAAAGGACCGTTTGTATGTTCTGGGCGACTTGGGAATTATAGGCCCCAAGGTTACAGACCGTATTCACCCGATATGCGGTGATTTTGTAATTTTCATCAAACGCCAGCTCTGCAACCGACACGAGGTCGCGGCCGGAATTATCGCTCAGCATCGCTTCGGTGCGTTCCGAATACCACCTCACGGGCCGTTTTAGGACCATAGCGGCATGGGAACAGAGATAGGTTTCGGGATACATCATCGCCTTCATCCCGAACCCGCCACCCACATCGGGATTTGTGACGCGGACATTTTCAGCGTCCAGCTTAAGAACTTTGGCAAGACTGGTCTTTGCCCCCCAAACGCCCTGACCATTCACACATGTATGAAGCCGCGCACCGTCCCATTCTGCATAACACCCTCTCGGTTCAAGAGAATTTGCGATAATACGGTTGTCCACCACCTCGAGGGTCACATGATGAGCCGCCGAAGCAAAAGCGGCTTGCGTCGCGTCTTCATCCCCCATAGCCCAATCAAAGGCAAGGTTTGCAGGTACATCTTCATGCAATGCCTCACCACCCGGCGCAAGCTCCAGATGGACCGGCAATTCATCTATGTCATACAGAACCATCTCACCTGCATCCCGCGCCGCATCAAGGGTATCTGCAACAATGAATGCGATCGGTTCACCGACAAAACGCACCCTGTCTTTCGCAAGAATGGGGCGAAAGGGCGCCGCCCCTTTGGTGCCATCCCGATTGGGTACCCGCATGGCGTCCATGCCGTCTGTAACCCCCGCAGCCACAAGATCCTCAAAACCGATCGCCATATGCACACCTGCAGCGTGGCGTGCATCTTCAAGATCAAGTTTGGAAATTTTTCCATGTGCGACTGAGGAACGCACCACATAGCCAAACAATGCGCCCTCCGGCACGATATCATCCACGTACTGCCCATGACCCGTCAGAAACCGAAGGTCTTCTCTGCGTCGAACTGGTTGGCTTTTGCCGAATTTTTCCATCTGATTTTTCCTGCTATGCCCTATTTGGCGATTTGTCCCAGACGTAATCTTTCACGCCAGAATGTCCACCCGTACATGACCCAATTTAACAAGAAATAGAGAGAAAAAGTTCGGCGCAATATGCTGTCTGCCACGTCAAAATGCGACATGATCGGCGCTGAAGGAGTCGGAAGGGTACTTTTCAAAGTTCTCAAAGCCATTAAACTGCATTCAAAGCTTTTAGAAGGTGCAGCCCTATGGATCACGTGAAATTCACTCAAATGAAAGATGGCGACAAAGAAGATTATGCCTTTCTCACCGAACATGAGGTGGAATTCACCAAAGGTACGGCAGATCGTCTTTTAAGCGCTATGGTCGATCTGGACAAAGGGCTGTCAGGATATCAAGTGACCCGCCTTGGTCATTCTATCCAATCCGCCACCCGTGCCCTCAACGACGGGGCCGATGTGGATTGGATCGTTTCCGCTCTTTTGCATGACATCGGGGACATCTATGCGCCCTATAACCACGATGAATATGCAGCCGCAATCCTGCGCCCTTTTGTACGCGAACAATGTGCTTGGGTTGTGGAAAAACACGGGGATTTCCAGATGGTCTATTATGGGCATCATGTGGGGGGTAATCCGAACAAACGTGACGCTTTCAAGGGTCACCCGTATTTCGACGATTGCGCAGAATTCTGTGAACGCTGGGATCAATCCAGTTTCGATCCAAATTACAACAGTAAACCGCTGTCATTTTTTACCGGCATGGTGCAAGAGGTCTTTTCCCGCACTCCCTATGATCCGGATGTCATCCGTGCAGGCCAGCGCGAACCATTGGTGACAAAAACCCCCTGATCGTCCTTTGCACATCTTTTATCCCATTCTTGGCTTTTCCTTTCCGCAAGAAAAAGCTAAGTGCCTGTGACATTTTAGCGAAGACGGGACAGGGCCATGGCACTGGATAAAAATTTTGACGCCGCAAGCGCGGAAAAACGCATTTATGACATGTGGGAAAGCTCGGGCTGTTTCGCGGCGGGCGCCAACAAAAGCCGTGACGAAACGTTCTGTATTATGCTGCCTCCTCCCAATGTGACCGGTCACCTGCATGTTGGGCATGCATTTAACCATACGCTGATGGATATTCTGACCCGTTGGAAACGGATGCAGGGCTTTGACACGCTCTGGCAACCGGGCCTTGATCACGCAGGCATTGCAACACAGTTGATGGTCGAAAAACAAATGGCCGCGGACGGGGAAACGCGCAAACGTTCCGAAATGCCGCGAGGTGAATTTCTGGCCAAAGTCTGGGCCTGGAAAGGCGACAAAGGGGGTGTCATCGAACAACAGGCTAGACGCCTTGGTGACAGTATGGATTGGTCGCGTTCCGCCTTTACCATGTCAGGCGCAGAAACCGCGCCAGCCGGTGAAAAGCCGGGCAACTTTCATGATGCGGTGCTTAAGGTTTTTGTTGAGATGTATAACAAAGGCCTTATTTATCGCGGCAAACGATTGGTCAATTGGGATCCCCATTTTGAAACCGCCATTTCGGACCTTGAAGTCGAAAATACCGAAGTCGACGGCCATATGTGGCATTTCAAATATCCTCTCGCCAACGGGCAAACCTATGAATATGTCGAAAAAGACGAGGACGGGAATGTCACCCTGCGCGAAACACGCGATTACATTTCCATTGCCACCACACGCCCTGAAACCATGCTTGGCGATGGGGCGGTTGCAGTTCATCCATCTGATGAACGATATGCGCCAATTATCGGCAAACTCTGCGAGATTCCCGTCGGCCCGAAAGAGCATCGCCGCCTTATCCCGATCATCACGGATCCCTACCCAGATCCCACATTTGGCTCTGGCGCAGTGAAAATCACCGGCGCGCATGATTTTAACGACTATCAGGTCGCCAAACGCGGTGGCATTCCGATGTATAATCTGATGGACACCAAAGGGGCGATGCGCGCAGACGGCAAACCCTATGCTGAGGAAGCCAAGATCGCCCAAGCCATCGCAAATGGCACGCAAAGCTTTGACGAAGAGATGATCGCCGCGCTGAACCTTGTGCCCGATGAATACCGCGGATTGGATCGCTTTGAGGCCAGAAAACGCGTTGCTGCCGCGATCACGGCCGAGGGCAACGCCGTCATGGTTCCAAATCCCGAGGCTGACGAAGACGGGCAAGCCGAGCTGATCCCATATGTCGAAGACAAACCGATCATGCAGCCCTTTGGCGACCGCTCAAAAGTGGTGATCGAACCCATGCTTACCGACCAATGGTTTGTGGACAGCGAAAAAATCGTTGGCCCCGCGCTCGATGCGGTGCGTTCGGGTGAAATCAAGATTTTGCCAGAAAGCGGTGAAAAGGTTTATTTTAACTGGCTTGAAAATATTGAACCCTGGTGTATTTCCCGCCAGCTTTGGTGGGGGCATCAGATCCCTGTATGGTATGATGAAGCAGGCAATCAATATTGCGCCGAAAACGAAGCCGCGGCACAAAAGATGGCCGGCGCAGGCGTGACGCTTACCCGTGATCCGGATGTCTTGGATACATGGTTTTCCTCTGGCCTTTGGCCCATCGGAACGCTGGGGTGGCCCGAACAGACAGAAGAACTTCAGCGGTATTTTTCAACCGATGTGTTGATCACCGGACAGGATATTTTGTTCTTCTGGGTCGCGCGCATGATTATGATGCAGCTCGCTGTCGTCGATGAGATCCCATTCCATACCGTTTACCTCCATCAGCTGGTGCGCGATGCGAAGGGTGAAAAAATGTCCAAAACGCGGGGCAATGTGATTGATCCCTTGGAAATGATTGATTCTTATGGCGCCGATGCGCTTCGCATGTCCAATGCGGCTATGGCAGCTTTGGGCGGGGTTTTGAAAATCTCTGAGGAACGGATCAAAGGATACCGAAATTTCGGCACAAAGCTTTGGAATGCCGCACGTTTCGCAGAATTGCACGAGGCCTATTCCGCGCCCTCCCTTGGACAAACACCTGATGTCGCGGCTCTTAAGGAACCGCTCAACAAATGGATCGTAGGTGAGACCGCAAAGATCCGCGTGAGTGTTGACGACGCCCTCCATGCATATCGCTTCAATGATGCCGCCAATGCGCTTTATGCCTTTGTCTGGGGAAAGGTCTGTGACTGGTTTGTCGAATTTTCAAAACCTCTCCTCAACGGCGAGGACAAAGAAGCCAAAGACGAAACACGCGCCACGATGGCTTGGGTCCTTGATCAATGTCTGATCCTACTCCACCCGTTTATGCCGTTCATCACAGAGGAACTTTGGGGCAACATGACGGGTCGCGCTAAAATGCTCGTCCATGCGGATTGGCCGGCCTACGGCTCAGAACTGATCGATACAGATGCAGATCATGAAATGAATTGGGTCATTTCTTTGATCGAAGAAATTCGTTCTGTTCGCATGCAAATGCACGTCCCTGCGGGAGCCAAAATCCTGATGCTGTCCACGGGGATGGACGCGGCAGCGACATCCGCATGGCAACACAACGAGATCCTTATCAAACGCCTTGCTCGGATTGCACAACTGGATGATGTGGCAAGCTTCCCAAAAGGATGCGCAACGGTTGCCTCTGCTGGGGCGAGTTTTGGGCTTCCTCTGGCAGGGATCATCGATATCGCAGAAGAAAAAGCGCGCCTGCAAAAGTCTATCGACAAATTGGCCAAAGAGCTAGGTGGACTGCGCGGACGCGTGAACAATCCGAAATTTGTCGAAAGTGCCCCTGAAGACGTCGTCGAAGAAACGCGTGCCAACCTTGCCCTGCGCGAAGCTGAGGACGCGCAGCTTCGCGCGGCTCTGGCCCGATTGGCAGAGCTTGGCTAGGGTTGCAAAGATGGGCGCGCGACCGCATGATTCAGGTGGCCCGTGGCGGAATTTCTACGGGCGCATCAAAGGCAAAACCATGAATAAGGTTCAGCAGGTCAGGCTCGAGACGCAGTTGAAGAGCCTCTCTCCTGGACCCGTCGGTTACGAGGAAAACCCCCATCGCACGCCCCTTGATCCAAGTGCTATCTTTGGCGGTAAAGAGATTTGGCTAGAAATCGGTTTCGGCGGGGGCGAACACATTGCCCATCAGGCAAAAAATAATCCCGATGTGGGCTTTATCGGATGCGAACCTTTTGTGAACGGTGTTGCCAGGCTGCTGGGCAAAATCGAAAGAGAAGACATCACAAACATCCGTATATATCCCGGTGATGTGCGGGACCTTTTTGATGTTTTACCTGAAAACTCCATCACCAAAGCCTTTTTACTTTATCCCGATCCCTGGCCCAAAAAACGCCACCACAGACGCCGTTTTGTGACGCCAGATCACCTTTGGCCATTGGCGCGGGTGATGGCGGAAACCTGTGAATTTCGCGTTGCAACAGATATCGAAGATTATGTGCGCCAAACGCTCGAAAATGTTCCAGAGTGCGGTTTTGATCCGGCAGGTGATCTGCCTGCAACGTGGCATCAATTCTGGCCTGATTGGATATCAACGCGCTACGAACAAAAAGCCCTGCGCGAAGGGCGCGTACCACATTATCTGAGCTTCCGGCGCAATGGCAAAGCAGTTCCAGAAGACATCTAAAGCCCATGGACCCTCTGGGCGAGTTGAGTTATCAGACCTGAACAAGACGAACAAAGGATCCTCAAATGTCCGCACATGGCGCGCCAATTCCCATGACTTCTCGTAAATGCACGGGCCTCAGCGGTGTTGTTGAAGTTCCGGGTGATAAATCCATTTCCCATCGCTCTTTGATTTTTGGCGCGATGGCCGTGGGAAAGACCGAAATTTCAGGTCTTCTGGAAGGACAGGATGTTTTGGATACGGCCAAGGCTATGGAAACATTTGGAGCATCGGTAACCAACCATGGCGATGGGAATTGGACCGTACATGGCGTGGGGGTGGGCGGTTTTTCCGAACCAGACGGCGTCATAGATTGCGGTAATTCCGGCACTGGCGTGCGCCTTATTATGGGGGCCATGGCAACGCATGATATGACCGCGACTTTCACTGGGGATGCGAGCCTTAACAAACGACCAATGGCGCGGGTGACCGACCCAATCGCGCTTTTTGGTGCCGAAGCCTACGGGCGCAAAGGGGGGCGACTTCCAATGACGATCGTTGGAGCCAAACACCCCGTCCCTGTTCGTTACACTGTCCCCATGCCGTCCGCTCAGGTAAAATCAGCAGTCATGCTCGCCGGGCTTAATGCTCCGGGCGAAACAGTCATCATCGAAAAAGAAGCCACGCGCGATCATACAGAACGCATGCTGGTGGGGTTTGGTGCGGAGGTTAATGTGGAAACCAGCGCCGAAGGACGGGTGATCACACTGCAAGGATATCCCGAACTAAAACCTCAAACGATCTCTGTGCCCCGTGATCCAAGCTCTGCGGCCTTTCCCGTCTGTGCGGCCTTGATTACAGAAGGATCAGACATTTTGGTGCCCAACATCGGCCTTAATCCCACCCGCGCGGGGCTTTATACCACGCTGCGCGAGATGGGGGCAGATTTGGTTTTCGAAAACGAACGCCTTGAGGGCGGAGAACCTGTCGCAGACCTTCGTGCGAAATTCTCTCCGAATATGAAAGGTATCGAGGTGCCTCCGGACCGCGCCGCCAGCATGATTGACGAATATCCTATTTTATCGGTTGTGGCCTCTTTTGCCGAAGGCGACACGATCATGCGCGGCGTCAAAGAATTGCGCGTCAAAGAAAGCGACCGGATTGATGCCATGGCCAAAGGCCTGCGCACCAACGGGATGGATATTGATGAAGGCGAAGATTGGTGGATCATCCACGGGAAAGGGATGGGAAATGTTCCCGGCGGTGGATTGGCAGAGACCTTTCTTGATCACCGGATAGCCATGTCCTTTCTTATATTGGGCATGGGAAGCGAAAAACCCGTGCGCATTGACGACGGCGGCCCGATCGTGACGTCATTTCCCAATTTTGAACCGCTGATGACCACGCTTGGGGCAAAGTTAACAAGGGACAATCATTAACATGTCGGGACCCGCGACGGAGACCCGCTTTGTCGTGGCCATTGACGGTCCTGCAGCAGCGGGTAAAGGGACGATCGCCAAAGCGGTCGCCAAGCATTTTGGCTTTGCCTATCTTGACACAGGGCTTCTGTATCGTGCCGTTGGCGCAAGAGCCCTTTTGGGCGAAAACCCAGTTGAAGCGGCGCGCAATATGGAGACCGGTTTTCTCAATGCCCCGAATTTGCGCAGCGCGGAAGTCGCAAACAAAGCCAGCGAAGTTGCAGCACTTCCGGATGTGCGCTCGGCGCTGTTTGATTTTCAAAGGCATTTTGCACAGCGCTCCGGTGGAGCCGTGTTGGACGGGCGCGATATCGGGACCGCCATCTGTCCTGATGCCGAGGTCAAGCTCTTTATTACAGCAACGCCGCAAACCCGCGCGAAACGGCGCTTTGAAGAATTAAAACAGAGTGGAACAAAGATCGACTACCAAACGGTATTGAAAGATGTGAAAGCCCGCGACGCGCGGGATATGTCGCGCAAAGATGCCCCTCTCGTTGCTGCTGAAGATGCCAGAGTTATCGACACGACCGCCTTGGATATCGGGCAATCAATAGAAAAGGCAATCGCGTTTATCCGCGCAGCGCAAAACGCCAATTTATAGGAAAACGCGGGCAATCCGGTTCAAACCACGCCGTTACAGCCGGTTTTTCAAATGCTTTGGCATTCCTGCTTGATTTATATCCACAAAGGTCGTATGTGCCAGCACTGCAAATCTGGGCGAGTGCAATAAAGAGCAGTCTGGATCTGTAAAAACACGTGAAAGACCCGTGGAGACAACCGCGCGGCCCGAAAACAGACATATAAAGGATACTGAGACCAAATGGCTCACAGCGCATCTATGGAGGAATTCGAAGCCCTCCTGAACGAAAGCTTCGAAATGGATACCCCCGAAGAAGGTTCTGTCGTAAAAGGTAAAGTCATCGCAATCGAAGCGGGACAAGCCATCATCGATGTCGGCTATAAAATGGAAGGCCGCGTAGAACTTAAAGAATTTGCAAACCCAGGCGAAGCGCCCGAAGTGAGCGTTGGAGATGAAGTAGAAGTCTATCTTCGTCAGGTCGAGAGCTCTAAGGGCGAAGCGGTGATCAGCCGCGAAATGGCCCGCCGCGAAGAAGCTTGGGATCGTCTCGAAAAAGCCTATGCGGGTGATGCCCGCGTCGATGGTGCGATTTTTGGTCGTGTCAAAGGCGGCTTTACGGTTGACCTTGGTGGTGCCGTGGCCTTTTTGCCCGGCTCTCAGGTGGATGTGCGCCCAGTGCGTGATGCAGGCGCCTTGATGGGGCTGAAACAACCATTCCAGATTTTGAAAATGGACCGCCGCCGTGGAAACATCGTTGTGTCTCGTCGTGCAATTCTGGAAGAAAGCCGCGCAGAACAGCGGGCTGAAGTTGTGGGCAACCTCACCGAAGGCATGGCAGTGGATGGTGTCGTTAAGAATATCACCGAATACGGCGCCTTCGTAGATCTTGGTGGTGTGGACGGATTGCTGCACGTCACGGATATGGCATGGCGTCGCGTCAACCACCCATCTGAAATCCTCACGATCGGGGAAACGATCAACGTTCAGGTGATTAAGATCAACAAAGACACGCATCGCATCAGCCTTGGCATGAAACAGCTGCAAGAAGACCCTTGGGATCTCGTGGCAGGCAAGTATCCTCTGGAATCCGTGCATATGGGGATCGTTACAAACATCACCGATTACGGTGCGTTTGTCGAACTCGAAGCTGGTGTCGAAGGACTTGTCCACGTGTCCGAAATGTCATGGACCAAGAAAAACGTACATCCTGGAAAAATCGTATCCACGAGCCAAGAAGTCGAAGTTATGGTTCTGGAGATCGATGGTGTGAAACGCCGCGTTTCTTTAGGCTTGAAGCAAACCCAGCGTAACCCATGGGAAGTCTTTGCAGAGACGCACCCAGAAGGCACCGAAGTAGAAGGTGAGGTTAAAAACATCACTGAATTCGGTCTCTTTATCGGGCTGGAAGGTGAAATTGACGGCATGGTGCACCTGAGTGATATTTCTTGGGATGAACGCGGCGAAGACGCAATCCAGAACTATCGCAAAGGTGACACGGTGCGTGCATCTGTTTCAGAAGTCGACGTTGAAAAAGAACGTATCAGCCTGTCGATCAAAGCCCTCGGCGCTGATAGCTTCGCTGAAGCCACCGGCGGCATCAAACGCGGCGCGATCGTCACCGTTGAGGTCACATCGATCGAAGATGGCGGAATCGAAGTTGAGTACGAAGGCACCAAAGCGTTCATTCGCCGCTCTGACTTGAGCCGTGATCGCGCGGAGCAGCGTCCAGAAAGGTTCTCCGTCGGCGACAAGGTCGATGTTCGTATCACAAACATCGACAGCAAAACGCGTAAATTGGGTCTCTCGATCAAGGCGCGCGAGATCGCGGAAGAAAAAGAAGCCGTTGAACAATATGGATCTTCTGATTCCGGTGCGTCACTTGGAGATATCCTTGGCGCAGCGCTTAAGGGTGACGACTAAGTCATCTTGGCAATCAGAGAAACTATGGAACCCGCCGATCTTCGGCGGGTTTTTTGTTTCAAATTGATTCGGAGAATAACTGATTTCAAGAGCCATCTTATTGATTATTGCAGCTTATTACGGCCAACTCAGGTGTTTGAGTTCGACATCAGGCCAAAAAAGGCACATTTTTTTACTTCTTTGGCACCAAAATCCGGTCCCGAAAAAACAAAGAGTTTCCCAACGCCGCGATAGTTTCTATAGTCCATATCAATAAAGCGGTGATTTGCATTGGGAGATAAAATGATACGTTCAGAACTTATTCAAACCATCGCGGACCAAAATCCGCATCTATTTCAACGCGATGTAGAGCGTATCGTAAATACCATCTTCGAAGGAATCACCGACGCAATGGCCCGTGGGGAACGGGTTGAGCTTCGTGGATTTGGTGCATTCTCTGTCAAGAAAAGAGATGCCCGTGTCGGGCGCAATCCTCGGACCGGCGAAGCCGTAGATGTAGACGCCAAAAGCGTTCCATTCTTTAAAACCGGAAAACTCTTAAGAGATCGTTTAAACGGAAATTCCTAATCGATGCGGTATGTCTCTTATGTCTTCTACGGAAGCCTCTCTATCGTCTTGGTGCTGATTGCCATTGCAAACCGGTCGATGACGGAACTTAATTTAATTCCAAAAGAACTTGGTTTTTTCGGTTTCAATTTTTCAATCACCTTGCCCGTTTACGTGATTTTCTTTGGGGGCATCATCTTTGGCGTACTCATTGGTTTTATCTGGGAATGGTTACGTGAACACAAGCATCGCGCCGAAGTGGCCCGCAAGAGTCGCGAATTGCGCCGCGCGGAACGGGAATTGCGCAAAATCAAAGGTGAGAAATACGAAGGTCAGGATGATGTCTTGGCATTGTTGGATGAAACCTCTTGACCGATGGTAGCTGACGTAAAAATCAAAATTTGCGGCCTGAGAACAGAAGAAACTGTGCAAACGGCAGTGAAAATGGGGGCTGATTACATAGGATTTGTGTTTTTTGCCAAATCTCCGCGCTTTGTGACACCCTCACAGAACGCAGCACTTGCCGTCCATATTCCAGCCGAGGTGACCAAAGTGGGGCTCGTGGTCGATGCCGATGATGCGTCGTTGGAAAATATCATATCCGAGGGCGCCATTGATATGCTTCAGCTTCAAGGAAAAGAAACGCCCGCACGCGTGGCAGAGATAAAAGCCAAAACGGGTCTTCCAGTGATGAAGGCGCTTGGCGTATCTGAAGAACGCGATCTTGCGGCGCTAGAAGCCTATATAGGGATTGCCGACCAGCTTTTAATTGATGCGAAACCGCCAAAAGGCGCTGAACTGCCTGGCGGTAATGGACTTGCCTTTGACTGGACGCTCTTAAACGGTGCGACGATAGCCGCGCCTTGGATGTTGGCCGGTGGATTAACACCGGATAATGTGGCAACGGCCCTTTTAGTAACCGGTGCAAGGCAAGTTGATGTCTCAACCGGTGTGGAACGCAAAGCGGGCGAAAAAGATATCGCAAAAATGACCGCTTTTATCAAAAACGCAAAGTCAAAACCGTCTCAATAGCTGAGATCATAAATTAGCACGGTGACCGGCTTTACCATCGCGCCCAAACCAAGTAGACAACAACGCGTTGTGATTGCGCCGGAGATTTTCATGCCCAACGAGCTTTTTAATAGTTTTATGACCGGACCTGACGAAAAGGGCCGTTTTGGAAAATTTGGTGGACGGTTTGTATCTGAAACGCTGATGCCTCTCATTCTTGAATTGGAGAACCAGTATGAGATCGCAAAAACCGATCAAAGCTTTTGGGACGAAATGCACGACCTTTGGACGCATTATGTTGGCCGTCCCAGCCCGCTTTATTTTGCTGAACGCCTGACAGATCACCTTGGTGGCGCAAAGATCTATATGAAGCGTGATGAACTGAATCACACAGGTGCGCATAAAATCAACAACGTCCTTGGACAGATTATTCTGGCGCGACGCATGGGCAAAAGCCGAATTATTGCGGAAACCGGCGCCGGACAGCATGGTGTTGCAACTGCCACGGTCTGTGCCAAGTTTGGACTGAAATGTGTGGTTTATATGGGTGCACATGATGTGGAACGTCAGGCGCCCAACGTGTTTCGCATGCGCCTTTTGGGGGCACAGGTGGTTCCTGTCACCTCAGGGCGCGGGACTCTGAAGGACGCCATGAATGATGCCCTACGCGATTGGGTCACCAATGTGCGTGATACATTTTATTGCATTGGCACAGTCGCCGGTCCGCACCCCTACCCCGCCATGGTGCGCGATTTCCAATCCATCATCGGAAAAGAAGTCAAGGAACAGATGACGGCAGCAGAGGGACGTTATCCTGATACTGTGATCGCCGCGATTGGTGGAGGATCCAATGCGATGGGGCTTTTTCATCCCTTTCTCGACGACACGCAGGTCAATATCATTGGGGTTGAGGCCGGAGGCAAAGGCGTAAACCAAAAAATGGAACATTGTGCGTCGCTTACCGGTGGACGCCCGGGCGTTTTGCATGGGAACAGAACCTATCTGTTGCAGGATGACGATGGTCAAATTTTAGAAGGCTTTTCCATATCGGCCGGACTGGATTATCCGGGAATTGGTCCCGAACATGCCTGGCTGCATGACATTGGACGCGCGCAATATGTATCAATCACTGATAAAGAGGCGCTGGAGGCGTTTCAGCTTTGCTGCGAACTGGAAGGTATCATTCCCGCACTTGAGCCCAGCCATGCAATGGCCCATGTGATGAAGATCGCACCAGACCTTCCCAAGGATCATATTATTTGCATGAATATGTGCGGTCGTGGGGATAAAGATATCTTTACCGTCGCAAAACATCTTAACTTTGACATGGGAACGCTCGGCTGACGCTTAGGAACGCGGTACAAAGTTTTCTTTGTAAAACCGGTACCAGTTCCCTCCCATGAGGGCATCAACATTGTCTTGAGAAAAGCCAATATCGCGTAGACCTTGCGCGATATTGGGAAAATCCTTGTTACCCTGAAACCAAGACGGCATCGGCGGAAAGCCAGGATTGCTTGCCGACCCTTCGCCGTAATCAATTTCTTTGCTCCAGCGGCCCACGCGCATCCATTCCACGACACTGTCTGGTTGATCCTGACACAGATCAGATCCAAGGCCCAGATGTTCAACACCGTAAAGCTCCGCCGTGCGCGCGACCATTTCACAGAAACTTTGCAACGTGCAGTCTGATTTGCCTTTCAAATGATGCGGGTAAAGAGAAAAGCCCAACATCCCCCCCGCCTCTGTCACGGCCTTTATCACGTCGTGCCGTTTGTTGCGCAACGCGGGTTGCCAGTCATAGGTATTGGCATGAGTAATTGCGATGGGGCGTTCAGAAATTTCCGCAGCTTCTATCGTGGAGCGATCTGCCGAATGGCTCATGTCCACGACCAATCCAACACGGTTCATTTCTTTGATAACTTGCCGCCCCATCCGAGTGATGCCCGGGTCTTCAGTCTCATAACAGCCCGTCGCCAAAAGTGATTGGTTGTTGTAACTCAATTGCATAAAGCGTGCGCCTAAACTATGGACAATTTCCACCAACCCTATGTCGTCTTCGATCGGGCTCGGGTTTTGGAAGCCAAAAAAAATCGCAGTGCGCTCGGTTTCTTGAGCGCGCTCAATATCCTCTGCCCAAAGGCCCTTCATTATCAAATCGGGATAACGCTCAAACCATCTGTTCCATGCTTCGAAATTCAGAACGGTTTCACGGAAATTCTCATGATAGGCAATAGTTACATGGACCGCATCGACGCCGCCTTCACGCATTTCCCTGAATATTTTTTCCGACCAGTTCGCGTATTGTAAATTATCTATAATCATGAGCTTTCTCTATTTTTAGAGGAATATGGCATGTGATTGCTCAAACATATAGCTCTAACTGAGGTGATCTGGGGTAAATTTTGAAACAACCAGTCTACCGAGGCATCTCTGAAAGCGGTATTTCTACCACGGTTTTTTGTTTTTAACGATTTGCCCCTTGTGCAGCGGCGTGGAAAGTTGAAACCTGAAGACAGTTTAGGCGGTAAAATTGCAAATTTGGGGGCAAAATAAACCCATTCTTTCCACGCACTCTCCGAGTGAAACAATGTGCATGAACAAAGATTTTGGATAAAGTCTAGGAAGAATTGACAGAAACAAGCACCAAAAATATGTCGAACTTTTTAAAATTGGTTAGTCTGCCAGAGGCAGAGGAGCTTTCTCAGATTGAACTTGATCTGAACCGGAGGACCAAGATCGCCTATTATGCTGCAGGATTTTTTTCCTGTTATCCAGCGCATGGAGTTTTTCTTTTGCTTGGCTTGGCGACACCATTGGTATGGTCATAACCGCTTGTTTTGCTGTAAGCCTTTTTGTTGCCATTATTTTGTTTCGGATCAGACAAACAAAATTTGCGCGCATTGTTTGGATTGTCACCAGTAATCTGGCGGTTGTTTTGGCCCTCATATTCACCAATCCGGGCGAAGACATTGATCTTCTGTTTTTGATACTCATCGCCCTACCATTTCTTATATTTTCAAGAAAGGAAGAGCCCGTTCTTTTGCTTACTTCCTTTTTCATGCCAATCGTTCTTTGGGTATTCTGTGTGACCTCTGGTGTCATTGGCGCGAGTATGTTTTTGTTCGGCATCCCCCTTATGCCCTCTGCAATGGATCTGGATACGTTGAACCGCGCGATGCGAGTGACGGTGGGCGTGTCTTTGGTGGCAGAAATCTGCATTTTTGCCTATATCACTGCGCGCACCTCTCAGGAACTTTATATCGCCAACAAAGACGCACTGATGGCATTAAAGCTAAAGGATGATTTCCTTGCAACCATGAGTCATGAAATTCGAACGCCTATGAACGGCATGATCGGGATGATCGAAGTAATGGAAACCATGCCGCAATCCATAGAACAAAAACGGGCGGTGGGCACCATTCGCAACTCATCCTTGTCTCTTTTACGAATTATCGATGATATTTTGGATGCCAACCAAATTGACAGAGGGCAACTTGATATAGAAGTATCAAGAACCGAAATCCGCTCTGTTGTTGAAGGCGCAGTTGTGACGCTTCAAACTATGGCAGACGATAATGACGTGCGGCTGGCATTATGCATTGATCCTGAGGTCCCAGAATGGACGTTGGCAGACTCAGGGCGGTTGAGACAGATCGTTTTAAATCTCTTGAGCAATGCGATCAAATACACTGCGGATGATTTAATTGGCCGTTCGGAATGTGTCTATGTCTGCCTGAAACAGGAAGTAAACGGAAATCTCATCCTTGAAATCGAAGACGAAGGTGTTGGTATGTCCGAAGAGTTGCAGAAAAAACTCTTTCAGCCTTTCATACAAGGAGAGCTGACAACAACCCGTCGGGTCGATGGCACCGGGCTTGGCCTAGTAATTACCAAACAATTGGTCCAGCAGATGGGCGGTGAAATCGTCACTGAGAGCGCATTGGGAAAGGGGACCAAGGTAAGCGTTTCTCTACCGCTTCCTGCGTTACCCTCGTCCAAAAAATTGTCCAATATGGCTGCTTTGGACATCGTTTATGTCAAAGAATCGCGCCAGATCCGCCTATGGCATCTACCTGAAAGCTTGCAAAAAATGGGTGCGCAGTTTCACGAAGCTGCAATTTCAGAGGACGGTCTACCCGAAGTCGGTAATACCTCCCAAAACCAAATATTCCTTCTTCATTCGCAAGACGACCAAATTAGTGAACGCTGGCAGAAACATATTCGTGCGCACGCTATAAATCCATTTTTTATTCTACTGTCGCAAAAAAGGTCCGACAAACTTGGTCAACTTGACGCCGATGTGGTCAGGATCCAATCCAACCCAGTGTTACATTCGGAACTGATGGCGGCGTTTTCACTGTTAACATCAGAAAACAAAAGACCGGAAAAGCGTGCCATCCCACCAGAAAAACATTCTGCCCGAGAGGTGAAAAAAGATCGCAGCGAAATAAAGCTGCTCGTCGTTGAAGATAATGAAATCAACCGCATCGTATTGCTCAAACAGTTGGAAATTCTGGGTTATGAAGCCGATATCGCTGAAAACGGGGAAGACGGCTTAAGCCTTTGGAAAAGCGGGAAATATAGCGCGATTTTAACCGATTGTAATATGCCGGTTAAGGACGGTTTTGAAATGACCCAAGACGGGCGCATCTGGGAAGAACAACAAGCCAAACCGCGTCTGCCTGTCATTGCAATCACGGCAAATGCTCTCAAAGGAGATGCTGAAAAATGTCTTGATGCGGGAATGGACGACTATCTCGCCAAACCGATTGAAATAAAATCACTTGAACATAAATTGGAAATTTTAATCGGGGATTAGATCCTCGGTGACCCCAAAACGCCACATGCTGTCCATAGTTTAGACACAGTTCTTCTGTGTAAAGAGCCCACGGTGTCTTTTGTCAACCAGACCTGATTGGCAAATTAATTGGTATGGAGCATTTACGTATGATCGCGCATCTGAGCAAGCGCAAGCTGAGCAAGTTTGCCAAACAGGAAATTCTTGATCTTTTGCCAGAGGCACGCTGCCTCAAGAAGGTGGGACGTCAATGGCACGTCAAAGACAAAAAGGGAAAACAAATTGCCCTGATGTCTCTGGAAACAAAGATCGATCATCCAAACTGTGGTTTTTTGCGGTTGGATATTGTCAGCAAATAAGGTTTAGAGAGGCAATTTTCAAAAATTAATTCAAAACGATCATGAATTTAAAGGTTACGCAAGATCAACCGCAACTCAGATTTGTTCCGGAAAAAATCAATAGAGCGATTTATTTTTGTCCGTTCAGATCTTATTCAGCAGTATCGCTAAGCAAGTCTTCCAAGATGTAAATCTCCAGCGCCCCCATTTAATGGGCCTCTGCCCAATGGGCACCTTTTCCTGCATCCACCACAAGCGGCATATCCAAATGCAACACCGGCTCTGCAGCGCCTTCCATTACAGATTTAACAACACTCACCAATGGATCCACTGCGTCCTCATTCACTTCGAACAAAAGTTCATCATGCACCTGTAAGAGCATTTTCGCAGGCAATCCTGCAATGGCATTAGGCATACGCACCATCGCGCGTCTGATAATATCTGCAGCCGCACCCTGAATTGGCGCATTGATCGCGGCACGTTTCGCGAAGCCGGCGGTTGGCCCCTTGGCGTTGATCTCAGGCGTATGGATCACCCGCCCAAAAAGCGTTTCTACACGGTTATGTTTCTTGGCAAAATCCACCGTGTTGTCCATATATTCACGGATCCCCGGAAAGCGTTCGAAATAACGGTCAATAAATCCCTGTGCCTCTGCGCGTGGAATGCGCAAGTTGCGCGCCAAACCAAAGCCTGAAATCCCATAAATCACGCCGAAGTTAATCGCCTTTGCCTGCCGTCTGATATCAGAAGTCATCTGATCAAGCGGCACGTCGAACATTTCAGAAGCCGTCATTGCATGAATATCAAGCCCGTCGCGAAACGCTTTTTTCAGGCTGTCTATCCCTGCCACATGGGCGAGGATACGCAATTCAATCTGGCTATAGTCCAGACTGACCAGCACTTTACCCTCTTCTGCCACAAAGGCCTCCCGAATGCGCCGGCCGTCTTCTGTGCGCACGGGGATATTTTGCAAATTGGGATCAGTCGAGGCAAGCCGGCCGGTATTGGCCCCTGCAATCGAATAGGATGTATGCACCCGACCCGTTTCAGGATTAATATGATCCTGCAAAGCATCCGTATAAGTCGATTTAAGTTTGCTTAATTGGCGCCAATCCAAAACCCGCTTGGGTAAATCATGGATCGTCGCCAGATCTTCGAGCACATCGGCACCAGTTGCATAGGCTCCGGTTTTGCCTTTTTTTCCACCCTCATAACCAAGCTTATCAAACATGATCTCGCCCAGCTGCTTGGGACTGCCAACGTTAAAACTTTCGCCAGCCATCTCATGAATTTCTGCCTCAAGTGCCGCCATTTTCTGAGCAAAGGCATTAGACATACGCGACAGAGTATCACGGTTTACCTTAATGCCCGTCATCTCCATCTCTGCCAAAACTGGAACAAGAGGACGTTCGAGTGTCTCGTATACCCGCGTCACGCGGGCCTGATGAAGACGCGGTTTTAACATTTGCCACAGACGAAGGGTCACATCTGCGTCTTCGGCCGCATATGGGGTGGCATCGCTGATGCTGACCTTATCAAAGGTAATCGCGGATTTGCCGCTTCCCAAGAGAGGTTTGATCGGAATGGTTTCATGGGCCAGATACCTTTCTGACAAAGTATCCATACCATGGCCATGCAATCCTCCGTGAAGCGCGTAGGAAATCAGCATGGTGTCATCAATGGGGGCAACATTCACCCCATAGCGCGCGAAAATTTTCGCGTCATATTTCATATTTTGCCCGATCTTTAACACAGCGGGGTTTTCCAAAACCGGTTTTAGCACCTGTAAAACGTGATCAAGTGGCAATTGGTCTTTGGCAAGCTCTGTCGACCCGAAAAGATCATCCCCCCCATCGGCTTTATGAGTAAGAGGGATGTAACAGGCCTGCCCCGCCTCCACGCAGAGCGAAATGCCCACCAGCTCCGCACGCATTTCGTCCAAGGATGTTGTTTCTGTATCAATAGCGACATACCCGCGTTCATTTATCTGTCTTATCCATTGATCAAGCGCGCTCATACTGCGCACCGTTTCATATGTGTTTGTGTTAAAGGGCACGGGGGCCGCTGTTTCATCGGTCGATACTGACTGCGCGGTATCCTCAATTACGGGGGCATCAACGCCCAACTTATCAGCGATCCTGCGCGTCAGAGTGCGGAACTCCATCTCTTTGAGAAATCCCAAAAGCACCTCTGGATCCGGATCGCGCACCTCAAGATCGTCCAGTGTAAATCCAAGCGGGGTATTGGCATCCAACGTCACCAATTGTTTGGATAATCGGATTTGATCGGCGTGATTGATGAGTGTTTCACGGCGTTTGGGTTGTTTGATCTCTTCTGCTCTCTCCAAAAGTGTTTCAAGATCACCAAATTCATTGATCAACAAAGCCGCTGTTTTGACACCAATCCCAGGCGCACCCGGGACATTGTCCACGCTGTCACCCGCCAAGGCCTGAACATCCACAACCCGTTCCGGAAAAACGCCAAATTTTTCAAAGACACCGTCACGGTCAATCGTACGGTTTTTCATGGCGTCAAACATGTCAACCCCGTCCCCGACAAGCTGCATCAGGTCTTTGTCAGAGCTGATGATCGTTACGGACCCGCCTGCTTCGCGCGCCTGTACGGCAAGGGTCGCGATAATATCGTCGGCCTCGTAGCCGTCAATCTCTTCGCAAGCGATGTTAAACGCCCGCGTCGCCTCACGCGTAAGAGGCATTTGAGGACGTAGGTCTTCGGGCATTTCATCGCGGTTTGCTTTATATTGATCATAAAGATCATTGCGGAAAGTATGGCTGTCCTTGTCAAAAATCACAGCAACATGGGTTGGTGCATTGGCCCCTTGGTTACCTTCCACATACCGCTGTAACATGTTGCAAAACCCACTCACGGCACCGATCGGCAATCCATCCGATTTACGGGTCAAAGGCGGGAGGGCATGATAGGCGCGAAAAATAAACGCAGACCCGTCGATCAGGTGAAGATGATGTCCCTTGCCAAAACTCATGCCAAACAGTCCCTTTCAATGACGTTCCCAC
>LFER01000005.1 GCA_001510135.1 Alphaproteobacteria bacterium casp-alpha6
GCAAGGCAAGCGTTTCGCGCAGTAATCGTTTGGTTTCATTTACCGTGATGATACCGTCCTCGATGGATTGATGATACTCGCTCATCAACATCGCAAATCGCTGACTAAGCTCAATGACATCCGAATTTACACCGCCATTCGTCTTTTTCTTATCGTTTCGCCGATTAAGAGAAATGGTTGCACCGCAAAGCTCTGAGAGCGCAATCGTCACATGCGGATAGCTTGCTTCGTCTTCCAATCTCGCCACCGAATCAATCGGCATGAAACGATCGGCATGTTCCGGATTGTCGGAATAATACCGCCCGATTGTTGCTTCTGATTTTCCAGTTACTTGGCATCCGGTTTCAATACCGACCTCTTTGACCAAAGCTTCTGTATGGCGTTTCAAATAGTTCCCAATACTATCAATACTCACCTTACCCTCATCCTTTTAAAGACCACTGCTCAAAACACTTAATATATTTTTTTGAAGAGTGCGACTCTTCTGCACTTGTTTAATTATTTTTAACAATTTCAGACTTGAACTTGCATATCCCCGCGTCTTTTCGCATTAGACCTCTATGGCAAAGCTCTATTTTCAATACTCAACGATGAATGCCGGCAAGTCTACCTTGCTGCTGCAAGCGGCGCATAACTACCGCGAGAGAGGGATGGAAACATACCTTTTGACGGCCCAGTTTGATAATCGTGCGGGTCACGGCGTGATCGGTTCACGAATCGGCATATCCCAAACGGCAGATACATTTGGTCTGGGTGAAGACCTATTTGCAAAGATTGAAACGCGGCTGCTCAAAGGGCCTGTGGATTGTGTGTTTATAGATGAGGCACAGTTTTTGGAAGAAGAACAGGTCTGGCAACTTGCCCGCGCTGTGGATGATCTGAAGGTGCCTGTGATGTGTTATGGGCTTCGGGTGGATTTTCGCGGTCAACTTTTTCCCGGATCCGCCGCATTACTAGCACTTGCCGATGAGATGCGGGAAATCCGAACCATTTGCTACTGCGGAAAAAAGGCCACTATGGTTGTGCGTCAGGACAAAGACGGAAAGCCGCTTCGTGACGGAGCACAGATTCAGATCGGGGGCAATGAAACCTATGTGTCGCTTTGCAGGCGACATTGGCGCATTGCGGTTGGAGACCTGATTATACCAGATTCGGCGGCGTCTGACCTGTAACAAAGGCGTTTATGTTATCAAGCGCCATGTTTCCCATGCCCGTGCGTACTTCAAGCGATGCCGTTCCCAGATGGGGAAACAGGGTCACATTTTCCAATGCGATCAGTTCTGAGGGTACCTTTGGTTCAAATTCATAAACATCCAATCCCGCGCCTCCGATAGCGCCGTTTTGCAAGGCAGCGATCAAAGCTGATTCATCCACCACATCGCCGCGCGCAATATTCACAAAGACGGCATGGTTCTGCATGGCATCAAAAACCGCTGCGTTGATCAAATGTTTTGTGTCCGCGCCACCGGGGACGGCCACCATCACCACATCTGCTCGGGCGGCGGCCTCGGTAATGTTCAGGCATTGCTCTGCAGGGAAATCGAGCTCTTTGGCGCTGCGGCTGGCGTAAACAACTTTCATCCCAAACCCAAAATGACACCGCCGTGCAATGGCCTGACCGATGCGGCCCATGCCGATGATCGCAACCGTTTTGCCGCTTATGTGAAGACCCAACATTTGCGTCGGATGCCAGCCTTCCCAAAGACCTGCACGCACCATACGCTCGCCCTCACCTGCGCGCCGTGCAGTCATCAACATCAAGGACATCGCTATATCGGCAGTCGCATCCGTCACAGCGCCAGGCGTATTTGTGACCATGATCCCCTTTGATTTTGCGGCGACCACGTCAATGTGGTTGTACCCGACTCCAAAATTAGCGAGCAACCGTACCCGCGGCGCATCAACCTGATCAAAAATCTGGGCTGAAAACTGATCCCCAAGCGTGGGAAGAACCACATCAAATTCATGAAGCGCTGAGACCATTTCTGTCGCGCTCATCGGGGTTGTTTCTTTGCGAAAGGTAACATCGCCCATGCTTCGTGCACGGTCTTCCACAGCTTTTGGCATCGGGCGTGTGATAAGAATTTTGCTCATTGCATCCTCTCCCCTTTTGAAACCTTCTGATCCGGCGCAATCAAGACGATCCCACCATTTTCGTCCGCAAGCCCAAGGACAAGCACTTCGGACATGAACTTACCTATCTGGCGTGGGGGGAAATTCACCACCCCCATGACTTGCTTACCGATCAGGCTTTCTGGCGTATAATGGGACGTGATTTGGGCAGAACTGCGTTTTTCCCCAACCTCCGGCCCAAAATCGATCCAAAGCTTGATTGCGGGTTTTCGCGCCTGCGGATAGGGTTCTGCTCGGATCACTTCGCCAACACGGATATCGACTTTGAGAAAATCCTCAAAAGTGATTTCAGCCATTGGAAAGCTCCTTTGACCGCTCTGTTGCCCGCGCCACCGTTTCTTTGATCAGCGGGACCAAGCCATTATTTTCGCTCATCAAAACTTCTAGTCCAGCCTGCGTCGTTCCATTTGGGCTTGTCACGTTCAGCCGCAGTTGTTCAGGTGTCAGTTCAGACTGCTTTGCCAAGGCTCCCGCTCCGGCGACAGTTGCTTTGGCAAGTGCCATCGCCATGGTTTCAGAGAGCCCCTGTTTGCGCCCCGCTGCTGCCAAAGCGTCAATGAGGAAAAACACATAGGCTGGCCCAGATCCAGACAGGCCAGTGACAGCATCCATCTGACTTTCCCGATCAAGGCGCACTGTTTGCCCAATGGCGCTCAGCAGCGTTTCACTCAGCTCAAGCGCGTCCTCATCCGCTAGGCTGTTTCCGATCAAAGCCGTAATGCCCTGACCGATCGCCGCCGGCGTATTTGGCATGGCCCTTACAATAATTGAGGCCGATCCAAGAATTTCTTCATAGGTTTCAATAGAAGTACCCGCTGCAATCGACAGAAAAACGGTATCGCTTTGGGAAAGGGGCGAAAGCTTTGGCAAAGCTTCCCGCATCATTTGCGGTTTTACCGCAAGAAGCGCGACGCTCACCTGTGCGGGCAAATCGGTATTGATATGTACTCCGGTGGAGCGCACCCAGTCAGAGGGTTGCGGGTCAATTACCCAAACATTTTCGGGTAAAAGCCCCTGATTGAGCCATCCCTGCAACATAGCCGACCCCATGTTTCCACATCCGAGCAACAAAAGGCCGTTTGGCAGACGGTCGTTTAAATTCATTTTTTCCTCCAAGCAGGCCAAGGGCCCCTTGGAGAGTGGTTTTACGCGCGACCGTAAGCCTCTGCAATGGCAACTTGCAATGCATCCTTCGGAGAATTGTTTCCATAGGCTACAAGTTGAAGAGCGGGATAATATCGCTCGGATGCAGAGACAGCATTTGTGATCAATTTATCAATTTGCTCAGCACTTGCCACTTGCCCCCCCGTCAGCACCAGACCATAGCGATAAACCATCAATCCCTGTTCTTTCCAGTAGGTAAATGACCCTGCCCAACATTGATCATTGATCAAGTTCAACAGCTCATATAGCCTGTTGTGCTGATCTTCAGGGGGATCCATTTCAAAAGTGCAGATCATCCTTAAGGTTTCATCAAAACCGGACCATGCCAGCGTAACCGAATAGGTCCGCCATAGCCCTTCGACAGCCATTGCGATTTGATCGTCTGCAATGCGGTCAAAGTCCCAATCGTGGTATTCTGCCAAATTTTCCACGATGTCGATGGGATGTATATCGTCTGCAAGGAAAGTTTCACTGAGCGCCATGAAGGTCACCTCTTTATTTTGCGAGAGGATTGTGAAAACCCCCATCGCTTGCTGCCTGCTCTAAGGGGTGCGGACGAGGCCCAAACCCCTACAACATATGGTGGGCCTCTTTGAATCGTCTGTAAAGCAAAAATTATGCGACTGTCACAATAAGTTGTGGATTAATCCTTATGTGCCCCAAATCGGGCATTCGGACACTATATCTGGCAAAATAATGCCGATCCGAAATACATTTTGTGTTAACCGTTGGTTAACACAAAATGCGCGCGCACTATTTTTTTTCAAGTGCGTCCAGACGGGCCTTCAATGCGTCGTTTTCTTCCCGCGCCTTTTGTGCCATGGCGCGCACTGCATCAAATTCTTCACGGGTCACGAAATTTTGATCCGCCATCCAGCGGTCAATCAGAGATTTCACTGCAGTCTCTGCTTCGTCTTTTGCCCCTTGGGCAACGCCCATCGCATTGGTGACAAGTTGCGAGATATCGTCGAGGATCTTGTTTCTGTTTTGCATCACAGGCTCCAGTGTTATATGCCTCTATATATGTTAGAAAGTTGTAAAGTCTCAAGGCATCAAGCATAAATTGATATGAGGCAGATAGGCGCGGTATGATCCTTTTTCCCGAGATTTCTCCTGAAATCTTTTCGGTAGACATCGGTGGTTTTGAATTTGCCCTGCGCTGGTATGCACTATCCTATATTATTGGAATTTTTCTGGGTTGGCGTCTGGCTGTACTTGCGACACGACGGGCTGATCTTTGGCCCAGAAACCAAAGCCCGCTTGAACCGGTCCAAGCAGAAGATTTGATGACCTGGATCGTATTTGGGGTAATCTTGGGCGGGCGGTTGGGCTATGTGATCTTTTATGAACCCAGTAAATACATCGGAGATCCTGTTAGCATTTTGAAAGTCTGGCAAGGCGGGATGAGCTTTCATGGTGGGTTCCTTGGTGTGGTGTTCACTGCCTATCTGTTTTTCAAGCGGAACCATGTACCCTATGCCTCCGGAGCAGATTTGCTGGCGCTCTGTACCCCTATCGGATTACTGCTGGGACGGATTGCTAATTTTATCAATGCAGAACTTTGGGGACGCGCGACAGAAATGCCTTGGGGTGTCGCTTTTCCCGGTGAGGCCGCACAGGCCTGTGGGCAACTCAGCGGTCTTTGTGCACGCCACCCTTCGCAACTGTATGAAGCAGTGTTAGAGGGATTATTGCTTGGGATGATTTTGATCTTTGTCGCCTTCCGCAAAAATGGTTTGAAAAGACCCGGCCTGATATCAGGGCTGTTTTTTGCAGGATATGGCATTGCAAGGTATATGGTTGAATTCTTCCGCCAACCCGATGCGCAATTTCAATCTGTGACAAATCCTGTCGGATATGCCTTCCAGTTTGGCGACTATGGGCTGACTATGGGACAGTCATTGTCGCTCCCTATGATTATTCTTGGAATTGCTCTGATCATCACAGCGTTACGACGGGCTGCACTTTGAAAACCACAAAGGATGCAATCAGGGACATGATCCAAGCAGATCGCCGCCTTTCGGTGCATGACTTCATGAAATTTTGTCTTGCTGATCCGGAATTCGGTTATTACCAAACCCAACAAGTTTTTGGGCGCCAAGGCGATTTTATCACAGCACCAGAAATCAGCCAAATGTTTGGAGAACTGGTTGGCCTTTGGTTGGCCCAGTGTTGGATAGAACAGGGACGTGCAAAATCTTTCACTTTGTTGGAACTTGGCCCCGGTCGGGGAACGCTCATGGCCGATATTTTACGGGCCACATCAAAAGTCGCTGGCTTCCACGAGGCAATGACCCTTTGCCTTTTTGAAAGCTCGGATCAACTGCGGGTGCAGCAACGGGAAACTTTGTCTCGCTATGCGACCAAGTGGGAAACAGATCTTCTGGCGCTGCCCAATCTTCCTTTGTTCTTTGTTGCAAATGAGTTTTTTGATGCATTGCCTATCCATCAATATCAACGAACAGGAGATATCTGGCTAGAAAGGGAAGTGGTTATCAACGGCGATGAACTTGAATTTTCAATGTCATGTATGCCAGCGCGGATTCCTGAATTTTTTCACAGCCGTCATGACATCGCGGACGGGGACATCATTGAATTTTGTCCCGATGCAGTTCGGATTTGCTCAACCCTTAGCACAAAGATCGAAACCCATGGCGGAGCGGGATTGATCATTGATTATGGCAATTGGGCATCACGGGGCGATACACTTCAGGCCGTGAAGGGTCACAAATCCATCGGGATATTTGACGCGCCAGGCGCATCCGACCTTACCGCACATGTGGATTTTGCCGCCCTTGCACAGTCTGCGGTCTGCGCCGTAAGCCCGATGATCCCTCAGGGCCTTTTTCTTGAAAGGTTAGGAATCACGGAACGGGCAAATACATTGGCCGAGTATTTGCGTGACGAATCCCTTGATATTCACATTGCAGCACACAAACGCTTGACCCACCCAGACGAAATGGGGACGCTCTTTAAAGCGATGGCACTTTACCCCACCGGCCAATCACGACCCGCAGGTTTTTAAACGATGAGCATCAAAAAAATTACTTCCCCAAGGCTGTCTCCGCTGGATCATGGATTTTGCACCCGCGACGGCGGGGTTTCAAAAGGCGTTTACGCGGGATTGAATTGTGGAATAGGGTCTTTGGATGACCGTGCCGCAGTGCATGAAAACAAGGCACGGGTGGCAGAGGATTTTGGCCTTCAGCCTGAGGCCCTCATAGGGGTGCATCAGATACATTCAGCCACCGCAGTGGTTGTTGATCAACCCACAAAAGACAGACCAAAGGCAGATGCACTTGTGACTGCGATACCGGGGTTGGGGCTCTCGGTACTTAGCGCCGATTGCCAACCTGTGCTTTTTGCTGATCATAAGTCCGGAGTGATCGCCGCCGCCCATGCTGGTTGGCGCGGCGCCTTAGACGGTGTCCTTGAAGCAACCGTATCGGAAATGGAACGTCTTGGTGCAAACCGCGACGATATTCATGCGGTGATCGGCCCCTGTATCAGTCAAGCCGCATATGAGGTTGGTGAAGAATTTTTCGAAAACTTCGCCGACACTGATCCGGCCTACACTGCTTTTTTTGTAAATGGTGCAACTTCGGGAAAATACATGTTTGATCTTCCCCGATTTGGGCTTTCCTGTTTGCGTGCCAGCGGTATCCACAATTGCGAATGGGTTGGCGAATGTACCTATTCTTCGCCAGAGAAATATTATTCCTACCGACGCACCACCCATAAAGGCGAAGCTGATTACGGTCGTTTGATTTCCGTCATTCGGCTTTGAAAGGATCATTCACGCCTGTTTGGCGATTCGCTCTTCTAGGATATCAAACGGCACGCCTGGTTCGTCTTTGGCCGCGCGGATCACAAGGGAAGTTTTTACACTTGCGACATTAGAGGAGGTCAAAAGCTCTCCGGTTAGGAAAAACTGAAATGAGCTGAGATCCGGCGCCACGCACTTTAGCATAAAATCCACTTCGCCATTTAACATGTGGCACTCTCTGACCAAGGGCCAAGCAATGCACCGGTTTTCAAATTCTCTGAGGTCCGCCTCTGCCTGACTTTGCAGGCCCACCATGACAAATACGCTCACTTCAAAGCCAAGCTGACGGCTGTCCACATCGGCGTGATACCCACGCACAAAACCCTGCTCTTCAAGCGCGCGTACGCGGCGCAAACAGGGTGGCGCCGAAATCCCCACTCGGCTTGCCAATTCAACATTGGTAATTCTCCCATCCGCCTGAAGTTCGGCTAAAATCCGGCGATCAATGGGATCCAAACGGCTTAACGGCATCATTTCCCTTTCATTTTTTCCAATTCTTACAGCATGGATGTTGTGTGCGCAATAATATTTCAAAACGCCGCAATAATATTTGCATCTCATCGCGCTACCTTAATTGTGAAAAGGCTTAAAACTTTTGTCACTCCGGTAAAATCACGGGTTTTACACAGGGCAAGAGTCGCTTATATGAACCCCGAGGTCGTTATTGAAAGTGAGCATTATGTCACAAACGCGTCATACCAAAACGCTGATCATCGGGTCGGGTCCTGCGGGATATACAGCCGCTGTTTATGCAAGCCGTGCAATGTTGGAGCCCATTCTGGTCCAAGGTATTGAACCAGGTGGTCAGCTTACAACGACGACCGAAGTTGAAAATTGGCCAGGTGACACAGAAGTCCAGGGCCCTGATTTGATGATCCGTATGGAAGGCCATGCGCGTGCCATGGGTGCAGAGATTGTTTCCGATATTATTTTGGATCTTGACCTGAAAAACCGCCCATTTACCGCCAAAGGGGATAGCGGAACGATCTACACAGCAGACTCAGTCATTCTCGCTACTGGTGCACGGGCGAAATGGCTTGGGCTTCCTTGCGAGCAAAGATTCAAAGGCTTTGGGGTCTCTGCCTGCGCCACTTGCGATGGTTTTTTCTACCGTGGACAGGAGCTTGTAATTGTAGGTGGGGGAAATACCGCCGTTGAAGAGGCCCTGTTTCTGACTAATTTTGCCTCGAAAGTAACGCTTGTACACCGGCGCGATGAACTACGGGCCGAAAAAATCCTGCAGGACCGGCTATTTAAAAACCCCAAAATTGAAACTGTCTGGTTCCATGAGGTTGTGGAAATTCTCGGAAGCGAAAATCCCCGCGGCGTAGAAGCCGCGCGCGTGAAAAACGTCAAAACCGGCGAACTGACAGATATCCCCTGCAAGGGTGTCTTTATTGCCATTGGCCATGCTCCGGCGAGTGAATTGGTGAACAGCGTTTTGGAAACCCATAACGGCGGATACGTCAAAGTAGAGGCCGGAACAACGCGCACGTCTATTCCTGGAGTCTTTGCCGCGGGAGATTTGACCGATCATGTTTACAGACAGGCGGTCACAAGCGCAGGAATGGGGTGTATGGCTGCGTTAGATGCTGAAAAATTCTTGGCTGAAAGCGGTTAAGGTGAATGAAAAAATCACAAAAATGTTGAACTCTTGATCTTTATCAAGAAAATTCCGAAATTTAGCCGTAGTTTAGTCAACTTTGGAATATCAAAAGCGCGCAATGCCGTTGTGTGGTGTAAGCGGCCAAGTAAATGGGGCGCCTCAAAGTGCCCCTTGTTGAAATTATAGCGACTGCGAAAGAAGAGCCGATGTTAGCCAATCTATCTCCCATTCCCGAATTATTTGTCTCCCATGAAAGCGCCCAAAAACTCAAGGTTGAGGCTGCGGATCTTATCAGCTGGGACCTTACACCACGCCAAATCTGTGATCTAGAACTTCTCATGAACGGGGGTTTTAATCCGCTCAAAGGGTTTCTCTCAGAAGTGGACTATAACAGCGTTGTTGAAACGATGCGCCTTGAAGACGGGTCATTATGGCCCATGCCCATCACTTTGGATGTGGGAGAAGCCTTTGCAGAAAAACTCAACATAGGTCAGGATATTGCACTGCGCGACCAAGAAGGCGTGATCCTCGCAACCATGACCGTCACAGATCGCTGGATGCCAGACAAAGCAAAAGAAGCAAAGCTTGTCTTTGGCGCAGATGATCTTGCCCATCCTGCAGTCAATTATCTGCATAACACGGCAGGTGCGGTGTACCTCGGCGGACCGGTTGTGGGGATACAACAGCCTATCCATTACGATTTCCGCGCCCGCCGTGACACGCCCAACGAATTGCGGGCCTATTTCCGCAAACTGGGGTGGCGCAAAGTGGTGGCGTTTCAAACACGGAACCCTCTGCACCGTGCCCATCAGGAACTCACCTTTCGTGCCGCCAAAGAAGCGCAAGCAAACCTGATGATTCATCCTGTTGTCGGTATGACGAAACCCGGCGATATAGACCATTTCACCCGCGTACGCTGTTATGAGGCTGTTCTGGATAAATATCCAGCCGCCACAACCACGATGTCGCTACTAAACCTTGCGATGCGCATGGCAGGCCCGCGCGAAGCAGTTTGGCACGGCTTGATCCGTAAAAACCATGGGTGCACCCATTTCATCATTGGCCGCGATCATGCAGGCCCGGGTAAAAATTCCGCGGGAGAGGAGTTTTACGGCCCCTATGATGCTCAGGATCTGTTCCGCACCTACCAAGAAGAGATGGGCATCGAAATGATGGATTTCAAACATATGGTCTATGTCCAGGAGCGCGCGCAATACGAACCTGCCGATGAGATTGAAGAAGGCGTGACCGTGCTGAATATTTCAGGGACTGAATTGCGCCGCCGTCTCTCAGAGGGGCTCGAAATTCCTGAATGGTTCAGCTTTCCCGAAGTGGTGGCAGAATTGCGCAAAACCCGCCCACCTCGGTCAAAACAGGGCTTTACCGTATTTTTTACAGGCTTTTCAGGGTCTGGAAAATCCACCATTGCAAATGCGTTGATGGTCAAGCTCATGGAAATGGGGGGGCGGCCAGTCACGCTGCTGGATGGGGATATCGTGCGTAAGAACCTGTCTTCTGAACTGGGTTTTAGCAAAGAGCACCGCGATCTGAACATTCGCCGCATCGGATATGTGGCATCCGAGATTACCAAAAATGGCGGTATCGCCATTTGTGCCCCAATCGCACCCTATGCGTCAACGCGCCGTGCAGTGCGCGAAGAAGTCGAACAATTTGGCGCCTTTGCCGAAGTCCACGTGGCCACATCTATAGAAGAATGCGAACGTCGCGACCGTAAAGGACTTTATAAATTGGCGCGCGAAGGAAAAATCAAGGAGTTCACAGGAATTTCTGACCCTTATGATGTGCCGGAAAACCCTGAGCTGCGTGTGGAAACAGAAAATGTGGACGTGGACCACTGCGCCCATCAGGTTTTGTTAAAGCTGGAAAGCATGGGGCTTATCGCGGCACAATAACTGATAGAGCGACCTCTTGAAGATAGTTCCGCCCTCAAGAGGTCGTTGTGTTTTTAAAACACGCAACGCAAGATGACGTGGCCCCTCAAGCCAATCTTTCTAATGCACTGTCACAGGCGAAAGATCATTTTGCCTTGCCAAAACAAAGGCCATATCGCGTTTTTCAACTATGGCAAGCCGTTCACCATTTGAATTATGGACCGCATAAAGCAAGGCTTCTTTCGGAAGTTGGGCACGAATGTCGTCCGGAAGATCATTGGCTTCAACAGAGCGGACATAGACGATGCGATCCTCTTTACCGTTAAATGCGTTATCTTTATCTGACATTGCTCTAACCTCTCTTGATTTTAATTGTCTGAACAACCGTTTCTGGCAGGTTTTGTATAAGATCCACATGCAACAGGCCATTTTTGATAATGGCATCTCCGACATCAACACCTTCTGCCAAGACAAAGGAGCGTTGAAATTGCCGTGCGGCAATTCCTCGATGCAGAAAAATGCGATCCGCCGCATCGTCCCTTTGACGCCCTTTGATCACGAGCTGTCGGTCCTCCACCGTAATTGAAAGATCATTCTCGGAAAATCCGGCGACAGCCAGTGTAATTCGGTAGGAACGTTGCGAGGTCTGCTCAATATTAAAGGGGGGATACCCTTCGTTACCGGACTTTGCCGTTCGCTCCAAAAGTCGTTCAAGCTGTTCAAAGCCAAGCATATGCGGGTAAGCACCCAAAGATAGTTTTGTCATGACACGCCCTTTGCAAAAGCGACAGTGTTTCGATAAATGGCCCCTAAAGGCAGCCTGTGACAGATATGGGAAACACTTATTGAAAACTCAAGTCTTTTCAGAAGTTTTTGATTAGGATAAACTTAAAATGTGAACAGGACGGAACGGGATGGACGCTTCATTCGACGGATCAATGGACCGCAGCGAAATTCTTCGCCTTGAACTTGAAGTTTTGCGGGGTGAACACCGTGATCTTGATGATGCCATTTCTGCTTTGCAGGAAAAAGCGGGGGCAGATAGGCTAACGATCCAGCGCCTGAAAAAACGCAAATTGCTTCTTAAAGATAAAATTGCGCATCTAGAGGATCAAATTACCCCGGACATTATTGCCTAACTCTAGGCAAATTCATATAACGCCCTCCTTAGGTGAAGGACTTAGATATGGCTCAGGTACAGGTTGGAATTATTATGGGCAGTCAATCTGACTGGCCCACTCTGCGCGAAGCGGCAGAGGTCCTTGACGAACTGGGTGTCTCTTATGAAACAAAAATTGTTTCTGCCCATCGTACACCGGACCGGTTATGGGACTATGGCAAAACCGCTGTGGAGCGGGGTCTTCAGGTCATAATCGCGGGCGCTGGAGGGGCTGCGCATCTTCCAGGTATGATGGCCTCCAAAACACGTGTTCCGGTTATCGGGGTACCAGTGAAAACAGATGCGCTTTCAGGGGTGGACAGTCTGTATTCCATATTGCAAATGCCCCGCGGATATCCCGTGGCAACGATGGCCATCGGCGCTGCAGGGGCTAAAAATGCCGGCCTGCTGGCAGCGGGAATATTGGCATTGCAAGACAGTACGCTCGCCCAGCGGCTGGACGCATGGCGCAACGCCTTGAGTGCCTCCATTGCAGAAGAGCCAAGCAATGACTGACCCCTTAAAAACCGGAGATGTGATCGGTATTTTGGGCGGCGGTCAATTGGGGCGCATGTTGTCCGTGGCTGCATCACGGTTAGGGTTGCGGACCCATATTTTTGAACCCGCCCCCAATCCCCCCGCGGCTGACGTCGCCCATCGAGTTACAACCGCATCTTATGACGATGAACGTGCATTGGTCGACTTTGCCAAATCCGTCAATGTGGTAACTTATGAATTTGAAAATATCCCCACCTCTGCGCTGGATATTCTGGAGCAACATAGGGTTATCCGGCCGGGACGCGAAGCGCTGCGGGTGTCGCAAGATCGTTTGATCGAAAAAACCTTTCTTAATGAATTGGGCCTGACTACAGCACCTTTTGTTGCGGTAAATTCGGTGGACAGCTTGGCCAAGGCAATGACCGACATTGGAACGCCAGCCATTTTAAAAACCCGCCGCTTTGGCTACGACGGAAAGGGCCAGCTGCGTTTGGGCGTTGCTTCTGACCCATCCGAAGTCTGGCAACAGTTTGAAGGGCAAGAGACGGTTCTCGAAGGATTTGTGGATTTTTCACATGAAGTCTCTGTCATCGGAGCGCGCAGCATTGGCGGAGATATCGCCTGTTTTGATCCAGGTGAAAACGTCCATCAAAACGGCATTTTGCACACCACCACCCTTCCTGCGCGTCTGAGTGCATCTCAACGCACCGACGCGATTTTGCTGACTGCCAAGATCATGAACGCGCTTGACTACATAGGGGTCATGGGGGTTGAGCTTTTTGTGACGGCAAGCGGCCTGATCGTGAATGAAATCGCACCGCGCGTACACAATTCCGGACATTGGACACAAAACGGCTGCGCAGTCGATCAATTCGAACAACATATCCGCGCTGTCGCCCAATGGCCCCTTGGGGATGGATCGCGCCACAGCAATGTAGTTATGGAAAATCTGATCGGTGATGATATTGAACGGGCAGAGACATTATCCAAAGCCCCCCATGTCGCGCTGCATCTCTATGGCAAAACCGAAGTAAAACCGGGTCGTAAGATGGGGCATTTTAACCGGATCAGTGCCAAAGATTAGGCCCGTGTCATTAATCGTTCTGCCAAATCACCGCTCAGAAAAGTGGGAATTCCCTCGGCAAATGTGCCTCTGAGTGCGCCAGTGCGCGCCTCTAGAATTACAAAATCAGCCCGTTTGCCGATGGCGAGCGTTCCACGATCCTCCAATCCGAGGATCTTAGCAGGGTGTTTGGAAATAAGCGCCCAGGCCGCAGCCAAGCCCATTTTGGGAGCCAATTGAAGTGCCGCAAGACGCAGTGCGGGATAGTGGTAGTCAGAGGCGAGCGCAGAACACAGACCCGCCTCGATCAGCGATAATGCGCTGATATTTTCTTTGTGTGATCCCCCACGGATCAGGTTGGGGGCCCCCATGATCACGGCGCTTCCTTCGTGATGAGCCTCTTTCGCGGCTTCCAGAGTTTCTGGAAATTCTGATATCCCAACACCAAGCGCGTGCCAATCTTGCCGCTGCTGTGCAGTGGCGTCATCGTGGCTTCCTAGAATGACATCTGCCCCAAGCGCATTGATCAAATCTGGAAGCCGCCTTTGCACCACCGCAGAGGCCGCATGTAAGTGTAGAAGATAGGCCAAATGATCCTCTGGGCTACGTCCTGACTTCAATGCCTGTCCAGTGAGGCGGGGCGGTTTTTTCCCAGCTTCAAGTTCCTTATGGGGAAGATGATCGTTAAAAACCACATAGGGGATTTTATGCATATGGCACAAATCAACCACAGTGTCATAGTGATCCACCATATGGGTTTCCACGCGCAATTGCGCCAGCATCGTCGTTGCAACCCTGGGGGCAAAAAGGTCCAGTTCCCTTAAAAATCTCTTGGCAAAAGCAGGGCCCCGCATGCCATCTTCCCAGCTGTAAAACTGCGCCAAAACAGCTGTTGTAATGCCATTGGCAGACAGTTCGTTATGGGTGGCCTCCAGCCCATTTTGCAAATCCTTAACCGCGCCACGGCGGGGGGCAAGATGGCGTTCAAATCCGTCACCATGAAGATCAACAATCCCCGGCAAAACCATGAAACCTTGAAGGTCAAAGGTGATCTTAGCTTGGGACTGTGACACCCGAGTGTCATCAACATTCAATGGATGTTTCGCAAGCCCATCTGGAAATAGAACTTCCGCGTTGATGAAGGAAAAGCTGTTCATATCAAAAAACGCTCACTCAAACTCACTCAGCCCTCAGAGTTCAAAACCTTATCAGACAACTTTGCAAATACAAAAGGCCGCCCGAATAGAGCGGCCTTTCTTAACGTCAAAGCGTTTGAGCTTACATCATGCCGCCCATGCCGCCCATGCCGCCCATGTCAGGCATTCCGCCACCGGCGCCTTCTTTGGCTGGCTTATCCGCGATCATCGCTTCGGTTGTGATCAAAAGACCTGCAACAGAGGCTGCATCTTCAAGCGCTGTACGCACCACTTTGGCTGGGTCAATCACACCAAATTTGAAGAGGTCACCATATTCTTCGGTTTGCGCGTTGAAACCATAGGATTTGTCGTTGCTTTCACGCACTTTTCCAGCAACCACAGCACCATCTACGCCTGCGTTTTCAGCAATCTGACGAAGCGGAGCTTCGATTGCGCGGCGTATTATTTCAATACCAGCATCCTGATCAGAGTTTGCGCCTTTCATGTTGGCGAGTGCTTTACCCGCCTGAACAAGAGCAACACCACCGCCAACAACAACGCCTTCTTGAACTGCCGCACGTGTCGCGTTCAATGCATCATCAACGCGATCTTTGCGTTCTTTCACTTCAACCTCTGTCATGCCGCCAACGCGGATCACAGCAACACCACCAGCGAGTTTTGCAACACGCTCTTGCAGCTTTTCACGGTCGTAATCAGAAGATGTTTCTTCGATCTGGTTGCGGATCTGTCCAACACGCGCTTCGATTTCAGCTTTTTCACCCGCACCATCAACGATCGTTGTTTCGTCTTTGGTGATTTGGATTTTCTTGGCTGTTCCAAGCATGTCAACGGTGACGCTTTCAAGCTTCATACCGAGGTCTTCACTAATCACCTGACCACCTGTCAGAATAGCAATATCCTGAAGCATCGCCTTGCGACGATCCCCAAAACCGGGTGCTTTGACAGCCGCGATTTTCAGACCACCACGCAGTTTGTTGACAACCAAAGTTGCCAGCGCTTCGCCTTCGACATCTTCTGCGATGATAAGAAGGGGTTTCTGTGATTGAATAACTGCTTCAAGCAGTGGAACCATGGGCTGCAAAGAAGACAGTTTCTTTTCGTGAAGAAGGATAAAACAATCTTCGAGCTCTGCAGACATTTTGTCAGCATTGGTCACAAAGTAAGGTGACAGGTAACCACGGTCAAACTGCATGCCTTCAACAACAACAGTTTCTGTTTCCAGGCCTTTGTTTTCTTCGACGGTGATAACACCTTCGTTTCCGACTTTTTGCATAGCGTCAGCGATTTGGCGACCGATTTCAGCTTCGCCATTGGCAGAGATGGTCCCAACTTGAGCCACTTCGTCGCTGTCCGTTACTTCGCGGGACGCTGCTTTGATTTCTTCCACCAACTTTGCTGTCGCTTGGTCGATGCCGCGCTTCAGATCCATTGGGTTCATGCCAGCGGCCACAGATTTCATGCCTTCGCGAACAATCGCTTGTGCCAGAACAGTGGCTGTGGTTGTGCCGTCACCGGCTTCGTCATTGGTGCGGCTGGCCACTTCTTTGACCATTTGTGCACCCATGTTTTCAAACTTGTCCTCAAGTTCGATTTCTTTGGCAACCGTAACACCATCTTTGGTGATGCGTGGTGCGCCAAAGGATTTATCGATAACAACGTTACGGCCTTTAGGGCCCAGCGTTACTTTTACAGCGTCAGCAAGAATGTTGACACCTTTGAGCATGCGGTTGCGTGCATCTGTGTCAAATTTGACGTCTTTCGCAGCCATTGTGCTTTTCCTCGTCTAATTAAATTTCGTTAAAGATCGGGCGACTTAGGCGATGATGCCTAGGATGTCGCTTTCTTTCATGATCAACAGCTCTTCACCACCTACGGTGACTTCTGTGCCTGACCATTTACCGAAAAGGATCTTATCCCCTTCACTAACAGCCATTTCGATGAGCTCGCCGCTGTCTTTGCGCGCACCAGCGCCGCAAGCAACAACAACGCCCTCAGCGGGCTTTTCTTTTGCACTATCGGGTATGATCAATCCACCGGCAGTTTTATCATCGCTTTCTACGCGACGTACCAGCACACGGTCATGAAGCGGTTTCAATGCCATTCTTAAGGCTCCTTACGCTCAAAAATTAACAGATATCCTTCAGAGAAGGAATTAGCACTCATTCGTACTGAGTGATAACGACGTGTATGTATGGATGTGTTCGACGCGAGTCAACAGGAGCTTTGATATTTTTTGCCTTTCGGGCGGGAAATAAATTTCAACCTCTTATGCATTGATGTGGCGCTTAGGCGACAAGCTTTCGTCCCTTCAAAAGCGCGTCCACTGCGGGAAGTCTACCGCGGTAGGCAAGGTAAAGCGCCTCTGGGTCCTGCGAGCCTCCTTTAGAGAGGATATTCTTCTCCAATGAGTGCGCCAATTCATTGTCAAAGGCATTTCCTTTTTCATCAAAGGCGGCAAAGGCGTCTGCGTCCATCACTTCTGACCACATGTAGCTATAATAGGCGCTTGCATAATAGCCTCCGGAAAATACATGGGCAAACTGCGGCGTGGCGTGGCGCATTCCGATGGCTTTTGGCATGCCCATTTGATCAAGTATTAAAGTTTGGCGCGCCATGATATCCTCTGGTGCCTCATGGGTGTGATAGTCAAGATCAACCATTGCAGAGGCCACATATTCTACTGTCTGAAATCCCATATCAAATGTCGCGGCGTCCAGCACTTTATTCAAAAGCGTTTCTGGCATCGCTTCGCCTGTTTCGGCATGTGTCGCAAAGGTTTTTAAAACCTCTGGCACTTCAAGCCAATGTTCATAAAGCTGGCTTGGAAGCTCAACAAAATCGCGCGGCACAGAGGTGCCCGACACCATTTCATAATCCACATCCGAAAGCATCTGGTGCAGCGCATGACCAAATTCGTGAAACAAAGTACGCGCATCATCATAGGACAGAAGGGCTGGATCAGATTTGGCAAAGTTACATACGTTAATGACAATGGGGCTTTGGTGGAAGGGCACTTTTGCCTGTGAACGCATCGCCGAACACCATGCGCCGGAGCGTTTGGAGCCTCTGGCAAAATAATCCCCAATAAAGAGCGCGACATGCCTGCCAGCGCGGGTCACTTCCCATGCACGACAATCCAGGTGATACAGGGGCACATCGACTGAAGTAAACTCAAGACCAAACAAACGGTGCGCGCAGTCAAAAGACGCTTTGATCATCTGGTCAAGCTGGAAATAAGGTTTCACCTCTGCTTCATCGATATCATGATCCGCTTTGCGGCGTTTTTCCGCGTAATACCGCCAGTCCCATTTTTCCAGATCGCCGTTGATACCGTCTTGGTGCATCATCTCGGTCAGGATTTGGGCATCCTGATCGGCACGCGCTTTTGCCGGTGCCCAAACGTCGTTTAACAGCTGACGCACATTTTCGGGCGTCTTGGCCATTTCTGTTTCAAGCTTGTATGATGCAAAATCAGTATAGCCGAGCAAAGCCGCCATTTCCTGACGCAGCACCAACATTTCTAGCGCAAGTGCACGATTGTCTTTCAATCCCCCATTGGCACCGCGCGCGGCCCATGCTTCATATGCCTGTTCGCGTAAATCACGGCGCGCAGAAAACTGCAAAAACGGCACAACAATAGACCGTGAAAGGGTGATAATGGCGCCATCCTGCCCTTTTTCTTTTGCCGCTGCTTTTGCCGCGGCAATCAAAAATTCCGGCAGCCCCTCCAGATCGGCCTCAGCCAAAGGCATGAACCAATCCCGTTCATCTGCCAAAAGATTTTGGGAAAATTCCGTACCCAGCACAGAAAGCCGCGATTTAATCTCTTTCATCCGCTCTTTTGCCTCACCCAGAAGCGCGGCCCCGCTACGCACGAAATTGCGATGCGTCAGCATTAAAACACGTGCCTGTTCATCGCTTAGCTCAAGGCTATCCCGATTTTGCCAAAGCGTATCTATGCGTTGAAACAGTGCTTCGTTGGCGATGATCTCTGAGTGATGTGCAGAAAGTTTTGGTGAAAACTCGCGCATAAGCGCTTCGCGCGCAGGATTGCTGTCCGCTCCGTTCACCGTATAAAAAACAGACAAAACCTTGTCCAATTGACGCCCAGTTGCCTGCATTGCATGGATCGTGTTTTCAAATGTCGGTGCATCAGGCTGTTGCGCGATGGCGATAGTTTCTGCCATATCCGCCGCCAACGCCTTATCTAGGGCAGGGGAAAAATCTGTATCTGCAATTTTATCAAACGGGGCAATTTCAAAAGGGGTGTTCCAGTCGCCCAAAAGAGGATTTGTCATAAGGGTGTCCTTTGTAAATTTATTCAGAATTGCCACAAATGGGGCAATCATTGCGTTTCTGTAGCGCGATTTTACGGGTTTCTCCATAAAGAGCGTCGTAAAGCAGCATGTGATTGCGCAAGACATCTCCGGAGCGTGCGATCACTTTTAACGTTTCTACCGCCATCATCGACCCAACGACTCCCGGCAAGGGCGCAAAAACTCCTGCCTCAGCGCAGCTTGGGGCAAGCCCTGATGCCGGCGCTTCGGGAAAGATGCATTGATAACAGGGGCCGCCTGATGCGGGATCAAAAACGGCAATTTGCCCTTCCCATTGGCTAAGCGCACCAGACACCAAGGGGCGGCCCAATTTATGTGCCGTCTGATTGGCAAGGTAGCGGGTTTCAAAATTATCACTGCCTTCCAGAATGATATCATAGTCGTCGAAAAGATCCTCAGCGATGTCTTTGTCCAGACGACGGTGGTAGGGTTTGACCTCAATATAGGGATTTTGTGCGAGCATCGCAGACTGTGCAGAAAACACCTTGGCCATACCAATCGCTTGATCAGAGTGGATGATCTGGCGCTGAAGATTGGCGTTTTCCACAACATCGTCATCAATCACCCCGATCGTGCCCACGCCGGCAGCCGCCAAATACTGCAAAGCAGGGGACCCAAGACCGCCAGCCCCGATGACCAGCACTTTGGCCTTTTTAAACGCCATTTGTCCTGTTCCACCAATTTCTCTGAGAACGATATGACGTGCATATCGTTCCAACTCTTCCCGCCTCAGACCATCAGATTTCGGGGCCTCTGCTGTGGCGTCTTTTTGATCTGCCTTGGCACGCAGTGCATTTAAGGCGAGCCTGTAAAGAAACACCAAAACGGCCATGCCACCAAGAATAGCCCAAGGCGCTGCGGATCCTCCTGTCGCCTGCCGCAGGGGGTGACCCAGAGGCAGGATAAGCTGCAGGCCAAGCACCAAAACATAGGCAACGCCCAGCACCGTCAACCGCTTATGCCGCGCCACGCCAAGCCGCCCTGTCACGGCGTAAAACACAAGTGCAGCTCCCAGAAAAAGCAGCATCAGGTTGTTCCCGTAGATCCAAAACCACCCGCCCCGCGATCCGTATCGGAAAGCGTTTGGGACAGCACGAACTTTGCCTGTGTCACGGGAGAAATAATCATTTGTGCAATGCGGTCGCCATGGGCCACCTGAAACGCTGTCTGCCCTGCATTCCAAAGGATAACGCCTAGAACGCCGCGATAATCACTATCTATCGTACCCGGCGCATTCATAAGAGTTACCCCGTGTTTCAAAGCCAATCCGGATCGGGGCCTTATTTGTGCCTCATAGCCTTGTGGAATTTCCAGATGCAGACCCGTTGAAATCAAAGCACGCGCCATTGGTTCTAAAACGACCCCCAAAGCACGCTGGGCTTGAGCAAAATTGGCGCGCAGATCAACGCCCGCTGATCCTGCAGTTTCATATGATGGCAACGGGAGGGACGTATCCGCCCCTTCTGCCCAGCGGATCGGCAGGGTGAACATCACTTATCCCTCACTCAATGCAGCCGCAATTTTTTGAACGAGGTGCACTGCAACCTCTGATTTGTTCATCCGATCCCATGACTCCACGCCCTCTTTGCGGATAAGATGAATAGCATTTTCGCTGCCCCCCATAATACCAGTTTCGGGGGATACATCATTTGCAATAATCCAATCACAGCCTTTTCTGTCCAACTTTGCGCGCGCATTTTCCAAGACGTTCTCCGTTTCCGCAGCAAATCCGATGACCAGCGCGGGTCTCTCTGCGCCTAGATGGGCAACAGTCGACAGGATATCGGGATTTTCTGCAAATTCCAGAACCGGTAATTTCCCCTTCTCTTTTTTGATTTTTGACCCGTTTTCGGAAACGACTCGCCAATCTGCCACCGCTGCTGCAAAAATTGCCACGTCACAGGGCAAAGCGGCCTCAACAGCTTCCAGCATCTCTTTGGCAGTTTGAACCTGTGTGACCTTTGCCCCGATGGGCGGCGCGACAGCAGCCTGTCCTGTCACAAAATTCACTTCCGCTCCTGCAGAAACCAGCGCCTGTGCAATCGCCGTACCCTGCGCACCAGAGGAACGGTTGGCAATATAGCGTACAGGGTCAATGGGTTCGTGGGTCGGTCCAGAGGTGACCAAGATCCGCTTTCCATTAAGAGGCCTGGCGCCGTCCATTTGTAAAAACTGTTGTTCTATAGCGGCCAAAATTTCCATCGGTTCAGCCATTCGCCCGGGTCCATATTCACCACAGGCCATATCCCCTTCGTTTGGTCCCACAAACCGAATCCCATCCGCCCTCAGAGTGGCAATATTGCGCTGAGTTGCGGGATGATCCCACATGCGTACATTCATGGCCGGCGCAATCAACACCGGCGTATCTGTGGCCAAAAGAAGGGTTGACGCAAGATCATTAGCGAGCCCTGTTGTCATTTTTGCCATCAGGTCTGCGCTTGCAGGTGCCACGACAATCAAATCCGCGCTGCGTGACAATTCAATATGACCCATTTCGGATTCATCTGTGAGATTGAACAAATCCTGATAGACTTTTTGTCCAGCCAAAGCGGACACCGACAGTGGCGTCACGAATTCTGCGGCCGCTGCCGTCATAACAGGCGTCACCGATGCGCCCCGTTCGCGCATCCGCCGGATCAGATCAAGCGACTTAAAGGCAGCAATGCCACCCGAGATAATGAGCAAAATTCGTCGATTGACCAGCATGAGAGGCTCTTTTTGAGTTACAATAAGACATTAAGGTCTCTGTACACCCACCGCAAGAGGTGAGGAAAAGGCAACTGTGCAGATGAGCGTTACAACAGAGCTATTTACATAGTTCTGCTTCACATTTCAAAGATCTCGCAACAGGTCGAGGATAGACACGTGTTCCCCAGCGCTTAAGCATCTGTGACAATCACAGGAAATGCTGCACCTCGCGTACGTTCGTTTCAAGAAACTTGCGCATCTTGCCAAAAGCCGCGGCTTCGACTTGGCGAACACGTTCTTTTGACAGCCCAAGTTCCACACCGAGGCTTTCGAGGGTTCTGGGCTCTTCTCTCAGCTTACGTTCACGTATGATCAATCGTTCGCGATCACTTAATCCATTGAGCGCATCCAACAGCCACACCCTTAGCTGATCTGTATCATGTGACGACTCAAACGACTCTTTGGCCTGCTCCGCTTCATCCTCCAGAAGATCAATCCATTCCCGCCCCTCCTCTTCGACAGATTGGGTTGCGTTCAAAGAATAGTCAGAGCCAGACAAACGCCCATCCATCATTTCAACATCATGCAGGGGAACGCCCACCTCAGTAGCAATCAATTGATGCAGCTGATGACGATCCAGTTGTTCTCCGCGCTGGGACGCTTCGCGCTCCAGCTGTGCCTGAACACGGCGCATGTTGAAGAATAGAGATTTTTGGTTACTTGTGGATCCTGTGCGCACCATGGACCAATTGCGCATCACGTAATCCTGAATGCTCGCCTTTATCCACCACACGGCATAGGTCGAAAAGCGCACGCCGCGGTCAGGGTCGAATTTATCTGCGGCTTTCATAAGACCAAGACCAGCCTCTTGGATAAGGTCGTTCATTGGTGCGCCGTAACGACGAAATTTTGCGGCCATCGAAATAGCCAAGCGCATGTAGGCATTGATCAAGCGATGCAGCGCTTTTTCATCACGCTGGTCACGCCACGCATAGGCCAGCCTCAATTCTGTTTCCGCGTCCAAAAGCTCCGCTTTCATCGCTTTGCGCGACATGACGCTTCCACTGTCCCCGTCTAGTGCCATCGTCTGGCGCCTCCTTTTGCTCAGAGGTTCACAACCGTTTGTGGTTTGTTTATTAACGTTACGTAAGCAAAACGGGTTTGGATCAATTTGGATGTCTGAAAAAATTACAACGCATAAATCACGCGACATCACAGTCGTTCTTGGGGGTGCGTCCAGCGGCAAATCAGCTTGGGCAGAACAGTATATCCTTAGGCGGGCGGAAAAAGTCGGTTACATCGCAACAGCCCAAGCCTTTGACGCAGAAATGAAAGAAAAGATCGCACAGCACAGGGCGCGGCGTGGTGATGAGTGGACCACTCTCGAAGAACCTTTGGATATCGTTTCCTGTTTTGATACCTTTCGCGCCGACCATCCAGTTTTGCTGGATTGCGCCACCCTGTGGCTGAGCAATCTCATGTTGGCAAAGAAAGACCTTTGGATGGAAAGTAACGCTCTGATGGAACACCTGAAACATCATAGCGGTGAGCTGGTGATTGTGAGCAACGAAACCGGTCTAAGCGTCGTGCCCCACACAAAAATGGGCCGTGATTTTCAAAAAGCGCAAGGCCATTTGAACCAGCAACTCGCCGCTCTTGCAGATCGGGTGGTCTTCATTGTGGCGGGTTTACCAATGCTTCTTAAAGGTCAATTGGAAAGGGATAATGCGTGAATGATCTATATTTCATCCGCCATGGCCCCACACATTTGAAATCTATGGTCGGCTGGTCAGATGTGGAGGTGGATTTATCGGACACAGAAAAACTCGCTCGTTTGCGCGCGCACCTTCCCAACGAGGGTTATGTGATCTCTTCTGATTTGAAGCGCGCTGTTGCAACAGCGGACGCACTTGAGTTGCCTCAAACCCGCCTGCCCCATGATCCGGCGCTTCGGGAATTGAATTTTGGCGATTGGGAATTGAAGACCTTTCAAGAAATTGACCGCGAAGATCATGAGCGCGTTTTTGCGTTTTACGATGATCCCGGACAGACGGCCGCACCAAATGGTGAAAGTTGGGACGGATTTTGCGCACGTGTGAACAGGGGCGTCGATCGACTGATTGACTCCTATCCCAATGATCCGCTTATCATTGTGTGTCATTTCGGCGTGGTGATGAGCCAAATTCAAAGGGTCGAAGGAAAAGGCGCAAAACATACGATGCGCCACAATATTGACAATCTTTCGATGACTCAGATCTCATATGATCAACAAACCTGGAGCATTCACAAAATTAACTTTTCGGCCTAGCGCAATATTTTCGCGGTAGCTTCGTTCGCCATAGTGTCACTGCGAGAATTGTCGGTTTTTCGTCAAATCCGATGTAATTTCAGGTGCATCTATTTTGCTAATTTCTGCCTAAGATTTAATGCGTCCTTCTAAAATTAACCATTTTTCAATGCTTTTGCCTTCAAAAGAGTTAAAAATGGTTAACGTGAATGATCACCCGCGCCCATACGGTTACCTTTGAAGGTATTGATCCAAGATTGGTCGAAGTTGAATGCGTCGTTTCACCCGGTCTTCCATCGTTTTCAATCGTCGGCCTTCCCGACAAAGCCGTTTCAGAGGCGCGTGAACGTATTCGCGCGGCCTTTAGTACGATGGCCATTGCGCTTCCGTCAAAAAAGATCACGATCAACTTAACGCCCGCGGATTTGCCAAAAGAAGGATCACATTTTGATCTGGCCATCGCACTATCTTTGCTCGGCGCGCTTGAGGTGATCCCGAAAGATTATCTTGACGAAGCCATCAGCATCGGAGAGCTGTCGCTCGATGGTCGCATCAACCCCGTCAACGGGGCCCTGCCCGCAGCGCTCAGTGCCGCTGAATTTGGAAAATCGCTTTTTTGTCCGGAAACCTGCGGGGCTGAAGCTGCATGGGTGGACGGGACAAAGGTGATTGGCGCTAAAAACTTGCGTATGCTTATCCAGCATCTCAATGGACTGCGCCCCATTGAACCAGCGCTGCCCGGGCAGATAAGCCCGCTCAATTCACATTTTGATATGCGCGATGTAAAGGGACAGGAACGCGCAAAACGTGCCATGGAGATCGCAGCAGCGGGACGTCACCATCTGCTCATGGTGGGGCCACCGGGGTCGGGGAAATCAATGCTCGCGGCCCGATTGCCAAGTATTTTGCCCCAGCTAAGTCCTGCTGAGGCACTTGAAACTTCCATGGTGCATTCGCTGGCCGGTCTGATCGAAAGCGGCGGCATCAATCGCAACCGCCCGTTTCGTGAACCTCACCACACGGCCTCAACCGCCGCCATCATAGGTGGCGGTCGCACGGCCAAGCCCGGGGAAATATCGCTGGCCCATAACGGGGTCTTGTTCATGGATGAATTGCCAGAATTTCAACGCAGTCTTCTTGAAACCCTGCGCCAGCCCATCGAAACGGGCGAGGTAATGATTGCGCGCGCAAACGCGCATATCAAATATCCCTGCAAGTTTCTTTTAGTGGCAGCCGCAAATCCTTGTAAATGCGGTTATCTGACGGACCCTGCTCAGGCCTGTGGCCGTGCGCCGCTTTGTGGGCAGGATTACTTGGGTCGTATTTCAGGACCGCTGATGGATCGATTTGATCTGCGCCTCGAAGTGCCGCCGGTGTCCTTTCAGGATCTGGATTTGCCAGCCTCAGGCGATAGCTCCTCTCAGATCACCGCGCGCGTTCAAGCCGCGCGGTGCATTCAAGAGGACCGTTACGCATCAACGCCCCATATTCGCAAAAATGCAGACGCGACCGGCGAAGAACTTAACAAAGCGGCAATGATGTCTCCCTGCGCGAAAGAGATGCTTACAACTGTTTCCGAGCGTTTTAAATTCTCTGCACGGGGCTATCACAGGGTCATGCGTGTCGCCCGCACCATCGCCGACCTTGACGCATCCGGGCCAATATCGCGTTCGCATCTTGCCGAAGCGGTGAGCTTTCGTCTCTTGTCCGCGCCAGAAACTTAGGCCCGTTTCGCTTCGATCACCTGCCAGATTTTTTCCGCGACATTGATACCGTCAAACCGCTCAAGTTCCTGAATACCTGTCGGGGAGGTTACGTTGATTTCAGTCAGGTAGTCGCCGATCACGTCTATGCCGACAAAAATCTGCCCTTTTTCGCGCAAAAGAGGTCCTATTTTTGCACAAATTTCGTAATCCCGATCGCTAAGGCCGATTTTTTCTGGACGCCCGCCAACATGCATGTTGGATCGGGTTTCGCCTTTGGCCGGCACACGGTTAATCGCCCCGACCGGTTCACCGTTGACAAGGATGACACGTTTGTCACCATTGCTGACATCGGGCAGAAACTTTTGAACAATCAATGGTTCGCGGGAGAACCCCGTAAAAAGCTCGTGTAAAGAAGACAGATTACGATCCCCTTCATCTAGGCGAAAGACCCCGGCGCCGCCGTTTCCATAAAGTGGCTTTAAAATGATGTCTTTGTGTTTGGCTTTGAACGCTTTAATCGTTTCCAAATCGCGCGCAATTGTCGTTGGCGGTGTCAGATCCAGAAAATTCAGCACGAGAAGTTTTTCGGGATAATTACGCACCCAAAAAGGATCATTCACAACCAAAGTCTTTGGATGCACCAAGTCCAATAAATGCGTTGTCGTAATATAATGCATGTCAAATGGCGGGTCTTGGCGCAGCCAAATGACGTCAAAGTCACTCAGCGCAACCTCTTCTTCAGGTTCAAGGATCGCGGGCGTGCCCTCTACCCTTTGCACATGCATTTTATGTCCGCGCGCCGTGAGTGTCCCCTCTTGAAATGCAAGCATATCGGCAGAATAGTAAAAAAGACTATGACCCCGCCGTTGCGCTTCTTCGGCAAGGCGAAAGCTGCTGTCAGCATTGATGTTTACCGCAGTAATCGGGTCCATCTGAAAGGCAATTTTCATAAAATTCTCCCCGTTCTTTGTCTGCAACATGGAGAAGACAGGCCGCAATGGCAATGGTGAAGTGAGGTGTTTTGAATCACCTCAGTTTGGGACATCAAGCAAAGGCGTTTTCAACAATCTCAATCGTTCCAATGGAATCCAGCGTTGCAACATCAAAGCGAATATTTGTGTCCAATGGCAGTTGTTTCGCTGTCAAATAAGCCATTGCCGCATTGTAGAGCCGATCAATTTGGCGTGTCCCAATCCTTTCTACAGCCATAGAGTGGGTCTTTGATCGTTTCACTTCTACAAAAGCCAAAGCATTTTTGCACCGTAGCACAAGGTCGATTTCACCACTTGGGCACCGCCAGCGTTCCGCCTCAAGACTGTAACCGCGGCGCATGTAGTGCGCGGCAACCTGCATTTCTGCAGCGCGTCCCCCGTGATATGCAATTTCGCCTTTACTCTTTTTTTGCAAGCTTCAATGCCATTTGATAAATATCCCGTTTGGGAAGCCCATAGGCATTTGCGATCGCTTCGGACGCATCCCGCAGGCTCATGGTTTTCAGGGCCGCTTCAATTTCCGATTCTATGTCGGTTTCATTAATTTTTGCTTTATCCGCTTTGCCAATCAGTACGACACATTCGCCCTTTGGCGTTGCGGCATTTGCGACGTCACAAAGCTCTCTGAGAGTTCCGCGCCGAACCTCTTCAAATTTCTTTGTCAATTCTCTGCAAAAGGCCGCCTGACGATCATCGCCAAATGTCTCACAGGCATCCTGCAACATCGCCGCTAGGCGTTTGGGTGATTCGTAAAAGACCAAAGTGGCCGTCACCGTGCGAAGCCTTTCCAAATGTGCACGTCTGGCAGATTTGCTGGACGGCAGAAAACCTTCGAAAAGAAATCGATCGGTGGGAAGGCCCGACAACATCAAAGCCGGCAAAAGAGCAGAACATCCAGGAGCCGCGGTAAGCAGAAATTGTTCTTTTATTGCGTCTTGGCTCAACTCATATCCCGGATCCGCGATCAAAGGCGTGCCTGCCTCGGACATATATGCGACTGATTTACCCTGACGCAAAAGGTCTATGATCCTGTTGCGCGTTTTGTCTGTGCTATGATCATGATAAGATATGAGCGGCCGCTTTGACAGCGCAATGCCATGAATATCCATCAGCCGGCGTAAACTGCGGGTGTCCTCCGCCACGAGAACATCCGCGCTCTGAAGGATATCAAGTGCTCTCAAAGTAATGTCGCGCGCATGTCCGATAGGTGTTGCAACAAAATACAATCCCGCTTCTAAATCCACCTTTTTGTAATTCACTACTGGACCCTCTCCATTTGCGCATTATGATCCCGCTCCTAAACAGGCTATGCCTTAGGGGAGTTGGGTATGATGATTGATGGATTTGTTCATTTGCGCAAGAGCATGCGGACAGTAATGGTGGTTCTTGGAACTTTGTTTGCTTTGACGGCATGCAATGTGGATACATCGTCATCTTTTAGCGGGCCTAAAATTGATGCTGGAAAGCCTGTTCCAGTCGCACTTCTTATCCCAAAAGGTTACGAAAATTCCGCATCATTGGCTGATAGTCTTGAAAAAGCTGCATTGATGGCAGTCGCTGATTTACAGAATGTTACGATCGATCTAAGGGTCTATGATACTGCAGGTTCGGCAGCAGTCGCGGCTCAGGTCGCTCAGAAGGCTGTGGATGAGGGCGCGCAAATCATATTGGGCCCTTTATATCAAGAATCAGCAAATGCTGTTGGTCTGGCTGTTGCTGATGAAGGCGTGAATGTGCTGAGCTTTTCCAACAATACCTCCATCGCAGGCGGGAATTTATTTTTATTGGGCCAAACCTTTGAAAACACAGCCAAACGATTGGTCGAATTTGCAGCGGCCCAAGGCAAGCGCAGAGCGGTCATCGTGTATCCATCCAACACGGAAGGCGAAATTGCTAAAATTGCGCTGGAGAATGCCGCCGAAAAAACGGAATTGACGATTGTCCAAACGCAGGGTTTTCAGTTTATCCGTGAAGCTGTAGCCAATACTGTCCCACTGGTGCGTGCTGCCGTTGAAATAGAAGAAGCTGATCTGGTGATACTGACCTCCACGACCGCCGGAGCGCTCGGGTTGCTTGTTCAAATGCTCCCTGAGGCTGGGGTTGACCCGCAAAAGGTTCAATATGCCGGCTTAGCGCGGTGGGATATCCCAGCGCAAACTCTGGAATTACCGGGGGTTCAGGACGGATGGTTTGCTGTACCCGACCGTGATCTGTTCACGAATTTCTCAGAGCGTTACGAAGAGCAGTATGAAACAAAACCGCACCAACTCGCCAGCTTAGCCTATGATGGAGTCGCTGCGGTCGGCGCATTGGTTGCTTCGGGTAACAGCAACGCCTTGACCGGCGAAGCGCTGACACAAAGTGCAGGCTTTGAGGGTGTGAATGGTATATTTCGCTTTTTGAAAAACGGAACAAATGAGCGTGGGCTCTCTATAGCCCAAGTGGTAGACAAACAGGTGGTGATCATTGACCCGGCTCCAAAAACCTTTGGCTTCTCAGGCTTCTAAGCAAAGCATAGATGGCGCTGTGCTGATCTGTGCGCAGGAAGCGATCTTTGATCAGGCTGCTTTTGATGCCCTATTCGATGATGTAAAAACTCGGCTTGATGATCCAAAAGAACAGAAAATTGCTCTTCTCGGCGAACTGCAACGGCAAAATCAAATAGGGCGCCAGACCCTAAAAAAAGCGTTTCAGGACTCACCGCGCGCTGCACAAAGATTAAATAAAAGCTACACTTACTTAACAGATTGCCTCATTCTTTGCGTTTGGAAAATCGCAACAGAAATACTTGATAAAACTGCATCAAAATCAAACGCTGAGCGTTTATGTGTCTTAGCGGTCGGCGGCTATGGGCGCGGGGAAATGGCACCGTTTTCGGACGTCGATCTCCTGTTTTTGTCCCCATATAAACTCACTCCTTGGAGCGAAAGCGTAATCGAAAGCATGCTTTACATGCTCTGGGATCTAAAGTTGAAAGTGGGACATTCGTCCCGCACAATCAAGGATTGCCTGAGATTGGGCAGGGACGATTTCACCATACGTACAGCAATGCTTGAGCTGCGCCATGTCGTCGGAGATCTTAGTCTTTCAAAAGAAATTGAAAAAACGCTTTCTGCAGAACTTTTCTGGGGAACCGAACAGGAGTTCATTGAAGCCAAACTTGATGAAAGAGAAAACCGTCACCAAAAACAAGGTGGTCAGCGATATGTTGTGGAGCCCAACGTCAAAGAAGGTAAGGGTGGATTAAGGGATCTTCATTCCCTGTTCTGGATCGCGAAATATGTCCATCGCGTGAAAACAATCGCCGAGCTCGTCAATTTGGGATTATTCACGAAAGAGGAATATCAGATTTTTCAAAGCTCAGAGGCGTTTTTATGGGCGGTTCGCTGTCATCTTCATCTGATTACAAACCGCGCCAGCGATCTCTTAAGCTTTGATCTGCAGGTCGAAGTCGCCGCCGCCATGGGCTATAAAGACAAAGGCGGACGTCGCGCAGTAGAGTACTTCATGCAGGACTATTTCCGCCATGCCACAAGTGTTGGAGATTTGACGCGCATCTTTCTCACTTTTCTCGAAGCGAGCCACGCAAAACCTGAGCCTCTTTTACAACGCATCTTCGGTAAAAAACCGGATATGAAACCCGACTATACCGTGGTTCATAATCGAATTTCGATCAAATCGCCTGAGCAATTTTTAAAAGACCCTCTCAATCTTTTGCGATTGTTTGAAGAAGCTCTGCGCACGGGACTCCTGATCCATCCTGACGCAATGCGGCTGGTCTCTGCAAACTTGCACCTTATCGATGAAAAACTGCGCCGCGAAAAAGAAGCGCAGCGTATTTTCATTGACCTTCTTCTGAAACACGGAAACCCAGAACGCGGCCTGCGGCGGATGAATGAACTTGGAGCACTTGCCGCCTTTATCCCCGAATTTGAACCGATTGTCGCGATGATGCAGTTTAACATGTATCACAGTTACACGGTTGACGAACATACGATCCAATGCATCAAGAGCCTTTCCCAGATTGAACGCGGTGAGCTTGTCGAAGAGCTACCTGTCGCCAGCTCAATCCTTGAGAAAGGTCTTAACAGGCGCGTGTTATACGTGGCCTTGCTGGTCCATGACATTGGGAAAGGCCGAAAAGAGGATCACTCTGTGCTGGGTGCAAAAATCGGTCGGACGGTGGCCACACGCCTTGGCCTTGATCAAGACGAAGTCGACACAGTCGAATGGCTGGTGCGCTATCATTTGCTGATGTCTGATATGGCGCAAAAACGTGATATCGCGGACCCGCGCACAGTACGTGATTTTGCAAAAGCGGTGCAAAATACCAAAAGACTCGATTTGCTGACAGTCCTGACCGTCTGCGATATTCGCGGCGTGGGGCCAAACAGTTGGAACAATTGGAAAGCCGTGCTGATCCGAGCACTTTATCGTCAAACAGCGCGCGCGCTTGAAACAGGACTAGAAGATCTGAACCGAGAAACGCGGGGGAATGAAGCAAAAAGTAATCTACGCGAGGCTTTATCAGATTGGAACGAAGCTGACCTCCAGGCAGAAACATCACGTCATTATCCCCCCTACTGGCAGGGATTACACGTCACAGCACATGTCGTTTTTGCCAAGCTTCTCATCGGACTTGGAGCAAATGAAATCCGCATAGACATCCATCCTGACACAGATCGGGATGCGACGCGGGTCTGTTTTGCGCTTTCTGATCATCCAGGGCTGTTTTCGCGCCTTGCCGGCGCCCTCGCACTTGTCGGGGCAAATGTGGTCGACGCGCGCACATATACAAGCAAAGATGGCTATGCCACTGCCGCCTTTTGGGTACAAGACAGCAATGGTCATCCTTATGAAGCCAGCCGCTTTCCACGCATGCGCAACATGATCGACAAAACACTGCGTGGCGAAGTGGTCGCGAGAGAAGCAATCAAAGTAAAAGACAAATTAAAGAAACGTGAAAGCGCCTTCAGGGTCCCCACGTCGATTTCATTTGACAATGACGGGTCTGAAATTTTCACCATCATCGAAGTAGACACCCGCGATCGCCCTGGGCTTCTTTATGATCTGGCGCGCACCTTGGCGAACGCAAATGTCTATATAAGTTCTGCGGTCATCGCAACCTATGGGGAACAGGTGGTCGATAGTTTTTATGTCAAAGACATGTTCGGGTTGAAATTTTACAGCCAAAGCAAACAACGCAGCCTTGAGAAAAAGCTGCGCGATGCGATAGAGAGCGGCGCCGAGAGGGCCAAAGGAGATCCGTCTTGAAGTTTTTCCGAAACATCATGACGGTTGGCTTTTGGACTTTGATGAGCCGCATTTTAGGGATGGCACGCGAAGTTTTGCTGTATGCGCTAATAGGGGTCGGGCCAGTGCTTGACGCCTTTATTGTTGCGTTTCGATTGCCCAATATGTTTCGACGGTTTTTCGCCGAAGGGGCGTTTAATGCCGCCTTTGTGCCCATGTATTCAAAACGGCTTGAAAACCATGAGGACGCAGAACGTTTCGCAAGCGATGCCTTTAGTGGGCTGGCTTTTGTTCTGATGATCTTAACGGCAGTGGCAATGATATTCATGCCAACCCTTGTTTGGGTGACCGCCAGCGGGTTTGGAAGCGATGCACGCTTTGAACTCGCCGTGAATTATGGTCGCGTTATGTTTCCTTATATTCTCTTAATTTCTCTTGCAGCGCTGTTGTCGGGCGCGTTGAACGCGCGTGGTCGCTTTGCGATGGCCTCGGCAGCGCCCGTTTTCCTTAATATTCTGGTGATCGCCGCGCTGTCATTTGCTTGGATTTTAGATGCGGACAGAGCATTCTATCTTGTCTGGAGCATCCCGTTGGCCGGATTCGTTCAATTGACCCTGCTGTGGTGGGATAGTACAAAAGCCGGAATTCATATTTCCATAAAGCGGCCCGATTTCGGGCCTGACATGCGCCAGCTGGTCAAAGTAGCAATCCCTGCGGCCTTAGCCAATGGCGTGGTACAGATCAACATACTGGTGGGCACCATCGTCGCAAGCTTTTTTCCCGGTGCCGTAAGTTGGCTTTATGGGGCAGATAGATTGTATCAACTGCCATTGGGTGTTGTCGGGATTGCCGTTGGCATTGTTCTTTTGCCGGAGTTGTCCAAAAAGGTTCAAAGCGGCGATAAGGACGGCGCGCGCCGCGCCTTTACAAACGCAAGTGAGATCAGCTTTGCGCTGAGCTTTCCAGCCGCTGTGGCTTTGTTTGTCATCCCCCTGCCTCTTGTTTCAGCCCTCTTTGAACATGGCGCCACAGAACGCAGTGATGCAATTGCGATGGCGCAGGCCTGCGCCATCTATGCAATCGGACTGCCCGCGTTTATTCTGCAAAAGGTGCTTCAACCGCTTTATTTCGCTCAAGAAGACACGAAAACCCCGTTTCGATTTGCCCTCTATGCCATGGTGGTGAATGCGGTGCTGGCCCTTGGACTGATGGAGGGTCTTGGATGGATAGCCCCAGCCATTGCCACGACGGTATCCTCGTGGGTCATGGTAGGTTTACTGGCCTTAGGGGCCCGCGAGTTTGGGGACATGGGGCGCCTCAGCGCGCAGGGTCGCGCGCGGATGATCCGCATCGGCATCGCCGCTTTGGCCATGGGGGGGGCGCTTTGGCTCATTGATATGCAAGTTGCTCTCTATATCGACACGACGCTTCTGCGTATTCTATATGGTCCCGCACTCGTGATAACCGGCGTTATTCTTTATGTCATATTTGCCCGTGCCATCGGCGCCCTTACCCCAGAAGACATCAAGCGCGCGATGCGGCGCAATTAGGATTTGCGTAACATTGCAATGACGCGCGATAGGCCGCCAGGAATAAAGAAAAAAGACAGAATAAATCCTGTCACAAACCCGATCAGATCCGCGATCCATGTGCTGTTTCCACCAAAAATCATCCCAAAGAGCAACTGAATGCCCATCAGAAATGCAATTAAATGAAACGCCTGTCCCTGAGGGGCACGATGCACTCTGAGGGTGATCCACATCATAAAAGTATAGGCCCCGATAAGGCCATAAATACCTGCAAATGAACCAAAAAGCCATCCACCCTCCGGTGCAGCCAGCGAAAACACCACCGCGCCAACGGCAGCTGACCCTGTGAAAAAGACAAGTAACGCCAGCGGTGAAAAGGCAGATCCCACCATTTTACCCATCGCCAGAAAAAGCGCACAGGACACCGCCGCGTTGATCATACTGCGGTGGACAAAAGAAAATGTCACAAATCGCGCCAGATGCTCCAGCGGGTAGTGATGGTTTTCAAGCATCCAATGGGTGATTTGCGGGTTCACGCCAAAGCGCTCTATCGCCTCCATCCGCCAGACAAAGGTCTCTGCCCCACCCACAAAATTTGGCCCCAAGGTGAACCAAAGCTCAACCAAGGCGATGACGGCAAAAAGCGCGACAACAACCGGCGGCATCGGGTTGAATACAGGGGGCGGAGAGGTATCAGACATGTTCACAGCCCTTTGCTTGACGTTCTTTGGAGCTATGGTTAAGCGGGTTTTGTTGAAACTTCCAGATGGAGAGTACGAATATGTCGGATGCGGTCCAAACGCAGTCGAATTCCAAGTTCAAAAAACGGGTATTTTCAGGGATCCAACCCTCCGGTGGCCTGACGCTTGGAAATTACCTCGGCGCGGTGAAACGGTTTGTGCAATTGCAGAACGAGGAAATTGAAACGATTTACTGCATGGTGGACCTTCATGCGATCACCGTCTGGCAAGATCCTGAACAATTGAAAAACAACACCCGACAATTGGCAGCCTTTTATATTGCCTCAGGGCTGAACCCCGAAAAGTCCATTCTCTTCAATCAGTCGGCAGTATCCGAGCACGCGGAGCTTGGATGGATATTCAACTGTGTTGCGCGCATGGGCTGGATGAAACGGATGACCCAGTTCAAAGACAAGGCGGGAAAAAACGCAGAAAATGCGTCTCTTGGATTGTTTGGATATCCGGCTTTGATGGCAGCAGATATTCTGGCCTATCACGCCACGCATGTGCCTGTTGGGGATGATCAGAAACAACATCTGGAACTTACCCGCGATATCGCCGCAAAATTCAACCACGATTTTGGTGTCGATTTCTTTCCGATGATAGATCCGGTGATCGGTGGTCCTGCGGCACGGGTGATGAGCCTTAGAGACGGGTCGAAGAAGATGTCGAAATCTGACCCCTCAGACCAGAGCCGCATCAACATGAGCGATGATGCCGACTCAATTGCCCAAAAATTCCGTAAGGCAAAAACCGATCCTGATGCCTTGCCTAGTGAAGAATCGGGGCTTGAAAACCGTCCCGAAGCTAAGAACCTAGTGGCAATTTATGCGGCCCTTGGGGATCAATCGGTGGAACAGGTTCTTTCTGATGTCGGGGGAAAGCAGTTTTCTGAATTTAAACCCATGCTCGTCGAACGTGCGGTGGGGACACTGTCGCCAATAACAGGAGAGATGAACCGCCTGATGCAGGATTTGTCTGAAATCGATAGGGTTTTAAAAGATGGTGCAGACAAAGCACGCGCCATCGCTGCTCCCATCCTCCAAAGAACCTACGACATTGTTGGTCTTTTGCGGCCCGAACGATCATGAAAATTTCATGTTGGCTGTATCGGCGTTGCCATTTCTAACCATTTTTGGTAGGCTAAGAAGGCAATAAGGTAGGGGACCCTTATGGACATTTTACTCTGGACGACTGGCATTGCCAGCGCCTTTATGATTTGTGCATCAGCTGTTTATAAACTGTCTGATGGACCTGTCACTGCCTTGGCGATGGAGCATTTGGATATCGACCAAAGCGGGCGCCGCGGGATTGGCGGGATTGAACTTGCCTCGGGACTGACCATTTTGGGCAGCGTCATGATGCCTACTGCGCTCATGACATCCTTTGCTCTTTGGGCTGGGCTTAGTGCGATGGTGACAAGCCTTCTTCTTGCGGTGGGGCTGACACGCGCAAAGCAGCCGTTTTCCAAATTTTTGGTAACCTACGGGGTCCTTGCGACGACCACTATTTTTTTCGCATTAAGAGTCCAAATTTCATAATTGGACCGCACTTTACCTGAAAATTGAGTTGACTCTCCTGGGCGTCTATAGTCGCAATATGTACGAACGTTTGCGTGTTTCACAAACATGCCCTTACCTTTTTGAACTTGGAAAAACATAAAATGGCGACCGGACAGAATATTCATACGTATTTCGGAGGAACCTGGCACAAAGGCAATCCAGCGATCATAAACGCCGCTGACCATGGCGCTTGGCTTGGGTCCAACGTCTTTGACGGTGCGCGGTATTTTGACGGTGTCGCGCCTGATCTTTTGGCGCATTGTCAACGGGTCAACCGGTCAGCAGAAGCCCTTATGCTGATCCCCACTGTATCGGCCAGCGATATGGTTGCCATAATTTGGGACGGGCTAAAGCAATTTGCGACAGAGGCGGCAGTCTATATACGACCCATGTATTGGGCAGTAGACGGAGATATGTCAGCGATCGTGCCGCATGGGAACTCAACCGCCTTTGCCATCTGCTTGGAAGAAATTCCGCTTGCTTCCTCGAACGCGAGTGCGAGGCTGACTAGAACTCGATTTCGCCGTCCTGTGCTGGAAGATGCTGTGGTGAACGCCAAAGCTGCGTGCCTTTATCCGAATAATGCCCGCATGTTGGTTGAAGCGCGGTCTAAAGGATTTGACAACGCGCTGGTGGCCGACGCCATGGGCAATGTGGCAGAAACAGCCACATCCAATATTTTTATGGTCAAAGACGGCGAGGTTTTCACCCCGATAGCCAATGGAACATTTCTGGCAGGTATCACGCGCGCACGCCATATTTCAAATCTCTCAGAAGCCGGGCTCAAAGTGCATCAAAAAGTTCTGAGTTTCCAAGATTTCGAAGAGGCTGACGAAATTTTCATGTCTGGCAATATGAATAAAGTCACACCGGTGACCGCTTTTGAAGACCGGCAGTATCAGGTCGGACCAATTGCACAGAAAGCGCGCAGTCTTTATTGGGACTGGGCCGCAACGGCAGGCCGCCCTTAAACCTTATGTCAAATTTACAATATTGCGTCTGGCGGCAACATGGCGCATCCTGTGCGTCAGGAGAGTGATGGAATGCGCAAATTTTTGGTAATTTTGGATGACAGCCGAGAATGCCTGAATGCCATGCGCTTTGCAGCGATGCGGGCGGCAAACACGGGTGGCGGTGTGGAAATTCTGGCAGTGATACCGCCGGATGAGTTCAATCACTGGATCGGCGTTAGTGACATAATGCGCGAAGAAGCGCGAGAACGTATTCACGCCCATTTTGAAGTCTTTGCCAAATGGATGCGCGACCGGCAGGGCATTGATCCCGAACTTGTCATCCGCGAGGGTGAACCGGTTCCTGAAATCTTGGCTCAAGTGCGGGACGATCCGGAAATCGGTGTGCTTGTGCTTGGTGCGGGAACTGACAAAAAGGGGCCAGGGCCGCTTGTCACGCAATTGACGAAAAATTCTGGATCTTTGCCAATGGCAATTACCATTGTGCCCGGCGATCTGTCCAAAGAGCGCCTTGAAGCGATTACATAAGTATGGCTCCGTCCTTTGTGGGATTGGTGAGCGTTGTGGTGCCCTGCTATGACGCAGCTGTTGAGTATTATTGTGACAGCCTAGGATTTCATCTTGTGCAAGATGATCGCGTAAGTCCGGAAAAACGATGGGTTGTCATCAAACCGGATCCTTTGGCAGAATGGGGTCTGCTTTTGGCCAAAGCGGCAAATGACGCACAAGCTGCTCATATCGGTCAACAAACCGGCGGGCGCGTATTTCTGTTTCTATACACAGACGACTTTCACAGCACATATTGTGCATTCTTGGAACGTGGCGTGGAATTTTTAGAAATACCGCGCCATGAAGCCTATGGAAGGGTCGCCAAATTTCAGGATGAATTCGGAAATATATGGGATTTGCTTGAAAAGCCAAATTAGAATCATTCTAAACTCTTGACAGCCTTCAGTACAAAGCCCATAATTGACCCGATCAATGAGGTTTCCCCATGTTTATTCAAACAGAATCCACGCCCAACCCCGCGACATTGAAATTCTTGCCAGGTCTGACAGTGCTGGAAAACGGTACTGCTGATTTTCCATCTGCAGAAGGTGCAGAAAAATCTCCCCTTGCATCCAGATTATTCACCGTTGGGGGGGTGACAGGCGTCTTTTTCGGGCGCGATTTTATAACCATTACCAAAAATGATACGATCGATTGGGAACATGTGAAACCGGCTCTTTTGGGCCTGATTATGGAACATTTCCAGTCCGGCAAACCAGTAATGCTCGACAATGACTTGGGATCTGGACACGCCGAACATAGTGGTGAGGACAGCGTTATCGTTGGCCAGATCAAAGAGCTTTTGGACAGCCGCGTGCGCCCAGCCGTTGCGCAAGACGGGGGTGACATCACCTTTTACGGCTTTGAACGGGGTGTAGTGTATTTGCAGATGCAAGGCGCCTGTGCCGGCTGCCCAAGTTCCACAATGACGTTGAAAATGGGCATCGAAAACCTTTTGCGCCACTACATTCCAGAAGTCACAGAGGTACGTCCGGTTGCCGTCTGACGACCTGATTCTCAGTTTCGACACATCGGCCGCGCATTGTGCGGCCGCTTTGCTTTGGCGCGGAGTGATTATCGCATCAAAATCCAATGAGATGCATAAAGGTCAGGCCGAAGCGCTTGGCCCGCTTGTCACAGAACTGCTGTCATCGGTGGATAAATACATTGAGGACGTAACACGCATCGGCGTTGGAATAGGACCTGGCAATTTTACAGGCATCCGCATTTCAGTCAGCTTTGCCCGCGGGCTTGGCTTGGCGCTTGGTTGCCCTGCGATTGGCATCAGCAGCTTTGAAGCAAGCTACTTTGGCCAGACCGCACCTGCCACAGTCCTTATACCTGCGACACGTGACCAGTTTTACCTTAAGAGCTTTCCCGATCAAAGCGCACCGCGACTGGGCACTCTAGCCGATGCAGAAGCGTTAAATGCCCCTCTTCTGTGGCGCACAGAAGCAAAACAGCTCGCCGAAAATATGGCGCGCCTCGCGGCGTTGCGGTCAATAGAGGAAAACCGCCCTCCAGCACCGCTCTACATTAAGGCTGCGGATGCCGCTCCGTCACGGGAAAAAGCACCCCTTATTTTAGGATGAGTGCGCAGAGCCTAGAGAGCATTCACCAACAGAGTGCCGACACACACCGTATTTGGAGTGCAGAGGAATACCACACGCTGTTAAACGATCCCTTCACCGTGTTGGTTAAGAATCCCCATAGCTTTGCCATCGGGCGGCTGGTTGCTGGCGAAGGAGAATTGTTGATGATTGCGGTCATAAAGGAGAAGCAAGGACAAGGATTAGGGCGACGCTGTTTAGAAGAATTTGAAATGGCTTTGAGCGACAAGGGGGCTGACTGCTGCTTTCTTGAAGTGGCCAAAACGAATGTACGCGCCCAACAGCTTTATGAATCAAGCGGTTTTGAATGCATCTCTACCCGAAAAGCATATTACCAAATAGATAAAAATAACCGTGAAGATGCACTGATAATGCGAAAGGTGTTTACCCTTAGCTCATTAGATAGCTGAAAATCTGCTTGGCAGTTAAAAAGCGGTTGACCGTTGCCAATTCATTTGGCCTTATGTGTGAATGAGCTGCTTTGGGAGGGGATCAAAAATCCCAAAGGCATGCAGAAAACCATAATCGGGAGACTTCAATGACTTTCACACGTAAGTTGATGCTGGCCGCAACGGCTTTGGGCCTGTCTGCGGCGGTCGCTTCGGCGGAACCTGCGCTGATTTTTGATCTGGGCGGAAAATTCGACAAATCCTTTAACGAATCTGCTTTCAACGGCGCGCAGCGCTGGGCAGCGGAAAACAACGCAACATTCCGCGAATTCGAATTGCAATCAGATGCGCAGCGCGAACAAGCCTTGCGTCGTTTTGCAGAAGCGGGCGCAAACCCAATCGTGATGGCTGGCTTTATGTTTGCAAGCCCACTGAGCGAAGTGGCTGCAGATTACCCAGACACAAAATT
>LFER01000006.1 GCA_001510135.1 Alphaproteobacteria bacterium casp-alpha6
TGGCTCCGGCGGTAGGGATCGAACCTACGACCAATTGATTAACAGTCAACTGCTCTACCGCTGAGCTACGCCGGAATTGATGTGGATATAGCAACCTCTTTCTGTGACGTCCAGAGGGATTTTGAGGAAAGTGTCAATTGTGCCCATTCCCCGCGCCAAGGGTATAAGTTTTTTCAAAACGGGGGGGGCCATCGGTCTTCAACTTACCTTTGCTGCACAGATCGATGAGATGGGCAAATACATTGCGCGCTGCCGCCCCAAGAAGGGAGGGATCTGTGTCGGTATATATGGCTTCTGCCAGTCCCTTGGGTGTTCTCGGAGCGATGCGTAATTGATCCAGAATTTGAGTTTCGCGTTGAAGACGATGATTTATAAGCCAGTTGAGACGGGCTTTGGGATCGTGAACTGGGGCCCCGTGACCGGGGTAAAAAATGCGCCAATCGCGTCCTTGCAAGTTGTGGCAAGAGGCCATGAAATCGGCTAAATCCCCATCCGGAGGAGAGACCATAGATGTCGCCCAGTCCATCACATGGTCCCCGCTGAAAAGCGCGTCGTTCCATGCAAAACTTATGTGATTGCCAAAATGTCCGGGGGTGAAAATGACCGCCACGCTCAGGCCTGCGATATCAATGATGTCACCTTCGTTCAAACATATGTCCGGAGAAAAATTATTATCGCTCCCCTCACCACCGCCGACATAACCGGAAGCCAAAAGATTCCTCATAATAGCGCTTTGACCTATGCCGGTGGGACCGCGCGCATAAATTTTGGCCCCTGTAAGCTCTGAGAGCCTTTTGGCCAAAGGAGAGTGGTCAATATGGGAATGTGTCACGAGAATATGGGTTATTTGTTGCGTGGTTTTCAATGCCTGCAAGATATTCGTCAGATGTTGGTCATCTTCAGGACCCGGATCGATTATGGCGATATCATTTGTACCCAACATATAGGTGTTGGTCCCGCGAAACGTCATAGGAGACGGATTGGGGGCAATAATCCGCTTTAAGCCCGGTTCAAGTTCCTGTGCCGTCCCGATAGGGGGATTGAAGTTCAGCCCGCTCTCATCCATGCTGTCCTCGCGTTCTTAGGTGTGAAGGTTGTTTTAAGTCCGATGTTTCAACTGATCAAACGCTATTTGCCCAAAGGCCTTTATGGGCGGGCTGCATTGATCCTGCTTCTGCCGATCGTTTTTTTGCAATTGACTGTTTCTGTTGTCTTTGTACAGCGCCATTTCGAAGGGGTGACAGAGCAATTGGCACGGGGTGTTAAAAATGAAATTGGCCTGTTGAGTGATATTTTGTTTTCTGAAAATACGGATTTGCAAGATATTAAGTTGCTGAGCGAAGCACTGGAGATCAAGGTTGATCCTTTTACTGATCCGGTTGATGCATTTGACCAGCGTCGCAGATTTTTCGACTTAACTGGTTTCATAGTAGAGCGAGAATTATTCTTGCAAAACGGTGTGATCGGTGTGGATTTGCCCAATGATTACCGGGTTAGAATATTGATCAAAAACGGTGATATGGCTTATGTTTTGGAGCTTTCGCGGGAACGGGTGTCTGCATCCAACCCACATCAGTTGATTGTGAATATGTTAATTTTTGGTGCGTTGTTTACGCTGATTGCATTTATCTACTTGCGCAACCAACTCCGCCCAATCACTAGGCTTGCAGGCGCAGCTGAGTCTTTTGGCCTTGGACGCTCCGTGGAATACAAACCGTCAGGCGCGCTAGAAGTGCGCGCGGCGGGACAGGCATTTTTGGACATGCGCGCGCGTATTGAACGCCATATCGAACAGCGCACCCTGTTATTGTCAGGGGTCAGCCATGATCTTCGCACACCATTAACCCGCTTGCGGCTTGGTCTTGCAATGATTGAGCATGAAGACAAAGAGGCGTTGGAAAAAGATGTCACAGAAATGCAGGCGCTAATTGACGAATTTCTCTCCTTTACCCGTGGCCAGTCTGAAGCGCAGGCGCAAAGGGAGCGATCGGACATTTGGCAAGTTGTAGAAGATGTGGTGAAAGAGGTGAAGGTTGGAGAGCGGCAATTGGAATTTGTCCGTCCCGACGCGCCTTTGGTTATGGATATCAGACCTTTATCAATCCGTCGGGCAATTGATAACTTGGTGTCCAATGGCTTACGATATGCCAATTACGTCAGGATTTCGGGCCTTGTGAATGGGGGTGTGTTGGAAATCCACGTCGAAGATGATGGTCCGGGGATACCAGATGAAAAAATAGAAGAAGCTCTCAAACCTTTTTCACGTCTTGATGCGTCGAGAAATCAAAATTTTGGTACTGGCGCCGGACTTGGTTTGCCCATAGTTGCAGATATTGCCCATGCCCATGGTGGGGAGCTTGTCCTGTCAAAAAGTACGAAACTTGGAGGTTTGAAAGCCACACTGCGTTTGGGTCTTGAAAAATGAAAACACAATTTTCGATGAGAAAATGGTCAGAACCGTTTCGTCCAAACCGTCCGCAGGGTTGCTTGAACCTGCCGGTTTTGACTTTCTAACGCCTTTAAACCTTCAGAATATTCCTGTGGTGAAATTACACCGTCATTAAATTTCTGATCAAGCTTCTCGTAACGCCGTACCATCACGGCTTCTTCTGCTTCTTCAAGTCGGTTAAGCCTGCTGTTTTTATGTTCTTTTAGTGCGCTTGAACGTTCGATCCAAGCGTGATTGCAATGGCTACAAACCATATCTTCGCGCACCAAAGACTCTGTGACTGTCACCGTTGTTCGTTCAAAGCATTTTGGGCATAAGACGGACATAACGCTTTCTTTCAGATCAATACGGTATCGACGCAGCAAATTCGATGCCAAAATTCGAAACTAAGTCACTCACTTGGCTATTCTTAATATCATTGTGGATCTTCAATTGACAGGTTGTTGTCTGGAATGTTCAACATAGAGAGTTCGCATCGGAGGGCCCCAATGGCTATTTCATCTCTTGCTTATCTCGGAGTACGCTCCGATCTTCTTGGTGACTGGCAGGATTTTGCGAGTGGCCTTCTTGGGATGCAGGCTTTTGACCGGGGCGGAAAAACGCTTTCCTTTCGCATGGATGATCGGGTGCAGCGTTTGGTTGTTTCAGACGAACCTGGGGAAACGCTTGCCTTTATCGGTTGGGAAGTTTCGCATAAATCCGATCTTGAAATTTTTGCCTCGCGGCTTGAACGGGCTGGTGTGGTCGTTAAACTCGGGGATGCGGCCCTTTGTGATCGACGTTTTGTTGAGAACTTGGTCTTTTTCCATGATCCCGCGGGCAATCGTATTGAGTTAATCTTTGCACCGCATAAGTCAGAAACAACCTTTGTTCCGGGGCGCGCCATAGAGGGTTTTAAAACGGGGCCATATGGGATGGGGCATGCCGTATTGCATGTGAATAATCCAGCGCCTCTGGTGACGTTTTACACCGAGGTCTTAGGCTTTTCGATAAGCGACTATGGGCTTGATCCTGTTCCTTTGTATTTTTTTCACGTCAACGGGCGCCATCATAGCTTTGCGATCGTGGGATCGGGAAAAAGTGGTTTCCATCATTTTATGGTGGAATATCAAAATCTAGATGATGTGGGGCAGGGTTATGATATCGCCCAACAGATAGAAGACGCAATTGCTTATACGTTGGGGCGACACACCAACGACTATATGACCAGTTTTTATGCAAAAACGCCTTCCGGTTTTTTCGTGGAAAATGGTTGGGGGGGGCGTATTATCGATCCAACGACTTGGGAAGCTCATGAAACGAATGTTGGTCCAAGCTTTTGGGGGCACGAGCGGCTCTATCTTCCCAAGGAAGAGCGCGAGCAATTTCGGCAAATGCGAATGCGTTCCGCGCGTGACGGAAAGCGTGCTCCTCCAGTGGTGGACTGCCCCTGGCTTTATAATGCGTTTATGAACAAAATTGATGACCTATGACGTGAAGCGTATTTGGGATGATGTCGGGCTGTAAACATTTTGACGTTGCCATCGTGGGCTGTGGCCCAACGGGAGCAACCCTCGCTTTGCTTTTGGCGCACTATGGGGTTAGGACAATTATCATTGATAAGGCGCTAGACATTTACCCCTTGCCTCGGGCCGTGCACTTTGATGATGAAACCATGCGTATATTTCAGAATGCCGGTGTCGCAGAGACTTTAGAACCATATTTGCATGTCAACGCCGGCATGCGGTTTTTGGATCAAAAGGAAGAGCTTTTGCTTGACTGGCCGCGCCCTCAGGAGGTCACTTCGCAGGGGTGGCACGCGAGTTATCGGGTCCATCAACCGGATTTGGAAAAGATTTTACGTCACAGAATAAGCGAAACGTCATCTATTGAAATGTACCTCGGTGCGGTCGTGGACGCCATAAAAGACGAGGGTGATCAAGTTCATTTTCGTATTCATGATGTTGCTCTGAAGACACCACAAGCGTTTAGCGCGGACTATTTAGTGGGGTGTGATGGCGCGAATTCCTTTGTGCGCCAAATACTGGACCAAGAGATGGAAGATTTTGGTTTTCAGCAAAGATGGTTGGTCATTGATGTGATTTTGAAATCCGACATGCCCCAACTTGGCGAATATACATTGCAATATTGCGATCCGCAGTATCCGATGACCTATTGTCGAAATCCGGGGCTTCGGCGACGCTGGGAAATGGCGATCAGTGACGACCTGAGCGATGAGGCCGCGCAAGATCACAATCGAATTTGGAGCATTCTGTCAAAATGGATAACTTCAGATATAGCAGAGATCGAACGCACGGCAGTCTATCAATTTCGGTCTCGCGTTGCGCGGCGTTGGCGTTCTGGGCGAGTGTTGATTGCAGGAGATGCGGCACATCTCACTCCGCCATTCATGGGGCAGGGAATGTGCGCTGGGATCAGGGATGTTGCAAATCTGGGTTGGAAATTGGCAAGCTGTCTTGCGCGCGGGCACGATGATATTTTGCTTTCAAGTTATGAAGCTGAACGACGCCCTCATGTCACAGAATTCATCGAAATGGCGGTAAAACTTGGCGAGTTGATTTGTTCTGAAAACCCCAAACAGGCACTTGAATCATTTGGCAGTGCAAATGTGAGTGACAGTGCGATGAAATCTCTTTCACCAGCGTTAGGAGAGAGCAGTTTAACCGAAGCCATGGGCCACAGCCAGCCCTTGATTGGCACACTCTTTGGGCAGCCTGCTTTGAGGAACGGCCGGAAAACGGATGACATTTTTCCATATCAAGCGATCCTGTATTCGTCAGTGCCGTTGAAAGAAAGCCTTTTTCACGTCGTTTCAGAGCGGGAGAGTTTGCAAATCGGAAAAATGCTGGAGTCATTGAAGTCGGATTCCGTTTTGATCCGCCCGGATCGTTATATTTTGAAACTATGCTATCAAAGAGGTGAAACGCTGGAATTGGCGATGGATCAGAATATCAGAAATTGGTTCGTATAAGTGTCATTTTTTATATACAAATGGCGTATCTGAGCAGCGTCTTGTTAAGCAAACCATCCCTTTTCCACATATCATTTGGCTGAAGCCTGATAATATACTTCGCTGGAAATGCGTGTTCAAGGCACGGATCTTTTTTTGATTTTGGGGGTTTTTATGCGAATTCAAGATTATCTGCAAAAGCGGTTCAGCCGTGTAGGAGATTTTTATTCCCCTGAAACAGAGGCACTTCAACTGTCTTGCAGGCCAGAAAACTCAATTCAGGAAATTCTGCCTTTACTTGCGGAACCCACGCAATCCAGCCTTGCCGTTCTTGATGCGGATCGCAACCTTGTCGGTATCATAACGGAACGCGATATTATTCGCTGCCTAGCGAGTGGCGAACCGAATTGCACCGCTATAGCTGTCAAATCCCTAATGCAACCAAATCCGGTCACTATCGATATCAATGACAGTTGCTTTTCTGGACTGCGCAAAATGTTGGGCAGAAATTTCCGCAATCTTTTAGTCTTATCAGAGGGGCGCTTTGTTGGAATATTATCTGTCTTGCAGGCGGCCAAGGGACGGCTTGCGGCGGTCACAACCAAAAGCGAAGATCTGTTTATCGCCCTGCAGTCGATGAAGGACGATTTGCTCATTTCTGACATTACTGCCGAGGCTGACGGATTGTTCAAAGATTTTATGGACAGCGGCAAGTCAATTATGTTGGTTAGTCAAGACGGCCAACTTGTTGATTATCTCACTGCCACAGAAATGATACGTTTACGGCTTCAGGGGAAAAATAAGATCCGTTGAGGCATATTCCCGCATAGAGTGTTACGTAATTCTTAACGGTCCGGTCGTAAAATTTAAGGGAACGCAGTTTTTTCGAAATAAAAGGCAGCCTGTGTTGGGCCGCCCCAAAATTAATTTCAATCCCGTCATCGGCAAGACAACTCGAAATCTATTTCAAATTTTCCTTCAAAAAGGTTCGGATCAGCCTCTCCAAGTGCGAATAGGCCCACAATCCATATGAACGAAACCTGCTCTGCTATAGCGGCCCACACCGCCAGCCCGGCAGGTGGTAGCAGCACGCGCAATTTGAGTGGTCGAACGGTTGGACATCCGCAGATCAGCCGCTTTACCGACCATATGCAACGAATTCCTAGCAACGCGACTGGATTTGCGCCGCAGCATCGCATTTGTTTGTGGGCTCCGATAGCCTGACAGCAATTGAAACGCCTGAGATGAATCCAGCATTGCTTGGCAAGCAGACATAATATCTAAAGTGCGTCGGTCGATGATTTTAATCTCATTCAAGCGCCAATCACGCATCAATCTGCTGATTTCAAGTATCCCTTCATCGATATATTCCCCATCCACCCAGTAGACTGTTTCTACTTCTTCTCCGGAGCGGCGAGAATACAGCCAAAGCTTCCGAACATCCCCAGCGCCCTTCAGAAATCCAGCAGCATTTCCGTATACAGGTGCCGCAGTGATGGTGCATGCGGCAAAGGCACGAAGAATGCTTCTTCTGGAAAACTCCATGGGCTTCAGAACTGCCATTTCTACTTTTTCTCCCCACTACCTACTTCTGCAAGTTATGATTACGTCTCCCCAGACCTCCGTTTGTATGACACAAAACGAATCGTCAACCAAGCCTAAACTTTACTGGTGATCCGAGTGTTAAGGTTTTTCGGCGAAGATTTGCCTCATTGATGATCTCGAAGTGTTGTAATAATGATGTGCGCATTGTGTAAATTACACATCGGTGGTCAAAAGCCGATTTTAAACACTAAAGATTGAAGCTATATTAACCTAAATGTCGATGGTGAAAACCAATAATATACCAGAGGTTGATGAATGTGGTGTCGCGAAGCAATGAATATTTATAAGAAGCGTTTGAAGGCTGTTTACGTTGTAACTTTTGGGGCCTGTCTCTGGTTTGGCTTGGCGTTTCAAGCTGTTTCAGAGCAATCTTTGTCGTTCAAACTTGGTTTGGTGTCTGAGATTTCTTCGGACAGAAAGGTTTTTGCATTTTACGAGGATCGAGATTTTACCCCGATCTGGATTGATTCGAGCACAGAAAGTAAAGACCGCCGTGTTGCTTTTTTACAGGCTTTGGACTCTGTGGGCATCCATGCTCTTCCTGAAGGGAAATATGGCAAAGAAGCACTTTTGCAAAGAATTCGAACCGTGAAAACGGACCATGAGCTTGGCGTTCTCGAAGCATTGTTCACGCGCTCTTTTCTGGATTATGCCAAGGATGTTCACAGCGGGCTTCTTAAACCTTCAGAAGTAGTGGAGGAAATTGCCCGCACATCGACCTATCTTTCGGTACAAGATTATCTGTCTGGCGTGGCCTCTGAGGATGGCGCAAATTATATTGTCACTCTGCCCCCACAGTCTCAGGAATATCAAAACTTGCTCAGCGTACGCCAAGAACTGTTGGACGTGGCAGAAAACGGTGGATGGGGAAAACCGGTCCCGCAAGGTAAATTCAGTGTGGGTGATAGCGGCCCTGAAATAGTCGCGTTACGAAACCGTCTGATAGCACAGAAATATCTGGACCGTTCTGTCTCTGGCGTTTTTGATGAAAAAATGCTTCAGGCCGTCAAGGAATTCCAGACGAACCATGGGCTTCTTGCAGATGGCATCGTCGGACCGGGCACCATCGAAGAACTCAATGTTAATGTGTTTGAGCGTCTGAAATCAGTGACGGTCGCATTAGAAAGAGAAAGGTGGATGAGCCTTCGAAACGTCACGGAAGATTTCAAAAAGTCTCGTACGATTGTTGTCAATTTGACCGATTTTACTGCGAAAATCCTTGATGACGGTGTTGTGACATTTGAAACACGCTCTGTCATTGGGACTGACAGAGACGATCAACGAAGCCCGGAATTTTCTGATGTAATGGAGCATATGGTCATCAATCCGAGCTGGTATGTGCCAAGATCCATTACAGTAAAGGAATATCTGCCAAACCTGCAGCAGGATCCGGAGTCGCACAGCTATCTTACGATGTTTGTACCGGATACCGGAGATGTCGTTCCGCGACATGCCGTCGATTTTACGCAATTTGATGAAGATACCTTTCCTTTTGAATTGAAACAGATGCCTTCCCCTTCAAATGCGCTGGGTCGTGTGAAATTTATGTTACCCAATCGGCACAACATTTACCTTCACGACACCCCGCATAAAACGCTGTTCCTAAAAGAAAAGAGGGCATTTTCACATGGGTGTATAAGGTTGCAGCAACCATTTGAATTTGCATATGCTTTGTTGGAGAAACAGTCTTCAAACCCCGTATCAGAGTTTCACAACATTCTGGAAACAGGGCTTGAAACGACCGTTGCCTTAAAGGAGCATATTCCAGTGCACATTATCTATCGTACAGCAGTCACCTCTGCTGACGGGCGCATGGGATTTCGCCGCGATGTCTATGGGAGAGATGCGTTAATTTTTGAGGCATTGGAAAGCGTTGGGGTGGTCATCGCTCAAAATCACGGCTAAGCCGTTTCCAAAAAGCAGGAAGCGCAATGGCATATACGGTTCGACATATCTCTGAAGCGCTCGGAGCGCCTTTTGAAGGAGACGGAGATATTCTTCTCACAGGCGTTGGGGAGCCTCTGCACTGTACATCAGATGATATTGCGTTGGCACTGAAAGAAGAATATGCGGAGGGCTTAAAGGGTGGAGCGGCCAGAGTTGCTTTGCTTTGGGCTGGCGCGGATTGGCAAAGTTATGGATTACAAGCCGCAATTTTTGCACCACGGCCAAGGTTTGCTTTAGCGGGTTTATCAAAGCTTATGGACCCCGGACAATCCTATGAGACGGGAGTTCATCCAAGCGCAATCGTCCATCCGACAGCCAGACTGGGCGCGAATGTGTCTGTTGGCGCATTCAGCTATATAGCGGCTCATGCTGAAATTGGTAACGACAGTATTATTGGGCCTCAGGTGCATGTAGGCGTGGATGTGCGCTTGGGGGAAAATGCCTTTCTCAGAGAAGGGGTTAAAATCGGTGCGCGTGTTACGATCGGTGATAGATTTGTGGCACAGCCTGGAGTGGTGATTGGCAGCGATGGATTTTCCTTTGTAACAGAAGACATTTCAGGTGTCGAAAACGCACGCAAAACCTTGGGTGATCAATTGAATGCCCAGAGCGATCAAAGCTGGATACGGATCCATTCATTGGGTGCTGTATCGATCGGTGATGATGTAGAGATCGGAGCCAACAGCTGCATTGACTCAGGAACTGTGCGCCCTACGATCATCGGCAATGCGGTCAAAATGGATAATTTGGTGCACATCGGCCATAACGTGATCGTGGGAGATGGTTGTCTGCTTTGTGGTCAGGTGGGTATTGCCGGATCTGCCAAGCTTGGAAAAAACGTTGTTTTGGCAGGACAAACCGGTGTGAATGACAACATTTTCATCGGAGATAATGTGATCGCCGGAGGGGCCAGTAAGATTTTTACAAATGTACCTGCGGGCCGTGTCATTCTGGGATACCCTGCCGTAAAAATGCAAAACCATGTGGACGGTTACAAGGCGCTGCGCCGCTTGCCCCGTCTATTCAAAGAGGTTGCCGAATTGAAGAAAATGGTTTTCAAGTCTGGCGGAAGCAAGTAATTCATCGCTAGGACGGATTTAGGGGGCGCATAACATGGACGTCGAAGCTAAAGTCATTGAAATTATAGCTGAACAAGCTGTTTTGGATGTGTCCGACGTCAGTCTGGAGAGCACCTTGGATAGTCTTGGTATCGATAGCCTTGGTCTGGTGGAGAGTATTTTTGCCATCGAAGAGGCATTTGACATCAATATCCCATTTAATGCGAATGATCCGACCGAAAGTGATTTTGACATATCAAGCGTTGCCGCTATCGTGCGGGGCATTGAAAAACTTGTTGCGGAAAAAGCGTGAAACGCGTTGTCATCACTGGAGCAGGAACGATAAATCCACTGGGGCAGTCCGTTGCGGCGACGTTGCATGCAATGCAAGAAGGTCACTGTGGTATAGGTCCTTTGGATTTTCGTGATGTGGATCGTTTGTCCACAAAAATCGGTGGGCAAATTCAAGATTTTGAACCAGAGGCCGTTTTTAATCGCCAGCAGCTATCTCTTTATGATCGATTTACCCAATTCACGCTTTTGGCAGCGAAAGAGGCATTGCTTCAGTCTGGTCTGGTCTTTGCGGGGGAATTGGCGGCTAAGTCGGGCGTTGTTCTTGGTACTGCCGGAGGCGGTGTTAGCACGTGGGATGATAATTATCGCGCGGTTTATGAGGATGGAAAGAACAGGGTCCATCCTTTTGTGGTGCCCAAGCTGATGAACAATGCGGCTGCCAGTCACATCTCAATGGAGTACAACCTTAAAGGGCCCAGTTTCACTGTCTCGACCGCTTGTGCGAGCTCTAACCATGCCATGGCGCAGGCTTTTGAAATAGTTAGATCGGGGATGTCCCCCGTCATGGTCACCGGGGGGGCAGAGTCAATGCTTTGCTTTGGAGGGGTCAAGGCCTGGGAGGGTCTGCGCGTGATGAGTCGTGATGCGTGCCGCCCTTTTTCCGCCACTCGAAATGGTATGGTGCAAGGGGAGGGCGCTGCTGTCTTTGTCTTTGAGGAATATGACCACGCGAAGGCGAGAGGGGCAGAGATGCTTGCCGAAGTGATTGGCTATGCGATGTCCTCAGACGCTGCGGATATCGTGATGCCTTCTAAACAAGGTGCCGCGCGCGCGATCTCTGGCGCTTTGGAAAATGCTAAGCTTAATCCCGAAGATGTGGGATATATCAACGCCCATGGGACCGGTACGACTGCCAATGATAAAACAGAATGTGCCGCAGTGGCCCATGTTTTTGGTCAACATGCGGATCAGGTGATGATCAGTTCCACCAAATCCATGCATGGGCATTTGATTGGTGGAACAGGGGCTGTGGAGCTTTTGGCCTGCATTATGGCAGTACGCGATGGAATCATTGCGCCAACAATCGGATATGAGGAACCTGATCCCGAATGTGCCTTGGATGTCGTGCCAAATGTGGCAAGAGAAGTCAGGGTCGACGTCGCTCTCAGTAACGCCTTTGCCTTCGGCGGGCTGAATGCAGTGCTCGCCCTCAAACGTGCGTCTTAGACAGAATTTTGGTATGGACAAGAAACCGCGTGAAAGACTAAGCGCTTTTGCATGTTTTGATCCAATCTTACCGGCTTTCAATGATTATTTTTTTGGCGTTACCAGAATTCTGTTCTTCGATAGATCCGTAAAACCATAAAATGATTATCAATTTGATTAAAATGTTGTAACGTAGCGCGGATGTTGTCAGGAGCCCTTGATGAGTGACGTAAAGCGGAAATTTGCTACCATCCTCGCTACAGACTGTGTTGGCTTTAGCAAACATATGTTGGAAGACGAAGATGCAACTTTTGAAAGCCTGAATGCATGCAGACAAATTATTGATTCTTTTATAGAAAAACACAACGGACGTATTTTTCACACAGCCGGTGACTCTGTAATTGCGGAATTTGAAAGTCCTATTGAAACGGTTAATTGCGCCATCAATTTTCAAGATGCGATTTATGAAAGAAATCTTAGTATGCTAGAAGGCGCCAAAAGCCGAAAAATGCTCTGGCGGGTTGGCATTCATTGTGATGATGTCATTTTTGAAAAAGACAACGTCTATGGAAACGGTGTCAACATCGCGGCACGTTTGGAAGCACAGTGCGCCCCTGGCCAAATTCTGGTGTCTCGTGTGATAAATGAACAGGTTTCGTCGCGCATTGAGGCCATTTCAAGGGCGGCAGGGACAAAAAAGTTAAAGAATATTTCCAACAAATTTGAAGTCTTTACCATTTCGACAGGGAAAACGCAAACGCTTGCGCCCGCTGCTGTAGAAGAAAATCACGAAGAGGTCGGGCGCACCCAAAAACCGATCCTTTCGGTGTTGCCATTTAAAAATCTCAACGCCAACGAAGACAGTTCGTTTCTGATTGACGGGATTTACGAAGACATCCTGACAGAGCTTTCAATGGTGCGACAGCTTTCCGTCGTTTCGCGCCAATCAAGTTTGAATTTTGCGGGCAGCGACGACGAGCTGGAGCAATTCGTCGCCAAGTTCAAGGTAAATTATCTGATCCAAGGCTCCATACGCTCTGCTGGGTCAAATGTGCGGGTTACCGTATCCCTCGTCGCAACGGATACAAAAGAAATTTTATGGAGCAAACGGTTTGACCGCGCACTGCATGACATTTTTGAAGTTCAGGATGAAATTGTGCGCAATGTCACTCAGGCCATTTTAGGCGAAATCGAGCTTGCCAGTTTGAACCGCGCAAAACGGAAACCCACCGAAAACATGAGTTCCTATGAGTTTTTACTCAGAGGTAAAGAGGGGCACCACGAATTTAACGCAGAGGCAAATGCGCATGCGCTTTTGATGTTTGACAAGGCAATTGAGTCCGATCCTGAAAATGCCCAAGCCTATGCTTGGAAGGCCTGTACGTTGGGTCAGGCCGTTGCGCGAGGTTACATTGATCGCTCGTTTGATGAAGTTATGCCGGAGTTTTCCAGCCTGATGGATCGTGCGCTCAAGTCAGATCCAAACGATTTTGAATGTCACCGGTTGCTTTGCGCTGTGCATTCTGTAACGGGGAAATACAAATCCGCAGTTGAACATGGTCGAAAAGCCTTTGATATGGTCCCCAACGATCCGCGTATTCTTCAGCAATACGGTGAGATATTGCTCAAGACGGGACAGACGGAAAAGGGATGCGATCTAACCCTGCTTGCTATGGAGTATGATCCAGTTCCTCAAGGTCAGACAAATGGGGATAAGCGTAAACGCGATGCAGTCTTTGCCTGTCTGATGGATGATCGTGTGGACCTTGGGCTTGCGTTGGCCGAAGCAACCGAAGAACGTCCAGAAAACACCTTGCTCTATGCGGCGGCCATGGCTGTGGCCAAAGTAGGGTCTTTGGAGGAATTCGGGTGGCTTGTCGCGGACTTGAACAATGCCAAAGGCAGTGAAATGGAGGCCGTGATTGAGGAAATGGGCAAGTACGACGTTGTTATTCAAAGTACTTTGCGCGAAGTATTTCTGGATCACGTAACCAAACTTCTCCCTAAGCTGAAACTGGTTGGGTGACGCCCGTTTGACGCCACCAGCAATCGGCCTCAGTCTGTGCGTTTATTTGGCCTGATTGGGATGGAATGCATTGCAGTGCTTTACAAGAATGCTATCCCAAGGCCGCCTGTCTTTGGCTTAATTTTCTTGAATTTATGGCAAGGCTGCCAGTCATTTACCTGTCGCATGTCCGGATAGGTGAGGTCTGCATAGAATCGGCGCTCAACTTTTACCTTAATTTCTTAGGCCCGCGCGGTAATCCAGCCTCCGCCCAAGACCCGACTGCTGTCCGTTTCATAAAAAACGCAGGCTTGCCCCGGTGCAACGCCTTCTTCGGGATTCAAAAGCTCTACGCTGGCGGAAACTGGCGAAAGAGGACGCAAAATCGCCTCCCTCGGTGGACGGGTGGAGCGCACTTTGACCGATAAGAAAATTTCTTTTTCAGATGTAAACTCTTTATCACCCAGCCAATTGATCCCCTCAACTGGCACAAAGCGTATTTTCAGCTCCTCCTTGGCGCCCACAACAACTTTATTCTCCTCAACATTGAGCGAGACGACATATAGCGGTTCGGAAAGCCCCCCAATGCCAAGCCCGCGGCGTTGCCCGATCGTATAATGGATTACGCCGTTGTGCGTGCCAAGCACAGTGCCATTTCCATCAACAATGTCACCTGCTTTTCCTGCACCAGGGTGAAGTTTTTCGATAACGCCCGCGTAATTGCCATCCGGCACAAAACAAATATCTTGGCTGTCGGGTTTGTCGGCCACGGGCAACCCGTATCGAGCCGCTAGCTTGCGGGTGTCGTCTTTTGACGGAAGATGCCCGAGAGGAAAGCGTAAAAAATCGAGCTGATCTGGCGTTGTCGAAAAAAGGAAATAACTCTGATCACGATTGGCATCTGCCGCACGATGAAGCTCCGCCCCATGGGGGCCAATTTTGCGCTGAATATAATGGCCTGTTGCCATACAGTCAGCGTCTAGATCTTTCGCTGTTTCAAGAAGATCCTTGAATTTGACCCTTTCATTGCATCGAATACAGGGCACCGGCGTGGCACCTGACAGATAACTTTGGGCAAATTCTTCTATCACAGATTCTTTAAAAATATTCTCATAATCAAGGACATAATGGGGAAAGTTCATGTCACTGGCCACGCGGCGTGCGTCATGGATATCAATACCAGCGCAACAGGCACCTTTTTTAGCCAAGGCAGCACCATGATCATAAAGCTGCAGGGTCACGCCGATCACATCATAGCCTTCTTCGGCAAGCATTGCTGCGACCACTGAGCTGTCTACGCCTCCGGACATGGCCACAACAACCCGTGTGTCCGCTGGGGGCTTGGCAAACCCCAGTGAATTGAGCGGCAGATCGTTTTGCATATTCAAAGTAGCCTTTTGTTCATTGTGAAAATTATCGCAAAATCCTTTGGATAATTTTCGATGTGGTTCACTAGGCCTTTAATAACTCTGATGCAATCTTTTGTTCTGAACGAACAACGGAGTCTCAGATGCCAGAGCTGACACATAAAGGCAAAACCTTTGTCAGATTGAAGGATAACACAATTTTTAGCCTATCTGATGTCCCTCCGGCAAGCACCAAACGCTGGGTGGCATCACGAAAACTCAATGTGGTACGTGCCGTTGCTTACGGGCTTTTGGATGAAGGCGAAGCCAAAAAACGTTATCGGTTGAGCGATGAAGAATTTATCTCTTGGGTGCGTGACGCGGCGAACTATGGTAAAGATGGGCTTAAGGTCACGTTAATAAAAAAACATAGACAAATTTTCGACGAGATGTAATTATTTTTCTGTGGGTAACCTTGGGTTAACTATTATCGGAAACAGTATACCCCGAAGCCAAAAGACTGGAGACGAGGATGCGTGTACTGTTGGTCGAAGATGACCCTACAACTTCTAAAAGCATTGAAATGATGCTGACCCATGCCAATCTGAACGTTTATTCGACCGATATGGGCGAAGAGGGCGTCGATTTAGCAAAACTATATGATTATGATTTGATCCTGCTGGATTTGAACCTGCCCGATATGACGGGGCACGAAGTTCTCCGTCAAATCCGTCTTGCACGTATCACCACCCCAATTTTGATTTTGTCGGGTCTTGATGATACGGATAGCAAAATCCGTGGGTTCGGCTTTGGGGCAGATGATTATTTGACCAAGCCTTTTCACAGAGAAGAACTGGTTGCGCGCATTCACGCGATCATCCGCCGCTCAAAGGGCCATTCCCAATCAGTGATCAGCACCGGAAGGATCGATGTTAATCTGGACACCAAAACAGTTGAGGTAGAAGGTAAGACCGTGCATCTGACGGGTAAAGAATACCAGATGCTGGAACTTTTGTCCCTGCGCAACGGCACAACCCTGACCAAAGAGATGTTTTTAAATCACCTTTACGGAGGTATGGATGAGCCCGAATTGAAGATCATCGATGTTTTTATTTGCAAATTGCGTAAGAAACTCTGTGAAGCAACGGGCGAAGACACGAACATTGAAACCGTGTGGGGACGGGGTTACGTTTTGAAAGATCCTATTTCTGGTGTAAATCAAACCCAACAATATTCGATAGCAGCCGGATAGAGCGCATGAAGGCTCTAGACCAAGCGGTTTAGTCGATTTATCACCTTACAAGGTGATAAAAGGATTACCCGCTTGCAAGAGGATAAAAACGTAAACGCGTTGAGCGAAGAAGAGGCGGCGGCAGAATTGGCGCGCCTCGCCCAAGAAATTAATGACGCAAATATAGCTTATTATCAAAATGATGATCCGGCGCTAAGTGATGCGCAATATGATGCAGCAAAGCGGCGCTTAGAGCTGCTGGAAGTAACCTTTCCCAATTTGAAAGCATCCGATAGCCCATCTGCCTCGATCGGTGCGCCCGCGTCTGAAACCTTTTCAAAAGTTGTTCACGCTGAGCGCATGTTGTCGCTGTCTAATGCCTTTGATCGCCATGACGTAGAGGATTTTGATGATGGCATCCGCCGATTTTTAGGTTTGGGACAGGATGCCGCCTTGACCTATACGGCAGAGCCCAAGATTGATGGGCTGTCTTTAAGCCTTCGGTATGAGAAAGGGATTCTGGTTCAGGCCGCAACGCGCGGTGATGGTGCGGTTGGTGAAAATGTCACTGAAAATGCGAGGACCATAGCAGATATTCCCCATCACGTAACGGGTGCGCCAGATGTGCTGGAAGTGCGTGGGGAAGTGTATATTTCGCACGCTGATTTTGCCGCTCTTAATCAGGCCCAAAGCGAAAAAGGGGCAAAAACCTTTGCCAATCCGCGCAATGCTGCAGCGGGTGCTTTGCGTCAATTGGATGCACGCATCACCGCGGCGCGACCTTTGCGGTTTTTTGCATACGCGTGGGGAGCAGTGTCTGCCCCTATTGGTCAAACCCAATCAGAAGCTTTGCGCACCCTCGCAGATTTGGGGTTTCAGACAAACCCGCTTACCGCCACCTGTGCTGATATCGACGCGCTTCTGGATCATTATCAAATCATTTCACAGCGTCGTGCCATGCTAGGCTATGACATCGATGGAGTTGTTTACAAGGTTGACGATCTATCGTTTCAGGGGCGTCTTGGATTCCGTTCCACAACGCCACGGTGGGCGATTGCACATAAATTTCCTGCCGAATTGGCCTGGACCCGGCTTGAGGCCATCGATATTCAGGTTGGTCGCACAGGTGCGCTAAGCCCCGTGGCGCGCCTGTTGCCTGTAACCGTCGGCGGTGTTGTTGTGTCTAATGCGACATTGCACAACGAAGACTACATTCAGGGGCGCGATTCTAATGGTGCACCAATCCGTGAGGGAAAAGACATTCGAGTCGGCGACTGGGTGCAGGTCTACCGTGCGGGAGATGTTATTCCGAAACTCTCCGATGTTGATTTGTCAAAACGCCCCGATAGCGCAATGCCTTTTGCCTTTCCTGATATCTGTCCACAATGCGGCTCTCCGGCGATACGCGAAGAAGGGGACGCTGTCCGCCGTTGCAGTGGGGGGCTTATCTGCCCTGCACAGGGTTTGGAACGGCTTAAACATTTTGTATCTCGCAAAGCCTTTGACATTGAAGGTTTGGGGGCAAAACAGATTGAGATGTTCTTTCATGATCAGGATCTGCCCATCCGCGAACCATCTGATATTTTTACCTTGGCCGACCGCGATGCAAACAATCTGACCTCTTTGAAAAATCGCGATGGATTTGGTGACAAAAGCGTCACAAATCTTTTTGCCGCCATTGAAGAACGTCGCGGCATTGGATTTGGTCGTGTGCTTTTTTCTCTGGGTATCCGCCATGTGGGGGAAGCAGCGGCAAATCTGATCGCAAAACGATATGGCGCTTGGGGAGATTTTATCACATCCATCGATCAGGCAGGTGAGCAAACTGGTCCTGAGTGGGAAGCGCTCTTGTCCATCGATGGGGTGGGGGAAGTCATGGCGCACTCCCTTGTCAGCGCCTTTCACACCCCTGCTGAAAGAGGTGCGATTGACCGGTTGACAGCCCATCTCGCCATTGAAGATGCACAGAGACCTAAAACCGAAGGGAGCCCTGTGGCGGGCAAAACAGTCGTTTTTACAGGCACATTAGAACAGATGAGCCGAGCAGAGGCGAAGGCACGCGCCGAAGCGCTTGGCGCAAAAGTATCTGGATCTGTTTCTTCAAAAACTGATCTTGTGGTGGCTGGTCCCGGCGCAGGGTCAAAGGCGAAAAAGGCTGCAGAGCTTGGGGTTGAAACCATTGACGAAGACGCGTGGCTTGCCATGATTGACGGTTTATGAGCACGCGCCCAGATATTCTGTTCCCGCTCTTTCAGGAGCTTACTGCGCTTGACGGGGTGGGTCCCAAAGTGGCGGCCAACCTCGCCTCGATTGATATTAATCGTCCCCGCGATCTGATCTTTACGCTTCCCGTCAGCGGCGTGGAACGCCATCATGTGGCCTCTGTCGTTGAGGCGCAATTGCCCCAAACCTTGACACTTGAGGTGCAAGTTCTCGAACATTCCCCGCCAAAGGTTAAATCACGTCCCTACCGGGTCACGGTTCAGGACGAAAAAACCACCTTTGCTTTGGTGTTTTTTCACGCTCGAAATGAGTATCTGAGCAGAATTTTACCTCTTGGGGAACGGCGCATCGTCTCTGGCAAAGTGGAATTATTTGATGGGGTGGCCCAAATGGTGCATCCCGATCACATTTTGCCTTTGGGTCAAGAAACGCAGATTGACGCCTTTGAACCGGTCTATCCTCTGACAGCGGGGGTCACACAAAAGACGATGACACGCGCGGTCAGGGCAGCAGTTGGATTCGCCCCGCGTTTGCCGGAATGGATTGATCCCGCGCATAAAGAACGCTCTGGTTGGCCTGATTGGCATACCGCTTTGTGTCAGGCGCATGACCCCACATCAATTGGCGATATGGCCCCATCGACCAAGGCACGGGTGCGATTGGCCTATGATGAATTTCTTGCCCATCAGCTCACCCTTGGACTTGCCCGTGAAAAGCTACGCCGCTCCAAAGGGGTTGCGACGATTGGCAACGGAAGGTTGCGGGGGAAAGTTGTGGCTCAGCTTCCCTATGAAACCACCGAAGCGCAGGCGCGCGCCGTTAAAGAAATTACTGCCGATATGGCTCAAGAACAGCGCATGAACCGATTGCTTCAGGGAGATGTTGGATCGGGAAAAACGCTGGTTGCATTTTTGGCTCTGCTCACCGCCGTTGAAGCCGGAGCACAGGGCGTGTTAATGGCACCCACTGAGATTTTGGCGCGTCAACACCTTGAAAGCCTTCGCCCGCTGGCTGCGACCGCGGGGGTAAATATCGACATTCTGACGGGGCGGGACAAGGGCGTAGAGCGCAAAGCCAAGCTGACCAAACTCCTGAACGGTGAAATCCAGATTCTGCTAGGAACCCATGCCGTATTTCAAAAGGATGTCGCGTTTTCGGATCTGCGCCTTGCAATTGTGGATGAACAGCATCGTTTTGGCGTGCGCCAAAGGTTGGAGCTGGGACAAAAGGGGCAAGCAGTGGACGTCTTGGTGATGACGGCGACACCTATTCCTCGTTCCCTCGCGCTGGCGCAATATGGGGATATGGATGTCTCGGTTCTAGATGAAAAACCCGCAGGGCGCAAACCGGTGAAAACGGCGATGGTGTCCACTGATCGTCTCGAAGAAGTAGTGGCGCATTTGCAAAAGGCCGTTGCAGAGGGGCGGCAGGCCTATTGGGTCTGTCCCTTGGTCGAAGAAAGCGAAGTTCTGGACTACACCTCTGCAGAGGATCGCTTCAAAGCCTTGCGCGCGGCCTTGGGTGAAGGTGTTGTTGATCTTGTTCATGGTCAAATGCCCCCAGCAGACAAAGACGCTGCGATGGCGCGATTTGAGGCAGGGGAGACAAAAATCCTCGTTGCGACCACTGTGATTGAAGTGGGGGTAGATGTCCCCAATGCATCTATAATGGTAATTGAACGCGCAGAAGTTTTTGGGCTGGCCCAACTACACCAATTGAGAGGGCGCGTGGGTCGTGGAAGTGCAGAGTCAACTTGCCTTTTGCTCTATCAGTCCCCGCTGTCTGAGACGGGTCGTCGCCGGCTGAGCGTGTTGCGCGAAACCGAGGATGGATTTCTGATATCGCAAACGGACCTTGAAATGCGTGGGGCGGGCGATCTTATCGGGACTGCCCAATCCGGACTGCCCCGATTTCGTATCGCTGATATGGAAAATATGACAGATCTGATGGCGCAAGCCCAAAGCGATGCGCGTACCCTTCTGGCCAAAGATCCTGATTTAACCACAGAGCGTGGAAAGGCCGCGCGCGTCCTTCTTTGGCTGATGGAACAGGAGAAAACAATTCGTTTAATTTCTGTGGGTTAATAGATTTTTCTCTTAATGTTCCCATAATGTTCTTAAAAAGTTCTTTACAACTCTGATGAAAATATGAGAACAAAATGGAAACATATATGGGAGATTCGCATGTTTACGCAGATTAAAAAGGCAGCACTGAGTTCGTCAGAGACCGTCATATATGACCTTGCGGGCATCGTATCTTTGGTTCTTGTGTTTTTTGCAAGTTTGCATCTGCCAGCGCTGTTCTGACAGATTTCCTGATATCGTGCGGCGTTTTGCCTGAAACGTCCTGCTCTTTTGCGGTCAGATTGCCTCAACCGTCTTCTAAAGCAGTAAAGCACGTCTTTACCCGCAAAGCCATCAGTCTTTGCGGGATTTTTTTTTGAAATATCTCTTCTGAAATAGGTCTGCTTTTTCGTCAAGCGCAGTTTTCTTTTTCCTCGGCCTGTTTCATAGCTTCAAGTGTCGCTTCGATAGAGAGCATAATTGAGGCATGTCGATTTTTGAAATCTTTTGCTGGCATCAAAACCTCTAACCCTTCAAAAGGCCCTACAGGGGCGGGCGCACCGGTTTTAAGCATATCATGAAGCGCATCCCGAGCCGTTTGAATGTCTGTGATGGTGCATCCAACGGCGGATTTTCCAATAACACTTGCTGAGGCTTGCCCAAGTGCGCAGGCTTTGACTTCTTGTGCAAATTCAGAAATTTTTCCGTTCTGCACTTTGACATCTACAGTCACCGTTGAACCGCAAAGAGGAGAACGTTTTTTGACACTGCCATCTGGCTTGTCCAACCGCGCAGGCGCAGGAAGCTCTGTGGCCAATGCCAGAATACGCTCTGAATAAAGCTTGATCAGTTCATTTTCGCTCGACATAGGCTTTCCCTTTTCGCTCTTGATCAATACATAGGCACTGCGTGCAAAGATTCAAAAGGTTTTCTTTACTATGATGTTTGATCCTTCGACTTTGGTCTATAATGACGCAGGGCTGATCCCCGCAGTTGCCCAAGACAGCCGCAGCAAAGACGTGTTGATGATGGCTTGGATGAACGAAGAGGCTGTGAAAAAGACGCTTGAAACGGGCAAAGCCACTTATTGGTCGCGTTCGCGTAAATCGTTTTGGGTCAAAGGGGAAACATCGGGTCATACCCAAAAAGTGGTTGATATTCGGATCGATTGCGATCGCGATTGTATTTTGCTTTTGGTGGAACAATTGGGACCTGCCTGCCACACGAATAGAATGTCCTGTTTTTATACCACTGTGCAGGACGGGGAAGAGCAGGAATTAATGTCACCCTTGCAAGCGCAGTCATAATCCAACAAGGGCGCGAATATCTTTTGGCTGAGCGCCCTGATCCCGGAATGTTCTGATGGCTTTGGCATCGTTGCGTTTGGCAAGCCGTTTTCCCGATGCGTCCCTGATGAGGCGATGATGGTGATAGACAGGTGTTGGTAAACCCAGAAGACATTGTAAGAGAACGTGGATTTTTGTGGCCTCTTCCAAATCCTCTCCACGGACCACATGGTTTACGCCCTGTGCGCCATCATCAACCACCGCAGCAAGGTGATAGGCGATGTCACCACTTTGCCGACGGCGAAGGACGACATCACCAACTAGCTCAATCAGTTGGTTCGCGGAAATGATGTTGCGCTGGTTTGTTCCGGTTTTCAGTTCGATATAGCCCAGTCCCGCGTTAAGTCGCGCGGTCGCTTTGGCCATGTTCAATCGTATGGCGTCACTTGATTGCGCATCCGCCATCTGTCTGTTTCGACAGGTGCCCGGATATATCCTGCCATCCGGGCCAAAGGCGGAAACGCCTTCTTGCGGAGCACTTGCCGCGTTTTCAATATCGGCGCGTGAACAGGCACAAGGGTACAAAAGCCCAAGTTTGTTTAATTTGAAAAGTGCTTCTTTATAGGCGTCACCTCGTTCCGATTGGCGCAGGATTGGGCTTTCCCAGCTAATTCCGAGCCATGCCAAGTCTTCATAAATTAAGTCTTCCCAATTTTGACGGGAACGCAGGCTGTCCGTATCTTCGATCCGAAGTAAAAACTGTCCCCTGTGCGCCTGAGCCATATCATGTCCCAGCAGCGCAGAATAGGCATGTCCAAGGTGTAAAGGTCCCGTTGGAGAAGGGGCAAAGCGGGTGCGAAACATTACGTTTTTTTAAGAACATATACGTTTGATTTTAAACCTGCACCGGCCAGGTGATCGCCGTATTCTTTAAAAAGAAGTCTCGCCTGACCGGCTTCAGTATAATCATTAACCTTTTTCTCAAAGGTGGGATCGGCCAATGCATGGTCATTGAATGAAAATACAAGCAGCCCCTCAGGGGGCAACAGATCCATAAGCAAATCAAAAGTTGACAGAGGTGCCGCCCCCACGCCGATGACGCCTACGGCCGCTATGGTCTGGAATTGACCCTTGGAAATGGGGGGGCCGTCCTCAGGATCAAAACAGGTCAATGTGCTGTAAATTGATTTATCGTCCGCCAGGGCAAGCATTTCTTTGGAAATGTCAAAGCCGTGAAGGTTAACGAAGCCTTCGGCGCGAAGCGCCTCACCTGAAAGCCCGGTGCCACAACCATAATCAAGAACGTCTTCGATAAGATCAGGAACGAATTGAGAGAGCGCTTTTGCACATCGCGCGGGTGTTGCATAGCCGTGCGAAGAGACTTCGCTATCATATGTACCTGACCATTTTGCATAAATATCGCGCGGGTCATTTCCGCCAAGATCATATACTTTATCTAAAAACTTATCCGTCATTGTCGGGCCTAATCAAATTGCTTCCTTCTTCCTTAGTTGTGAAGCGTCAAGCCAGCTTTGCCAAGCAAATTTTGCTCTGTCAGTATAGGCTTTGTAGCGGTCTTTTCTGCCTTTGCGTCCGGACTTTAGTCCTTCGATAGGACGGAACAATCCAAAATTGACATTCATGGGCTGAAAACTTTTGGCCTCTGCACCGCCGGTAATATGGTGGATTAACGCACCCATAGCGCTGTCTTGGGGAAGAGTGGCAAGCTGGATTCCCAAAATTTCCGCCGCAGCAAAACGCCCGGCAAGCAGTCCCATCGCAGCACTTTCAACGTAGCCTTCCACGCCGGTGATCTGGCCTGCAAAACGGATATTGGGTTGCGATTTCAAACGCATTTCTTGATCGAGCATGGTGGGGGAGTTGATAAATGTATTACGATGGATCCCCCCAAGGCGCGCAAAATTAGCGTTTTCAAGTCCCGGAATGCGCCGCAACACCTCTGTCTGGGCGCCATATTTCATTTTGGTTTGAAATCCGACAATATTATACAGCGTTCCGAAAGCGTTGTCGCGGCGCAGTTGCACCACCGCATAGGGTTTGACATCGCAATGGGGGTTTGTGAGGCCAACTGGTTTCATCGGACCAAAGCGCAGGGTTTCGCGCCCTCGTTCTGCCATGACCTCAATTGGCAGACAGCCGTCAAAATACCCCGCGGTCTCCCCTTCGTGAAATTCGGTTTTTTCTGCCGCAAGCAGGGCGTCAATAAAGGCTTCATATTGATCGCGCGTCATTGGGCAGTTGATATAAGCTTTGCGTTCTTCTTCGGTCTCGCCCTTATCATAGCGCGATTGCATCCATGCTTTGGACATATCAATGCTGTCATAATAAATTATCGGCGCAATTGCATCGAAAAAGGCCAGCGCGTCTTTGCCGGTTTTTTCCGCAATTGACTGACCAAGTGATGAAGAGGTCAATGGCCCTGTTGCCAAAATCCAATGTTCAGACGCGGGCAAGGTGGTGATTTCTTCATAAACGACCGTTATGTTTGGATGTGCTGTCAGAGTTTCTGTAACGGTTTTTGAAAAAGCGCTGCGATCCACAGCCAGCGCGCCGCCTGCCGGCAAACGATGCTCGTAAGCTTTGTGGATGATTAATCCATCAGCCTTGAGCATTTCCCAATGCAACAGACCTACGGCATTTTGTTCGTGATCATCCGAACGAAAGGAGTTGGAACAGACCATTTCCCCAAGATCCCCAGTTTGATGGGCAAAGGTGCCCACCTTTGGGCGCATCTCATATAAGCGGACCTGAACACCCATTTGGGCTGCCTGCCACGCGGCTTCGCTGCCTGCCATACCACCGCCAACGATATGAAGAACCTTGCTCATGTCTCTCATCTGTCCCTGATGCTCGCTTGATAAGGTCTGCGTTATCGGTGAATCAGGCGTCAGGTGCAATGCAGGAAAAAACGATTATTGATCCCATTTTGGATCCCGCTTTTCGATAAACGCGCTTATTCCTTCTTCGGTATCACGGTAGAGCATGTTTTCAACCATGACATCGCCGGTGTAGGTATAGGCATCCTCAAGCGACATTTCGAGCTGTTTATAAAAGGCTTCTTTGCCGATTTTAACGGCAGCGGCGAGTTTGGAGGAAATCATTTCTGCGAGCTCTTCTGTCACCGCGTCAAGATCTTCAGGTCGGGCAAGGCGATTTACCAATCCATAATCTTGTGCGGTCTTTGCGTCGATAAATTGACCGGTGGTCAGCATTTCAAAGGCTTTTTTGCGATGAATATTGCGGGAAAGCGCAACCATGGGGGTTGAACAGAAGAGTCCTATATTGACCCCGTTAACACCAAACCGCGCCCCGTCTTCGGCAACGGCCAAATCGCAGCTCGACACAAGTTGGCACCCCGCGGCTGTCGCAATGCCGTGGACTTTGGCGATCACGGGTTGTGGCATTTTTTGAATAGTGGTCATCATTTTGGCGCAGGTGTCAAAGAGTGATTTGAAATAGGCTTTCCCGCCATCGTCAGACTGGCGGCCGGCGGTCATTTCTTTGAGATCATGTCCGGCACAAAAGGCTTTGCCCGCACCAGAGAGGACCACAGCGCGGATGGATCGGTCCTGCGAAAGGCTGTCAAACTCAGTTTGAAGCGCAGCAAGCATCGCCTCGGAAAGCGCGTTGAGCTTTTCGGGTGCATTCATCTTTAGATATGCGACTGCATTTTTGTCGTGACGTTCCAGCAAAGTCATCTTGCCCTCCTGACTAATTCGGGCAAAGTGTAAGGTAAATACAGGAAAGGTCCAACTATGTCTTTACATTTTAACAAAGAAACACTGTTGGCATATGTCGAAGGCATTTTTCCCCAAATCTCCGGCGAATTTGAAATCGATCATCTGAGCGAGGAGTTGTTGATTGTCCGCCTGAAAGTGCAGGAGCGTCATTTGCGCCCGGGTGGAACGGTGTCAGGTCCGTCAATGTTCAATTTGGCGGATATCAGCGTTTATCTCAGCGTTTTGGCTGCAATCGGGCCCGAAGCATTAACAGTCACAACCAATTGTTCGTTGGATTTCATGCGCAAACCCGTGGCGAACGCGGATATGATTTCACATTGCAAATTGCTCAAACTTGGAAAATCTCTCGCCGTTGGGGACGTGCTTATGTATTCTGAAGGCTCAGATAAACCCGTTGCCCGCGCGACACTGACCTATTCGATCCCGCGGGCAAACCAGAAGGTTTAGGAGGCAGCGTTTTTTGCCGCCGCTGCGGCTGAGGCCGCGGCAGAAGGTTGTGCAGAGGCCGCTTTTGGTTGGCTTGGCGTTTTGCTCAGCGGGTCTTCTTGGCGTTGAACGGATCCCTCAAAATGCGCACCCGATTCAATGGCGATTGTTTTGTGAATGATATCACCTTCAACACGCGCTGTTGCCGTCAGTCGCACCTTAAGCCCACGCACGCGACCGATCACACGGCCGTTGATCACAACATCATCGGCCACGACTTCGCCGTTGATTGTCGCGGTTTCCCCGATAGTCAGCAAATGCGCTCTAATATCGCCTTCAACCGTGCCTTCTACCTGAATATCACCGGTCGTTTTTACATTGCCGATCACATGAAGATCTTGAGAAATAACTGACGCGGGTGGTTTGGCTTTTGGCGCAGACGTTTGAGCTTCCCCAGCACCTGACGCGCTGGAGGAAGAGGACGTCGTTCCCGCTGGTTTCGCTGCATCATAATCGTTCTGTGCAGGTTCATTGATTTTACTTTTTGAAAACATGTTTCGTCGCCTTGATATTAATTAAAGGAGTAACGGTCACCCGTTTAACCATACTACATAACATAGACGCCTTCCAGCGAAAGGTCTTCAGGGGGCATACCATCTAAACTGCGCCCGCGCGAGACCTTTTGTTCAAATTCGTCACGAAGTTTATATAAGTTAATCCTTTCAGGGTCGTAAAGACCACAGACCTAATTGAAATAAGACAATTGGGCATAATTTGGCTGATATGTACGATTCCAAAGCCTCTTCAACTTCTATTTAGAGATATGAAGGAGGTTGCACATTCTCTGTGAGAGGCCAGTAAAAATCAGGTGGTATCCCCGCATCGGCACGTTTTTCTTCATTAAAAGGCGGCTTTAGGGCTCCCTTGAAATATTGTCGCACCAGCGCATGGAAAACCTCTTTGGGATCTTGATTGTGACGCCCACACAAAAAATTAAACCATTTTGCACCATACGCAACATGGCTTACCTCTTCGGCGTAAATGGTTTCCAGAGCTTCAACCGCTTGCGCATCTTTGGCACGTTTGAAAATTTCAATCATATTTGGTGTGACATCAAGACCGCGCGCCTCAAGAACCATGGGGACCACCGCGAGTCGCGCCAAGAGGTCTTCGTTTGTATCTTCTGCAGCGCGCCACATACCTGCATGTGCGGGCAGGGCGCCGTAATAGCTTCCCAATCGTTCAAGACAGTCCGAGATCAGGTTGAAGTGTTTACTTTCTTCTGCGGCTGCTTTTACCCAATCTTCATAAAATCCTCTTGGCATCTCAATCTCACAAAATCGAGCAATGATATCCCAATGAAGGTCTACGGCGTTCAGTTCGATATGGGCCACCGCGTGCAATAGGGCGATGCGTCCTTCTGTGGTTCCCGGTTTTCGCTTGGGCACATCACGGGGAGACAAGAGTTCGGGTCGATTTGGCCGCGCCGGTTCGACCGGAGGATCGGCGCGCCCGATTTCTATATGCGCATCGTTTTCTTTTTGATCAAACCAACGACGGGCATATTCAAGTGACTTTGCGGTTTTTTCGCGCCCATCCGCAGTCTTGAGCACCTCAACTGCCATGTCAGAAAGTGTCATGGTGGAGCTGTTGTGCATATTTTTTTCCTTTCAGAGCGCTTTGACCGCCGCAAGCACATCTTCGACGTGTCCTGGAACTTTGACTTTGCGCCACTCCTTTACAACATTGCCTGTGCCGTCAATGAGAAACGTAGACCGTTCAATCCCAAAATAGGATTTTCCATACATTGATTTTTCTTTCCAGACGTCAAATTTTTCACATATATCATCATTTTCATCAGACAGCAGGGGAATTTTCAGTCCTTGTTTTAATACAAATTTATCATGACTTTTAACACTGTCTTTTGAAATCCCAATCACTTTGGTATTCAACGCCTCGAAAGCTGGAAGAAGTTCGCTGAACCCTGTTGCTTCTTTCGTACATCCGCTCGTATTGTCGCGCGGGTAAAAAAACAGCACGACATTGGACGGCTTTAGTTCGGCAAGATCAATTGTGCCTTCCCCGTCGCGTGGCAGGTGTACATTTGGTGCGGGATAGGGCAGATTGGGCATGGTACCTCCTCAGGTGGGTTATGTGTTACGCCTCCAAATTAGAGCAGCTTCGTGGAGAATAAAGAGCCAAATATAAAATCTCCGCACAGAACAGGTGCGTTGCGGGTCGTATCGAGAATTTTTACTGCTTTTATTCGTGTGCTTTTTGCGGCTTTAGGCGCTGTTCTCACCACGTTAATTTTTGGATTGATTGCCGTAATCTTTCTGGTTCATGAGAACCAAATCCAACTGCCACAGTGGGCTATGGAACGCGTTTCAGAAAAAATGTCACAGGGTGCACCCGATATTGATATCAGTGACGCAAGGGTGAGCATTTCGCTCAACAAATCCTGGAAACCCCAACTGATATTTGTTGGTCTATCCTTGCGCAACACCTTTGGTGATGAACCTGTTACTTTGAACAGACTTGATGCTGTCTTTTCCCTTAAACAGGCAGTTTTAGGAAAGCTTGATATTTCCGAAATACATCTGGATGGTTTGAGCCTCGCTTTGTTCCGAGGCGAAGAGGGGGCTCTCACCGCCCAATTAGGGGCTCCGCGCGCGAATGCGCAGCCAGCTTCAACACCTTTCGACCTCAAGACACAATTTGACAGTATCTTCGCTTTGCCTGCTCTGGCGTCTTTCAAATCGCTGGATGTTCAAAATATGACCTTGAATTATCAGGACGCAAAAAATTTGGAAAGCTGGACGGTTGATGGTGGGCGGCTCGCCGTTACAAAAGAGGGGAAAGATCTGTCTATCAGATCGGATTTTGCGCTTTTATCCGGTGGAGCAGCGGTCAGTTTGGTCGAAGCAAATTTAAACACCGAAGTTGGCCAAAAATCCGCTTCTTTCGGGATTAAGTTTACAGATTTACCAACCAAGGCTTTAGCAAGCCAATCGCCGGGCTTCGCTTGGTTGGCAGCCTTGGACGCACCTCTCTCGGGCGCGCTCAGAGGCGGGTTTAATGAAAACGGAGCGCTTGAGCCAATTATTGCAACCCTTGATATTTCAAATGGCGCCCTCAAACCAAATCTCGCATCGAAACCTTTGGAGTTCTCGACGCTTAAAACCTATTTTACCTATCATCCATTCGGTCAATCCCTCACCTTTGATAATGTGACCCTGCAAAGCACAGATTTGAGTTTTTCTGCTGAGGGGGATGCTTTTGTGGAAAGGCGCAACGATGTTGCCACTTCTTTGATTGGGCAGTTTCGTTTGCACACGATCAAGGCTAACCCAAGCGGACTTTTTAGTGATGCAAAGTTTCTTGATGTGGCAAATCTTGATTTTCGGCTTTTACTGAACCCCTTTGAGGTCCAACTCAAACATTTTTATGCATTTGATAAAGTTCGCGATTTGAGCGTTCGCGGGGACGCGCGTATTGGCACTGATGAGGCGGGCTGGACATACACTGTGCGTGCGATGCTAGACCGCTTGGACTATGAGTCACTGATGACATATTGGCCAAATAATTTCAAAGAACCACAACGCCGTTGGGTTTCTGAAAATGTTGCAAAATCAGAGCTTTCAGACATCGTTTATGATGTCACATATGATGCCAAAAATGCAGTAAGGACAAGTTTGACCTTTGCCTTTGAAGACACGATTTTTACTCCAATAAAGGAATTTCCAGAGGTCAAAGACGCGCGAGGCTTGTTTTCAAGCTTTGATCGACGGTTGGCGATCAGCTTGGATGAGGGTAAAGTCAAGGCTCCGGGATTAGAAGCCATCAGTCTTGCAGGAACAGATTTTTTCATTGCCAATACGAAAATCAAACCAAGTCTTGCGACCGTAAATCTGAACGTGAATGGAAACCTAGACGATACGCTCGGCCTTTTGAACCAAAAACCTCTTTCTGTATTTGAGCGTACCGGCAAAAATGTTCTTCCGGCGGACGGTGTGCTTGAGCTTACTGGTAAGCTTTCTTTTCTGATGAAGAAAAATCTCAAGATGGACGACGTGGTTTATAGCGCAGATGGTTCAATAATTGATTTTCAAATGCCGGAAACCGCAAACATAAAGGCGATAAAAGGCTCTTTGGTGGCGGTTACGCTGACGCCAGAGGCGGTTCAGCTTAAAGGGAAGTTCCAGACCAACGGTACGGAATTGGATGGGCAATTTGTTTACGATATGGTCCGCCAATCTTCGATCTTGAACGCAGAGTTCGCTGTTGATGAAACATTGGTTAAAAATATAGCTCTGCCTTTACCTGATGGCATGCTGTCGGGAACAAGCATCGCGAAATTGCAGCTAAATCTGTCAAAAGATGCCCCTCCAGCCATTGAAATTAAAAGTGATTTGATCGGGACAAAGCTATCTTTTCACCAATTGAAATGGCAAAAAACATCAAATGCCGCCGCAGATTTTGTTGCGCAAGGGACAATTGAAGACGGACTGAAGTTTGAAAATATTTTTTTGAAGACGCAAGGTCTTGAATTGAACGGACGATCTATTTCAGGCGCTGCGCCCGGAGAGGGCAGTTTTGAGTTTGACACATTTAAGATCAACGATCTGATCGATGTGGAAGGTGGTATTGGTTCCAACAAAAAGCTGACCATTAGGAAGGGATATTTTGACGTTCGACCTTATTTTTCGTCCCCTACCAAACGCGCTGCTTCAGGTGAAAAAATACCTGCGCAGGTAGCTCTTGACAGAGTGCGGGTGACAGAAAAAGTCTATCTAGATAATTTTTTAGGAGAGATGAAACTTGGCGGTGCTGTATCGGGTGTGTTTACAGCGCAGATCGGACCTCGTTCGAAAGTCATCGGAACGCTTCGTGAGGTAAGGGGGAGAACTGGCGTTGAAATTAGCTCTGATCAAGGCGGTGCCTTTCTCAAAGAATTTGGTGCCGTGAAAGGGGCGACAGGAGGCAAATTAAAGCTGACGCTCACGCCGGCCAAGGATGGCGTGTCAACAGATGCGTTTATTAAGGTTGACGATGTAAAAATTCAGGGCGCTCCGTTTTTGGCGGAACTCCTGAACGGCATTAGCATTGTGGGTCTGCTCGATCAGTTGTCAGGCTCGGGTATTCCAATCAACGAAATTGAGGCGAATTTCAGGATCAAAGAAGACCAGGTCATTTTGAAAGACTTCACAGTATTTGGACCCTCAATGGGCATTACGATGGATGGATATTACAATCTGAAAACAAAGATGATGGATATGCAGGGGGTGATTTCCCCAATTTATGTGATCAATGGTGTCGGGTCACTGGTGACACAAAAAGGCGAGGGTTTGATCGGTTTTAACTTTAAACTCAAAGGCCAGTCCGGTAATACGGTTTTGTCGATCAATCCATTATCGGCTTTGACACCCGCGATTTTTCGAAATCTGTTTCGCAGGCCGCCCCCTAACTATGACGAGTGATGCATTGCAACTTAGCGATTTTGATTTCGAATTGCCGGACGATCTGATTGCTTTGCGCCCTGCGGTTCCTCGTAATAGTGCAAGGCTCTTGGCGTATTCACAGGGAAAAATCTTAGACAGCTATGTCCATTCTCTCGCCGAACATTTTCGATCGGGGGATAGGTTAATTATCAACAATACCAAAGTCATTCCAGCACGGATTCGCGGAGAGCGTCTTAGAACCGGCACTGTACAAGGTGGGCGGGCAGGCGTTGAAGTGACGCTCTTAAAGCAGTCTGATGTCTCTGAGTGGATGGCTTTGATTAAACCTTTGAAGAAAGTAGCACTGGGCGAGGTGATCGAATTTGGAAACGGTCTAAGAGCACAGCTTTTGGACAAAGCGGATGGACAGGCTAGACTTCGGTTCAACTGTGAGGGAGAGGCTTTTTTTCAGGCGCTCAAAAGGGAAGGTCAAATGCCTCTGCCCCCTTACATAGCCGCAAAGCGGGCAACAGATGCTGCCGACACATCCGACTATCAGACGATATTTGCCCAAACAGAGGGGTCCGTAGCTGCCCCCACAGCTTCGTTACATTTTGATGCCACCGTTATTGAGGTTTTGCAGGCAAAGGGTGTTGAAATGAGCTTTGTGACGCTTCATGTGGGAGCGGGAACATTTCTTCCGGTTAAAGTGGACGATATCAAATCCCACAAAATGCACGCAGAATTTGGAGTTGTTGATCAAAAGGTAACGGAGGAGATCTTAACAACCCAAAGAAACGGAGGGCGCATTATCCCGGTGGGTACAACTGCCTTGCGTCTTATCGAAACGGCTGCCGCCCAAAGTGGAAAAATGCAGCCCTGGAGTGGTGAGACAGATATTTTTATTTACCCGGGCTTTGAATTTAAGGTTACCGACGCCTTAATGACCAATTTCCATTTACCTAAATCGACCTTGCTGATGTTGGTCTCGGCTTTGATCGGCATTGAAGATGCTCGGCGTGTCTATGAGCATGCAATCAAAAACAGGTATCGGTTTTTTTCCTATGGGGATGCGTCACTTTTATTCCCCTAAAGGTAATTTTGGGTAGCATTTCTCATGATTCTATCCCATAGCGGCGCACGCAGCCTGCTGTGCGTGTTCGGACCGTTTGGAAATTTGCTATGATATCAGTTTTGTCAAATTCTTGGGCTCTTTTGCTGGGCATGCTTTTATTGATGTTAGGCAACGGGCTTCATGGCACCTTGATCGGTGTGCGTGGAGAAATCGAGCAGTTCACGACGTTTGAAATGTCGATCGTGATGTCAGCCTATTTTGTTGGGTTCTTGGGCGCCAGCAGACTTGTACCAGATCTTATTCGCAGGGTTGGACATGTACGTGTTTTTGCAGCGCTTGGATCTTTCATATCTGCAGTTTTGATTATCTTCCCGCTGTTTGCGCATCCCATTGTCTGGACCCTTGGTCGACTTATCATTGGGTTTTGCTTTTGTGGGGTCTACATCGTCGCAGAAAGCTGGCTGAATAACGGAGCCAGCAACGATAACAGAGGCAAGGCACTGTCGCTTTACATGATTGTGCAAATGGCAGGTATCGTCGCAGGACAGGGGCTTTTGCTTGTCGCCGATCCAGGCGGATATGTTCTGTTCATGGTAATTTCGATTTTGGTGTCTATCTCCTTTGCACCCATCCTTTTGTCAATCAGCCCGACACCAGCTTTCCAACGCACAAACCCTATGACGCTGAGCCAGCTCTATGTGTCGTCTCCACTTGGCTGTGTGGGAATGTTTCTTCTGGGGGGGGTATTCTCATCTCAGTTTGGAATGGCGGCAGTTTTTGGTGCTGCGGCGGACCTGCGGCTGGGGCAGATTTCCGCGTTTGTTGCCGCATTTTATGTGGGCGCGATGGTTTTACAATATCCGATCGGCTGGTTCTCCGACCGAATGGATCGGCGTGTCTTAATTTCAATCGTCAGCGCAATGGGGGCACTGGCGGCGCTTGTCGGTATCTTTGGTTGGTTCAGTTTTCCGGTGCTGCTTGGTGCGGCATTTTTGATCGGGGGAATGTCAAATCCTCTTTATTCTTTGCTGATTGCCCATACCAATGATTTTTTAGATTACGAAGATATGGTGGCTGCCTCGAGCGGGCTTTTGTTTATAAATGGATTGGGGGCGATCAGTGGTCCATTGATCGTGGGGTGGGTGATGGATCGATTTGGCCCGTCTGGGTTCTTCCTAGTCATTGGAACACTTATGGGCGGGCTTACGATTTACGCACTTTATCGTATGACGCAACGGGCCTCCGTTGCAGTGGAAGACACTGGCGTTTATGCGGCGGTGGCGCCAAGCGCTTCGCCGGTCGCATTGAAAATTGCGCAAGATTATGCCGTCGATATAGCTGGTGAGGAAGAAGAAGGATAACTATCCGAATGAAACAGTGTAATTGTTGCGTGTTTCTTTATCGTGACTGGGAAAACGCTTTGGCATGATTTACTGAAATTTTGGTTGTTAACGAAGGTGAGCGGTATGACACCAGATAATATTCTTAAGTTCTGGCTGGACGATATTGGAGAAAAGGGATGGTACGAGGCAGACGTTGAATTAGACACAAAGATTAAAGAACGCTTTTATCAGAGCTGGATTGACCTTTGTGATGGATCGTTTGGACTTTGGCTCACCTATCCAAATGGTGCTTTGGCTTATATCATCCTAGCAGATCAGTTTTCCCGCAATATGTTTCGTGGCCACAAGAATGCATTTGCAACGGATCGAATGGGGGTAGCAGCGGCAAAATCCGCTATAAAAAGAGGGTGGGATCTGCGCATTGACGAACCTGCAAGACAATTTTTTTACCTTCCTCTCATGCATTCAGAAAATTTGTCCGATCAAGATCGCTGTGTTCGGCTTGTTTTGGAAAGGATGCCACAAACGGGGTCTTCAACATTGGACCACGCAAAGGCCCACCGAGAGGTTATTCGTGAATTTGGTCGGTTTCCCTACCGCAACGATGCTTTGAAGCGTACCTATACCAATGCAGAGCGCGAATATCTTGCCAAAGGGGGCTACGGGTTTACGGTTCAAAAGTTTTTAAAGACAACCTGACGAAAGCAGGATTGTACTCCATTAAAAAATAGTTTAATATTAAACTGTTTTTTAATGGAGTTTGACATGTCTTCACATGCTTTCGATCTTGTAATTATTGGTGCTGGTCCGGGCGGGTATGTGGCTGCAATTCGCGCGGCACAATTGGGCCTGAACGTTGCCATTGTTGAGAGAGAAAACATGGGCGGCATTTGCCTCAATTGGGGATGTATTCCAACCAAAGCGATGTTGCGTTCTGCCGAAGTGCTTCACCTCATGCAGAGAGCCGGCGAATTTGGTCTGAGTGCGGAAAATATTAACTATGACCTCCCGGCAGTCACGTCCCGTTCGCGCGCGGTGGCAAAACGGCTCAGTCAGGGTGTTGATTACCTGATGAAGAAAAACAAAGTCCCCGCCTTTATGGGGCAGGCGCGTTTGACAGGTTCTGACACCATTGAAGTGACCAGCGAAAAGGGTAAGGAAACTCTTAAGGCCAAAAATATTGTACTGGCCACCGGCGCGCGTGCCCGCGAACTTCCCGGACTTGAGGCAGATGGTGATCTGGTTTGGACATACCGCAATGCACTGCAGCCCAAGCGCATGCCCAAAAAGCTTTTGGTAATTGGGTCTGGTGCCATCGGTATCGAATTTGCGAGCTTTTACAATACGCTGGGTGCAAAGACCACTGTTGTCGAAGTCATGGATCGCATCCTACCGGTAGAAGACGCTGAAATCAGCGCATTTGCGCGCAAGCAGTTTGTGAAACATGGGATGAACATTCTTGAAAAAGCTGCCGTTAAAAAATTAGACCGCAAAAAGGGATCCGTGACCGCCCATATCGAACAGAATGGCAAAATCACAACTGAAGAGTTCGATACAGTGATCTCGGCCGTTGGAATTGTCGGAAATGTGGAAAACCTTGGGCTGGAGGCGTTGGGGATTGAAATTTCAAAATCTCATATCGTGACAGATGAATACTGCCGGACCTCTGTCAAAGGCATTTATGCAATTGGAGATATTGCCGGTGCGCCTTGGCTTGCCCACAAAGCCAGCCATGAAGGCGTTATGGTCGCGGAACTTATTGCAGGCGGTCATCCCCATCCCGTAAAACCTGAAAGCATCGCGGGCTGTACCTATTGCAACCCTCAGGTCGCATCGGTTGGATACACCGAGGAGAAAGCCAAAGCCGCAGGATATGAAGTTAAAGTTGGTCGCTTCCCCTTTGTCGGAAACGGCAAAGCAATTGCTCTTGGTGAACCCGAGGGTATGATCAAAACGGTTTTTGATGCTAAAACGGGGGAACTTCTTGGGGCACATATGGTTGGCGCAGAAGTCACCGAGTTGATCCAAGGTTATGTGATCGGGCGCAAGCTGGAAACCACTGAACAGGATTTGATGGAAACGGTTTTCCCACATCCAACGCTCTCGGAAATGATGCACGAAAGCGTATTGGATGCCTATGAGCGGGTAGTGCATATCTAATCGGTCTGCGCAACATTTCTCGTGTCTTGTTCTGAACCGGTTGTCCGAAGTCAATCTGTGTGCCGGTAATTGCGCAGGCAGTCGATATCTATCGTGACCTGGCAACGGAGAGCTGTATCCGCACTTCTTTGGACTTGGAAAGCAATGTTACAGCATTTGACCGGTTTGTCGTTCTTTTGAAGGCACTACGCCGCTCCCATTTATTTTTTAATTCCTACCCGTTGGTATTGTTGATTAATTCATAAAATACCGCCGGAGCTTTTCTACTTCCTCTATCTTATTTGTATCAAAGAGGAGAAATGACATGGGAAAGTATCTGGTAAGAGCAAACTATAATGGTTCGGGTTTTCAGGGAATGGTGTCGAACCCGTCTGATCGGGATCAGGCAATCCGGGGTGTTACATCCGCATTGGGCATTAGCGTTGATGCGCTTTATTTTTCGCCCTCCACGGGTGAAGCGATTATGATTGTTGACTCTGACCCAGACAAAAACGCGCGGCTTATGATGGTTGTTCTGTCGTCCGGAACATTCAGTGGCGGTTCAATGATCGATCTGCTTGAGATGGCAGACATGACACAAGCGATGAAGGACTCCGGCGCCTTAATCGGCAGTTATAAACCAACCACAGGTTAAAAAATATGCTGAGACGCAATGTTCTTCTATTGCGTCTCTTTCCTTTTAAACCGGGCTTCATCTCTGTAGCGAGTTGGATAAAATGTTTTTATTTCTATGACTGACGGCTTTATAGAGCCCAAAATACTGGTCACCGCCCCCTTTTCGTTAATATAAATTCTTAAACAAAGTTTTGGAGAAACACCATGTCCTCACGGGCCAACAGACCACCAATGGGCATCGCCACGCAGACGAGCTTTGAAAACAAAATCGCATATGCCGAATTTTTGAGGCAATTTGAAAATGGGGTGACAACACAGGTTGACGCGTCAGCTCCCCTTTTATTCGATCCGAAAGCACAGATTAACGCCAGTCACCCGATTAACCGTGCCACAGAGGGAACAGGTTATTTTGACGATATCATCTACCCCATTTCAAAGGCCTTTGAAGGGGTAAGGCGTCAAAACTATATTCTGCTCTCGGGTGAGTATTTGGGCAGCGAATGGGTCACGTCAACGGGGTATTTTTACGGCCATTTCAAGCAGCCGCTTTTCGGTATTCCGCCAAGCCACATACTTGCATTTCTGCGGTTTGGCGAATTTCATAAAATGGAATTTGGTAAGATAACGGAAACTTACGTCTACCTTGGTCTTGCTGAATTGATCATTGCGCTCGGGATGTGGCCCTTGGCGCAAAGTCAGGGATACGAAGGTACTGTGCCGGGGCCTGCGACACAGGATGGTATTCTTCTGCAAAGGAGTGACCCGTCGGTTTCTCGGACAAGTGCCGATTTGGTGGAGGGGATGTTAAAGCTGCTCACAACCAAAGATGCGGCATGGCGCCCGTATTGGGATGAGCGCATGGTCTGGTATGGACCGGGTGGATTGGGAAGCTATGCCACTGTTGACGCATTCGACGCATTTCAGCGTCCGTTTGAAACAACCTTTCCCGGTTGGGGCGATGGCAAAGAGGAAGGCATTTCCGGAGTGGGCGCAGATTGTAAAGCCGGTGATGGCGATTATGCCTTTTTACATGGTTGGAAGATGATCACCGGTATTCATGTGAAACCGTTCTTGGGGATTGAACCAACTGGCACCCGCATTTTCATGCGCGATTGTGATTGGTGGCGCTGTGCAAATGGGAAGATTATTGAAAACTGGTGCATGTTAGATACGCTGCATCTGGTGCTGCAACTGGGCAGGGATGTCATAAGCGAAATCTCTTAACGCCCTTTGATCATCGCACAGCAAAAAAAGCCAACAGCCGTTTGGCTTAGTCTTCTTCACAATTTTAATCGCTGCCCGCCTAAAATATGGGGCGCATTTAGAGGAAACACCAAGGGTAGAATCTGACAACCAGCAACCCTTGGCTTATTGTCGCGCTCTCGTCAGACTGCCGTTCAGACGACCAAATCTGTGACAAAACGATTTTGTATCTGTGTTTTGGCGGCGGAACGTTTAATTCATTGGACGCAGCGCCGACCTCAGCGAGACGTTTATGATCGAATGTTTGAGCAATTCATCTTTGGATAAACGCCCGTCACGATCCTCATCTGCTTGGAAAAAATCAGCTGTTATGCCTTTGCGCTGTTCATCGCGGCTCAGGATCCAATTGTCTGATCTGTCCCAGAGGTCAAAGACGACTTTGCGTGCCGTTTCATAGGCTTGCTCGCGCCCTGTTTCTACTGCGACATCTTCCATCCCGAAACCCCAAGTTGAAAATTCTTGCCAAGTCAGGTTGCCGTTGTCATCGGCGTCCATTGAGACAAAGATATTTTCCGCTTGGTTGAGTTGCTCTTCAAGGCTCGCATAACCGTCGCCATTTTCGTCAACCCCCAGAAAGGCAAGCGTTGCAAGACGGCGGCCTTCTGTTTCTGAAGATACGGCAGAGGCCATAAAGCCAATACCCATCGCGATCAAAAGAATTTTTTTCATGTGTCATCCCTTTCTTCTGCAGGGGCAACCCTGCAACTTCGTAAAACCCACCAAAAAGGTGTTTTGCACAAAGTTGCAAGGTGAAAATGGCTCCCCAAAATCACAAGTGTTCGTGATTTGGCAGAAAAAAGCTTATCCGCGGCGGCGTCCGCCGCGCCGACCACCCCGACCACCGATGTCACCACCAGCACCTGCCGGTTTATTGAAATGGATCCAAGCACCGCCATGCGGATCATTATTCGTCAAAAGATTGGCAGCGCGAATGGCTTCCATTTCTTTGCCGGGACGCGATAAGGTAGATCCCAGTCCAAAAAGCGTCACAAAGGTTTCATCATCTATATCTTCCGGTAAGAGAATTCCTTTGGCGAGGCATTCGTCTTTCTTCTCTTGGATTGCCTTTTGTGTAACGGGCAAAGCAACAGGGTTCATAATGGCCGAGGTCATCCCCGCACCCATGGCCATGGGGAGAAAGGCATTGTTAATGCCGTGCCGATTGGGAAGTCCAAAGGACACGTTGGACGCGCCACAGGTGGTGTTAACCCCAAGTTCTTCACGAAGTTTTCGCACCAGTGTAAACACTTGTTGTCCAGCTGTTGCCATTGCACCTATGGGCATGACCAGCGGATCGACCACGATATCATGGGCAGGAATGCCAAAATCTGCAGCACGTTCCACAATTTTTTTGGCAACCGCAAAGCGGACCTCTGGGTCTTCGGAAATGCCGGTGTCGTCGTTTGAAATTGCCACAACGGGAACATTATATTTTTTGACCAGCGGCAGAACAAATTCTAGCCGCTCTTCTTCGCCGGTGACAGAATTCAAAAGCGGGCGCCCCTTGGCAGTTTGAAGCCCCATGTCCAGCGCTTCAGGAACGGAGCTGTCGATGCAAAGAGGAATATCGGTGAGACCTTGAACCAGCTCAATCATCTTCTTCATGAGAGGGGGTTCGGTTTCATTGGGATTTGGGTTTGAATTATATACCACGCCCGCGTTTATATCGAGAATATTGGCCCCCGCTGCGACTTGGGCAAGGGCATCTTTTTCTACGGTAGAAAAGTCACCTGCCTCAAGTTCGGCGGCAAGCTTTTTGCGTCCCGTCGGATTGATCCGTTCACCTATGACGCAGAAAGGTTGGTCAAATCCGATAATGGCGGTCTGCGTCGCAGACTCTACAACGGTACGTGTCATATATGTGGTCCTTTAGGATTGAGAAGCTGGAACGCCTGCGCGTCCGCCATGGTCGGTGACCCAAGTGGCATTGGTCTTAATCCCTCCAAGCGGGAAAAAGTGAACTTGGTCAATGTTGAAATCAGGGTTTTGTGCCTTATGTTCAGCCAGCGCGTTTAGGACTTCGACCGGTTCATACGGCAAAAGAAGTTTGGTGACGTCCATTGCCCGTTTTTGCAGCACTTTCAAAGATGGCCCCACGCCACAGGCGATTGCAAATTTGATCAATGTCTGAAGCTTTGCCGGCCCAGCGATCCCAATATGAACGGGAATATCAATGCCTGACGCCTTAAGCCCATTTGCCCAGTCAATGATAGGACCTGCCTCAAACGCAAATTGCGTGGCAAGGGCCATTTTTGCATCGGTACGTTCAGAGAAATGTTGTTTCCACGACAGGGCGGCATCGACATTTTTGCGTGACCCGTCAGGATCAATGTCTTTGTTCCCTTCAGGGTGTCCTGCCACATGGAGGCGTGTAAACCCCTTTGCACCAAAAAGGCCTGTTTCCAGAAGCTGCATAGAACTATCAAAGTCGCCATGTGGTGTGGTAACCCCTCCGGCCAAAAGCAAAGCTTGGTTCACGCCTGCTTCGGCCTGATACATGTCGATCCAGTTTTCAAGCGTTGCTTTATCTTTAATAATGCGGGCTGGAAAATGGGGCATAACAGCGTAGCCTTCTGAGGCCAAACGTGCCGCCGTTTTTACCATATCTTCTATGGGCGTCCCTTCAATATGAGCTATGTAAACGCGGGTCCCTTTCGGAAGAATATCTTGAAAATTCTCAATTTTTTCCGCTGTACGTGGCATGACTTCTATCGAATAGCCCTGCAGAAAACGTTCAAGCTCTGGGGAGGTTTCAACCAGATCTACCGGTTTGCGTTTGAAATTCAGCAATGCCATCAACCGTCTCCTAATTTGCCACATCAGCTTTGTGCGTGACCATGATTTTCAATGAGCCCTAAAATACGGGCTTTGTCGTATTCTGTTTCAAGCCGATTGGCCTCTCGTTCTGCGACGTCCTCTGCATCCCCCTCAACAGAATAGGGCGCGGCTTTGCGCCATTGTGTGAGGTAATCATCGGTTCCTGCCATGCCTGCCCGCATAGCAGCCATATCAATCGCCTGCTCAAACCGTTCCGCCAATTGACGTTTGGAACCACGGCGGCCTTTGCCAACGATGACTTGCGCGGGAATATCGCGCCAATAAACGATGGTGACTTCGGGCATGTTTCGAATCCTCGTAAAACTGCGCTGTTTCTAGGGCAGGCGGATCACCTGCTTGTGTCGAATATCGACAAATGCGCGTCATTGAGCGACCTTAGCGTGAATATTCGTCAGATCCGAGAGGGGACAAAGGTCAAAATCGTCAGCATAATTATGAATTCTATTCTTCAACCCCAGAACTGACATTTTTTCACCATCTTTAACAAAAATATTCTAAGTCTTGTCTTGCGACCTTTTGACATCGGGCATAACGTGAGAGGAAGCATTTTGATTGGAGGGCGTGACATATGGCGCCCAAGCGTCCTAGACCAGCGCGCGTCTTTCCCCAAGTGGTTGATGACGCCGCTCTGACACCCCCTAATCCAAACGCGCTTTATGCGGCGTTGGATTTGGGAACGAACAGTTGTCGTATGCTGATCGCTCAGCCCAAAGGAAGTCAATTTCATGTGGTCGATAGTTTTTCAAAATCTGTGCAGCTTGGCGTTGGATTGGAAAAAACCGGGAAACTGAGTCGGACATCAATGAACCGAACAATTCAGGCGCTCAAGGTCTGTCATCAAAAACTCAAACGTCACAACGTGACGCGCATGCGGCTTGTGGCGACAGAGGCCTGCCGGCGGGCATCGAATGCGGGGGAATTTTGTCAGCGCGTCCTGCGCGAAACGGGCCTGCGCCTTGAGATCATTGAGGCGGAAGAAGAGGCACGGCTTGCCGTTATTTCCTGTGCGCCCCTCGTTTCAAACAGGACAGAACAACTTTTGGTGATCGACATTGGCGGGGGATCGACGGAGCTTGTCTGGATTGACCTCTCGGATGTCCCCCCGCGCGAACGACCAAGATCGCTGATGCGGCTTCATGCAGGGTTTCATTCAGTGGACAGTCCTTTTCAGGCGGCAAAAGTCGTCGATTGGATCAGCGTTCCATTGGGGGTTGCAACATTGCGGGATGCTTTTGGAGATGTCAGTGACGATTCTGCGCGCTATGCTCTGATGAGTTGTTTTTTCGAAGATAAGCTCGCGAATTTCGCTCCTTATAAAGATGTTCAACCGCGAGAAGGATTTCAGATCATCGGAACATCCGGAACTGTGACAACTGTTGCGGCAAGCCATCTTGGGTTGCGCCGCTATGACAGAACCAAGGTCGATGGACTTCGTATGAGCTCGGATGAGATTGACCATGTCGTCAGCAACTATTTATCCTTAGGGCCTGATGGACGTCGCAATGATCCTCGTATCGGGCATGACAGGCAGGCTTTGATCATGTCAGGTGCCGCCATTTTGCAGGCACTTCTGCGGTCTTGGCCGACAGATCGATTGTCGGTAGCCGATCGCGGTCTGCGCGAGGGGCTTTTATACGCACAAATGTGCGCCGATGGTGTGCTTGAGGACGTGCCCTACTGATGAGCAACAAATCGGAAAATACCTCGGGCCGGGGGCAACGCGACCTCAGGGTTAAGGTCAAGAAAGCCAAAGGCAAAACCGTTGCACAGGTACGCTGGCTTGAACGGCAGCTAAACGATCCTTATGTGAAACGCGCCAAGTCAGAAGGCTATCGAGGACGCGCGGCGTTTAAAATCATTGAGCTTGATGACAAATACCGTTTTCTTGTGCCAGGCGCACGGGTTGTGGATCTGGGCTGTGCACCGGGGGGATGGTGCCAAGTGGCGGTAAAGCGCACCAATGCGCTTGGCGAGAAAAAAGGCAAATCTATCGGGCGCGTGATCGGCGTCGATCTGCAGGAAGTCGAACCCATCGCAGGCGCGGATATCCATCAGCTTGATTTTCTGGAAGAAAATGCGGACGAAAAAGTAAAACAATGGCTTGATGGGCCTGCAGACGTTGTCATGTCAGATATGGCCGCTGCCAGTTCGGGACATAAACAGACAGACCATCTGCGCATCATCGCACTATGCGAAGCGGCAGCTTATTTTGCGTTTGACGTCCTCGAAGAGGGAGGGACATTCGTTGCCAAAGTTCTGGCCGGTGGGGCAGAGGGGGATCTTCAAAAAATCCTCAAGCAACGGTTCAGCAAAGTCTCGCATCTGAAACCTCCGGCAAGTCGCGCGGACAGTTCAGAGAAATTTGTTGTGGCAACGGGTTACCGTGCTGAACGGTAGGTTTTGGACAATTCGCGCGGCGACACACCAAAGCGCAGACGAAATGCACGGCTCAACGCTGCAGCGCTTTCATATCCGGATCGAAGCGCGATTTCGGACGTACTAAGAGACGTGCTTTCCACAAGCTGACGGGCGTTTGTCAGGCGGATATGGCGATACACTTGAATTGGGGTGGTACCAAAAGCCACCTTAAAGCGGCGCAACAGTGTTTTTGGCGGGCAGGCAGCGATTTTTGACAAATCATTCAAAGAGAGCGGCTGTTCAATGTTGCTTTGCATTGCAGCGATTGCTCTTTGCACAGGGCTTGTTGAGGGCTTTGATTTGCCCCGGTGCTGCAGTGCAAGCGGATCATCGCGCAACAACATTGCATCGACATCCAACGCCACAGCGCTTCCCAAATGATCTTCGATCATGGATCTTGTTAGATCAAAAGCCGACATCGCACCTGCACAGGTGATCCTGTTGTTGTCCTTTACAACCCGATGACGCACTGTGTCGATATTTAAAAACCGCTCGGAAAAACTGTCCAGTGTTTCCCAGTGCAACGTAGCCCGCCGCCCTGCAAGCAACCCAGCGGAGGCCATCAGCCAAGGCCCCGTATCAAGGCCCACCATCACTTTGCAGGATTTTGAACATGCGCGCAGACGGCGCCGGCAATCCGCCGTGTCATGTTTTAGAAAATCATAACTTGCCACTACAAAAAGAAAATCGCAGGGTTTTTCAGGATCGAGTGCTGCGTGAGGCAGGATGGGAAGCCCGCTTGATGAGGCGACGGTGTCCCCACTTAGGCTCAGAAAGCGCCAGCGGTAAAACTCGCGCCCCACAAGCGTATTGGCCGCCCGCATCGGTTCCAAACAATTGGCCAGACACATATTTGAAAATCGATCAAAGAGAAGAAACTGCACAGTGATCGAAGCTATATCGCTCTTTGTCCATTTTGGTATCATATATGTCTTTTAGTGCAAACACTTTCCAGTGACCAGTGGCATATTATTTCTCTTATCCTGCAGGAGAGACACTATGCCATTATCGATGAACAAAGAGGTTTTTATCACATGCGCCGTGACGGGGTCGGGGGGAACGCAGGACAAAAGCCCCCATGTGCCGCGCAGCCCGAAACAGATCGCGCACAGCGCGATTGCCGCGGCAGAGGCGGGTGCTGCAGTTGTGCATTGCCATGTGCGCGATCCAGAAACTGGGACGCCCAGTCGCAAGCTTGAGTATTACAGGGAAGTCACTGAATATATCCGTGCCTCTGGAACAGATGTTGTTTTAAACCTCACCGCTGGCATGGGGGGAGATATAGTCTTTGGGGGTACGGAAGCCCCACTGCCGCTGGTTGCAGGGACAGATATGGCGGGTGCCACAGAGAGGGTTGCCCATGTCGCACAATGTCTTCCTGAAATATGTACGCTGGACTGCGGCACAATGAATTTTGCCGAAGCCGATTACGTCATGACCAATACCCCCGGCATGTTGCAGGCGATGGGTCAGATGATGACGGATTTAGGAGTGAAGCCTGAAATCGAAGCATTTGATACAGGACATCTCTGGTACGCAAAACAGCTGGTCGCGGATGGTGTTCTGGAACCAGACGCGCTTGTTCAGCTATGCATGGGGGTGCCATGGGGGGCGCCTGACGATCTGAACACTTTTATGGCGATGGTAAACAATGTTCCGCCAAATTGGACCTTCAGCGCGTTTTCGCTGGGGCGAAACCAGATGGCCTATGTGGCGGCTTCTGTGCTTGCCGGTGGCAATGTGCGCGTCGGGCTTGAGGACAACCTCATGCTGGAACGTGGGGTGTTAGCCGAAAATTACCAATTGGTTGAAAAGGCGCGTGGTATTATTGAGGCGTTGGGGGCACGGGTGATCGGACCGGAAGAGGTGCGGCAAAAGCTGAAGCTTACCAAACGCACGCCCAAGGGCTAGAGCATGGCACGGCGTGTGGTCGTTACAGGAGGCGCCTCGGGGATCGGGCGTGTGATGGCGGAGGCTTTTCTCGCTCTTGGTGATCAAGTGGCGGTGTGCGACAGCTCTGAGGCAAATATTCAAGACATGCAAAGAGCGCATCCCAAGTGCATTGCGCATTGTGCTGATGTGCGAAATGAAGCGGAAATGTCTGCATTTTTCGCACAGCTTGAGGACGCTTACGGCGGTGTGGATGTTTTGATTTCCAATGCGGGGACGGGTGGACCTGCGGGGGGCATCGAAACTTTGACTTATGCGGATTGGAGAGATTGCGTTTCTGTAAACCTCGACGGCGCATTTCTGAGCTGCCGGTGGGCGGCAGCGCGGATGAAAGCACAAAATTCTGGAGCGATCATCCTTATTTCATCAACATCCGGACTGTTCGGTGTGCCTTACCGCAGCCCCTATGTGGCAGCAAAATGGGGGCTTATCGGGTTGATGAAAACGCTGGCGATTGAATTGGGGTCCGCCCATGTGAGGGTGAACGCGATCTGCCCCGGTGCTGTCGAAGGCCCACGGATGGAACGGGTGCTATCTATGGAAAGCAAAGCCACGGGGCGCCCAATAGAATATATTCGTGCGCAATATACGGACGGCGTGTCCTTGCGCCGTTTCATTCCGCCGGAAGACATCGCAGGTATGGCCGTTTTCCTTGCCTCGGATGCAGGGCGAAACATCAGCGGGCAGGCGATCAGTGTAGATGGAAATACAGAGCGCATGGTATGATCCCCATGTGCGATTTGGAGAGTGACTAAGATGACCAAAAAAGCTGCAATCATCGGTGGCGGTGTAATCGGGGGAGGATGGCTCGCCCGATTTCTTTTGAACGGGTGGGATATCAAGGTCTTTGATCCTGACCCGGAGGCTGAACGCAAAATTTCCGAAGTCCTGAAAAACGCACGACATGCGCTTCCTATGCTTTATGATCAGCCATTGCCGAATGAAGGAACGCTGAAATTTTGCAAAACGATCAAAGAGGCCGTCTCTGACGCTGATTGGATTCAGGAAAGCGTGCCAGAGAGGTTGGACATCAAGCACCGCGTGTTTGCTGAAATTCAAGACAGTTGTCGTGGAGATGCGGTTATTGGATCTTCAACGTCCGGATTTAAACCCTCCGAACTGCAGGAAGGAACCGAACGCCCAGAGCAAATTATGGTCACTCATCCGTTTAATCCTGTCTATCTTTTGCCTCTGATCGAACTGGTTCCTAGCATTAAGACTGGCGCGCAACATATTGAAACAGCGAAAGAGGTTCTCACGTCAATTGGTCTTTATCCGCTTCATGTGCGCAAAGAAATTGACGCCCATATCGCAGATCGCTTTCTTGAAGCCGTGTGGCGCGAAGGTCTATGGTTGATCAAAGACGGAATTGCGACGACCGAGGAAATCGATAACGCCATTCGCTATGGTTTTGGTTTGCGCTGGGCGCAGATGGGGTTATTTGAAACCTATCGTATTGCGGGCGGTGAAGCGGGTATGGTACATTTTATTGCCCAATTCGGCCCATGCCTGAGTTGGCCTTGGACAAAGCTGATGGATGTACCCGAGTTGACGGATGAACTCACGCAGATGATTGCAGATCAATCCGATGCACAATCCGGCCATAAAACAATCCGTGATCTTGAACGCCTGCGCGACAACAATTTGATCGCCATCATGCGCGCCTTAAAACAACAGGGCAGCGCCGCGGGTGCACTGATTACCGCACACGAAGAAACGCTTCGCTTGCCCTTGGGGGCGGCGGTGCCGATGCGCACTGTCTCTCGCAGTATTCCTGTCGATTGGACTGACTACAACGGGCATATGAATGAAGGACGCTATGGGCAGATTTTTTCAGATGCAGCTGACGCCTTTATGATCGAAATAGGCGCCGATGCGGAGTATATCGCGGCAGGAAACAGCTTTTTCACCGCCGAAACAACGATCAAATACCTCGCCGAAACACTGGCTGGACAGACGGTCCATGTCAATACCCGTGTTTTGTTGTCAGAGGGGAAAAAGGTGAAACTTTTCCATGAGATGCGAGCCGAAGATAATGCAATATTGGCCACATGTGAACAGTTTATGCTGCACGTCAACCTGACCACGCGCAAATCCTGCCCGCCACTGGCAGAGGTGCAATCCCGCATGGACGCGCTGGCACAAGCCCATAAGGAGAGCGCATAATGCACTTTGGACTGAGCGAAGAACAAGAGATGATCGTTGATACGGTCAGAAGCTTTGTAGAAAATGAGATCTACCCGCATGAAGACATCGTGGAGCGTACCGGTGAAGTTCCCGCTGAGGTCGGCGAGGCGATCAAACAAAAAACCATTGATTTGGGGTTTTATGCCTGCAATTTCCCCCAAGAAGTCGGTGGCGCCGGCCTCAGCCATCTGGAATTTGCGCTGGTAGAACGCGAATTGGGGCGCGGTGCTATGGCGCTGAACCATTTCTTTGGGCGGCCTCAAAACATTCTGATGGCATGTGAGGGGGAACAAAAAGAACGCTACCTTTTGCCCGCCGTACGTGGCGAAAGAATGGATGCACTTGCCATGACCGAACCGGGTGCCGGATCGGACGTGCGGGGGATGAAATGCAGTGCGGAGCGCAAAGGTGGGGATTGGGTGGTCAACGGGACCAAACATTTTATTTCCGGTGCGGATCATGCCGATTTTGTGATTTGTTTTATTGCAACTGGCGAAGATCAAACTCCGAAGGGGCCCAAAAAACGCATCACTGCCTTCCTCGTCGATCGCGGCACGCCGGGCTTTACGATTCGTCAGGGGTATAAATCGGTCAGCCATAGAGGATATAAAAATATGATCCTCGAATTTGATGACTGCCGACTATCGGATGCACAGGTGCTTGGAGAGGTTGATGGTGGTTTTGCTGTCATGAACGAATGGCTTTATGCGACCCGCATCACCGTTGCCACTATGTCTGTAGGGCGCGCGCGCAGGTGTTTTGACTATGCATTGAATTATGCGGCGGAGCGCGAACAATTCGGCCAAAAGATTGGTAAGTTTCAGGGGGTAAGTTTCCAAATCGCGGATATGATTACTGAAATTGATGCGGCCGATTGGCTCACTCTCTCCTCGGCATGGCGCCTTGATCAAGGGCTTCCCGCCAATCGTGAAATTGCCAGTGCGAAACTCTATGCCTCAGAAATGCTGGCCCGCGTCACGGATCGGACATTGCAAATTTTTGGTGGTATGGGCTTGATGGATGATTTCCCAATTGAACGCTTTTGGCGCGATGCGCGGGTGGAACGGATTTGGGATGGCACCTCTGAAATTCAACGTCACATCATATCGCGAGAGCTGCTGCGCCCCTTGGGTGCCTAAGGTCAAAGGACAAAATTCCATGCAGGATTTGGACCGACTGTTGCGCCCTCAAAGCATTGCCGTCATCGGCGGTGGGATGTGGTGCCGCTCTGTCATCGAGCAATGCCAGAAGTTTGGATTTTCAGGGAATCTTTGGCCTGTTCATCCCAAAGCTGAAGAGATTGGAGGGCTCAGGGCATACCGATCTGTAAATGAGCTGCCCGATGCGCCTGATGCCGCCTTTATTGGTGTAAACCGCCACGCAACCGTCGATGTGGTCAAAAACTTAGCAAACGTTGGAAGCGGGGGGGCGGTTTGTTTTGCCTCAGGGTTTCTTGAGGCACAGGCAGAGGATGAAGGTGGCGCAAAGCTTCAACAGGAATTGCTAACTGCAGCAGGGGATATGCCTATCATTGGGCCCAATTGCTATGGGTTCATAAATTACTTGGACGGGGCTGCACTTTGGCCCGACCAGCATGGAGGACGTCGGGTCGAACGCGGTGTAGCCATCATCACGCAAAGTTCCAATATGGCGATCAATATATCCATGCAAAACCGCGCTTTGCCCATAGCATATATCGCGACTGCGGGAAATCAGGCGCAACAGGGGCTCGCCGATATCGGACGGGCCTTGCTTTGTGACGATCGGGTAAGCGCCCTGGGACTTCACATTGAAGGGCTCGGGAATATCGCCGCCTTTGAAGCTTTGTCCAAAGCCGCAAAAGAGATGGGTAAAGGCATCGTTGCGATCAAAGTCGGTCAATCAGAACAGGCACAAGCCGCCACCATTTCTCACACCGCCTCTCTTGCGGGAAGCGATGCGGGGGCGCGAGCTGTCTTGAACCGCCTTGGTATTGCAAGATTAAAGAGTGTTCCCGAATTTTTGGAAACGCTCAAACTTCTCCATTTTTGCGGACCGTTAAAGGGCAACAAAATTGCTTCTCTGTCCTGTTCAGGGGGGGAGGCGAGCCTTATTGCTGATACCGCGCTGTCCTATAATGTGCGTTTTCCTGCGTTAAACGAAATCCAAAGAGTTGGGCTCCGCCAGGCCCTCGGCCCGATGGTCGCCGTGGCCAATCCTCTGGATTATCACACCTATATTTGGGGCAACGGTCGCGCGATTGGGGCAATGATGTCGGCGATGATGACTGGGGATCAGGACATCACGCTCTCAATCGTGGATTTTCCGCGCGATGATCGCTGTTCACCGGCTGCTTGGGAATGCATATTGGAGGGGGCTGAAATCGCGGTAAAAGAGGGAAGCGGGCCCTTGGCCTTTGTCACAACACTTCCTGAAAATATCTCTGAACCGGTCGCGGATCGGTTGATGGCTATGAATGTTCTGCCCATGCATGGATTTAACGAAACGCTTGCCGCAATTGAAGCGGCGCATTTCATTGCGCTTTCCCAAGAGGACACATGGCCCCCGATTGTCATTGGAAAATCCTCACGTAATCCGGTGTTGATTGATGAGGCTGATGCAAAATCGGAGTTGTCCGCATTTGGATTGGATGTCCCACACCGTGCAATTGCATCAAGCCTTGAGGACATCTTGAAAGAAGGCACGCGCATCGGGTTTCCTTTAGCCCTAAAGGGCAGGGGTATTGCCCATAAAACGGAAAGTGGCGCTGTTCGGCTGGACATTTCTAACAGCGAAGAATTGGAACGCGCTGTCCGTGAGATGGGTGTAAAAGAATTTTTAGTGGAAGAAATGATTGAAGAAGCAGTTTGTGAACTTTTGATTGGGATTACAAGAGATGCGGCGCATGGATTTGTTTTGACTCTGGCGGCTGGGGGGGTGCTGACCGAATTACTCAGCGATCAGGTTTCGCTTGTCCTGCCTGTTCAGGTAAAAGATGTAAATAAGGCTCTTGGGCAGCTCAAACTTTCTAAATTATTGGCGGGGTATCGCGGCAAGCCTGCGGCTGAGCTCAGTCAGATTGCCAAAGCAGTGATGGCTTTGCAAGAATATGTTCTGGCGCATATAAACGAAGTTGAAGAAGTGGAAATCAACCCGCTTATCGTGACGCCGGCAAGGTCGATTGCAGTGGATGCGCTGATCAGAAAAGGAGAGGCAGATGTCTGAAACCCCGATAAAGACGCATAAAGATGGTCATATCCTAGAGGTCACCATTGATCGTCCCAAGGCCAATGCCATTGATTTGGCGACCAGCCGCATTATGGGAGAGGTGTTTCGCGGGTTCCGCGATGACCCAGAGCTTCGGGTTGCGATCCTGACAGCGACAAATGACAAGTTTTTCTGCCCGGGGTGGGATTTGAAGGCTGCTGCAGATGGCGATGCGGTTGACGGAGATTATGGGGTTGGCGGTTTTGGCGGGTTGCAGGAACTTCGCGGATTGAACAAACCCGTTATTTGTGCTGTGAACGGGATCTGCTGTGGCGGTGGGCTTGAAATTGCGTTGTCTTGTGACATCATTCTGGCTGCAGAACACGCCACATTTGCATTGCCTGAAATTCGCAGTGGCACGATTGCGGATGCGGCAAGCATCAAGCTACCCAAGCGGATCCCATATCACATCGCAATGGAGATGCTTCTGACAGGCCGGTGGCTTGATGCCGAAGAAGCTGCCCGTTGGGGCATGATCAATCATGTTCACAAGAGCGAGGATTTGATGGGCGAAGCGCGCAACATGGCGGCTCTTTTGGCATCCGGCCCACCACTCGTTTATGCAGCTATCAAAGAGGTCGTTCGGGAATCTGAAGATATGAAATTTCAGGATTGCCTCAACAAAATCACCAAATCCCAGTTTGAAACGATTGATCGATTGTATCACTCTGAAGACCAACTCGAAGGTGCGCGTGCTTTTGCGGAAAAACGCGATCCTGTTTGGAAGGGGCGCTGAAAACGTTATTCGCGCAGCGCCTCATAAGAAATCATGACATGGGTTTGGTACTGAACACGTTGGGTGAGGCGATCATAATAGGCCCGCAGGTGAGGCAGATCTGCACGAGTAATATCAATATCAAAGTAGCGGTATAAGATGTGTCCAAGGCTGATGTCGGCCAGCGAAAAGTCGTTTCCAGCCAAATATTCATTTTGCGACAGTTGATGATCTGCAATTTTCAGACGATCTTCAAATTTAAGCACAGCCTGTCTGATGGCATCGTAATTGCGTTTGGCCGCCGGAGTGCGTACGAGTGCCCAAAAAATCGGGACCGTAAAATTTGTAGCAACGCTGATCTTTGACCATTCTGCCCATTTGTCAATCTGTGCCCGATCCGAGGGATCACATGGCCAGAAAGGGGCAGTTGCATAGCGATTTGACAAATAACGCAGGATTGCACCGCTTTCCCAAAGGGCAGGACCGCTTGAGTCCACGAGAACGGGCACCGTACGATTGGGGTTCATAGCGATGAAATCAGGCGTATCGGTACCGCCAAAGCGATGACCGATGTCATGACGGTGACATGACAACCCCAGTTCGGCGATGCACCACATCACCGCCTGTACGTTTGAGGAATCCGCACGCCCGTATACCGTGAGCATCACATACCCATCCCTTCTGTTTATTTTGACGCTTTGCTAACTATGGCTTTTGGGGCGTCCTTTTGCAGCATCAATCCGCAGTTTGCACATCGGTTACGCGAAATAAACCATTTTTGATGTATCAAAATAATTTTTGGCGCCTTGAGTGCTTTCGCAACAAGACACCCACAACACAGCATACTTCACCAAACTTGCCTCTGCATTGAGCGCGATACCATAAGGTAAATTCGCGTCTAATCCTTCTGCATTCGAAGCCTTCATGCGAAAATTCATTTCCGAGGATCTGAATCTTCAGCCAATTCAACTCGACGCCAAAGTCCTAAGATATTGAATCTAAGATACAAATCTTATTCCTTTTGCAAGCATGGCTGGTATTTTTTCTCTGATCTACATTCTGCTTGGCTGACTTGTCCTCCGCGAAGGAAGTTCAGTCGGTTAAGCGGGATGTCTCCAAATTCAAATACCCCGCAGTAAGCTTACGTTTACGATAGCGCAAAAAATTTGTATCACAAAGATAATTATTGTTATCCACAGGCATACCCACAAGTTTTCTTAACTTATCCACCGAATTGGTGTTTTGGGCTTCTTTTATTAAGCGCACGCGCGGGGAAACATGTTTTTTTTGCGATTCGCATCTGTGATGTTCTCCATGATTGCTCCAAAGTAATAAGCACACTAGGGTGTGAGACCTTTTGATTAGGTATTTCAAGCTGGATTGGGCATTTTAAGCCGTCTTGGGTTTCAAAACTGGGCATTCAAAACGTCTAAAAAACTGGGATAATGGCTTTTTTGGGGGGAGCAAATCGCTAAACAAAAATAATTTCGGCCGCTCACCGTTATGGAAATGGAATATGCGTAGAACATGCTGAGTATAAATACAAATTTGTCAGCTCAAATTGCATCCGCTGCCGCCACTGCTTCTCAGTCGGCAGCGGGTGTTGCTATGGAGCGCCTTTCAAGTGGTACGCGGCTTAACAGTGCAAAAGACGACGCTGCGAATGTGGCTATTTCCAGTAGATTGCATAGCGAAGCGACAGGGCTGAACATGGCCGTTAAAAATGCCATGGATGCTCGATCTCTTTTGAGCGTAGTCGATGGCGCTTATGTTGAGGTTGAGAAGAACCTGCAAAGATATCGGGAAATTCTTATATATGCAAAAAACGATACGTTAAGCGAGAGCGACCGAAACGCATTGTTCGAAGAGGCGTAACAACTTGCTCTTGAAAACGAGAGGATACACGAAACGACAACCTGGGGAAGTCAATCTGTTTTTGCGCAAGACAATTCTACCGTCGTTTCATTTTCTTCTCAGATTGTTTTTGGTGTTCCTGTGGTGCTTGAAAATTCTCAGAACAGCACCAAATTTGAGTTTTTGGTCGGACCATCGGCCGAAGCGGAAAATAGGGTTTCCATAGACATTCTGAATTTGAGAGACAGAGTGTTTTCAGGATCTGGGAAAATTATAGATTCTACGCGCGTAGACAGTACCATGAGCTTGATTGATGCTGGTTTGACCAACTTGAGTGAAGACCGTGCAAAAGTTGGTTCTTTCTTGAATAGGATTGATCACACGATTTCAAATTTGACGTTGACCTCGGTGAATATTCAGGCAGCAAAGGGCCGTATCGAAGATGCTGATTTTGCGACAGAATCTACGGTATTGGCGCGCCAAATGATCTTACAACAGGCGTCCACAGCGATGCTAGCGCAGGCCAATGCATCTAAGCAAAACGTCTTGTCCTTTCTGCAGGGATAGGTTTGATTACCAGCACAGATACGAACTTTTGACTCTGACTCAGTCGTTTGCGCTTTTCGTTTTGCGTCATGAACAAGTTTGACTGCGCGTTGGTGCTTATTTTTGCACGAGGGCTGGTATTTGAACAAGAAACCCACCCCAAAGCGTCAGCTCTGAAGGCGCATAAGAAGACCTCTGGAAAATAACCCAGGCGTCACGGTTTTCTGATACGGGCAAGGCATCACTTTTTTAATTCTTTGCTCAATTTTGTGGATCAAACAGAGGGACTGTTGAAACGTTTTTAAAACACGGTATGCGGAGTGTTGGTACAAATAACGCGTCATAAAAGGCACAATCCGCTGAACGCCCCGGCAACTCTGCTAATCTCCTCGAATTAGGCGGCATATTTTCCGTCAAAGGATTTTTTACGGGCGATGGACGGCTGAATGCCAAATTTCTGTCTGTACCATTTGGTAAGCAGGGTAACATTGGAAAACCCGCAGGCGACTGAGATTTCTGAAATAGACAATTCTGTTTGTATTAACAGTTTCTCGGCTTGCTCCAATCGCAATGAACGATAAACCTGCAACGGAGATTGACGCAATTTTTCGCCAAATGACCGTTCAAGACGGCGCGGAGAAACTGCCATAATGCTCGCGATCTGTCCAACGGTTAGCGTATCTTCTAGGTGATCAAGCATAATGTCCAAAGCCTCGCTCACCACTGGGTTGCCTTCGGCTAACCGCTTATAATGCCAGTGTTCCCGAGAACGCGTCGAAGAATGATCTGAACTGAGCCCCAGCTGCGCCCGTAACGCGCCTGCGATGAAGTTCCCCTCAAGCGCACCCACAAGGTCAATCATCATTTCAATGCCGGCGGCGGGACTAACAGCGCTGCTGATAGAGGGTTGATGGCACGTGTTTTCTTCATGAAAGTCGCAAAGATAACCCCTTTCCTTGACCGCGGCACGAAACTCTGGATGGACTGAGGTTTTTTGGGTTTTCAAAATCGAAGCGCTCAGGGGAACAAAGATGGCAGATCCGATAATACAAACACGCGCGGCCGTGCGCAGCGTGCAGCGAAATTGGGGCAGGTCATCTTCAGAAACGTGCCAGGGATCATGTATTCCGCCTGCAAGAACCAATGTCTGTTTTGATGTGCAGAGCTTTGTTGTGTCGGAAAGTTCTTTGGCATCCACATGCGTCCAGCTAAAAACCGAATTCCCGATCAATGCATTTGCCGAGCGCAGAACATCGATGCATCCATCTGCCGCGAAACGGGTCATGTCATTTTGCGAAACGAAAACAAAATCGCGCGTTACGCTGCGAAGCGCTCCAAGAGCGTCTGCGCTGGGATGTTCAGAGGGATTGACTTTCTTTAGATACATCTTTGTTTCCTCCCTTTAGATTTCGAGCACGCTCAGTTTCATGTCACTTTACAAAACATTCTCTATGGATGTTTCGATTGCATGCAAAAATGATTTTGCCGATGAACTGGCAGACATGAGCGTGTATTCGTCATCAGAATTTCGAATTATAACGGTGCCCAAATGTTCCATCACCGTTCTTGCGAGGGCCCCGACTTCAAAAGAGCCGGGGTGAAGATCAATCGGACAAATCCGCTCCAGCGCGCGAAGGCTATCGGGACCTCTGATCGTCAGGCTGACCCAGACATCGCTCTGGTCGGTGGTGAAGACTGTCCCGGCGAGTTTTTCAGACAGGGCCCTATGCGCGCCATGCCCATCGGGTTGCTTATCCATCAGACAAAACAATTGGTCTTTTCCAAGCCGCAGCAAAGTGGTTGCGCCATCCTCTGACTGTGCAGCGGTTCCTACGGAGGGAAGATCCAGTTTCAAAACAGATTTGATTGTCTTTTCAGCCTGAGCTTCCCCCCCAAGGGGCAATGCGAAAGAAGCAATCGCGCGGTCAGTTACTTCTGTCACAACGACGGTGCCATAATCTTTGTGAAATCCACCCAAAAACGCATCTGCTTTCAAAGAAAACTCAGCCACGTTGCAGCCCTCCCTCTGGATCATAGAAGTGAGGAGAAACAATTTCGGCCTCGACCTCAACTCCGCGGGCAGGATTGACGACGCGCACCACTTCTCCCATGCGTTCATGTCCGCGTTTTATAAAGCCAAGCCCGATAGAATGGCCAAGGGTCGGCGAATAGGCGACAGAGGACATCCAGCCCTGATCGTTTTCCATCGTGGCTGCATCCCCTTTGGTGATGAAATGGGATCCCGCCAAAAGTGCATCTGAACTGTTCACAGGTTTGAACCCGACAAGGCGGATAGCATCTGGCAAATTGAGCTCTGGACGCTGAGACAGCGTTTTGCCAATGCAGTCTTTTTTCGAACTTACAAATCCTCCAAGCCCAAGGTTGAGCGCGGTGGTTTGACCGTTAAGCTCATTGCCCGCCGCGTGGCCCTTTTCGATACGCATAACGCCGAGCGCCTCCGTGCCATAGGGCACCGCGTTAAATTCGGCACCCGCCTTCATCAGCACATCCATCATGGAATTGCCGTATTTCGCGGGCACGGCAATTTCATAGGCCAATTCGCCTGAAAAGGATATTCTGAACAAACGGGCAGGGGTTCCACCACAGACACTGACCTCAGCGCAGGCCATAAACGGAAAGGCTTCGTTTGAAAGATCAAAGGGCGCATCAACGACTTTGGCCAAAAGGTTGCGGGCATTTGGCCCTGCAACGGCAAATTGTGCCCATCCATCCGTCGTGGAAATGAGATGAACATCTAAGTTGGGCCAAAGACACTGGCGTGCAAATTCAAGTCGGCGAAACACCAGCACGGCATTCGCCGTGGTGGTGGTCATAACAAAATGATTTTCCCCCAGCCGTGCGGTCGTCCCGTCGTCATAGGCAATGCCATCTTCGCGAAGCATAAGGCCATAGCGTACCTTACCAACAGGCAATTTTAAGAAGGCATTGGTGTACACATGGTTCAGGAATTCTGCAGCGTCCTTTCCTTGGATGTCAATTTTTCCCAAAGTTGTCACATCACAGATCCCGACAGAGGCGCGTGTCATTTCAACTTCGCGATCCACACTGTCGCGCCACCCTTTTTCGCCCGCGCGCGCAAACCATTGTGCGCGCATCCAATTACCCGTCTCGACAAATGTGGCGCCATTGGCCTCTGCCCAGCGGTGGCTTGGGGTCAGGCGATAGGGTCTAAAATCCTTGCCCCGCGCACGACCCGCAAGCGCTCCGATGGGAACGGGTGTGTAAGGGGGGCGAAAGATGGTGGTGCCTGTTTCGGAAATGGTTTTGCCCGAACATTCGGCCAGTATCGCAAGACCCGCAATATTGGAGGTTTTTCCTTGATCTGTTGCCATTCCAAGCGTGGAATACCGCTTCAGATGTTCAACAGAACGGAATCCTTCCTGATAGGAAAGCTTGATATCCTTGACCGTCACATCATTTTGAAGATCGACCCAAGCGCGCTTTTTGCTTTCTTTAACGTGCCAAAAGGCGATCCCTGACTGGGCCTCATCCTCAGCCACAGGAAGCGCGGCAGCTTTGGAGGACATTCCCAGATCCGTCAAAATGCCGGCAGTAACCTCCGATGCACCCTGCAAGGCTGATGACAGACCAAAGACACCGTTGGCGGCACCTGCAACGCGCATGCCCTCTGGCAGAACACCACTAGGGACAAATGCAAGAATGTCTTCGTTCCAGACCGGTTTGCCGCGCTGGTGGCAGGTAAGATGGACTGTTGGGTTCCATCCTCCCGATACGGCAAGACAATCGGTTGTGATCTTTCGGCCATTTTTCAAGGTAATCGATGAGAGCGCCTTGCGCCCCGCGGTATCAATAATACGCCCCCCTGTGATGACTTCTGTGCCGTATAAATCAGGTGGGCTGACCCCATCGCGGACATCGATCAATGCGCGCACTGTGACACCTTTGGCAATCAGATCGCTCGCTGTGCGCCAACCATCGTCATTATTGGTGAAGACGGTCACATTTTTCCCAGGCGCTACGCCAAAACGGTTGACGTAACTGCGCACTGCCCCTGCAAGCATGATACCGGGACGATCATTATTGGAAAAGGCAATCGGGCGTTCCGTTGCACCTGCACAGAGTAAAGAGCGTTTGGAATAGATTCGCCAAAGAATTTGACGCGGCTTGCCGCCTGATGATTTCAGGTGATCTGTCACACGTTCCAATGCGCCAAAGACACCGTGATCATAAGCCCCATAGACGGTGGTCCGCGTCATGATGCGCACATTGGAAAGGCTCTGCAGTTCCGCTGCCACCTGTTCAGCCCAAATGCCGCCCTCCATGTCATCCAGTGCAAAGGTTTCGCTATTCAAACGGCCCCCGAGGCGAAAATCTTCATCGGCAAGGATCACACGGGCGCCACTACGCGCCGCGGTCAGCGCGGCGATCAATCCCGACGGACCTGCCCCGATGATCAAAAGATCGCAATGCAGGAACCCTTTGTCATAGGTGTCTGGATCCTCTTTCATCGATAAAGTTCCAAGCCCTGCAGAGGCACGGATCATCGGTTCGTAGAGCTTTTCCCAAAAGGCTTTGGGCCACATGAAAGTCTTGTAATAAAAACCAGCGCTCAAAAAGGGAGCGGCAAGATCGGTGATCGCCATCAGGTCGAATTCAAGCGACCCTCGGTGATTTTGGCTGGTTGCGCTGAGCCCGTCAAAAAGCTCTGCCACGGTGGCGCGGGTGTTTGGCTCTTGTGCGGCCCCTGTACGCAATTGGACAAGCGCGTTGGGCTCCTCCGGTCCTGCAGATAGAATTCCGCGCGGGCGGTGATATTTGAAACTGCGCCCGACCAGTTTTTGACCATTGGCCAAAAGCGCAGAGGCCAGCGTATCGCCCGCATATCCTTCCATCCGCTTTCCGTTAAAGGTAAAATGCATCGGAGAGGACCGGTCGATCAAACCGCCCGATATTCGGAAGCTCTGGCTCATCTGTCCCGTCCCTTTGCTCTGGCGACATCGCGGGCCAGTTCGACATGCGTAATTTGGTGAGTAATCGTGTTGCGGGTCACTACAAGCCAAGACCTGTCGCCTTGTTCATGATACCAAAGCTCTTTGTGTTCGCCTGCGGGATTATCGCGCAGATACCCGTATTCATAAAACCGATCCGCCGCATCGGGCGCATTGGGATCTGGGCGCTCAATGAGGCTTTCATCGCCGAGGTAGACGAATTCTGCGGCGTCACGAGGACCAAGGAGAGGGTGGTTTATGATCATGCCGTGCCTCTTTCTTTATGCCTGCAGCGGTTACACGCGGGAAAAATTATTGTGAAAAATCCTGTCATATCAGTGCAAATTGGGCTGATTGCCCTGTCCTTTTTCATCGATCAAATGACCGCGTTTAAAGCGATCTAACCGCATTTCTGTGGCAACCGGATGAGGTTCATCCTTGGCCAGAAGATGTGCGTAACAATATCCACTGGCGGGAGTGGCTTTGAACCCGCCGTAACACCAGCCACCATTGAAATAGAGCCCGCCGATATGCGTCTTATCAATAAAGGGCGATCCATCCATGGACATGTCCATAATACCGCCCCAGCTTCGTAACAGGCGCGCGCGCCCGATCATGGGCATAATCGCCATGCCGCCTTCCGCAACGTCTTCGACCACGGGCAGATTTCCGCGCTGTGCATAGCTGTTATAAGCGTCAATATCTCCGCCAAAAACGAGCCCTCCTTTGTCAGACTGGCTCACATAAAAATGGCCTGCCCCAAAGGTGATAACGCCCGGGAGAACTGGCTTTAACCCCTCTGATACGAAAGCTTGAAGAACATGGCTTTCGATGGGCAGGCGCATTCCGGCCATCGCCATCACGCGGCCCGAAGATCCTGCAACACATACCGCAATTTTCTTTGCGTTGATGGCGCCTTTGGTGGTCTGCACGCCCTTGCATATACCGTTTTCAATTTGAAAACCGGTGACTTCACAATTTTGAATTATGTCGACACCCTCTGCGTCCGCGCCGCGCGCATACCCCCAAGCGACCGCATCATGGCGTACGGTACCGCCGCGCCGCTGAAAAAGCCCGCCCTTGATGGGAAAGCGCGCATTGTCAAAGTCCAGAAACGGAAGTTCTCTGCGTAGTTGTGCTTCATCTGCCAATTCAGCATCTGCCCCTGCCAGCATCATGGCATTTGCCCTGCGCACAAAGGCATCGCGCTGCGGGTCTGAATGGAACAGATTTAAAATCGACCTCTGGCTGATCATCGCATTGTAATTGAAATCTTGCTCCAACCCTTCCCAGAGTTTGAGCGAGAATTCATAAAAGGGTTCATTTCCGGGCAGCATGTAATTGGAGCGGATAATAGTTGTATTCCGCCCGATGTTGCCAGAGCCGAGCCAGCCCTTTTCAAGTACTGCCACGTTTCTGACGCCATACACTTTGGACAGGTAGTAGGCCGTGGAAAGCCCATGTCCGCCGCCGCCTATAATGATCACATCATAGTCAGACTTGGGCTCAGGGTCGCGCCAAGCAGGTTTCCAACCGCGGTTGCCTGTCAACCCTTCTAGAAATACTTTGAAGCCGGAATAACGCATCAGATTCTACTCTTTAAATTCCATCCCATCATCATGGGATTCTCTGGTATAGACTTTCCTGAAATAGACGCATATTATCCTAAAATGGAAAAAACTGGTTCAGAATTGAAAGTATGGCTTATTGGTGTTTTGCCAATCACCGGCTTTGCGCTGATGGCATATGCATCCACTGTGGAACCTTTTCGAGCGGCGAATGTGCTCAGTCGCCGTCGTCTTTATGAGGTGATAAACATCGCACCTAGCCTCGCTCCGGTGGCAAGTTCAGGCGCGGCGAGCGTTACACCGCAGGCCACAATCAAACAACCCTTGAATTTGGATTACCTCTTTGTGGTGGCTGGCGGCAATCCAATGGTTTTCAAGGACAGAGACATTTTTGCGTTCCTTGGAAGGATGTCCCGTTTTGGTGCGCGACTGGGAGGAGTTTCTGCAGGTCCGGCGATCCTTGCTCTGGCTGGCTTGATGGGGGGGCGGCGGATGACAGTGCATTGGGAACATGGAGAGGCGCTGAGCGAAAGCTTTCCCAATCTTATGATCGAACGCACGCTTTATGTGATTGATCGGGACCGTTTGACCTGCGCGGGGGGGACAGCAGCCTTGGATCTGATGCTTGAACTGATCACCAATCATCACGGCTCTCAATTTGCAAGCCTCGTCAGTGACTGGTTTTTGCATACGGAAATCCGACCGTCTATTGGACCTCAACGTAGCGGTATGCCGGCGCGCGTTGGATCGTCAAATGGTGTGATTCTTGATGCCGTGAAGTTTATGGAAAACCATGTTGCCGATCCTATGAGTTTGCCAGATTTGGCCTTGGCAGCAGGGGTGTCAGAACGACAGCTTAATCGTCTTTTTCAGCAGAAACTTGGTCGATCTACAATGGGATATTATCGGGATTTGCGGCTTGATAAGGCGCGAAATCTCCTGACGAATTCGTCGCTTCCGCTAACGGAAATTGCCTATGCAACGGGCTTTGCGAATTCATCGCATTTTTCGCGATTATTTTCCGAATATTTTGGACGAGCGCCATCTTCCTTTCGCTAAGGGCTTGAAAAAAGCAGCCCTGCGCGACAAGTTGACATGCAAATAACAGAGGATTTTAGTCATGCATATTCTGGTTTTGCAGCATGCGCGCGTAGAACATCCAGGCATTTTTTGCGACTTTTTGAAAGAGGACGGTCACACGTGGGATACAGTTGAATTGGACGAAGGAGAACAGCTTCCCGACATTGATCACTACGACGCTTTATGGGTTATGGGGGGGCCAATGGATGTGTGGCAGGAGGAGGAGCATCCTTGGCTTAAAGCAGAAAAAGAATATATAAAACATGCTGTTAAAGATAAAGGAAAACCCTATCTTGGTCTCTGTCTTGGCCATCAGCTTTTGGCTGAAGCACTGGGTGGCGATGTTGGACCGTCTGATACGCCCGAAATTGGTGTTATGGAAGTCATCCTGACCGATCAAGGGGCCAGTGGGGTGTTTTTGGACGATTTTGAGGAACGGTTTTCCTGTCTGCAGTGGCACAGTGCGGAGGTGAAACGGTTGCCTGAGGGTGCTTTGGTGTTGGCCACGTCACATGATTGTGCCGTTCAGGCGATGTCGTGGGGGACGCGTGCATTTTCGGTTCAGTTTCATGTCGAAATTGAAGAGGATACAGTTGATAACTGGGCACAAATAGCCGCATATTCTGACGCTCTGGAAAAGTCTCTTGGTGCGGGAGCCGTGGAGACCCTGCGGCGAACATGTCACGATCAGATGTCAGAGTTTAACAAAATGGCAGAGCGACTTTATATGAATTGGCTGCAAACGGCGGCGCGGACCTGATCAGGTTTCAACCGCCCTTGTGAGGGATAAGCGGGCAGTTTCCAAATGTTCTTTCATGATGTTTGCCGCCCGTTCTGGTTCACGAGCGCGCAATGCATCAAGCAAACGGCTGTGTTGAATATTATAGCGGGCGATCATCTCTTGGTTCAACGTCAGATGTCGCATCCGTGTCCAATCATCTTGGCTGCGAACAGATGTGATCTGATCCAACATCCAAATCAATAGGCCGTTACCGGTGCAGCGGCTCAAGGCGCGATGAAACTCTGTATCTGCCTCTGAAAAGGAGCTTGGATCTTGGCTGCTTTTTTCCATTTTTAGACATAAGTTTTCCAGAACCGCAAAGTCATGACGACGCCCATTTAACACGGCGAGCCGGCACAGATGCGGTTCAAGCGCAAAGCGTGCATCCATCAATTCCAACGGATTGGCCGCAGTGATAACAGAAAGGTCTGATGCATCGCCTTCGTAGGTGACATAGGTTCCACTTCCCGGGCGGACTTCAACATATCCGCTTGCTGCCAATTGATTCAATGCTTCGCGGATCGTGCCGCGCGCCACGCCAAAGCTGTCTGACAGTTGCCGTTCAGGTGGAAGGCGGTCCTTGTTGAGCAAATTCCCAGCTGAAATTTCACGCCTGAGTTCTGCTGCAATTTCTGCCGCGCCTCTCTTGCGCCGGTCCTGCATGTCCATTGTGAGCTGATCCACTTTCGCGTAATTGGTGAAAATATGATCCAAAGATATACCAAAATTGCTTATTTGCAAGAATATTTATGTAATTGGCATAAAATAGGTTGACTTTTGGTGCGATTCTGAACACCGTTCTGCGCATAGGGAGCGTTGGCGCGCTTGGATGTAACTGAGTAAAATAAACCTTGAAGGATTGCGCTAAGACGGCTCCGCCCAACAGGATATTGAAGACCAACCAGGGAGGTTAAATTGGCCGAAACGGATCTTGAGAAATTTGTCGACGCACCGGGACGTGCAGAGAAAATCAAACAAGTGAGAGAGATGATCGACAAGATGGGGATTGAATATCTCTATCTGCAGTTCGTGTCTGTTACTGGTAAAATCATGGGCAAGGGCATTCCGGCTGATCACTGGGAATCTGTTGCTATGAAAGGATTTCAGTTGGTCTACGGTGCAACTGTGAACCTCTTTACCAACCGCGCCGGTGATTATCTTGGTTATGGTCCAGAGGCTGCAGAATTGGTCGGGATTCCTGAACCGGAAACCTTCATGCAATTGCCATGGGCGCCCCAGATCGGTCGGTTTTACTGCACCTTGTTCCGTAATCGCGAGGAAAAGGTGAACCCAGGCGGGTTTTTGACCTCTGATTGCCGCGGAAACTTGCGCCGCCTTCATGAGGAATTCACCAAAAAGCATGGAACGAAATTGCGCATCGGCACAGAGCCTGAGATGATGTGGCTCAAGTTTGATGAGAATGGCAAGCCCAAAGACGGGTTTTCAAAGCCGTATTGCTACCATATCGATCAGTTCGAAAGCCTACGTCCGGTTTCTTTGCAGGTTATTAAATACGCCCGTCAAATGGGGCTTGATATGATTCAGGGCGATCATGAGGATGCACCGGGGCAATTGGAACTGAACTGGATGTTTGACGATGTGCTGCGAAATGCGGACCGTTTGACCACCTATCGCCAAATCTGTGCTCAGGTGGCGCGCGAACATGGTATCTTTGCCTGCTTTATGACGAAACCCTTCATGGGTGTGTCGGCTTCTGGTTGTCACCACAACATGAGCCTCTGGCGCGGTGGCGAGGACCAATTGGTACGCTGCGGCAACGACGTTGATAACCTCCCCGGCATGGCGGACAACTACATGTACGTCAAAGGTGGGGAAAACACCTTTATGCCGGATACAGACGATCCGCAGATGCCCGGCGCGGAAGGGCTTAAAGCTATAGGTGGGGTTGTGCATAACCTTCAAGCTTTGACAGCCATCGGGTGTTCGACTGTGAACTCATACCGCCGTTTATGGGATACAGGTTTCTGGGCGCCAGTTTTTGCAGACTGGGGTTTCCAGAACCGCACGACAGGTCTGCGCGTTTCTGCGCCTGGACGCTTTGAATATCGCTCGGTTGACTCAATGGTGAACCCATACATCATGGGGGCAACACTTTTGGCGGCGATGGATGACGGTTTGGAAAATAACCTTGATCCTGGTGCACCGGAGGAACGGAACATCTACGAAGCGATGGCTGAGGGTAAAGAAGTCAAAAAGCTCCCGATGAGCCTTGGCGAAGCGCTCGACCATCTGGCAAATAGTGAGGTCGTTCAGCGCGGTATGCCCGGTGAAATGTATCGCCTTTATGATGAATACAAGCGTGATGAATTCGCGCGCTTTATGTCAACTGTTACCGAATGGGACAACGACACTTATATGGAGTGCCTGCCATAATTTAGGGCGCTTCACTTAAAAACAGGCGGGCAATAGCCCGCCTACATTTCAACTTCAACGCAACTTAACTTAAGGGAGGCGTTTCTCAACATGTGTGGAATCGCAGGACTTATTCATAAGGGCAAAAGCTCAAATGTGGGCAGTGAAATGACTGCCATGCTGCAGGCCCTAAAACACCGCGGACCGGACTCAACCGGTTATGCAGTTTACGGAGAACCCAAAGAGGGCGACTACATAATGCGCCTGAAAGTCGCCGAAGCCGATGACATGAAGCGCGGCCATGGAATTCATCAAACGATCCTCGATCGCGTGAACGCCGTCGAAGCCATCCTGAAAGAACATGGCGCAGAGGTGGCATCCAAAACTAATGCGACCGAATATGCGCTGCGTTATGTTTTGACCCACGTTGGCGATACCGCCAAAATGGCCGAACATATCGAAGAAACCGATGGGGTGGAGATCCTGTCACTCGGCAATGGTCTTGAGCTGATCAAGGACCTCGGAGATGCATCCGATGTCGCTGGCCTTTATGGTCTGCATGATTTCAAAGGGACGCATAGCATTGGACACACGCGTATGGCGACGGAGTCGGACGTGGATATCCGCTCTGCTCACCCTTATTGGGCATTTCCCTACAATGACGTGAGTGTTGTGCATAACGGTCAGATCACAAACTATTGGATCATGCGTCGTGAAATGGAACGCAAAGGGCATCGCTTTATGTCAAACTGCGACAGCGAATTGCTCGCAGTATACACAGCGCATAATCTTGCAAATGGCATTACTCTGGAAGAATCGTTGCGTAATTCCATTCAGGAAATTGACGGTGTTTTCACGTATCTTGTTGCGACCAAGGATCAACTTGGCATGGCCAAGGATACTATGGCAGCAAAGCCTTTGGTTTTGTATGAAAGTGACGATTTGATCGCCATGGCTTCGGAAGAAGTGGCAATCCGCGCAATTCTTCCACAAGAAATTGACACATATGACCCATATGATGAGGAGGTTCGCGTATGGCAAGCGTAAGCGATGCTGAACTGAAGCAAATGACGCAGGAAGAGCGGGTAACCGCGCTCGGCATGCGTACAGAACAACTGACGGGTAAATCCCTGCATATTGAATTTGACCCAGATGCTGAGGAGCGGTTCACCTATCCTTGGGCGCCGGAGGTTGATTTTAATAAACGCATCGAAGTTGACACCGACCATATGACGACCACTGAGGTGAACAGCAAAATTCGCGAGCTGATGGCCGAAGGTTACGGAACTATCGTGCTGCAAAATCCGCGTGGAAAGCACTCACTTGGTGTGGGGATTCTTAGCCGACTGAACCTTATCATCGAAGGGTCGACTGGGTATTTTGGCGTTGGTCTCATCGATGGTCCAAATGTGCGCATCAACGGGCGCGTTGGCTGGTCATGTGGTGAAAACATGATGTCCGGCACTGTGCTCATTGAAAAGAACGCTGGTTCAACATTTGGCGCAGCAATACGGGGCGGTGACTTGGTATGCCGCGGCTCGGTTGGGTCCCGCACCGGCATCGATATGAAAGGGGGCACAATCATCGTTGGCGGTGATACGGGTGCGCTTTCAGGATTCATGATGCAGCGGGGACGGATGGTCGTCTGCGGAAATGCAGGGAAAAACTTGGGCGACTCCATGTACGACGGTACAATTTTTATCGGGGGGAGCATCCAGTCGCTAGGAGTGGATGCGGTAGAGGCTGAAAAAACTGAGCTCGATAAGGCATGGTTGACCCGCAAGCTGACCCAATATGGATTGATGCCGGATAAGGGTGTTGATCATTTCACTAAAATTGTCGCCGGCAAGCAGCTTTGGAACTACGACAATCTTGAACCCTCTGAAAAGAAACTCATTTTGTAAATTACCGGAAAGGACACGAAAAAATGGCTGACGGTGATATGCCCATCAAAAAACAGCTTAATCGCGATGTAAACCGCATCGGAGACAGCTTTATCTTTCCCCCAAGGGTTATGGATGACATCCATATCAAATCCGAACTTGGACGTTATCGGATGCGGGGGTTTTCACTTTTCAAGAAGATTCCCCATTGGGATGACCTGACATTTCTGCCGGGCACTTTGACACGCTTTGTGATCGAGGGATATCGGGAGAAATGTGAAACCAAGACGGTGATCGGCCCGCGCGCCAAACGCCCCATTAATCTGGATATTCCGATTTATATTACGGGGATGAGCTTTGGCGCACTCAGTTATGAGGCCAAAACAGCACTTGCCCGTGGTGCCACAATGGCGGGCACGGCGACCTGTTCCGGTGAAGGCGGCATGATCCCGGACGAACGCCGTTTCAGTTCAAAGTGGTTCTATCAGTGTATCCAGTCCCGTTATGGATTTAACCCGAACCACCTTGTTCTTGCCGACGGCTGTGAGTTCTTTATTGGGCAGGGCTGTAAAGTCGGGCTTGGTGGCCATCTTATGGGCCAAAAAGTGACGGACCAAGTGGCTGAAATGCGCTCTTTGCCAGCAGGCATTGACCAACGTTCTCCGGCCCGTCACCCAGATTGGCTGGGTCCAGATGACCTTGCTCTTAAAATTCAGGAAATTCGCGAAGCCACCGATTGGCAAATCCCTATTCAGCTGAAACTTGGTGCGGCGCGTGTTTATGATGATGTGCGTATGGCTGTGAAATGTGACCCAGATTCCATCTATATTGATGGTATGGAAGGGGGTACAGGTGCAGGACCACACCTTGCCACAGAAGACACAGGTGTTCCAGGAATGGCGGCGATCCGTCAGGCGCGTAAGGCAATTGATGACCTTGGCAAAAAGGGTGACATCACGCTAATCTATGCCGGCGGTATCCGAAACGGTGCTGACGTTGCCAAAGCGATTGCACTGGGGGCGGATGCAATAGCAATCGGTCACTCTGCGATGATGGCTCTGAACTGTAACAAGGACATTCCGGAAGCCAATTACGAGGAAGAAGTCGGAGCAGAACCCGGATATTGCTATCACTGCCATACAGGCCGCTGTCCTGTTGGAGTTGCAACGCAGGATCCGAAATTGCGTGCACGCCTTGATCCGGATGCGGCAGCCGAACGGGTCTATAACTTCCTTCATACGCTGACAATTGAAGCACAGCTCTTTGCGCGCGCTTGTGGTAAGACAAATATCCACAGCTTAGAGCCTGAAGATCTGGCAGCACTGACCATGGAAGCCTCTGCAATGGCCGGCGTGCCTTTGGCAGGCACCAACCATACGGTTGGCGTTGCAGATTACCACCATCTTTAAGGAGGACTGAAATATGGCTGGAACACAATACAGAGGTTCTGAAATCATTGACGTCGATCAGTTTCTTAACGATGCAGATGGTTTGGTGTCAGAACGCGAGAAAGAAATTGGGCAACATATCGGATATCGCTATGACGTGAACCTTGTGCCTGATTACGCGCGGATCACACCGTTCCTGAGCAAATATATGGAAGTGATGGGCTGGGACGATCTAAACTGGCTTGAAGATGTCCATATGGGTTACGAAGAAGGTGCACCGGCGGTTTTTGATCGCAACAACAATGGGTGGGTGCGTATCCCATCCAGCATCGAGTTGCCAAACAATCAGCAGGATCGCGATATGATTGCTCGTGAATTGCTGATCAAATTCCAGATGTCGGATCGGCATCCTTTGTCAGATCTTCGTAAAGCTTATATGAAGTTCTAGAAATGCCGCGCCCGCTTCGGATTGCCTGTTTGCAAACAAGACCCATGCCAAGTGTGAATTCCGCCTTGGATGAAGCTTTGCCTCTTGCCAGACAGGCGGTTTCGGCGGGCGCGCAATTTTTGTTTCTTCCTGAATATTGTGGTGGTTTGGCAAGCGAGGGCGCGGCCCTTGTGCCGCCGGCGCATGAGGAAAACGATCATCCGTTTTTGGCATCCTTTCAGGGTTTCGCCCGTGATCATAGCGTCTGGATTATGATCGGGTCGATTGCAGTCAAAGGGAATGCAGGGAAAATTATCAACCGCGGCTTTGTGCTTGACCCAGAGGGGCGGATCATCAGCCGCTATGATAAGATTCACATGTTTGACATTCAAATCTCTCCAACAGAGGTTTACCGCGAAAGCGCGCGCGTTGCCCCCGGTGAAGCGAGCTGCCTCATCAGGACGCCCTTTGCGCAGATTGGTCACACGATTTGTTATGATGTGCGTTTTCCCCATCTCTACCGCGATTTAGCAAAAGCGGGGGCCGAGATTCTTTGTGTTCCTGCGGCATTTACGAAAAAGACAGGGCAAGCCCATTGGCATGTTCTGAACCGCGCAAGGGCCATTGAAAATGGCGCCTTTGTGGTGTCGTCTTGTGCCGTAGGCGCAGTCGAAGGAGGCGGGGAAGCCTACGGTCTCAGTCTTATTATCGATCCTTCGGGGGAGGTGCTTGGTGATGGTGGGGAAACCCCAGGCGTTGTGATGGCCGAAATCGATCTGGATAAAGTGGGCGAAGCGCGTGGGAAGATCCCAAGCCTCACGCATGACCGCCCCTACAATATGTCTTGATAATATCGAGGTGAGGTGAGTATGACTTCCGTATCCGCTCTTTTGGGCGACAGCTATGTAAAGCATCCTATGAAAGATAGATTTTTAAAGTGGCAATGCCATGTGCGCCAAATGATGATGCGCGATAATTTGGGAAAACCCACAGATGCTGTGTTGCCGGAGGTTTTTCTTGAAGGTCAGGATAACAGTCTTGGCAGCATTATTACCATCATGAACAAACTGCCTATGTATTCGGAAACACCTGAAATGCTGCATATGGCGCGTAAAACCCATGATCCGGCACAGCGGCGCAGTCAGGCTCTGCAATATTTTTCGGCAACCTACTACCAAAAGTACAGCCATTTTTCGGATATTCTAACTGCGACTTTTCAAGGGGGATCGCAAGGCGCGGCGCAGATCCTCAAAGCGGCTCAGTGTCGGCTCGTCTTTGAAGCCTACTCGCAAAAGTTTGACCTTTTGTGCCAGGTTGAAGCTTTGTCACAAAGCAATCCGCTTTACGTCTCAACCCTTGCGCACAATCGCCTTTTCAACCCCGATTTGCCGGGGGAAACTCAGGTTCTTGGATTTGCTCCGGACTGGACTCAGTGCATCGCAGAGCCTTAAGGTCTGTTCGGTACCTACCGGCAAAAAAAGGGCCGAGACAAGCTCGGCCTTAGTCCAACAGGGAGGTTGAAAACGATACTCATCGCTTTCAATCGTCCATTTAGGCGCTAAAGTGCCGTGTGGCAACCCTGACAGCTATGTTTAAACGTAATTCCCGATATGCGTTTTTCGCATGGCTGATGCGGTGATTACGCCAAAGTCATAAATTGTATATTGCGTCTCTCTAAGACCCATATGCGGACCCATATGAGTTAATTCGTCCAATAGACGAACCAACCAAATTTTTTCAATGGCTTGAGCATGCGTTCTGCGATCATGCAAAAAATTGAGCCTTACTGGAAGACGCCGCTATTCTTGCACCAGTTCAAACTGAAGCGTTCAAAACGTCGTAGCTATGCAAAAAGTTATGGGCTGACTTCTTGTCGAGATTTGCGCTTGTCCTCCAAGATCTCTTTTTCCACAAAATCGCGAAAGGCCTCTATGCGTTTTGAATGCCGCAGTTCTTCGGGGTAGGCGAGATAGACGGGAACTTCCATGCTTTCCACATCCGGCAGAACACGCACCATAGTGTCAATCGCATGTGTGACATAGTCGGGCAACATGCCGATCCCTAAATTGTGAATAGCCGCCTGAAGCACGCCGAAGTAATTATTAACGGTCAGTGTTGAGCCAATTTCATGGGTCATCAATTCTCTGACAAGGTTTTGTCCGGCGAGAACTTGTGGTGACCTCGGGTTTTGAAAGATCAACCTGTGGTTTTTCATATCGTCCAATGTTTCTGGTGCGCCATGTCGTGCAATATATTCACGTGTTGCATAGAGGCCGATACGCACAAACATAAGCCGTTTACGAATTAGATCCGCCTGAGAGGGTTCTTTCATTCGGATCGCCACATCTGCTTCGCGCATCGGGAGGTCCAAAACACGTTCTTCCATCATGAGATCGATTTTAAGGTCAGGATATGTTTCGTAAAGTTTGTAAAGGCGTGGGGCCAACCATATCGTCCCGATGCCGGTGGTTGTGGTGACGCGCAGTTCGCCAAAAACCTCTTCTTCACTGTCCCGTATCCGGGCGGCAGCGGCATCAATGCGTTTGTTCATGGTTTTTGTTGCGTCAAAAAGAAGTTCACCCTGTTCAGTCAAAATCAGGCCGCGGGCATGACGGTGAAATAAAACCGTGTTCAGACTTTCTTCAAGTGCCCGGATTTGCCGGCTCACGGCGCTTTGTGACAGATGCAAGGTGTCGCCTGCATGGGTCAAACTGCCCGCGTCGGCGACAGCGTGAAAAATTCTAAGTTTGTCCCAATCCATTTGCGTACCTATTCTTTATCCTTGGACTTTCTGGTTCCTTAAGTATCATCATGATGTCAAGATGTTACCTCAATAAAGGTGAAATTAACACTGGCCATCCTCAGAAATTGGAATATCATATGTTCTGGACGTAAGTTCATGAGACCACACGCTATAAAACAATTATTGGTCATGGCCGACAGGGGTACGACGTGGGAATTCAAAATGTTTCGCTTGCTGATAAATTTGATATCGCAAAGCACAACGTTCTGTTGAACGGCACGCAGGCACTTGTTCGCCTCATGATTGCCCAAAAGGCACGCGATACATCGAAAGGCTGGAACACGGCGGGTTACGTGACAGGCTATCGCGGTTCTCCGCTTGGCGCCGTGGATTTTCAGATGCGGCGTGCCGAAAAAGCGTTAAGTGCCGCAGACATCACCTTTCAAGAGGGATTGAACGAAGACCTCGCGGTCACCGCCATCTGGGGCGCGCAGCAGGCCGAGTTGCGCGGTGAAGGAAAATACGATGGTGTTTTCGGGCTGTGGTATGGCAAAGGCCCAGGCGTCGATCGCAGCGGCGATGCCATGCGGCATGCCAATATGGCCGGCAGCAGCGCTAAGGGCGGCGTTATCATGGCGATGGGGGATGACCATACCGGCGAAAGCTCTACCACCTTGCATCAATCAGATTTTGCGATGCTCGATGCGTATATCCCGATTGTGAGCCCTGCTGGTGTTCAGGAAATCCTCGATTATGGCCACTATGCGTTTGAATTATCGCGTTTTTCAGGCCTCTGGGTCGGTCTTAAGACAATGAAAGATACAATTGAGGTCACTTCTGTTGTGGATGCGGATCCGCATAGAATGAACTTTCAAGTTCCCGATATGGCTCTGCCCGAGGGTGGATTGAACATCCGTCTTGTTGACACACCGGCCGCAATGGAAACGCGTCTGCTTGATCACAAGGTCGCTGCGGCCGAAGCTTTTGCACGGGCAAACCGGATGGACAAACGCTTTTTAGGGGCAAAGGGTGCAAAAATTGGCATCGTGGCAGCGGGTAAAAACTGGCTTGATGTGACCCATGCCATGTCTGCGTTGAACATAGATGAAGCTGAAGCAAAGAAGCTTGGCATCACGACTTATAAGGTGGTGCAAACTTGGCCCTTAGACAAAGCGTCTTTGCTCGAATGGGCTGATGGGCTCGACCTGATCGTGGTCGTTGAGGAAAAACGCAAACTGATTGAAGGACAAATCAAAGAGGCGTTATTTGATAATCTGCAAGGTCGGCGCGTTTATGGAGCGACCAAGGGCGATGCCGCAAAACTGTTATTCCATTCCAAGGGTGCATTAGACACACATCACATCGCAGAAGCTTTGGGGCAGATCTTTGTTGAAGAGGGATGCAGCAACGAAAAAATCGAAGGCGGATTGGCAGAGCTTGCAAAAGCGCGCCGCGCCGACAACGCCTCTGATATTGCGGCGCGCATCCCTTATTTTTGCGCGGGCTGTCCGCATAACAGTTCGACCAAAGTTCCCAAAGGTGCGCGCGCCTATGCGGGGATTGGCTGTCACTTTATGGCTCAGTGGATGGACCGCGCAACTCTAGGTTATACGCATATGGGAGGAGAGGGCGCAAATTGGATTGGAGAAGAACTGTTTTCCACACGCGAGCATGTGTTTCAAAACCTTGGAGATGGCACATATAACCACTCTGGGATCCAAGCCATCCGGGCAGCCGTCGCGGCGGGGACCAACATCACTTATAAAATCCTCTTTAATGATGCAGTGGCGATGACAGGGGGGCAAAGCAATGACGGTGGGCTTTCAGCGCCGCGCATTGCGCGAGAACTCTCTGCTATGGGGGTAAGCAAACTTGCCCTTGTTTACGATGACAAAGAAGAGCTTGATTTAAATGCCTTTCCTAAGGGCATGGCGAAACATCATCGCGATGATCTTATGGCAGTACAAAGTGATTTTGCTGAGTCTAAGGGCGTGTCCGCCATCATCTATGTCCAAACCTGCGCGGCTGAAAAACGCCGCAGACGTAAACGCGGAAATTTCCCTGATCCGGATCAAAGGATTTTCATTAACCCTGATGTCTGCGAAGGCTGCGGGGATTGTGGAATTCAATCAAATTGTGTTGCACTTACGCCTGTTGAAACGGCATTCGGGCGCAAAAGAGCAGTGGACCAATCTGCCTGCAACAAAGATTTTAGCTGTGTCAAAGGATTTTGTCCGTCTTTCGTGACCCTGCATGGTGCAACACCTAAAAAGCGTCAGGCAAGGGATTTGGACCTGCCGGACATGCCGATGCCACAGATTAAACCGATAAATGGCACTCATAATATCGTCATTACGGGTGTTGGTGGTACAGGAGTCGTGACGATTGGTGCCATATTGGCTCAGGCTGCGCATATAGATGGCAAAGGGGCTGGCATGATGGAAATGGCAGGGCTTGCCCAGAAGGGTGGGGCCGTGCACATCCATTGCCGGCTTGCCGAAACACCCGACGCCATCAGCGCCATTCGTGTCGGTATCGGAGAATGTGATGCTCTGATCGGGGGTGACCTTGTGGTGTCTTCGGGTGCAAAAACGCTTGGTCTGACAAGCGAAGGGCGTACTGGTGCCGTCGTCAATAGCCATGAAATAGTCACTGGCGAATTTACCCGAAACGCGGAATTCAAAATTCCTCAGGACCAATTGCTTTTGAATATGAGCGCCCGTCTGAAGGAAGGATTATCCCTTTTTGACGCGAGTGATCTTTCACAAGAACTGATGGGAGATTCCATTTTTTCCAATATGATGGTGTTTGGAGCCGCGTGGCAAAATGGGTTGATCCCCTTGAGCCATGATGCCATCCACAAGGCGATTGCATTAAATGGTGCTGCAGTGGAGAAAAACCAGCGCGCCTTTGAACTGGGGCGATGGGCCGTTTTTGCACCTGATGAAGCTGCAGAAGTCCTTTCCCCCAAAACGATTACTTTGCCTGTTCATCTGAATGAAAAAATCAAAACCTTTGATGATCATCTGCGCCGCTATCAAAGCGGTAGGCTTGTGAAGACGTTCCATAAGCTCATAGACGGTATATCAGATAGCCACGTGAAAGAAGCGGTCGCGAAAGGCTACCATAAGCTTTTGACCTATAAGGACGAATATGAGGTTGCACGACTGCACCTTGAGACCCGCAAAAAGGCAGAGCAAGCCTTTGATGGTGTTGAAAAAATATCTTATCATCTCGCTCCTCCAATTCTTTCAAAAATGGGTGCAGATGGGCGTCCGGTCAAGCGGATCTTTGGTGGTGTGATAGAACGATTGTTCCCTGTCCTTGCGTCACTTAAATTTCTGCGTTCTACGCCATTTGATATCTTTGGTCTGAGTGCAGAGCGAAAAATGGAACGTGATCTGATCCGGCAATATGAACGGGATATGCATGAGGTTCTACCGCAAGTGAATGAGGGCAACCGCGATATGATTGTAGCTTTGGCTGAATTACCGCTAAGCATTCGCGGCTTTGGACCGGTCAAACTTGTGAATGAACGAAAAGCAGCGAAGAAGCGAGAAGACCTTCTAAATGCTCTGAAGTATCCCAACGAGCACCTAAACCGTGCAGCAGAGTAAAGCGGAACGGTCTGTGGCGGTGTCGCCTGTTCCCTAAGAGACTTGCGCAGAATCTCTGTGCGGCGTAGAGGGAAATCAGATTGGTTTATGATCATGCGCGCTTGGGGACGGGATAACGAAAATGGCGATAGGCATCTTTGATTCAGGTATGGGTGGGTTGACGGTGCTTGATCGGGTGGTTGCCAAAATGCCGGACACGCCGTTTGTTTATTATGCTGATAGCGCACACGCGCCATATGGGGTGCGTGACGCAGATGAAATCTTTGATCTTACAACTTCCGCCGTGTCGCGCCTATGGGAAGAGGGTTGTGATCTAGTGATATTGGCCTGTAATACGGCGTCTGCCGCAGCTTTGCGGCGTATACAGGAAAGTTGGCTTCCCAGAGAGAAACGTGTTCTTGGGGTCTTTGTGCCCCTGATCGAAGCGCTGACTGAACGCAACTGGGGAGACAATTCGCCGCCTCGAGAGGTAGCAGTGAAAAACGTAGCCCTTTTTGCCACCCCTGCAACTGTGGCAAGCCGTGCGTTTCAGAGAGAACTTGCATTTCGTGCGATTGGTGTGGATGTGGAAGCGCAATCATGCGGCGGCGTGGTCGATGCGATCGAAGAGGGGGATATGATCCTCGCCGAAGCCCTTGTGCGCAGTCATGTAGCGGCGCTTTTGCGTAAAATGCCCCATCCGCAGTCTGCCATATTGGGATGCACTCATTATCCCTTGTTGGAGGATGTGTTTCAATCTGCTCTTGGAAATGACGTCAAAGTATTTTCGCAGGCTGCTCTTGTGGCGGACAGCCTAAAGGATTATCTACATCGTCATCCTGATATGTACGGAGAAGGTAACGTGTCAAAGTTTCTTACAACAGGTCGCCCGCAGCACGTCTCTGACCGTGCGACGCAGTTTTTGCGACGACAAATTGTATTTGAAGCCGTTTAAACCGTCCTTACCCTTAAAATCAGAGAAGATTATGACCCATAAAATAGCGATTATTGGTGCTTCGGGCTATACCGGAGCAGAACTTATACGGATCATTGCGACCCATCCAACCTTTGAAATTGTGTCACTTGTTGCCAATAGCAAAGCAGGAAAACCGATGTCAGAGGTGTTTCCGCATCTGCGCCACTTAAACCTTCCGGAGCTCTCCAAATTAGAAGATGTGGATTTTTCTGCCATTGATCTGTGTTTTTGTGCGCTTCCTCATAAAACCTCGCAGGAAGTGATCTCACAATTACCGCGGGATCTAAAGATCATAGATCTTAGTGCGGATTTCAGACTGCGCGATCCTGCGGCATATGAAAAATGGTACGGGAATCCTCATATTGCGCCAGAGACCCAGAAAGAGGCGGTTTACGGGCTCACCGAATTTTATCGTGATGAGATTGCCAAAGCGCGCCTTGTTGCCGGCACGGGGTGCAACTCTGCCACGGGACAATTCATGCTGCGCCCTTTGCTCAGTGCAGATGTAATTGACACTGATGACATTATTTTGGACATGAAATGCGCAGTTTCGGGGGCGGGCAGGGCGCCGAAAGAGAACTTGCTCCACTCTGAACTTTCAGAGGGCTATAATGCTTATGCCGTGGGTGGAACACACCGTCATTTGGGCGAATTTGATCAGGAATTCAGCGCGATTGCTGGAAAACCCGTGAAAATTCAATTTACCCCGCATTTAATTCCGGCCAATCGCGGGATATTGGCAACGGGATACGTGCATGGGGATCCACAAGACGTGCATAATGCGCTGGTGCGTGCGTATAAGGATGAACCTTTCTTGTCCGTTCTCCCGTTTGGTTCTATGCCCAGCACGCATCATGTTCGGGGATCGAATTTCTGCCATATAGGTGTCACAGGAGACAGAATAGAAGGGCGCGCCATCGTGGTTGGTGTGATGGACAATCTGACCAAAGGCAGCAGTGGACAGGCAGTGCAGAATGCCAATTTGATGCTTGGAGAAGAGGAAACATCAGGACTCTTGATGGCACCACTTTTCCCGTGATAACATTGGGTTAAGATGAGAAGCTTACGTAAAAAAAGACGGATCCAAATTATTTTGCTGAGCGTTTTTGCCTTGGCGGTTTCAACTGCGTTGATCGGTTATGCGATGCGGGATGGCATCAATTATTTTCGCTCGCCCTCTCAGGTAGTTGAAACGCCCCCAAGCAAAGACGAAGTGTTTCGCATTGGCGGGCTTGTCGAAGGAGGATCTATCCGGCGTTCACAAACGGGTTTGATCCAATTTCGTGTCAGCGATGGGGGGGCCGTAGTTGAGGTCCAGTTCAAAGGTGTCCTACCAGATCTTTTTGCAGAAAACCAAGGGATGATCGGTACGGGGCAATTGATAGATGGTGTTTTTGTGGCTTCAGAAATTCTCGCCAAACACGACGAAACTTATATGCCGAAAGAAGTGATTGACGCGCTTAAAGAGCAGGGCGTGTATCAGGGTTCGTCTAACTAAGCGTACGTTGCGTTCAGACAGTTTTTAGGTCTTTCAGCCAGTCTTTTGTCATTTGTCAGGAGACAGCCGTGCAAAACATCAAAAATATGGCCAAGGCTATTGTGCAGCGTGAAGGTGGGTATGTTTTTCATCCAAATGACCCCAGCGGGGCTACATAATACGGAGTGACTCTTGCAACCTTGAGGCAGCTTGGCCTTGACGTCAATGGCGACCAAATAATTGATGAACAAGATGTCAAAGATCTTTCAAGCGAGAAAGCTATCGACATATATGTTGAACATTATTTCAACAAACCAAACATTTCCCTTTTACCTGATATCGTACATGAAAATGTTTTTGATATGTATGTGAATTCAGGGCGTCACGCGGTGCGTTTGTTTCAGCAACTTCTCTGCGATATGGGAACCTTGATTTCCGTGGACGGGAAAATCGGGCCACAAACCCAAAAAGCTGGCGAGCGCTTCGCTCAGGCGGCGCCAGATCATCTGAACGATGCATATGCGATTGTACGGCGGAACTATTATCTTTCTCTTGGCGATGAGAGACCAAGTTTACGTAAATTTGCGCGCACAAATGGGGGCGAAAAAGGGGGCTGGGTGATCCGTGCGGAAGGCTTCATGTCGCCTAAATATCGCCTGAGTTCATTGGAATTCCAGATGAGGGTCTCAAAATGGGTATAATTGAAAATCTTGTCGGTTTGATCTTTGGGGATGCGTCCCGCCGCACAATCGAAGTGTTTCGCGAAAATGCTGAAAAATCTGCGGAGCGTCAACATGAACGCCATACCGCAGCACTTGGTCAATTTTCGACAGAATTTATCCATGCACGGCGGGACCGGTTTGGCAGTTTCATTGATGGACTGAATCGGTTGCCGCGACCTTTGATGGCCTTTGGTGTTCTTGCATTATTCTCCAGCGCAATGGCGGATCCGATTTGGTTTGCTGCACGTATGCAGGGGCTCGCTCTTGTTCCGGAGCCTCTTTGGTGGCTTTTAGGCGTGGTGATCAGTTTTTATTTTGGTGCACGCCATCAGGCGAAAGGACAGGCATTTCAGAAAAGCTTGCTGGACAATATGGCCCTAGTGCCGTCGGTGTCAGAAAATATAAATATCTTGGAAGATCTGCGCCGTCAAAATGCGAATATGCAAAAAGACGACTTAGAGGACAATCGCGCTTTATCATTCGCCACAGGACCAAATGCGGCCATTGAAGACTGGAAAAAGCTGCAGAAGCGCGACAAATAGCCAAGTTTTAACTCTGGTTTGTGTTGAGTTTTTTCTTATACTCATCCTATGATCAATGAACTTGGACATTTTGCCTTAATCCTTGGGTTTATGGTGGCGATATTGCAGGCCACAGTTCCTCTTGTTGGGGCACGGTTGAACCATCACGGGATGATGAGCTTTGGACGCACTGCCGCAACCGCGCAGTTTGTGTTGATTGCCGCCTCTTTTCTTGCATTGGTGCATGCCTTTGTCACCTCTGATTTTTCCTTGCGGCTTGTCACTTTGAATTCGCATTCCTTAAAACCAATGATCTATAAAATCAGCGGGACATGGGGAAACCATGAAGGGTCGATGTTGCTCTGGGTGCTCATCCTCGCATTGTTCGGGGCCTGTGCGGCGTGGTTTGGCGGGAATCTGACCCATAGATTTCGGGCAACAGCTTTGGCTGTGCAAGGGGCGATCGGAGTGGCCTTCATTGGCTTTATCATTTTTACATCGAACCCGTTTATCCGACTTGCGCTTCCACCTTTTGATGGTCAGGATCTGAACCCGCTGCTGCAGGATCCGGGTTTGGCCTTTCATCCCCCCTTTTTATACTTGGGATACGTGGGGCTGAGCATGGCCTTTTCCTTTGCCGTTGCGGCACTGATTGAAGGGCGGGTGGATGCGGCCTGGGCCCGTTGGGTGCGTCCTTGGACTCTGGCGGCTTGGGTATTTCTGACCATCGGTATCGCCCTTGGGAGTTGGTGGGCCTATTACGAACTGGGCTGGGGAGGCTTCTGGTTTTGGGATCCGGTTGAGAACGCATCGTTCATGCCATGGCTGCTGGCCGCAGCGCTTCTGCATTCTGCAATTGTTGTGGAAAAGAGAGAAAGTCTGAAATCTTGGACCATTCTCTTGGCGATTTTGGCCTTTGGATTTTCCCTTTTGGGGACCTTTATCGTTCGTTCGGGCGTTTTGACGTCAGTTCATGCCTTTGCCAACGACCCCGAGAGGGGAGTGGTGATCCTTGGCATTTTGATATTCTTTGTCGGTGGCGCGCTCACACTTTTTTCGTTGCGTGCAGCGAGTATGCAAAGCCAAGGGATTTTTGGAATGGTCAGCCGAGAGACGGCACTGGTTTTAAACAATGTTTTACTCGCCGTTTCTGCCTTTGTCGTTTTTGTGGGAACCATTTGGCCCCTCGTTGCGGAGATATTCTTTGATCGCACCCTCAGCGTTGGTCCACCCTTTTTCAATATGGCGTTCACACCCTTGATGATCCTGCTTGGCCTCGCCCTGCCGCTTGGAGCAATGCTGCCATGGAAGCGAGGGCGTCTTGAAAAAGGCATACGCCAATTGACCCTGCCGCTTATTTTTGCGCTGTCATGTGGCGGGCTTGTCTGGGCAATGCAGACGGGCCGAAGCCTTCAGGCGCCAATTGGTCTTTTTTTGGGGGCTTGGCTTGTGAGCGGGGCAATTGCCGATCTTCTTCAGCGATTGGGGCGCGAGAAAGATTTTGGCCGATTGATGCGATTGCCACGCGCTGATTGGGGCAAGGCAATCGCCCATAGTGGGTTTGGCATCACCATGTTGGCGATCGCGGCGCTGATTGCCTGGGAAAAAGAAGACATTCGTGTGGTTGATATTGGGGAAACTTGGACACTTGGCCCTTACGATCTGACATTAAGGGACGTCCGCCTTGAAATGGGGCCTAATTATCGCGCCCGTATCGCAGAGGTGGAATTGGGCCAGAACGGGCAAATGATTGCCATGATGTACCCTGAAAAAAGGTTCTATCCTGTCGCAAAGATGCCCACGACCGAAGCCGGAATAGATTACCGGTTTTTGCGTGATGTATATGTCGTCTTGGGTGATACACAAGACGGCGGAAGCTGGACAATGCGCAGTTACCTGAAGCCATTTGCAAACTGGATCTGGGCGGGGGCGGCTTTGATGGCTTTTGGCGGTTTGCTGAGTCTCTCCGATCGGCGCTTACGAACTGCGCCATCTGGGCACAAACCACGGGCGCCCCAAGCGGCAAAGGCAACACCTGCAGAATGAAATACCTTATGTTTCTTGTTTTTTTGGTTTGCGCCTCGGCATCGGCCGCGGTGGAGCCGCATGAAATTCTTCAAGACCAAAGGCTTGAGCAAAGGGCGCGCGATATTTCCAAGGGCCTGCGCTGTCCTGTATGCCAAAATGAAACGATCGACGAAAGCTCTGCAGAAATTGCCGCCGACCTGCGGGTGCTGGTGCGTGAACGGCTTTCGGTGGGAGACAGCGATCAGGAGGTGGTTGATTTTGTTGTCGCGCGTTACGGCGAATTCGTACTTTTGAAACCAAGCGTAAGTGGTTCAAACCTTTTGCTCTGGGGTATGGCACCGCTGATGTTGATCATTGGTCTTGGTTTCGGGGTCGTCTTTGTCAGGCGGTGCGGTGGCCAAACGCCTAATGTACAGGATCCTAGCCTCAGCGATGCAGAAAGGTCTGAATTGGAAAAGCTGTTAAAGCCCTGAGAGGCCTTTTCATTGCGCACTTGCACGCGTTAGAGTGCGCATAATCAAAACTGCCAGAAGGAATGCGACTATGGAATATTCAACTTTGTCTGTCTCACTGGAAAATGGCGTTGCCTGCATTGTGCTTAACCGTCCAGAGGTGATGAATGCTCTCAATACGCAAATGCGCGCTGAAATTGCGGAGGCAGCAACGTCCCTAGGTAAAGAGGCGCGAGTGGTCGTTCTGACGGGGACGGGACGGGCATTTTGTTCAGGGCAGGATTTGGGCGATCGCACGAATGCTTCAAATATCGACATGGAACGCACACTAAGGGATGAATATGAACCCATGCTGCGGGCAATTATCGATTGTCCGGTGCCTACAATTACGGCCTTGAATGGGGCCGCTGCGGGAGCAGGGGCGAACCTTGCTTTGGCGGCAGATGTGGTGATTGCCGCGCATTCGGCATATCTTATGCAGGCCTTTACGCGGATAGGTCTGATCCCTGATGCCGGTGGCACCTATGTCATGCCGCGTACCATGGGATTTGCAAAGGCGATGGGGGCATCCCTTTTTGCGGATAAAATCACTGCAGTTGATGCTGCCAATTCGGGGTTGATCTGGGAAGCGGTGCCGGACGAGTCCTTTGAAGAGACTTGGAAAGCGCGCGCGGCGCAGCTCGCCAACGGGCCCACCGTGGCCTATCAAAACGTGAAAAAAGCTATCCGTGCCTCTCTTGGGAACACGCTTGACGAGCAACTCGCGCTCGAAGCGAAACTGCAAAAAGAATGCGGCCAAACCCGCGATTTTGCTGAAGGTGTTCTTGCGTTCAGTGAAAAGCGCCCTGCTAAATTCGAGGGTCGTTAAGACCGAGCCGATGCTGAGAAAGCAGATAGAGCGCTCAAAGTTATATGTTTAAGATCGCCGTGATCCGGTTTTAAGGATCACGGCTAAACCCTCTGATTGAAGAGATTACAGCGGTTATTCCAAATCACCTTGATCATTCAGGCGTGTTTTTCCGCCAAGATAGGGATACAGCACTTCGGGCAAGGCAACGGATCCATCGCTTTGTTGTCCGTTTTCCAAAACAGCAATCAACGCCCGTCCGACGGCCAGACCTGACCCGTTGAGCGTATGGACAAATTCAGGCTTGCCCCCGTCGGCGGGTTTATAACGGGCATTCATGCGCCGTGCTTGGAAATCACCGCAAACAGATACAGAGCTGATTTCGCGATATTTATTTTGTCCGGGCAGCCAGACTTCAAGGTCATGTGTCTTGCGCGCCCCAAATCCCATATCGCCCATACATAAGACAACGACGCGATAGGCCAGTCCAAGTTTTTCCAAAATCGCCTTGGCGCAATCGGTCATGCGGTCATGTTCGGCAAGCGAGGTCTCTGGTGTTGTGATCGATACCATTTCCACCTTTTCAAATTGATGTTGCCGTAGCATGCCAGAAGTGTCTTTGCCCGCAGAGCCTGCTTCTGAACGAAAGCAAAGCGAATGGGCTGTCATGCGGATCGGCAAATCGCTTTGCTCAATCGTTAGGCCCGCGACAGTATTGGTCAAAGTGACTTCCGAGGTCGGGATCAGCCACCATCCATTGGTTGTCTGATAACTATCTTCGGCAAACTTCGGAAGCTGGTTTGTGCCATACATCGCTTCGTCACGAACCAGAACAGGTGTATTTGTTTCATGGAGCCCGTGTTCATCCACATGTACGTCAATCATAAATTGGGCCAAGGCACGATGGATGCGCGCAACAGCGCCACGCAAGACGACAAAACGCGATCCTGACAGTCGTCCTGCCGTTTCAAAATCCATACCTGCCTTCACGCCAGCAATGTCAAAGTGTTCTTTTGCATCTTGGATTTCAGGCGGGGTCCCCCAACGGTGTATTTCGACGTTGTCCTCTTCATCCGCACCATCAGGAACGTCTTCATATCCAAGGTTTGGGATGGTCAACAAAATCTCGTTCAGTGCGATATCTTGTTCTTTGGCTTTTGCAGTCATTTCACTGACTTCGGCCTTTTTCTCCGCCACAAGGGTGCGCAATCTTTCAAATTCGGTCTCATCCCCTTTGGCTTTGGCGGCGCCAACAGATTTTGAGGCTTTATTTTGCTCTGCCTGTGCAGTTTCTGCAGCTAGTATAGCGGCGCGTCTCGCGCTATCTATTTCCAAAATAGATGCGGACATCGAAGACAGACCCCGGCGCGCCAATGCGGCGTCAAAAGCGGCAGGGTTTTCTCGGATGACCTTTATATCATGCATTGGAAATCTCCTTTTTGATCGTCGGCGTTCGCCACGGCGTTCTTATGCAACAGTTCTTTGATCAAGGGTAGGGGGCAAAGAGGGGTTTTTTCATCAAATCGACCCAGATGTGCTCTTGTCATTCTTGCTTCATTTCTATTCGAGAAAGGCCCCTTGCAAACAGACCCCTCAGCGCATAGGTTGCCGCGAGAAAATTGACCAACATTCAGGACGTACACATGGAAGCCTTCGGACAGCTCGTTCCCCTCATTCTAATATTTGCGATCATGTATTTTCTTTTGATCCGACCTCAGCAAAAGAAAGCAAAAGAGCATCAGGCGATGGTCAAAGCGCTTCGCCGTGGTGATCAGGTCGTGACGCAGGGCGGGTTGATCGGCAAAGTTGCCAAGGTGAAGGAAGAGAACGAACTGGAAGTCGAAATTGCTGAAGGGGTAAAGGTGCGCGTTGTACAATCGACGATTACCCAAGTCCTGAACAAAACAGAACCCGCCAAAGACAGCTAAAACGTTGCGCAGGCCTTCTGCGCTGTAAAAGGAACGCTCTGGGATGTTACAGATAGACCTGTGGAAGCGCGTATTGATCTGGGCTTTTTGTGCTTTGGGTCTTCTGTTTGCCTTGCCAAACGGATTTTATACGCGGGTCGAAGCCTACAATGACGCGCAGAAAGCCATTGATCTGGGCGGTGTTGCTGGCCAAGAGGCAGCCAGTTGGCCATCCTTCTTACCTTCAAGCCTTGTAAATCTGGGATTGGATTTGCGGGGCGGCGCGCATCTTTTGGCAGAGGTGCAGGTTGACGATGTCTATAAAGCGCGCATGAAAGCGATTTGGCCCGAGTTACGCGATATTCTACGAGAGGAACGCACCACGATTGGCACGATCCGCCTTCAAGACGGTCCCGCAGATAGGCTGACTGTTAAGATTTCAGAACCTGACGGGATGGCGCGGGCGGTTGAGCGGGCGGGAGAACTGGCAAAACCGATCGCTTCGCTGAATGCGGTTGGCAGCAAAGATTTGGTCGTCACCTCACAAGACGACATTCTGACAATTCAGTTGTCAGACGCGGAAAAGGCGGCCTCTGATGAACGTACGCTACGACAGGCGCTTGAAATCATTCGCCGCCGTATCGATGAGGTTGGAACGCGCGAACCGACCATTCAACGTCAGGGCAGCAACCGCATTTTGATCCAAGTACCCGGAATCGGTTCTGCCGAAGAATTGAAGGACCTGATCGGAACAACCGCACAGCTGACGTTTCAACCAGTTCTCAATGTTGTGAGTGATGCCGAAACAAACGCGGGTTTTGGTAATGAACTGCTGCCCTCTCTGGATGAGGCAGGGAAATTTTACATACTCGAAGCGCGCCCTGTGGTGACGGGCGAAGACCTTGTTGATGCCCAGCCGAGTTTTGATCAAAACGGGCGCCCCGCGGTGACCTTCCGGTTCAATCCTTCGGGTGCGCGCCGCTTTGGAGATTACACAGCCGAAAATATAGGCAGCCCTTTTGCCATCGTTCTCGATAGCGAAGTAATAAGCGCTCCTGTGATCCAAAGCCATATACCGGGTGGATCTGGCATTATAACTGGGAATTTTTCGATCGAAGAAAGTACAAATTTGGCAGTACTTTTGCGGGCAGGAGCCTTGCCTGCCACGCTTGAGTTTCTTGAAGAACGTACCATCGGTCCGGAGCTTGGTGCGGACAGTATTGAAGCAGGCAAAATTGCCTGTCTGGTGGCCTTTGGCGCCGTATTGATCTTTATGGTGCTGAGCTATGGGTTATTTGGCCTTTTCGCCAATATCGCTTTGATCATCAACATAGGGCTGATTTTTGGATTTCTGAGCGCCATCGGTGCCACGCTGACCTTGCCCGGAATTGCTGGGATTGTTCTGACGATCGGGATGGCGGTGGACGCCAATGTTTTGATTTTCGAGCGCATCAGAGAAGAGCTCAAAACGGCGAAAGGCCCCGCACGCGCGATTGAGCTTGGTTATGAGCGTGCTTTGAGCGCTATTTTGGATGCCAATATTACGACTTTAATCACGGCGGTCATTCTATTTGCGATGGGGTCGGGCCCTGTGCGCGGATTTTCGATAACGCTGGGCATTGGTATTTTGACATCTGTCTTTACGGCGATTTTTGTGACCCGCCTATTGGTGATCATGTGGTTTGAACGCCGCCGTCCAAGAACATTGGAGGTATAGACATGCGCTTGAAACTGGTTCGCTCTGAGACTAATTTCGATTTCTTTTCAAAGTTGCGCCTTTGGGTCGGGCTATCATTGGTATTGTTGATCCTGTCGCTTGGATCAGTGCTTACCCAAGGGTTAAATTTTGGCATAGATTTTCTTGGGGGCACGACTATTCGCACACAGAGCACTCAAGCGGTGGATGTGGGGGCCTATCGAGATTCGCTTTCGGTTATGGACCTTGGGGATGTGAGCATTTCAGAAATATTTGATCCCAATTTTGATGATGATCAGCACGTTGCGATGATCCGCATTCAACAACAGTCTGGTGATGACATTTCCGTCAACGATGTCACAGAAGATGCGCTTTCAGCACTCAAATCTTTTGACCCTAATATTTCCTTTGTTTCCGTTGAAAGTGTTGGCCCCAAAGTGTCTGGCGAACTGATCCAAACAGCCATTCTTGCGGTCGTTTTGGCTATTGGGGCTGTGCTGATTTATATTTGGTTGCGCTTTGAGTGGCAATTCGCTCAGGGTGCCGTGGTTGCCTTGATCCATGATGTTCTTCTGACCATTGGGGTCTTTTCCGTGCTTCAGATCAAATTTGATCTCGCCATCATTGCAGCGTTATTGACCATTGTGGGATATTCCCTGAACGATACTGTTGTGGTATTTGATCGCGTTCGCGAAAATCTGCGTAAATATAAAAAACGCCCCTTAAAAGAGGTGTTGAACATTTCGATCAACGAAACGCTCAGTCGGACGATCGCCACCTCTTTCACCACATTGCTTGCGCTTATCGCACTTTTTGTGCTCGGCGGAGATGTGATACGTGGATTTGTTTTTGCAATGATATGGGGCGTGATCGTCGGAACTTATAGCTCCGTCTTCATCGCGGCTGCAACGCTTTTACGTCTGGGCGTAAAGCGTGATTGGTCTAAGCCAAATGCTGAAGCTGGAACACAGGTGCCTCAGGAATGAGCGGGGTGAGCTTGGGCTCACTTTTTGCCAGCGACGGATTTTATTGGATTTTGGCAGCGGCCTTTTTGGCCGGTGTGGTGCGCGGCTTTTCCGGCTTTGGGAGCGCAATGATTTTTCTGCCCGTTGCGGGACAATTTATGCCACCTGTTTCAGCCTTGACAGTTTTAACCGTTATGGATGTATTCGGTCCGCTTTTGGCGGTTCCCAAAGCATTTAAGGAGGCGCGCAAACCTGATCTTGCGCGCCTTTTGTGCGCGATGATTTTGGTGTTTCCATTTGCGTTATGGCTACTGACCCGCTCAGATCCTGCCATATTTCGCTATCTTGTATCTGCTATGGCGCTCTGTCTGCTCGCAAGCCTGTTGTTTGGGCTTCGCTATAAGGGTCATGTGCATCCGCGGATGCTTTATGGGCTTGGCGCATTTTCGGGCCTGACGGGTGGCTTTTTGGGGATGCCAGGCCCACCAGTGATCTTTTTCTACCTCTCTGGTCCCTACAGCGCGTCGGTGGTGCGCGCCAATACCTTATTGTTGCTTTTCACCTTTGACATTGTGTTCCTTTTTACCATCACGGTCAGTGGGCAGATCGTGCCGGAAGCAGTTGTTCTTGGTCTTATGATGGCTCTTCCTATAATGATTGGTAATATTTTGGGCGCGCGCGTTTTTGATCCAAACCGTGAAGGACTGTATCGAAAACTTGCCTTTTGCATTATCGCCATTTCAGCGATACAAGGTCTTCCGCTGTTTGATTGAGGAGTAAGAGGTGCAGTTAAGCGAAATCGACTTTGGAAAAGCCGTCCCGATTGAGGGTTACGGGACAGGGTTTTTCCGTATTGCTGGCGCGGCTGTCCGTGCCCCTTTGATGGTGGGTAAGGCAGGTGCAAAACCTTGGGGTGGCTATAGTGATGTTGCCAATTTGCTTGCCTTTTGTGCAGATGTTGATGTGTTATTTGTGGGAACAGGACGAGAAATTTCTCATATTCCTGCCGATTTTCGCGCTGCGCTAGAGGCAGAGGGTTTAGGTGTCGAAGTTATGAGCAGCCCTTCGGCCTGTCGTACCTATAATGTTCTTTTGTCAGAAGAGCGCCGCGTAGCGGCAGCCCTTTTGCCAGTGGAGTAGAATGCCTCGTGCTCTTTTCGTGCAGGGTTGATTGGTCTATGGTCATCTGATGATACTGAGTGTGAAAGATCTGTCTGTGTCCCGTGGGGGCCGCTTGCTCCTCTCAGGGCTGAATTTTGAAGTTTTACCAAGTGAGGCGCTTGTGCTTACTGGTCCCAATGGCCTTGGAAAAACATCTCTGCTGCGCACTTTAGCCGGACTGCAGCCGCAAGCAGGGGGTGAGATCATCACAGAAAACGAGACGGCCGTTTATGCCGGTCATGCAGATGGCCTTAAATCTGGATTAAGCGTCATAGAAAATCTGCGATTTTGGGCGGATATTTTTGCAAGCCGACACAGGCTGAACGATGCACTTGAACAGTTTGATCTGTCGGACTTGAAAAATCGTCTTGCAGGAAGACTGTCTGCCGGGCAGAAACGCCGTTTGGGCTTGGCCCGCCTTGTCCTGAGCGAGAGGCCTCTTTGGCTTCTGGATGAACCGACTGTGTCGCTTGATGAGCCCTCGCGTCAGGGATTTTATAAAACGCTCCAAACCCATTTTGACGATGGCGGCGGCGCTGTTATTGTAAGCCACACACCACTTGCCCTCGCACGCTCACCAAAAGTAATGGACTTAAGCCTCTTTGCAGCACAGGGGTTTTTTACAACTGAAGTGGACGCCTTCCTATGATGGCCTTGCTGATGCGGGATCTGAAACTTGCCTTCCGCGCAGGAGGTGGGTTTGGATTTGCCATTTTGTTTTTCTTTATTGTAACCCTGCTTCTTGCCTTTGGGATTGGTCCTGATGTTGTGCTGCTGGGCAAAATAGCGCCCGGTGCGCTATGGGTCTGTGCTTTACTGGCTTGTTTATTGTCATTGGATCGGCTTTTCGCCTTGGATTATGAAGACGGGACGCTCGACCTTTTGACGGTTGCACCGATCCCGTTAGAGGCTGTGGTTTTTGCGAAAAGTTGTGCCCATTGGATCACAACAGGGTTGCCGCTTGCATTGGTCGCTCCTTTGCTCGGCATTTTTCTGGACCTGCCTGCCGAGGGGTATCTTTGGGTGTTCCTGTCACTTTTGGCGGGAACACCTGCTCTGAGCATGATTGGAGCCTTCGGGGCGGCGTTGACATTGGGTCTGCGCAGGGGAGGGCTTTTGCTATCCGTTCTTGTTTTGCCACTTTACGTGCCGACGTTGATTTTTGGTGCAGAAGTGGCTCGGCGGGGCACCGTGGGAATGGATGTTCAGACACCCTTTTTGCTGTTGGTTGCGCTCAGTTTTGGAGCGCTTGCCTTGTTGCCTTTTGCAGCTGCGGCAGTTTTACGTATCAACCTGCGCTAAAGAAACCTATATGAGCACAGGAACGAAATGAGGTTTGAACCACGATGTCGCTATGGGAATACGCAAATCCTGTAAAGTTTTTTGCCCTTTCGGGACGAATATTGCCTTGGGTGTCTGGATTTTCTGCGGCATGTTTGCTGATTGGCCTATATTGGGGATTTTTCCATACGCCTGATGATTATCGTATGGGATCCACGGTCAAGATTATCTATATCCATGTCCCCTCAGCACTGATGGCTATCAACGCGTGGTTTATGATGCTTGTGGCTTCTTTGATTTGGCTGATACGACGTCACCACGTGAGCGCACTTGCAGCCAAAGCCGCCGCACCTGTTGGGGTTGTGATGACTTTGATTGCCTTAATCACTGGCGCGATTTGGGGCCAGCCAATGTGGGGTACATGGTGGGCCTGGGATCCAAGGCTTACATCTTTCCTGATTCTGTTTTTGTTTTATCTTGGTTATATGGTGATGTGGCGCGCTGTTGATAATCCTGACACTGCCGCAGACTTGACGTCAGTTCTGTGTATTGTCGGATCTATTTTTGCAGTATTGAGCCGCTATGCAGTGAATTTTTGGAACCAAGGCCTGCATCAAGGAGCGTCGCTTTCTTTGGATAAGGAGAAAAATGTGGCTGATGTGTTTTACCAGCCGTTATTGTTTTCTATCGGCGGGTTTATCCTTTTGTTTTTCGCCTTGGTTTTGTTAGGCACGCGCGCGGAAATTAGAATGAGAAGAGCCGCAGCTTTACGGATGAGGCATGGCTTGGAATGAACGTGGATTTAGGAAAATATGCTTTTTGGGTTCTCACAGCCTACGGCGCAACGGTTTTGTTGCTCGTACTTCTGGTGGGGTTTTACCTTTGGCTTAACATGCGATCAAAAGCAGATTTGAAAGATGCCGAGGATGCAAAGGATGCGTAAATTTTCGCCTTTATTAATCTTGCCACCTCTGGTCTTTTTTGCACTGGCGGGTCTATTTTTGTTCAGCATGAAAAATGGCGGACAGTCAGAGAATAAATCTGCACTGATCGGCAAACCCGCCCCGCAATTTAAGGAAAGCACCCTTGAGGGATATCCCGCGTTTACAAACGACATGATCGGGCAGGGGGAAGTCATTTTGATCAATTTTTGGGCAAGCTGGTGTCCCCCCTGCCGCGCAGAACACCCAACTCTGAAAGAGCTCTCAGATCGTGGGATCCCGCTTTATGGTGTGAATTTTAAAGACCGTCCCGAAAATGCCTTGCGCTTTTTGGAAGAGGACGGAAACCCATTCGCTGCCATCACAGCTGATCGTGAAGGACGTACAGGTATTGACTGGGGCGTGGCGGGATTACCTGAAACCTTCATTATTGATGGTGAGGGAAAAATTCTTTACCGGTTTGCGGGCCCTTTGATTGAAGGGAACTATGCCAATGTGTTTTTGCCTGAACTGGAGGCAGCATTGGCAGGCAACTGATGCCATCTTAACCGACTTCGTGACCCCAGAAAACGGTATCTTCTTTAACAACACTGGCGTTGCCATTTTCGCTGAACACCTGAATTTCGACTGTGTCGCCGGCATTTAATCCCGTTAAAACAACCGTCTGTAATCGGTGTATGCGATCAGAGACCGGTGCAATTTCATTCACTTGGCTTCCACGTAAAGGGGTTCTTTTTGCTTAGAAACAGCTATGCCTCCAATGCGTCACAGGCGGCCTCAAGAGCCTTTATTGTGACTGTCGCGGCCAATTGAAATGTGCCCGAAACTGGTGCTGTAAAAATATTGTCGGAGGCATAGAAACATCCTTGATCATTAAAAGAGGTCATGTTTATCCCGATACGTTTCCAAGTGTTTGATTCAATGTAATTATCGTAATTTGTATAGGCGCTAAAACGAGGAAGTCTGGGCTGATCAACAATAGCGGTCGCGGAGTTGACGCTCAGCGCATCAAAGTAGGCGTTTCCGTCCCCGCTTGTCGTCAGGCGAAATGTTTCAGACCCGAACTGTCCCAAAAGAGCGCGTGTTTGATATCCCGTTTGGAATACAAAGCCCAAATTGCAATCTGAACTGTCTTTGTTCAAAGTCTGAATTAAACCACCGTCGCCGCCTTCAGTGTCATCAAGTGCACTCCATAAGGCCGTTTGGGTTTTTACAGCAAAGCGTTTTTGGCTGTCTGTAACGGGCCCGTTTGACAGGGTTGATGTGTCGATATCTTTGACGACTGCCTTCCAATTGCTCCCGTCAAAGAGTTCTAGACGGTCCTTTGTCTCCATATAAATCCGCCACCCTTTTTGCGGGGTAAGATACCGCCATGCATCGTTTTCAAAATATGCGATTTGATCCGTTCGCCCAGCCCAGGGCCCTTTTGCATAAAGGGGGATAATATAACAGTCAGCTTCCTGTGCGTCACTTGGGGGCTCTTCGATTTGATTAGAGATCGCGCTCATTTGCACGAGCACGTCCAAGAGGCGCACAGTTTCATTATGCGTGACATGTTTTTGTGCCTGAGAGGGCTGAATATAGGGAAAGGCGTGTCGTTTGGATTCTTCTGACATTATAGCGCTCCGGATTTTGATATTTGGAGCAGCTTTGCCAAAAAAAGAGCTAATGATCCTTTAGGTCGGCGTGCGTTGCCTATTCCTTGATTTTGTCATCATTGTCAGATTGTGGAGCATCTTGAACAGTTTCGAAATGCGCCCGCCCGATACATTCATAGCTTACGAATCCAGCCTTTTTCGCGTCCTTAGAGCTGTAAATATTGCGAAGATCGGCCATCCTTGGATCATTCATCCGTTTTGCCAGCCGCTTCAGATCCAACCCGCGGAATTCGTTCCATTCGGTCAAAAGCACAACAAGATCAGCATTTTGAACGATCTTATAGGGATCTTCAATCCAGCTAACGCTCGGAAGCAGAGCTTCGCCTTCGTGACGACCTTGGGGATCACAGACACGTATCTTGGCGCCCCCAGCCACAAGGGCAGGGATAATCGTAAGGCTTGGCGCATCGCGCATATCGTCGGTATTGGGCTTAAACGTAACACCTAATATAGCGATTGTTTTCCCGTTAAAGGACCCGTCGCATTGATCGAGCAGCTTGTCGACCATACGACGTTTTGTTTCTTCATTTACTTTGATAACCGTTTCTGTGATTTGCATTGGGACGGCATGTTCCTGACCAATGCGTGCCAGAGCTTTGGTATCTTTGGGAAAACAGCTCCCCCCATAACCTGGACCAGCATGCAGGAATTTGCTGCCGATGCGATTGTCCATTCCAATGCCTCTTGCGACCTCTTTTATGTCTGCGCCAACTTTTTCGCAAAGTGCGGCCATTTCATTAATAAAGGTGATTTTGGTAGCAAGAAACGCATTTGCCCCGTATTTAATCATTTCCGCACTTTCCAGATCGGTCATCACAATCGGAAATTCGCGCAGCGATAAGGGGCGATATATTTCTGACATTACATCTCCGGCTTTGGGCGTCTGAATGCCGATGACCACTCTGTCAGGTTTCATGAAATCTTCGATTGCGGCGCCCTCGCGCAAGAATTCTGGGTTCGAGGCGACATCAAATTCAAGGTCCGGATTTGCCTTGCGCACGACTTGTTTGACTTGCCGGTTTGTTCCCACGGGAACTGTAGATTTGGTGACAATGACCAGATACTCTTTGGCAGCGCGGGCGATTTCTTCGGCAGCTGCCATAACATAAGTCAGGTCTGCATGCCCGTCGCCCCGTCGTGTCGGAGTGCCAACCGCAATAAAGACCGCGTCAGCGCCCTCTATGGCGCTCGGCAAATCAACAGTGAAAGTCAAGCGCCCCGCATCAACATTCTTGGCCATCAACATATCAAGGCCGGGTTCAAAAATTGGAACCTTCCCCTGTTTCAAATTTGCTATTTTGTTCGCGTCTTTGTCCACGCAAACAACATTATGACCGAAATCAGAAAAACAGACGCCCGAGACCAATCCAACATATCCTGTTCCGATCATTGCGATTTTCATTGACGAACTTCCTTGTCGTTTTGAGGTATCCGCACAATTTGGGCGAGGACCATTTTTCTAAACTGCGTGCATACATAGCAAATAATCATGAGACAACAATGATAATTCACCTTAATCCTTATGCAAATTCGCTCAATATCACGGGGTTTTGTTAATCCTCTGATAACTTAATCACCTTCAAGATGCCTGAGGGTAAAAGAGGTGAAACATGTGGGAGCTGAACTGGCTGGGCCGGTTGGGATCGGCGCGATCTGGCGCTGCGGGTCATCCTATCGGGGTAGTAACAGGATCGTCTGAGGATCGGCTAAGTCTTTATGACTTCATAAAAGGCAAAGGGTATCGGTTTGATATTTCATCATCGGGTATTGCATATAAAAATGCGTTTGAACTGACACAAGAGAACGCCGTGTCATTGGACATGGGAGAACTTTTTTTCAAGATTTCCCACGATACGACGGAGCAAGTATTTAATTATAATTGGCAAGAAAAATATGCATCCAACGAAGCGGCTTTGCAGTCACTCGGAGAGGCCAGTTTCGGATTTGCGTTCAGGGCGCTTGGCATCGCTCAAAATGGCGTCAATTATTTCATCTGTGCGCAAGAAGCAGGCGGAGGTTTTTCCGTATTTAAAGAGACCGGAGACGGACAGTTTGTTCCCACGGTGCGGGCGCGAGATACGTCAAAAACCTATCTTTCAAAGGTTAATTCCTTGTGCAGCCTAAAAACGGACGCGGGGCAATTTATCTATGCGGCCTCTGGCACAGAAAACGGATTAAGCATTTTCAAGTTGCTGGAAAATGGAAGGCTAAGCCATTTTGCGCAGATTGGTGATGCGCAATCTCTACCGGTAAGTGGAATTTCTGAGGTGAAATCCATTATGCTTGGCGGACAAAAATTTTTGATTTTGGCGGCACGGGACACGCATTCCCTCACGGTGTTGCATGTCGGCGAAGATGGCAAGCTCAAGCCAGCAGATCATATACTGGATGATCAGGTTTTGCGGATCAAATCTAAATCGGCGTTGGGGGTTACAGAGTTTGCTGGAAGAGGTTACGTCGTGGCAGGTGGGGGTGACGGTGGTATTTTGGTTTTTGAACTTTTGCCAACTGGGCGGCTTTTGCACCTTGTTACTAAAGTGAGTGCGCCTGAGGCCCTGATCGAACAGGTGAGCGAATTGAAATTTATTCCAGCTGGGTCAAAACTATTTATTTTGCTGAAGGATAATAGGCATTCAGAATTGGGGGTCTTTGAATTCGATCTTACAGATATTTCTGGAGCTGAGCATGTGATCAATGGAAGGCATAATCTTCTCCTTGCGAAAGATGGGGCGCGCGCTCTTGAGGGACGGGCTGGCAACGATATTCTTGTCGACGCAAAAGGCGAACAAATTCTGCGGGGTGACGATGGTGCAGATATATTCGTCCTAAGAAGAGATGCAGAGCGTGATTTTATTTTAGACTTTGACATTAGCGAAGATCGTCTGGATTTATCTCATTGGGATCGCCTTTATAGCCTTGATCAACTCAACATCTCTTCGCGCAACCATGGTGTGAGGATTGTTTTTCATGATGAGGAACTCACAATTAATTCCTCAGATGGCCGTTCAATCACGCGAAGTGATCTTGAGACTGCAGATATCGTCTTTATGTTTCGTTTTGATTTTGATCTGACGCCCAGAGAGACGAGCACGCCTGAGCCAACGCAGCCACCATTAAGTGATGAAACTATTCTGAGCGTTCCTCACGAGGACACTCTTTTTCCAATTCCACCGGATACCAAAGGAGAGTATCCGGAACTTATCTCTGCCCCCTATGTCCCTGCGGAAGGGCCGTACTTTTTGACTTCCATGCTAAGGCAGATGGAAACAACGCTCATCAATGGGGCAAGTTACAACAGAGCCACATATAAGCTCGCAACTCTCGGAAATGCCGACAATAATGGTATGAACGGATCGCAAAGCGCAGAACATATTGTATCACTTGGGGGGCACGATGTGATTTATGCCCTTGGCGGCAATGATATTTTGGATGGTGGAACAGGTTCGGACAGGCTTTATGGTGGTAATGGCCATGACACGCTGATCGGAGGGTCTGGTGAAGATGTTTTGGTTGGGGGCAACGGAAATGATGTTTTTTTGTTTTACCCCACCCTCGCGGGGGAAAGGGATGTGATCGCAGATTTTGACGTTGCAAGGGATAAAATAAATATCCAAAATCTGACTGGCAAATCTGCTCAGGCTATCTTTGACAACCTTCGTATTGTTGAGGTCGTTGATGATCTCTGGATTGATGTGCACGGGCAGGCGATTATCCTGAAAAATATTGATGAAAATGATCTAAATGTTGACCATTTTATTTTTTAGGGATCGTGAGGCAGATGGGATCGCCAAGCGGTAAAATTTAAAAGCGTGATTGTTCAATGATATGTCATTTTTTGGGCCATTAGCTCACAAAAATGATATTGCCAAGGTCAAATCCGTCATGATTTACCCCCTCAAGAATGATGCGGTAATTGTCGTAAATAATTTCAAGGTTTGGACCATTATCCACGAGGCGTACGGCGCTAAAACGACCAAGTTGATTTGCTGCTTCGGCACCCTGAAGAACGAGGCGATCCTCTTCTACATTGAAATCGCAGACCCTGTCGATCTCGCTGGCGTGAAAATCGGAAAACACAAAAACATCGGCCCCTTCGCCCCCATAAAGAAGGTCGCTACCCAAGCCGTCAAACAGGAAATCATTTCCTAATCCTCCGAAGAGACGATCATTCCCTTCGCCCCCGTAAAGCGTGTCGTGCCCTTCGCCCCCGTCGATAAAGTCCCAACCAGAACCGGCATGCAAAATGTCATCGGTCGTGCCGCCGACAAGTGTGTCATCATGAAGCTGAGCCGAACTGCCGATCACATTTCGAAGGTTAATAGGAAGGTCAAATTTATCAGGCTCTGGCAATTGGAAAGCCTCTGCAGTGAGACCAATATCACCATCACCTTGGGGAACAAGGTTTCTGATTGTCGCCTCAATGTGCAGCGCATCATTTTGAAGTGGCGCGTCATGGTGAATTGTAATTTGGACAATTTCAAACGGATTTAAGTTCAAGCGAATATTTTCAAGATTTTTTAGCTCGTCCGAGGCTACGGCTTTGATCAAAGCATCCACGTCGTTTTCGGTGGCAAAATAATAATCGGATATCAATTTGGGGTTGGCAATTTTTGGAATGATATCGTCAAATTCCGGTAGATAGGTGAAATATTCTTTCGTGCCATCTGACTTCTCATGTATTTTGATATGTGTGGCCTTGGAATCGTCAAAGAAAACAAGCGTTTTGAGCTGTTGGTATTCTTCATAGGTTATTTTACGTTTGACGACACGGTTCTTTCCGGCCAAATCGGCCATTTCATTCAAGCCGTCAGAGCTCAACGGATCATATCCCAAGATAAGGGCTGAAATAGAATTCATCCGACCAATAACGCCCTGCAAATTCAGCGATAATTGTGCGAACTAACTATTACGAGACGCAATATAAAGGACAGTTTTATGGTCGTTTTGAAAGCCGATAGTTTCATAGGCTGCGATATCGTCGTTTATTGTCAGATCCAATATTTTCATTGGTGCTGTTTCGTTCTGAGATCTGAGGCTATCAGACAGCATTTGAAACAACGCGCCAGTAGGTTTTAACGCGCCTGTGCCATCCGGATTTCCTGCAATGCTATTTGGAGTCTTATGCTGGATCGGCCAAACATGTGCGCTGTCAACTCCCATGTCAATCATATAGGAAAACTGTTTGAGCAGAGTGCCCGCACCTTTCAACCCGAGTTGATCAGCAAGGTTTTTTTGAACGTTCCATTCGGTGAAATGTAGGCCCAATTCTTTATCCGAAACGCTCTCCCAAGCTTTTTGCCAAGAAACAATTTTTTTATATAGATGGCGTGTTTCAAGTGCGACGGCGTTTGTATCTGACGGGGCCGCAAAATCATCATTTCCCTTGTGATCTTTGATGTAATAATAGTGGTTGACCACTCCGTCGATTGCATCAATCGCTCCAGAGCTCAATTGATTGATAATGGCTGTGTTGGCACCGTCATGGTTGCCGCCTTTGTAATTGCTTCCCCTGCCGAAAATTTCTGCCATCTGCATCAGAATATCAGGCTGATTGTCGCCGCTTAACCCTGCCGCCTGAAAGCCCTCAGCAAGGGATTTGGCTGCAATATTTGCGCGAAACCCATATGTCGTTTCGTTAATTGTTGTCTGTCCAATCGAATATTCATTGCCGATTTCTATGGCGTTCACCAGTCCGGCATAATCTTTGCCGATCAGTTTCGCAAAAGTGGCTACTTTTTCCTGATATAGTGAAGCGGTGTAACCTTTTTCAAAAAGTTCCTTGGTTGGAATGCCAAGCGTAACGGTGAAAGAGGCACCATTCGCATTTTGTGTTTTCACCCAATCCAGAAAATTCACCAATCTGGGAGAAAGATTTGATGAAGTCGTGTTTTCGAGTAAATCACAGATATCTTCTAGCATACCACCCGGATAGCGCAGATTGCTCAAACCCAATGAAAGCGCGCTTTTCCCAAAATTCTCGATTGGGATCCCGTCAATCGCCACATTCTTTTCATGTAGCGCATTACCGCCAAAGTGGGATTGATGGACAGAATTATCCGTTTGTGCGACCGCATTGATCGTAATTTTATCTATGACACCCATAATCACAGCTCCGCCTTTGGGCTCGTAAAAGTATAAATTTGATATTAAGAATACGGCTTGGGGATCGGTGTTAAAAGGTAGGGTAAACCGCCATTTGCGATCTGAAATCAGAGACAGATATTTTGACTTATGCTAAAATGCCAGAAAGTAATTTTTTGGATAATCAGTTAACTAATTGAAATTAAATGTAAAATAAATAGATAAGGTGTTACGTAATATTGCTTACTAAAGTTAATTATCAAAAATCGTATATTCTGGAAATGGAGTATCGGAAATTGCTCTATCGTACTGCAGACATCATAATGATTGTTCATTGTGGATGTATAATTGCGCGAAGGGTGTATAGATTTCAAATACGATCATTGGTAAATGCCTTTCGTATAGTTTTATATTTACGAAACCGTCGTGGCAAAATTATGCGACTGACTTGACCTTTTTGTATCTCTCCGCCTTAACTGTCGGCTCATTCGAGGAGGTGGCTTTATGCCAGAACAGGACACGCCGAAAACGCAGCAAAGCGCGTCTGGCGCAAAAATTTCCAGATTGGGGGATTTGCTGCCTTTCATGCGACCTTACTCAGGTTTGTTATTTGCTGCCGCGGTAGCGCTGGTTTTGACCGCGGGATTGTCTTTGACGTTACCAATTGCCGTACGGCGGGTCATTGACAATTTTTCAAACTCCGAAACAGGTCTATTAGATACCTATTTTGCAGCCGCACTCGGTATTGCGGGGCTATTGGCCATAGGGACGGCTCTTCGCTATATGTTGGTGACTAAATTGGGCGAACGGGTCGTGGCCGATATCCGCAAAGAAGTCTTTGCCCGCGTTATTGATATGAGCCCGTCTTTCTATGAAAATCTGCGTACCGGCGAAGTATTAAGCCGGATTACAACAGACACCACGCTTGTTCTCACGGTCATTGGATCGTCGGTTTCAATTGCGTTGCGCAACGCTTTGATATTCATCGGCGGTTTATTTTTTATGCTTTTGACATCTGCGAAACTGACCAGTTTGGTTTTGCTTATAGTGCCACTCGTTCTGGTTCCGATATTAACACTTGGTCGAAAAGTCCGCAGATTGAGCAAAGAAAATCAGGATTGGATCGCGGCGGGCTCGGCGCAGGCGTCCGAGGCATTGGGCGCGGTGCAGACCATTCAGGCGTTTACCCATGAAGTAGAAACAAAGAACGATTTTTCCAAAACGACCGAAGACAGCTTCCTTTCTGCGCGTGAACGTATTCGTGCGCGTGCTTTGATGACATTTATTGTAATCTTTCTTGTTTTTTCAGGAATTATTGGGGTGCTTTGGATTGGCGCCCATGACGTTAGTGCAGGAAAACTCAGTGCCGGTACGCTTGTACAATTTGTGATTTATTCGGTCATGGTTGGAGGATCGGTTGCTGCGCTTTCCGAAGTTTGGGGCGAACTGCAGCGTGCGGCTGGGGCGACAGATCGGTTGGCGGAGCTGTTAAAAGCCGAAGACAGTATTTCTGATCCAAGCACCGCAACACCGCCCCCGAATTTAGGCCGGGGTCGTTTAACGTTTGAAAATGTTATTTTCAATTATCCTTCACGTCCGAAGTATAGTGCGCTTGATGATGTTTCTTTTGATGTTAAACCTGGACAAACGGTGGCTATAGTGGGGCCATCGGGGGCGGGAAAGACAACAATTATCCAACTGCTTCTACGGTTTTACGATCCTCAGGGCGGCAGTATATTGTTGGATGGTTTTGATCTTCGCGATATGCGTCGGGAAGATTTTCGCAAAGCTATATCGCTTGTGCCACAGGACCCCGTGATTTTCGCCAACAGTGTGTTGGAGAATATACGTTTTGGCCGGCAAGACGCCAGCGATGCAGAGGTGATCAGCGCAGCAAATTTGGCAGCGGCGCATCAATTTATTTCGGAGCTCCCTGAGGGATATGAAACATATGTCGGTGAGCGTGGGGTCATGTTGTCTGGTGGGCAAAAACAAAGGATTGCAATCGCACGCGCAATTCTTCGCGACGCACCCGTTCTGCTTTTGGATGAAGCCACGAGCGCGCTTGACTCTGAAAGTGAACGGGCGGTTCAAAAAGCTGTCGACGCTCTGGCGCAGGACCGAACAACAATTGTTATCGCACATAGATTGGCAACCGTTAAAAAAGCGGACTGCATATTGGTCATGGATCATGGAAAAGTGGTCGCGCAAGGAACCCATGAGAGCCTCATGAAAGAAGGAGAGCTTTATGCCCGTCTTGCTCGTCTGCAGTTTGTAAGTGACGCAGAGGAAGCTGCTGCATAGGGACGTTGACCTATTAAATGGCTTGGTGCATCTTTTACTCAATAAAGCTTTTGAAACAAACATAAACAAAAAGCCTGGGGAGGGAGTAACCGTGACATTTGCGTCAATCCAAGATACGCGGTCAATCGAACAAGAAATGAATTGGGAGGAGCGGGACGTTCCCAAAACACTTTATTCGATGCTTTCAGATACCGCAGATAAATACCCGAATAACAATGCAGTCTCATTTCAGCTGTTGTCCGGACCCACGGATAAGGCCGAAACGCTGAGTTGGCGGACACTGCATGAAAAGATCACGCAAACCGCAAATATGTTTCGCAGTCTTGGTATCGGGCGGGATGATGTTGTCGCCTATATTTTACCCAACTGCAATGAAACTGTTTTGACCCTTTTGGGAGGAATGGTTGCGGGTATCGTTAATCCAATCAACCCGTTGCTCGCACCTGAACAAATGGGCGCAATCCTGCGCGAAACAAATGCGCGGGTTCTGGTCACACTAAAAGGGTTTCCAAAAACCGAAGTAGGTCAAAACGCGGCCAAAGCGGTGGCGCTTGCGCCAAATGTGAAAACAGTTCTTGAGGTGGATCTAAACCGATATTTGACGCCACCAAAAAGTTGGATTGTCCCGCTTATTCGTCCAAAATATGAGGTGACCCATAGCGCTAAAGTTATGAATTTCAACGACGTGCTGAAAACCCAAAATAAATCGCTCAATTTCGAAGATGTTCAAGAAGACCGCGTCGCCGCATTGTTCCATACAGGGGGGACGACGGGAATGCCAAAGGTGGCGCAACATAAATATTCCGGCATCATTTATAATGGCTGGTTGGGTGTTGAGCTGTTGATGAATTCTGAGGAAAATGTGATTTGTCCGCTGCCGCTATTTCACGTGATGGCGGCCCATGTGGTTCTTATGGGCTGCGTTGCTTCGGGGGCGCATCTCATTCTGCCGACGCCTGCGGGGTATCGGGGCGAGGGCGTCTTCGACAATTTCTGGAAATTGGTGGAGCGCTGGAAAGTCACCTTTATCTTTACCGTTCCGACTGCCATTTCGGCGCTGATGCAGCGACCTGTGGACGCGGATATAAGTTCGGTGAAAACAGCCTTTTCAGGTTCTGCGCCCTTGCCCGTTGAGCTGTTCAATCGTTTTGAAAAAGCCACCGGGGTAAACATCATAGAAGGCTATGGTCTGACAGAGGCAACCGTTCTGGTTTCTGGAAACCCAGTCGATGGTGTGAAAAAGATCGGCTCTATTGGCATTCGCTTCCCCTATTCAGAGATTAAAATCGTAAAAACTGAGGGTGGTCAGCTTTTAGAATGCGACCCAAATGAAATTGGCGAAATTTGTGTGGCGAGTCCGGGTGTCTGGGCTGGAAATACCTATACTGAGGCAGAGAAAAACAAAGACCTCTATTTTGATGGACGGTTCCTGCGCACGGGTGATCTTGGACGGCTTGATGAGGATGAATACCTTTGGATCACTGGGCGCGCCAAAGATCTGATCATCCGTGGAGGGCATAATATCGATCCTGCACTTATTGAAGAAGCTTTGCTGGGAAATGACAGCGTGGCCTTTGCCGGTGCGATCGGTCAACCCTGTCCAACTGCGGGCGAGCTTCCTTGCGTTTATGTGGAGCTCGTTGCCGGTGCAACCGTAACAGCAGAAGAGCTGAAGGCTTATTGCGAAGCAAACGTTCCAGAACGCGCCGCGCATCCCAAGCATGTCGAGATTTTGGACGAATTGCCCAAAACTGCAGTCGGGAAGGTGTTTAAGCCAGACCTGCGTAAAAGAGCAATTACCAGAGTGTTTGATGAAGCATTGAGTGAAGCGGGTTTGTCCGCTCGGGTTGTGGGCGTCATTGATGACAAAAACCGTGGATTGGTTGCACAGCTCTCTGACGCAAACAGTGACGCTGAGATTCAAGATGCCCTTGGTCAGTTCCTGTGCCAATGGGAAAGAGCATAAGGACAAACGTTAAATTGTCCTTTCTCTGATATCGATTGCCAAAGCAGCACAAATGCGCCCCTCATTTGGGGCGCATTTTCAATATAGTTGAAAGCTCTCCTGAGCGAGTTACATCACAGGGGTAACGAAAACAGCGATAGGCCTTTGACGCGTGCAAGATTTATCCGTTCTCATCCTAGGGTCTGGGCCAAATGTGCTGGAAGCACGCGAATGGACAGAGCATCCTTTCGATAAAATTGTCGCCATTAACAACGCTTGGGCTGTGCGCGAGGACTGGGATGATCTGATTTATCCGTTTGATTTTCCAGATGACCGACGCCCGAATGCCCTTCAATCTCATCAAAGATTTGTGACTCAGGAGGATTTCGTTCCCGTTCAAAACGAATTTGGCGGCTTTCTATACGCTGGAGGAACGATGGCTTTTACGGCAGGATATTGGGTCTTGGGGCATTATAAACCCGCGCATATCGCTTTTTTGGGGTGTGACATGCATTATCCAAAACAGAGTCAGACCCATTTTTATGGAACAGGTGAAGCGGATCCGTTACGAGATGACGTATCCCTGCGATCGCTGGAGGCCAAAGCAAACCGGTTTTACGTCCATGCAATGGCAGAAGGTTGCGCAGTAACAAACCTGTCGTCAGATCCTTCCCGACTCACCTTTCCCCGTTTTGTATTGGGGCGTGATCTGCCAGAAGCGCTCAAAATCGATGCCAGAAAAACGCAATCGGCAAGAAAGCGTGAGGTGGAACTGAATTATTTCACCCCCTCTGGAAAATACTGGGAAGAGATCCATCGGTTTGATCCTCAAGAAATCGCATTACTTGATCAGCTTTGGTTGCAGGCGGTTTCGGCTTGATCACTTTTTGGGTGGTGCGCCCCCTGCAAAGGCGTTCGGGGCTTGGTAATTGCAAGGATCATCCTGCATCTGGAGGTGCAATCCTTCCCCCTCAAAAGGATGCGTGCGCGCCAGCGCTTCATCGACCTCTATTCCCAGTCCCGGAGCTTGCGGGGCGGGGATAAACCCGTTGTCTACCCGTATGGTCCCTTTAATCAGCTGGTCATGAAACGGTGTTTCTATGGTTTCTGCCATGAGCAGGTTGGGAATAGAGGCGGCGAGATGAACATTGGCGGCCCATTCTACCGGGCCTGCATAAAGATGGGGAGCCATTTGGGCGTTATAAACTTCGGCGATAGCAGATAATTTTTTCATTTCCCAAATTCCGCCAGCCCGCCCCAAGGCGGGTTGCAAAATGGATGCGCCACCCGATTTCAAAACGGCAGAAAATTCTGCTTTCGTGGTCATCCTTTCGCCGGTTGCGACGGGAATGCGAACTGCCTGCGCCACTTTTACAAATTCATCAAGATTATCTGGAGGGATGGGTTCTTCAAACCAAAGAGGACTATAAGGCTCAAGCGCCTGTCCAAGGCGTATCGCACCCGCCGTGCTAAATTGTCCGTGGGTTCCAAACAAGAGATCAGCACGATCTCCTACGGCGTCGCGGATCGATTTACAAAATTCCACAGAGGTCGTGATGTCGTGAAGCGAGGGCATATGCCCCCCGCGCATCGTATAAGGTCCCGCTGGATCAAATTTGACGGCGGTGTACCCCTGTTTAACGAACTCGATCGCACTTTCTGCGGCCAAATCGGCAGAGGTCCAGAACCTGTCAATATCGTGATTTTCCAGCGGATAGAGATAACTATAGGCCCGAATGCGTTCGTTCATCAGACCACCCAACAACGCCCATACCGGACGATCGCGGTCTTTCCCCAGAATGTCCCAGCAGGCAATTTCAAGTCCAGAAAACGCGCCCATTACGGTCAGATCTGGGCGTTGCGTAAAGCCCGAGGAATATGTGCGCCGAAACAGCTTTTCAATATTTTCAGGATGTTCTCCCAAGAAATACCGTTCAAACACATCTTGGATTACATGTTTCATCGCCTCTGGTCCAACCGAAGAGGCATAACATTCTCCCCAGCCGACAACTCCGGTATTGGTGGTCAGTTTGACCAAAATCCAATAACGCCCCCCCCATCCCGGGGCTGGAGGCGCTGTGACAATTATATCGAGATCCGAAAGCTTCATGAGATCACATATCAAAGAGAATGACGTTTCGTCGCGCTACGCCAGATCTGGTATCTGCAAAGGCATCATTGATCTCTTCCAGCCTATATCTGCCAGAAATCAATTCATCCAGTTTGAGACGCCCCTGTTGGTAAAGATCGACCATCCATGGAATATCTCGTTTTATAACTACATCGCCCATTTTTGTTCCAATCATGCCTTGCCCCACGGCAGACATCATTACGGGTTCGTAAATTGCTTTATCGCCGGATTTGGGCATGCCAACTGCGACGACCTTTCCCCCATAGGCCAAATAGCGCGGGGCCGTGTCATAGGCAGAAATCGCACCAACCGTGACAAACACCGCGTCTGCCCCGCGACCGATAATGTCTTTGGCCTGTTTCCAAGGTTTGCCATCGCTTGCTAACACGCCATCTGTTGCTCCGAATTCTTTGGCGGCGGCAAGCTTTTCTTCGTTCATATCCACAGCAACAATGCGGCGTGCTCCGGCGATATGCGCCCCCTGGATTGTGTTGAGCCCTACGCCGCCGGCACCAATGACGACGACGTCCTGTCCGGGGCGTATTTTAGCGGCATTGACCACGGCGCCAATGCCGGTCACCACACCACAGGCCAAAAGAGAGGCGACATCATATGAGATGTCTCTGGGAACTTTGACGACTTGGCTTTGATCCACCACCACTTTCTCGGCAAAGGCGCCGCAATTCATCCCATGTTCCAAAATACCGCCGTCAGCTGTGCTTAGCGGGCCTTTGGTGGTATCAACCGAGGTTTCACAGATTGTTGGTTTTCCCGACCCGCAAGGTGTGCAATGTCCGCAGGCGCGGATCAAAGTCACGACCACCCGATCCCCGACGTTTAAACCATTTACAGAGCTGCCAAGGGCCGTAATTTCGCCTGCGGCTTCATGCCCATAAACTGCCGGCAAGGTCCCACCCCATGCGCCATCAACATAGGATATGTCTGAATGGCAAACGGCGACGGCCCCAAGTTTGACCTCAATCTCACCTTCTTTTGGTGCGTTAAGATGAACGGTTTCAATCTTCAGCGGTTCTCCAAATGCATGGCAAACGGCAGCTTTAATCTCTGGCATAATGCGACTCCTTACTTGGGCAGAGCTTTGTCCAGCTCTGCGCCGCTTTCAAGCCCTAATTCTAGCCTGTTCTCGGCTCGGCTTGTTTTTGGATGTCACGGCCCTTTCGCACAAAGATGTAAAGGCCAAGCGCCAGCAAGAGTGCAGAGACCGCGAAAGGCGCGCCGGGATAATAGATTGCTGCGCTTTCTTCGGTAAAGGTTGAAAAAACCCATGTCATAGAAACAGGAGCGATGATCATGGAAATGGCTGAAAGGCTGGCCACGACGCCCTGCAATATGCCCTGACTGTCATCGGAGGTTCCGACCGATAAAATCGCCTGAAGGGCAGGTTGCCCAATTACCCCAAGGGCCGCGATCGGGATAAATCCCAAAAGGATCGTGCCGTTGGTCATTACTGACATTAGAAGCAGTCCAAACATTTCAAACCCAAATCCGATCACCACAGTTCTATATTCGCCAAACCGTTTGATAGCGGGTTTGACCAATGCGCCTTGCACAATGGCAAAACAGACGCCGTAAATGGTCAAGGACACTCCGATCATGGCAGGAGACCAGCCAAAACGCTCTGCAGTGAAAAAAGGCCAGACTGCGGCATAAACCGCCGTTGCGATGGCATATATCAAATAGACTACCAGCATGGACCCAAGTCCCGGAAACTGACTGATTGCCCGGATTGCACCCAATGGATTGGCGCGGCGCCATTCAAACCGTCTTCGGATACGATCCGTTACTGTTTCTGGCAAAATCAGCCACGCCATCAGAAAATTGAGAGCCGAAAGAAAGGCTGCAGCGACAAAAGGTGCGCGCGGACCCCATTCACCAAGCATTCCGCCAAGAACCGGTCCAAGCACAAATCCCATACCAAAACCGGCTCCCAATAGGCCGAAACGCGCTGCTTTGTCCTTTGGTGCAGAAACATCAGCGACAAGGGCTGTTGCCGTTGCATGGGTTGCTGCGGTGATCCCTCCGATCAACCGGCCAAGCAGTAAAAGCCAAACTGTATGTGCAAAGACCATGACAGCATAATAACCCACCATGACAAATAAAGAGACCATCAGCACAGGTTTGCGCCCAAACTGATCTGATAAGGTTCCAAGAAACGGCCCGAACAGAAATTGCATGACGCTGAATAATGAAGTCAGGATGCCCCCCCAAATCGCGGCTTCGGCCAGCGTTGCGCCGGGAAGCACATCCATCAAAAGAGCGGGCGTTACAGGAATTACAATTCCAATGCCCATAGAGTCAATCATGACGGTCAGGATGACAACCATCATCGTCCAGTTGAACGTTTTCGGCTCTGAAGAAGAACGCATGTCCGCATCCTTGGTCATATCGCTCATCTGCCTCTTCACCTCATGCGCAAACTTTGTCACCTATCTGTTTATTACTGATCTATGTCAAGGCGACCCATTTATCCAAAGGGCGCGATCTTTATGCGATTAAATATGACCGATCTCGCGCAGGAAGCCAGTGAGAACTTGCGCATATTCTTCCGGCTTCTCAACACAGGGCAAATGCCCCGCGCCGCGGATCAAATGAAACTTCGAGCCTGGAACGAGATTAACCGTTTCACGCACTAGGTCAGGAGGTGTGGACCCATCCTCAGTCCCAGCAATCCCCAAAACCGGCAGACGCAATCCTGAGGTGGGAGTAAAAAAATCTGTGCCTGAAATGGCTGCACTGCAGCCGATATAACCGTCATCTTCTTGTCGGGTGAGCATATTACGCCAGATGTGAAGCTCTGCTTTGGCGCGAAACGCATTGCTGAACCATCGTTCCATGATGCTGTCTGCTAAGGCGTTTATGCCGCCTTCTTTCACGGCGGCGATCCGTTCGTCCCACATGGCCGGCTGACCGATCTTTGCAGCGGTATTTGACAGAACCATACCGCGAATAAGGTCCAAACGTTTTACGGCCAGACCCTGCGCAATCATTCCTCCGATTGAGAGGCCGACAAAAACGCAGTTTTTGACATTTAGATGATCCAACAGGCGTTCCGCATCATTGACCAAGGCGCCCATGGAATAGGGAGGGGCAGGGCATTGGGATAAGCCATGCCCGCGCTTGTCATAACGCACGATCCTTAGCCCATTGGGCAGGAATGGAAGGATCGGGTCCCAAAGACGAAAATCCGTTCCAAGCGAATTTGCAAAGACAACACAGGGTGCTTCTTTGTCACCCATATCTGAATAATGAAGGCCAATCTGTCCTAAATCTGCGTAGTGCATATTCATCTTCTTCCTGCTGTTAGACCCCCGACATCGTATCCAGCGCGCGGGTGAAAACATCGTGATCCACATTCCCACCAGAGGCAACAACAATCACTTTATCGCCAGAGATTTCCTGAGGATGAAAGAGGGCAGTCGCAAGGGCCACCGCACCGCCCGGCTCTAAGACGAGCTTCAGGCGCAAAAAGGCAAGCGCCATAGCTTTTAAGACTTCCTGTTCGCTGACCACAAACCCTTTTGGGCAGTGGGCCTTTAGGATGGGAAAGGTCAATTGACCAGGCGTGGGAGTAACAATCGCGTCGCATATGCTGCCCGAGGACAAATCGTTGCTCACATGACGTCCAGCGGCAAGCGAGCGGGCGGTGTCATCAAAGCCTTCAGGCTCTGCTGGGAATACAGTCATTTTGGGGGCGTGTGCGGCTAGCGCAAGTGCGATCCCGCTTGTCAATCCACCTCCTCCACAGCAGACGATCACATCGGCCTGTTCAACACCAAGCTCTTTGGCCTGCTCAGCGATTTCAAGCCCAGTGGTGCCCTGTCCAGCGATCACTTCGGGTTCATCAAATGGTTTGATCAATGTCATCCCGCGCTCTTTGGCAAGCCTTTGTCCAATCTCGTCTCGGTTTTCACGATCCCTGTCGTATCCGATCACCTCTGCGCCAAGCGCTTTGGTGTTTGCAATTTTGATTGCAGGCGCGTCATGGGGCATAATGATAACCGCTGGCACGCCGTGCTGTTGCGCTGCCATGGCCACGCCCTGTGCGTGATTTCCGGATGAAAATGCCAAAACGCCAAACTTACGTTTATCCTCCGAGAGGGCTGAAATGGCTGAATATCCGCCCCGATATTTGAAGCTACCCGTATGCTGGAGGCATTCGGGTTTCACCAGAATCCGCCGGCCTGCAAGTTCATCCAAAAAAGGGGACGTTAAAAGTGGGGTGCGTCTTGCACAGCCTTGCAGCCGCCTTGCAGCTGCGTGGATCATATCAATATTCATGGTGGCTTTCTTTTTTAGACCTTCCGTAATTGCCTTTATGTTAACAGTGCAGTGATCGCGCGCAAATCGGAGGCGACATGCTTTGGAGTCCATGGCAAACGGTCCAGAGGATCCCCGCCACGATTGACCCAAACCGTATCAAACCCATATCCCGCTGCCGCCGCGGCATCCCATCCATTGGAGGAAACAAAGAGCACCTCTTTTTTGGAGCAGGAAAATGCGTTGCCGACCAGATCATAGACAGTTGAATCCGGTTTGAAAATGCCGGTGCTTTCAACCGAAAGCACCGCATCCAAATAGTCTTCTAGACCTGCCGACTGCACGGCCCCGTTTAACATATCTGGGCTTCCGTTGGACAAAATCGCTGTATTGATCCCAAGCGATTTTAAATCCTTCAGCATTTGGGGCACCTCCGGGTAGGCCTGAAGTTCCCAGTAAAGCTGCAATAAGCGTTCTCTAAGCGCGTCGTCTTGATCAAGCTTCAGCGCTTCTAGCGCAAAATCCAACCCATTTTGTGTCACTTCCCAAAAATCGGTATGCGCGCCGGTGATGGCCCGTAGCCAAGTATACTGCAACTGTTTTGCACGCCAAATTTCAGCTAGTTTGGGCCAGTGTTGGGCAAAGGGGCTGTCTGGCGCCTCTTTTGCCGCTAACCTTGCAGCTGCCGCCACATCGAAAAGAGTTCCATAGGCATCGAAAACACAGGTGGTTATTTTCACGGCGTGCTCCTTAAAGACAACTCCATAAAGACATCTTTAAATGTAAAAGGCCACATAAGAAATTACTTTCAGCCGAATAAGTGATCGGGCGAATGGCGCGCGGTGTGATTTTGTTTTCCCCGAAAGACACTGCATTCATCTGCGTTCATGCTGTTTATGAAAGGCTATGGTCTTGGCAAACGAAAAATGCGTGACGTAGCGGGAATTCAAAAGAAAAACGGGCGCTCTTGGGCGCCCGTTTTCTCTTACTGTTCTGGCAGAAAACTTAGCAACTGTAATACATCGCAAATTCAACCGGATGCGGTGTATGTTCGTAAGTTTCGATCTCTTCCATTTTCAGATCGATGTAGCCATTGATCTGATCAAGCGTGAACACATCACCCGCCAAGAGGTAATCGTGATCCGCCTTGAGTTCTTCCATCGCTTCGCGCAGGCTACCGCAAACTGTTGGAATACCGGCCAGTTCCTCTGCAGGAAGATCGTATAGGTTTTTGTCCATTGCTTCGCCTGGATCGATTTTGTTTTTGATCCCGTCAAGACCTGCCATGAGAAGGGCTGCAAAGCAAAGATATGGGTTTGCTGATGGGTCAGGAAAGCGCGCCTCAACCCGTTTTGCTTTGGGGCTTTCAGTCCAAGGTATACGGACACAACCAGACCGGTTACGTGCAGAATAAGCACGAAGAACAGGTGCTTCGAACCCCGGAATAAGGCGTTTGTAGCTGTTGGTGGATGGGTTCGTAAATGCATTCAGAGATTTTGCATGCTTAAGAATACCACCGATAAACCATAGGGCCTCATCGCTCAGGTCAGCATATTTGTCACCGGCAAAAAGTGGCTTGCCATCTTTCCAAATGGAAATGTTGCAATGCATCCCTGTACCGTTGTCTCCGGCGATCGGTTTTGGCATGAAGGTTGCGGATTTACCGTAGGCTTGAGCCACGTTATGGATGACATATTTGTATTTTTGAAGTTCGTCGGCCTGCTTGGTGAGGCTGCCGAAAATCAGGCCCAATTCGTGCTGACAAGATGCCACTTCGTGATGGTGCTTATCCACTTTCATTCCCAACCGCTTCATGGTTGAGAGCATCTCTGAGCGGATATCCTGACCGTCATCAATCGGGTTTACGGGGAAATAACCACCTTTGACACCTGGCCGATGTCCGGTATTTCCGACCTCATATTCCGTATCAGAATTCCAAGAGGCGTCCAGAGCGTCCACTTCATACGATACTTTATTGATCGAATTTGAAAACCGCACATCATCAAAGAGGAAAAACTCCGCTTCTGGTCCGAAATAGGCCGTATCACCAATACCGGATGCTTTAAGATAGGCTTCTGCTTTCTCTGCCGTTCCACGCGGATCGCGCTCGTAAGATTCGCCAGTGTCTGGCTCTACAACAGAGCAATGTACACAAACGGTTTTTTCCGCATAGAAAGGGTCAATATAGGCGCTGTCTGTATCAATCATCAATTTCATATCTGATGCTTCGATCGACTTCCATCCAGCGATGGACGACCCGTCAAACATAAATCCTTCGTCGATAAAGTCGGCATCCACCTGATCAGCCATGACAGTAACATGCTGAAGCTTGCCACGTGGATCGGTAAAGCGAATGTCTACGTATTCAACGTCTTCATCCGAAATGAGTTTGAGAATGCTTTCTGTGCTCATAGTTCGTAGTTCCTCTTGAGTTAGGCAGTTTTACTTAGATTGCGTCTACGCCGGTTTCCCCGGTGCGAATGCGCAAAGCTTGTTCGATCGGGCTTACGAATATTTTCCCGTCCCCGATCTTTTCTGTTCTTGCGGCGTCTACAATTGCCTCAATTGCGGCGTCAACCTGATCGTCGTCCAGCACGACTTCGATTTTAACTTTGGGCAGAAAATCAACGATGTATTCCGCGCCACGATATAGCTCTGTATGACCTTTCTGGCGGCCGAAACCCTTTACTTCAATGACGCTCAAACCTTGGACGCCAACATCTTGAAGGGCCTCTTTCACTTCATCAAGCTTGAACGGTTTTATAATGGCTTCAATTTTCTTCATGAAAGCTCTCCACGTAATCTGGGTTGCTCAGAGCATATGCATCGAAGGACTACAAGCGTTTGACACCGTGATTTGGTGCAGGACGACTTTCAACCGCACAGATGTTAAAAATTAATCGGAAATGATGAAAAATTAGGCGGTTTGTAAATTATTTAATTCCCTGCGATCTGGATAGAACACGAGTAAGCTTTTCATTATACAGGCCACGAACCATGTATGGTCATCACAGCAGAGATTCCATTCAAAAAATGCATCATTTTCCTCTCGCATCTTCTTTTGAGTTTTGCTAATCAGCGCAGGCGAATAGGGTTCTGACCCCATTTTGCTTTGAGTGCGGGTGTGGCGAAATTGGTAGACGCACCAGATTTAGGTTCTGGCGCCGCGAGGCGTGGGGGTTCAAGTCCCTCCACCCGCACCACTGACTTGTTCTGACGTTTCAGCTGCTAAGTAGCGCCTCAAAATGCCTACATTTCCTATACTACAATTGGTGCAAAACTTTATTTGTGGCTCAATACCCTGCAACAAAATGCGCTATTCAAAAGGCCGAATAAACACTACTCAGTAGTGGATAGGACGTTTTTAGATATCTTCAGGTATCACAGGCGAAAAGGTGATTCCTCCATTGTATTTTGACCTGAATTATGTGACTGTACTTATATGAAAATCATCTTGTATCACTGCGTGTTTGCTCTGTGTTTGCCAAACTCTTTGATGGCCACAGGGTTGCTGGAAACTTCAGGCTTAAATGATCCTGAAGTGACCTCTCCTTTTATGGCATCGAAAATCCTCTGTAGTGACATAAACCCCGTAAATGCCTCTGATTATTCTCGATCGTACTTGCATTATAAGTTAGCGGTAGGTCAAAGCACAAAGCAGGCTGAAAATTCAGCTACAAACGCCGTCATCGCACACCAACAAGCGCGACTGCAAACTTGTAATGCGAACGCTCTAGCCGTCACCGATGGCGTTGGGCATGGAGTTCGCGATGGGAACGGCAATATTGTTATAAATGCGCCGTAGTTGCAAAACTACTGATCTCCCTTATCCTGCTAAACCGTTGCAATTTAAGATTTCTGCTTTCAATGTTCTGAAGAAGAATTCATCACACTTCAATTTTTGAATTATTTACAATTATTGTCCTGTTCGAAAGATACCTTTGAGCCTGTTCAGTAAAACTGTCCCCACCATACATCGAATACCATATTCTGTAACTCCAGTACTCATTTTTAAATTGGTCGGCGCCAGTTTGTTCAAAATTCTCTTTACATAAATTCATTCTTTCCAAAAGAAGAAAGGGATCGTTGACGCGGGTCGACAAAAATGTCCACCAGTAGGGAATTTCTTCAGCAGGCCTATTGGTATACGATCCGCATATTGAACGGTGCGCTTGGATATAATCTTCATCCTGAATACTGGAAAAATTTTGTGTCGATAATAGCAGAGACGGAAAACGTTCTACGACAAAGGGATGCACGGAATGGTTGGAGCCGTTGTAAACTGTTGTAAATTCTGCAAGCACCTTACTCTTTTCGCACAACTCCAAATATGCATTGGTCAATTCCATCCATTTTTCCCAAAATGGTCGCTGTGCTATTAAATAATGACTGAAAACAAACCCATTAACTGGTATTGGAACGTCTGCAAGATTGTTGGAAATTCCGAGTTTTTTTGCAACTATGTTAGAAATTTTACCAACGCCGGGATTAACCCACTCTCCCTGTTCCCACGGATTCAACCAATAATATGTCTCTGGCAAAAACGAAGAGAACAATATGACGTCTTTACTGTTTTTATATTTTTGATACGATTTTTCGATATCGTTGAATTCTAATCCAGTTTTTTCAAAAAATCTCAGCGAGAAAAACCAACGAATTCGTTTGGTTGCCAATCACGGGATTGCAACTCCATAAGTATGGGTATTATTTCTTTAAAATGTGGAAATTCATTATTGTAATCCAACAATGTGAATCCATTAGGACATTCTGAGCGTGTTTTCTCATCATAGCCTATATGATATGCTGTTAGCGTCATCCAAAACAACCTCTAAATTGTTCAGAAGCATTGCAATTCTCGTGCTAAAAAATTTAACTTTCAAAGTCCAGTTCTAAAGATTTTAAAGGGAGAAGTTGCCAATAAAAACGACCCAGCTGTTGATGGGGAGTTAAGTGCAGCGGATTTTTTGATAATTTATATTGGGGTCAGGACTAGATGGATGTATCTGGATAATTTGAAAAATGGTGAGAAAGAGGTTTGGTGCCTATTTCTAACTTCAAACCACGACACTTCATGATTTGACAATATATCTTTACAAATTGCTGCAGAGGCATGCGCCGCTCATCAAAAAATGACTCCTTCTGCATAACAATTCAGTGAATGAACATCGTCTGCCGCCAAAAAATTTATCGTTTAAAATATATATATTGTCGCCCTAAGTTTATTCAGCCGCAAACGCGGCACAACCTCTCGGCCATTTTATCGAGGGGTTGACAATATGGTGCACAGCATCTGAACCTTGGGATATTCATTTTCAAAAAACAGGAAACATGGTCCTGATGCGACAGTTCAGAGTTTTTGTTAGATTGGGTCTCGTTTTTATTCTGAGTATCCAGGCACAGACGGTTGGAGCAGAAGGTAGGCATATCCTTTTGGCAGCCATAACAGAAATAGATGCCGATGTTGTGTTTATGCGACATGCTTTGGCACCCGGATTTGGAGATCCGGATAATTTTTCACTTACAGAGTGCAACACGCAACGGAATCTCGACCAAGTTGGACGGTCTCAGGCGATTGAAATCGGTCTGAAGATCAAGGAAAGCGGCCTCAGCTTCAGTGAAGTTCTGTCCAGTGAATGGTGCCGCTGCAAAGAGACGGCGCAGCTTCTGGACATCGGTCAATGGGAAACTTTCTCGGGATTAAACTCTTTTTTTCAAGATTATGCGGATCGGGTCGAAACGCTTCAAAAATTGGACGGAAAACTCTCTGACTTGAAAAAAGGTGTCACGTTCATGGTAACGCATCAAGTTGTCATTCGGGCGGTGACCGGTGTCTCGGTGGGCAGCGGAGAATTGGTTGCGTATAACAGTTCTACGGAATTGAGCAAAACGTTCCGATTGGACTAAGCGCACGACTGATATTGAGAATGCGTACGTTAAATCATTGGGATTTAACGAAATTAATTTGGATTTTTGAGACTTGAGAAAGCGCAAACAACGTTAAACAGGTGCGCTGCGATCGGATTTGTTGGTCAGTTAAATCAAACTTTCTGGCCTTGTGACGCCTTTGGATGCACCGATTTTTTCAAAAAACACGATCTAAGTCTGCCGTTGTTTTCTCAGCTAGGTCAATCAACATATCAAATCTGACTGAGGTCGTATGCACCGTCTGACTTCGGGTAGAGAGCGAAGTTTTGTCAAAACCTCTGCCGCGCGTGTGCTTGAACCCTTTATCGGGAAGCGGTTTTTCACTCCGTTTCAACAGGTTGACTTTTACGGGGACGCGCCAGTTAACATCGAATTTGTCAAAGTTCCCGTTGCGCGAATTGCAAAAGAGGTGTTCTACATTCCCAAGATTGCTCTTTTGCTCGTTGTGGTCATGCTGCGACGTCGAGGA
>LFER01000007.1 GCA_001510135.1 Alphaproteobacteria bacterium casp-alpha6
ATCACTCATACAAACGAAGCCACGCACGAGATTATCCAAAAAAATCTCAGTCGGTCAGCAATGTATGGTGGGCATATCGAAGGTATCGGGCCAAGATATTGTCCGTCCATAGAAGATAAAATTGTTAGGTTTTCAGATAAATCAAGCCACCAGATATTCTTAGAACCAGAGGGTCTTGATGATCATACCGTGTATCCCAACGGGATCTCGACCTCCCTCCCAGAAGACGTGCAGGAGGCTTATGTTCATTCTATTTTTGGGCTTGAAGACGCAAAGATTTTACAGCCTGGTTATGCGATTGAGTATGATTTCGTAGATCCAAGAAGATTGGATACCTCCCTTGCGGTGCGTGATGTGGAGGGTCTTTACTTGGCAGGTCAAATAAATGGGACCACCGGCTATGAAGAGGCGGCGGCACAGGGAATGGTTGCTGGATTAAGTGCAGCGAGTGCAGCTATGGGCAAAGGGGAAGTGTATTTTTCCCGTCGCAATAGCTATATCGGTGTGATGATTGATGATTTAACAACCCGCGGAGTTACAGAACCCTATAGAATGTTTACATCTCGTGCGGAATTTAGACTTTCTTTAAGAGCTGACAATGCTGACCAGCGCTTGACGCCAATCGGAATTCAGCTGGGTTGCGTCGATGAAGAACGGAAGCTTGCGTTTTACAAAAAAGAACAAGAGCTTAGTGTTCTCAAAAATCTCTTGACCCAGCGGGATTATACACCGAAAGAGCTGAATTCAGGCGGAATTAGTGTTAATTCGGATGGAATGAAAAGGAATTTGTACCAAGTTTTGGCGTTTCCTAATGTCGGTTTTGATGATCTGCTTATTTTTAATTCAGAGCTTTCGGGTTTTTCTTCAAGTATCTCTGATCAGATACAGCGCGATGCGTTATATGCGAATTATGTGGTACGGCAGGAAAAAGATGCCAATAATTTAAAAAGGGACGAGGACCAAATCATTCCAAAAGATTTCGATTATAGTGAGCTTGATGGCCTGTCAAATGAGCTGAAATCTAAACTTATAGCCGTTGGCCCAAGGGATATTGCTCAAGCTATGCGGGTTGATGGAATGACTCCGGCAGCGGCTTTGCTCATTTTGGGTAAAATAAAACACGGGCATCGTAAGCGGAGCGCTGGATGAGGAATGATGTTTTGGATGATCTTAATGTTTCACGTGAAACAATAGATCGTCTAAGGGCGTACGAAAAACTTGTAATAAAGTGGTCTAAAACGATCAATCTTGTTTCCCGCGGAGATTTGAACAAAATATGGGACCGCCACATTTTAGATTGTATGCAAATCTATCCCCATCTGCCCGACCGGCCTGCAGGTTATCTTGACTTTGGAAGCGGCGGAGGGTTTCCGGCAGTTGTTTTAAGCGCCTTTCTTTTTGAGAAGGATCCAACTATAAAAATTTATTTGGCAGAAAGTGATGGCAGGAAAGCTGCGTTTTTGCGAACAGTTTTTCGCGAAATACAAATTCCAGGAATAGTTTTTACAGAACGCGTCCAACAGGTCGATTTGCCACCGGTGGATCTGATTTCTGCCCGCGCAGTGGCGGCCGTATCCGACCTTTTTTCTATGGCTGAAACACTGATAAATAAGGAAACAGTTTGTTTTTTTCCTAAAGGCAAAACGTGGAAAAAAGAGGTGGCAGAAGCAGAAAAAAAATGGCACTTTTGCTGTGAAACGATTAAGAGTCAAACTCAGTCAGAGGCGGTAATTTTAAAATTAGGGAGCATTGAGCGTGTCCGGATATGATAAAACAAATAGTTTTAAAGTTATTGCGATTGCCAATCAGAAGGGTGGTGTTGGAAAGACAACCACATCCATAAATCTAGCCGCAGCTCTTGCTGAGGCGGGAAAGAAAATCTTGATTGTAGATCTTGATCCTCAGGGAAATTCATCGACAGGTCTAGGAATTCAGCCGGACCAGCGTGAATTTACAACCTTCGAACTTTTGTTGGAAGATGTGAACATAAATGACGTTGTCATGAAGACTGAAGTGGACAATCTTTCAATTATTCCTGCCAATACTGATCTAAGTTCGGCAGATATAGAACTATTTTCCAATGAAAACAGAGTCTTCATGCTACGTGACGCATTACGAAAAGAGAGCTTGGGGCGCTTTGAGTTTGATTTTATTTTAATCGACTGCCCACCGTCTTTGAATCTGTTGACAGTGAATGCAATGGTTGCGGCCGATTCCGTTTTAATTCCGCTTCAAAGCGAGTTTTTCGCACTAGAGGGTTTATCCCAGCTTATGTTGACGATTAGAGAAGTAAGAGCGACTGCCAATAAAGATCTAAGAATTGAAGGCATAGTTCTTACAATGTTTGACCGGCGAAACAATTTGTCTTTGTTGGTAGAAGAGGATGCGCGGGAAAATCTGGGGGATCTCGTGTACAAGTCAATTATTCCAAGAAATGTTCGCGTTAGCGAAGCGCCTTCTTATTCGCTTCCTGTCTTATCATACGATCCAACCTCTAAAGGTGCGCAAGCCTATCGAGATCTGGCTAAAGAATTTCTTGCGAATAATCCCACAGTTACAGCAGCGTAGAGGGTAAAAATGTCAACTTCAAAACCAAAGGGTCTTGGGCGTGGTTTATCAGCCCTTATGGCAAATATAGAGCCTAACGTGGCAAAATCCGAGGATTCTGCCCCTGCATCACCGATGTCAGAGGTTTATATACCTATAGAAAAAATTCAACCGAATCCGGATCAGCCCCGACGCAGTTTCACGTCAGCGGATCTAGATGATTTGGCAAACTCAATTCGTGCCAAAGGTGTAATACAACCACTGATTGTAAGACGGCACCCTACAAACGCAGGTGAATATCAAATTGTGGCAGGAGAACGCAGGTGGCGCGCTTCTCAAATGGCCCAATTACATGAATTGCCTGCCATTATCCGGGATTTTTCTGACAATGAGGTTCTCGAAGTTGCAATAATTGAAAATATCCAGCGCGCGGATCTAAACCCTGTTGAAGAAGCGGCAGGCTATCGCCAATTAATGGACCGCTTTGGACGCACTCAGGAACAAATGGCAGAAGCTCTCGGTAAAAGCCGCAGCCATATTGCAAACCTACTTCGGCTCTTGGGCCTTCCAACAGACGTACAGGCACATCTGAAAGAAGGGCGACTGACCATTGGACATGCACGAGCGCTGATCACGACTGAAAACGCAAGCGACTTGGCTCAAATTATTATATCGAAAGGTCTATCCGTCAGGGATACAGAAAAATTAGTTAGAAAGTCTGCCAACGGACAAGAAATAGCGACTTCTGATCGAAAGTCTAATAAAGGCTCTGGTGATAAAGATGCCGACACAAAGGCACTGGAGGGCGATTTATCAGCAGCAATTGGAATGAAGGTCCAAGTTAATCATCACAGCAATAAAGAAAGTGGTGAAGTCACTATTTCATACACATCATTGGATCAGCTTGATGACATTTGCCGTATGCTTAATGTTTCAGGGTAGGGCGTCTCCAAATAGCCAATGTGACCTGAATATACCTTAAGGTATGCTCAACAACAGTTGCCCGACCAAATGGTTCAAAAGCAGAGTTCCGTCGCGCGTCGCCATTATTTGTTCACCCTCGATATTTATAAAGCCCTGCGACGCTAGTTCCTTTAAAACAGTGTCGGATGGGGGAATACCAAAGAGAGATTGAAACCGATTTTTAGAAATGCCCGTAGAAAGCCGCATCCCCATCAACACCATCTCTGTACCCTGTTCTGGAAGGGACAAGGGTGAGACGGATGAGTCTCCGCTCCCGTTTTCGACCTCCGTTAACCATTTTGCAGGTTGTTTATAGGTATCCGTCGAATATCGGGCATTGCCCAATGTTAGTCGACCATGTGCCCCGGGGCCAATCCCAGCATAATCCCCATAATTCCAGTAAACCAGATTGTGACGGCATTCATGGCCTGACTTTGCATGATTGGAAACCTCATATGCACGAAGACCTTCGGCATCACAAAGCTCACGGGTCATTTCAAATAAATCAGAAGCAAGATCTTCATCTGGCAGCCCCTTTAGGTTGCCTTTTTCAAAACGATCACCGAAAGCAGTTCCAGGTTCAATCGTTAGCTGATACAAAGACATATGATTTAGGCCAAGACTAAGTGCTTGTTTTAATTCATTTTCCCATTGACTAAGGGATTGATGTTGGCGCGCATATATTAAATCAAAACTGGTCCGTTCAAATATATTCTGTGCGATATCAAAAGACTTCAAAGCCTCCTGTGCTGTATGGAGGCGTCCCAATCTTTTAAGATCCTGATCATTCAGCGACTGTATGCCCATCGATACACGATTTACACCTGCAGCACGAAAGCCGCGCAGCCTTTCTGCCTCAACAGAGGTTGGGTTTGCCTCTAGCGAAATCTCACTATCGCTTTCCAACTGCCAAACGGAAGCAATTTTTTCCAATAGTGCTCCGACTAGGGACGGGCTCATCAAACTTGGTGTGCCACCCCCGATGAAAATCGATCGTACAGAGCGCCGGCCCGTCAATCGCGCAGTGCGGTCAATTTCCTTCAAATACGCAGTGCGCCATCGGTCTTCGTCAATACTTGAAACAACATGGCTGTTGAAATCGCAATAGGGGCATTTCGCAGCGCAAAAGGGCCAATGGATATAGATACCAAAGCCCCCGTTTTGCCAATCTTCAGTTGGCGAAGTATGCGAATAACTGTTCAAAGGCCGCTGCCCGATGACTGATTTTGTTTTTTTCCCAACGGTCCATTTCGCCAAATGTCACGTCATATCCGTCTGGTTGGAAAATGGGGTCGTACCCATGACCCAGATTGCCACGCATTGGCCAAACAATAGTCCCGCTCACCTTTCCCTCAAAGACCACATCTTGTCCGTCTGGCCAAGCAAGAACTATTGTGCAACAAAAACTGGCTCGTCTTGGGTGAGGGGCGTTTTTCTGTTCTAACAGGTCATGCGATTTTTGCATCGCCATCACAAAATCGCGCCCATGACCCGTTTCAGCCCAATCTGCTGTATAAACCCCGGGCGCGCCATCAAGTGCATCAATCTCAATCCCGCTATCGTCGGATAACGCGGGAAGATTGCTTGCCCGTGCTGCAGCATGAGCCTTGATCCGCGCGTTGCCGACAAAGGTTGTTTCTGTTTCCTCGGGCTCGGGAAGATTCAACGCCTTTGCACTTATGATCTCAACCTTTAATGGTCCCAAAAGCGCTGCGATTTCCTCCAATTTACCCTGATTATGGGTCGCTGCAACGATTTTTTGGCCTTTTATACCCCGCTTCACGACACCGCCTTTACTTGCGCAGCAACCAATTCGGCGACCCCCTTTTCAGCGAGATCCATCAATTTGTCGAGATCCCCACGGGCAAAGGTAGAACCCTCAGCGCTCATTTGAACCTCAATCAACCGCTGGTCACCCGTCATTACGAAATTGCCATCGACGCCGGCTTCACTGTCTTCTGGATAATCCAGATCCAACACCGGCTGACCTGCATAAATACCACAGCTAACAGCCGCGACCGGCGACAAAAGTGGATCGCTTATAATTGCGCCAGTCTCAAGCAGCTTATTCACAGCAAGTCTAAGAGCCACCCAACCGCCTGTGACAGAGGCACAGCGCGTTCCGCCGTCTGCCTGAATTACGTCGCAATCAACGGTGATTTGTCTTTCGCCCAATGCGACTCGGTCTACACCCGCCCGCAAAGAACGACCAATTAGCCGCTGGATTTCAACTGTTCGTCCGCCCTGTTTTCCGGAAGTCGCCTCGCGCCGCATCCGAGAACCGGTCGAGCGGGGAAGCATTCCATATTCCGCTGTGACCCACCCAAGCCCAGTCCCTTTGACAAATGGCGGAACACGTTCTTCCAGCGTTGCGGTACAGATCACCTGCGTATCCCCCACTTTGATAAGGCAGGATCCCTCTGCGTGTTTCGTCACATTTGCTTCGATTGATATGGGCCGCATTTGGTCAAGCGCCCTGCCGGATGGTCTCATCAGCATGCCTTTCTATTTTGGGCAACCCATACATGGACCCACATCAGATGTGCAAGCCCGATTGACCTTTTCTTTTTATGACATTTAATATCGTCATCCATAGAAGGAACACCATGCCCAAAAACGAAAACATACTCAGCGATATGAATGACAGAACCCGAGAAGTATTTCGCCGGATCGTGGAGGGGTATATTGAAAGCGGAGAACCGATGGGGTCTCGGACGCTGACACGATCACTGAGCGAAAAAATCAGCCCGGCCACCGTGCGAAACGTCATGCAGGATCTGGAATATCTGGGTCTTTTGGACAGCCCCCATGTGAGCGCAGGGCGTATCCCAACCGAACTTGGCCTAAGGATGTTTGTAGATGGGTTATTAGAGGTCAAATCGCTGGACCATCACGATCGTGAAAAACTAAACCAAAGTCTTGCAGGTAACGAAAGCGATGTCGGAGATGCGCTGGATAGGATAGGGTCGGTTCTCTCTGGTTTGACCCACGGTGCATCCCTTGTTCTTACTCAAAAACAAGAACAACCCATAAAACACATCGAATTTGTATCTTTATCCCCAGATCAGGTCTTGGTTGTTCTCGTCTTTGCAAATGGCGAGGTTGAAAACCGACTTTTCACACCGCCCCTTGGTCAGACACCAAGCGCATTACGCGAAGCTGCCAATTTTCTGAATGCCTTGGCTGAAGGGCGCACATTATCGCAACTACAGTCTGATGTGCGCACCGAAATCCAAAAAAGGCGCAGAGAAGTGGATGATATTGCCAAAACCTTGGTCGAATCAGGTATCGCTGTCTGGGAAGGCAGAGGGGAGGCAAATGAACGGCTTATCGTGCGGGGCAGAGCGAATCTTTTGGGAACAGATGCCCAGCAAGACGATATCGAACGCATCAAAAAGCTGTTTGACGATCTTGAACGTAAGCAAGATATCGCCAATTTTCTGGAACTTACCGAACAAGGGCAGGGCGTGCGCATTTTTATTGGCTCTGAGAACAAACTTTTTTCACTTTCTGGTTCCTCTTTGGTGGTTTCTTCCTATATGAACGCTGATCACAAAGTTATTGGCGCAATTGGAGTGATCGGGCCAAAACGACTGAATTATGGGCGGATTGTGCCAATTGTGGATTATACGGCGCAACTGGTTGGAAAACTGATTTCCAAACGGACTTAGAGGTGAAAAATGGCTGAGCCAAAAAAAGAAGACTTTTTGGATGACATTAGTGATTATGAATACATCGATGATCAGGAAGAACTGATCAATATCGATGAAGAAGTCGCGCAGTTTGACGAAATAGATGCTATCAGAGCAGAAAGGGATGATTACCGCGATAAATTTATGCGCGCCCTTGCGGATGCAGAAAATGCGCGCAAACGAGCGGACAAAGACCGGCGTGAGGCGGAAAATTATGGTGGATCAAAATTATCCCGTGACCTTTTACCGATTTATGACAATTTGAAGCGTGCGATCGAAGCCGCCGGAGAAGAGACCGGCGAGAATGCAAAGGCCCTTGTAGAGGGTGTAGAATTGACAATGCGAGAATTGATCAATGTGTTTCGCAAACATGGCATTGAACCAATAACACCCGAAGTCGGGGATCGTTTTGATCCGCAAATTCATCAAGCCATGTTTGAGGCCCCTCTTCCCGGCACGACCGCGGGCGATATTATTCAGGTCTCTGCCGAAGGATTCATGCTTCACGACCGTCTCTTGCGCCCGGCGCAAGTTGGTGTTTCATCTATGCCAGCGTCTTGATCCGAAATCACGACTTTCGCAAAAGCTCTTTAAGATCGTAGAGCTTTTGCAAAGCCTCTCTTGGACTTAAGTCATCAGGATAAATATTTTCCAGCGCCTCTTGGACGGCATCGGTTTTGGGTGGCGCAACGTTTGACGGTGCCGGCATCTGTGAAAATAAAGGCAAATCATCAATCATCGCCTTTTGGCGAGACGACCCTTCGCGTTCACCTCTTTCCAGTGCGCTCAGGACGTCTCTCGCACGTGCGACAACCATAGCCGGTAATCCTGCCAATTGTGCCACTTGCACACCGTAGGATCGATCTGCAGCACCCTTTTTTACCTCGTGAAGAAATACGACGTTGCCTTCCCATTCCTTGACTGCAACCGTGGCATTTTCCACCCTGTCCAGCTTTGTGGATAAATTTGTCAGCTCATGATAATGAGTCGCAAACAACGCGCGGGTCTGGTTCACATCGTGCAAATGTTCCAGTGTTGCCCAGGCAATGGAAAGCCCGTCATAGGTCGCCGTTCCCCTGCCGATCTCGTCCAAAATAACTAAGGCCCCGGATTCTGATTGATTTAGGATGGCAGCCGTTTCGATCATTTCAACCATAAATGTCGATCGACCCCGCGCAAGATCGTCTGAAGCCCCAACACGGCTGAAAAGCTGTGTCACCAATCCGATATGCGCGTGTTTTGCCGGAACAAAGCTGCCCATTTGTGCAAGCATCGCAATCAAAGCGTTCTGGCGTAAAAATGTGGATTTGCCTGCCATATTCGGCCCCGTCAAAAGCCAAATACCCCCATCGTCAATCGAACAATCGTTGGGGATAAACGTGTTGCCGGAAATTTTGACCGCGGCTTCAACGACAGGATGTCGACCACCTAGGATCGTAAAGGTCCGGCTATCATCAACAAGAGGACGGATCCAATTTTCAGAAACCGCGAGATCTGCAAGAGCGCTGGACACATCCAAAATCGACAAACCTGCTGCTGCAGAAGAAACGCTTTCGGAGCACCCAAGAATTTCTTTGCAAAGTTCCGCAAATATACGCTTTTCGATTTCCAATGCCTTTTCACCGGCATTCAGTATTTTAGTCTCTATTTCTGATAATTCGACAGTGGTAAAGCGCACTTGATTGGCGGTTGTTTGTCTGTGGATGAACGTTTCATTCAGCGGAGCGGCCAACATTTTTTCCGCATGGGTGGAGGGCGTTTCGATGAAATACCCAAGCACATTATTATGTTTGATCTTCAGCGACTGAACGCGCGACAAAGCAATATAATCACCCTGCATTTTTGCAATTACACCGCGCCCCTCGTCTCTTAATAGGCGCGCTTCGTCCAATAGCGCGTCATATCCTGCAGCAACAAAGCCACCATCCCTTGTCAACAACTGAGGCTCCGCCACCAGTGCCTGTTCCAACAAATCTGACAGCGTTTCATGTCCGCAAAGTGTATTTATCGCTTGGCGGATATGTTGTGACCAGTTTTGTTCCTGCAGCTGATCAAAAAGCTGCAAGGCTTGCTTTAAACCAGACCGGATATTGGCCAGATCCCGTGGTCCTCCCCGCTCAAGCGCAATCCTTGACAAAGCTCTTTCAAGATCCGGCACTTTTCGTAAAGCCAGTCTAATATCGCGCCGTATTTCAGGCCGCCCACACATATCATCAACACCGTCCAAACGATTGTTAATGTCATCCACGTCCAAAGAGGGAGACCCTAGCTGTTGTTCCAAAAGCCGCGCACCACCCGCAGTCACTGTTCTGTCAATCGTGCTTAGAAGCGATCCTTGCCGTGATCCATTGAGGGTTTTGGTCACCTCAAGATTGCGGCGTGTCGCGGCATCAATCTGCATAATTTTTGAGGCGAATTGACGTTGTGGGACCTTAAGAAGGGGCAGCTTACCCTTTTGCGTGATATCCAGATAATCCACCAAGGCGCCGAGTGCTGACACTTCAACCCGTTCAAATTGACCAAAAGAGTCCAGTGTGTCGACCCCAAACAAGGTTTTTATTCGTAAATCGCCAGAGACGCTGTCAAATGCAGCCGCACCAAGCGGGGTCAAAGCGCAGGACAGGTCCTCGGCAATCTCAACAACCTCTTCATAAAGAGATTCAGGGACCAAAAGCTCACTGGGTTTTATGCGCGCCAGTTCCGGCCCAAGTTTCACAAGGGGGAGCCGCTCAACCCACAACCCGCCAGTGGAAATGTCCACCCAAGCCAAAGCGCAATCGCCCCGCAATTTAACAAAGGACGCGAGAAAATTATGTTGGCGCGCCTCTAAAAGCGTTTCTTCTGTTAGCGTTCCCGGCGTGACAAGCCGCACAACATCGCGCCTTACGACTGATTTGCTGCCCCTTTTCTTGGCCTCCGCAGGGCTTTCCATCTGTTCACAAACCGCGACTCGAAACCCTTTTCTGATCAGGGTCAAAAGATAACCTTCCGCGGAATGATGCGGCACCCCGCACATGGCAATGTCTTCTCCAAGATGTTTGCCGCGTTTTGTCAGCGCGATATCCAGCGCCTCTGCTGCGGCCACCGCGTCATCAAAGAACAATTCATAGAAGTCGCCCATACGATAAAACAGCAATGCATCCTGATATTGGGATTTCAGGGCGAGATATTGTTCCATCATCGGCGTCAAGGCGCGTCCTCCTGACAACAATATCTAGCGAAGAGAGCAACCAGACGAAAGGCGAAAACGATTTGTTGCTGTGCATTTACGAGTCCGGTAAAACGAAATTAGCCAAAGAAGGGTAACCCATGTCAGATAATAAAATTACGCGTGAAGAAGCGCTGAATTTTCACTTAGAACCCACCCCTGGAAAATGGGAGGTCACGGCAACAGTTCCCATGACCACCCAGCGGGATTTGTCACTGGCTTATTCTCCCGGTGTTGCTGTTCCATGCGAAGAAATCGCAAAAGAACCAGAACGCGCCTATGACTATACGAACAAAGGAAATCTGGTTGCTGTCATTTCCAATGGCACCGCGGTTTTGGGGCTTGGAAATCTTGGCGCACTTGGCAGTAAGCCGGTGATGGAAGGCAAATCCGTGTTGTTTAAACGCTTTGCGGATGTAAACAGCATCGACATTGAACTAGACACAGAGGATACGGACGAATTTTGCAAAGCAGTAAAGCTTATGGGACCGACCTTTGGTGGCATCAACTTAGAGGACATAAAAGCACCGGAATGTTTTGTGATCGAACAGCGCCTCAAAGAGGAAATGGACATACCCGTCTTCCACGATGATCAACATGGTACCGCGGTGATCTGTGCGGCAGGATTGATCAATGCGCTCCATCTGAGCGGCAAAGATATCAAAGATGTTAAAATCGTATTGAACGGCGCTGGGGCTGCTGGGATTGCCTGCATAGAGCTTTTGAAATCCATGGGTGCGCAACACCAGAATTGCATCGTTTGTGACACAAAGGGCGTGATTTATCAGGGCCGTACCGAGGGGATGAACCAATGGAAATCTGCCCATGCTGTAAAGACAGATCTTCGCACCTTGAAGGAGGCAATGAAAGGCGCGGATGTATTTCTTGGCGTTTCAGTCAAAGGGGCGGTTACAGCTGATATGGTCCAATCCATGGCGCCGGACCCTGTGATTTTCGCGATGGCAAATCCTGACCCTGAAATTACCCCAGAGGAAGCACGCGCTGTTAGAGATGATGTGATCGTTGCGACGGGGCGAAGCGATTATCCAAATCAGGTCAATAATGTTCTTGGGTTTCCATATTTATTTCGCGGAGCGCTCGATATTCACGCGCGCGCCATCAATGACCCGATGAAAATTGCCTGTGCCGAAGCCTTGGCGGCGCTTGCGCGAGAGGATGTTCCTGATGAAGTCGCTGTCGCCTATGGCAAAGAGCTGACATTTGGGAAAAACTACATCATCCCCACACCTTTTGACCCCCGTCTTATTCACCGCATTCCCCCAGCAGTGGCCCGTGCGGGGATGGAAACCGGAGCTGCGCGGCGTCCGATCATCGATATGGAGTCTTATGAGCTTTCACTTAAAACACGGATGGACCCCACGGCGAGCATTCTACGCGGCCTGACAGAAAGGGCGCGTGCAGCACAGGCGCGCATGATCTTTGCCGAAGGCGATGATCCGCGCACGCTTCGCGCCGCGGTGATGTATCAAAGATCAGGTTTCGGAAAATCTCTTGTTGTTGGCCGCGAAGCTGATGTGAAAGAAAAACTGGAGGCCGCCGGCCTTGGAGATGCAGTTTGTGAGCTTGAAGTCGTGAATGCGGCGAAAACAGATAAGCTCAATCAATACAAAGATTTTCTGTATGACAGGCTTAACCGCAGAGGATTTGATCAGGTTGACATTCATAGACTTGCAGCGCGAGACAGGCACGTCTTTTCAGCTTTGATGCTTGCCCATGGGGACGGAGACGGTTTGGTCACCGGTGCGACGCGCAAATCTGCCCATGTCATGCATTCTATCAATTACGTGTTTGACGCAGATGCCAAACATGGGGCGGCGGGTGTTACAGCCTTGTTGCACAACGGACGTATTGTTTTGATCGCAGATACTTTAGTCCATGAATGGCCGGAGCCAGAAGACCTTGCCAATATTGCTGAACGTGCTGCCGGGGTTGCGCGTGATCTTGGAATCGAACCAAGGGTTGCTTTTGTCAGCTTTTCAACATTTGGATATCCTATTTCAGAGCGTGCAGAAAAAATGAAATTGGCACCAGAGGTGTTGGATAAACGCGGTGTAGATTTCGAATATGAAGGTGAAATGGCCGTTGATGTGGCTCTGAACCCGCATGTTATGGCAAAATATCCATTTAACCGGCTAAGCGGACCTGCAAATGTCTTGGTTGTTCCGGCTCGGCACTCTTCAAGTATATCGGTGAAATTGATGCAGGAAATGGCGGGTGCGACTGTGATTGGTCCGATTCTGACCGGTGTTGGGCATTCGATACAGTTGTGTTCCAATGTTGCAACTGCAACTGATATCCTAAACATGGCAGTATTGGCAGCTTGTAAGGTTGGATAAAATATCAGCCCTCGTTTTGTTTGAAAAACGCGTCGCTGCCCCAAAGATCCTTTAATCGTGTGTCCCGTCCACATGATTTTCGGTATAGATTATATGCATTGGCCTTTTTTCGGGGTCCAAAGCGGGTCAAAACCAGCTTTTTGCTTTTATAATAATCCTGATGATACGCTTCCGCGGGATAAAACCCGGTAAAATTCAATATCTCGGTTTTGATGGGCTTGCCCAGTGTTTCGCCGGCATCTTTAACAGCCTTTTCTGCGGCACGTTTCTGTTCTTTGTTTCTTGGAAATATTGCCGTCGTGTAACTATCAGCCCGATCACAGAACTGGCCCTGTCCGTCAGTGACATCAATCGAACGCAAGAATTTATAAAGCAATTCTTCAATCGAAACCTGAAGCGGGTCAAATTCAATTTCAACGCTCTCTTTGTGGCCTGTCACACCTTTTCTGACGTCTTTGTAATTTGGATTTTTCGTCGATCCGCCGCTAAATCCAGACCGGACTTCAATCACGCCGGAAATGCTTTCAAAATCGGCTTCAACGCACCAAAAACAACCGCCCGCAACATAGAGCCGCTCAGAGGCGATGCTATCATGACCGCATATGGCACACACAAAAAGGACCTGTCCCAAAACTGAAAAAAACTTTGCCATATGCGATCATTCTCTGGTGCTCCCAGATTACATAGCAAGGCAATTCTGCCAAGCCTCGGCATAGGAACTTCACGCAAGAGTGAAGACATTTTAAGCTTGGACAGCGATCAAAAGCGAATTACCCTCTGCGAATGCAAGGAGAGAGTGAAAATGGTTGATAAAATCACCACACATCAGGCAGAGGATGATGCGAGAAACCAAGACATTCTAATCTATGTAAACGGCGCACTAAAACCCCGTAGCGAGGCAATGGTAAGCGTCTATGACAGTGGATTCATGTTAGGGGATGGCGTTTGGGAGGGTCTGCGGCTTTATAATGGTACTTGGGCCTTTTTGGATGAACATCTTGGGCGTCTGCAAGAGGCTGCAAAGGCCATTGATCTCGATATGGGAATGACCGTTGAAGAGATTAAAAAAGCCCTCTTAGACACACAAAACGCCAATAATATGACAACTGACGCCCACGCACGCCTGATGATGACGAGGGGCGTCAAGATGCGCCCGTTTCAACACCCTTCATTGTCTCGGTCCGGCCCGACTTTCGTGATCATTATGGAACATTCCCGCCCGAATGTTCCTCGGCCTGTTCGTCTGGCAACGGTTCCACATCTGCGTGGATTGCCTATGACGCAGGATCCAAAATTGAATTCCCATTCTAAACTGAACTGTATTCTTGCCTGTATTGCTGCAGAAAAGGCAGGGGCGGACGAAGCGCTCATGTTGGATATTCATGGGTTTGTGAACACAACAAATGCCTGCAATTTCTTTGTCGTTCGAAAAGGGGAGGTTTGGACAAGCACGGGTGATTATTGCATGAACGGAATTACCCGACAAAAGGTTATCGACCTGTGTCGCGCAAATGGTATTCCGGTATTTGAAAGGAATTTTTCCCTTGTGGATACCTTTGGGGCGGAAGAGGCATTTCTTACGGGTACCTTTGGGGCCCAGACACCGGTTAGCGAGATTGACGGACGGTTGATTGGAACCGGTCAGCTTGGGCCGGTGACAGAAGAGATTCAGTCTCTGTATAGGGAACTTATTGCAAAAGAGTGTGCTTGATGCAGCTCGCAGTATGGTCTGGACCGCGAAATATTTCCACGGCATTGATGTATTCCTTTGCCCAACGCAAAGATTTTGTCGCCATAGATGAACCTTTTTACGCCTCCTACCTTTCGCTGACGGGGTTGAACCACCCAATGCGAGACGAAGTCATTGCTTCCCAACCCATTGATCCAAAGATCGTCATTCAACACTTGATCGATCCCCCGCGTCACGGCCCCAAACATATGTACCAGAAACACATGACACAGCATATGATTGATGCTATTCCGCGCGATTGGATAAAAAAAGTGACCAATGTGTTTTTAATTCGCCATCCCGCTCGGGTTATCGCGAGCTTTTCGAAAAAATACGAAAACCCAACAATCCATGATATCGGATTTCAAAAACAGACGGAGCTTTTCCGCTTTTTGCGAAACGCGGGGCAAAACCCGTTGGTGATCAATAGTTATGATATTCGGCGCTCTCCCGAAAAGATGCTGAAAAAGCTTTGCTTAACTCTATCGCTTGATTTTGATCCTGCGATGCTGTGCTGGGACGCCGGCGGATCGCCTTATGACGGGATCTGGGCGCAGCACTGGTATGGCGCAGTTCATGCGTCAACGGGATTTTCTGACCCCGAAGGGCCGCTGCCGCAACTGCCGCAAGCTCTTAGGCGTCTAGAACAAGAATCACTGCGTGATTACGAAGAAATGATGGATTACTGTCTTTAGGCCGCAGAGATATTCAACATCCGTTCATTAAAAATCTTTGCGGAATGTTCTTCAAGATAGATCCGGAGCCATGGGGTAAAGCGCTCAGGCCATCTTTGCACTTCGGCCTGAAGGTCATGATAATCAATCCATCGTGTTTCGATAACTTCCTCTGGATTGAAATTCACAGCTGGTTTTTCTGAAACATGGATTAGAAACAAGTCGACAACTTCGTGCTCGATCAATCCATTTCCCACATTTGCGCGGTATTCGATCGTGTCGCGGTAAATCGGTTGCGTGTTTTTCAGCCCCAATTCTTCATTCATCCGGCGGCGTGCACAGGCTTCGGGGCTTTCCTTCCAGTTTGGATGAGTACAGCAGGTATTGGCCCATAGTCCGGGGGTGTGATATTTGCCCAAGGCTCTTCTCTGGATCAAAATATCCTGTCCATGCACCATAAAGACTGATACAGCTTTGTGCTTTAACCCCTTAAGGTGGGCTTCGAGTTTTTCAACCGATGTAATTTCACCGTTGACCCAGGCCGGGATCATAATAGTCATATCCGCTCCGCTGATACGATCCCCATCAGATGCGCAATGTTCTTAAGCCCGATTTTGAGATGAGCCATCGGGCGTGCTTTCACCAGTTTTTTGTTCATGTATGCTTCAAAGGTCAATCTTTGAACATCAATGTCGTGACATAATGACACAAAGCGTTCGCGGCGGTCGTCAGAGCGATAATAGGCATTCTGCATAGATGCCAACACTCGAAAGACGGTTTTATGTTCTTTCATGAAGAGGCTTCGCGCAAGGCGCAAGTCACGCGCCCGACCAGACGCAAGACAGGCTGACGCCGCGGTCGCAGCGACCCTACCACCGACCATCGCGTAATAAATACCTTCGCCAGAACTTGGCGCGACAACACCTGCCGCGTCTCCTGCAAGCACAACATCACGCCCGTTGTCCCAGCGATCCAGAGGCTTTAGGGGAATTGGCGCCCCTTCTTTTCGGATTGTCTTACACCCCTCAAGTCCCGAGGACTTGCGCAGTTTTGCGGTTGCATCTTTAAGGTCAACACCGTCTTCTCCGGTGCCCATTCCCACGCTGGCTGATGCTCCGTGGGGAAATACCCAGCCGTAGAAATCAGGAGAAATTGCACCATCATAAATCACATCACACCGACGTGGATCATAGGCAGAACCGGCGCTGGGGGCTTCGATAATTTCGTGATAGGCGATTACATAGGGTATTTTGTCCCCACCAGGGACCTCTGCGCGGGCCACCGAAGACCGGGCGCCATCGGCCCCGATAATCAGCTTTGTTTCAAGCTTGGCGTCCTGCCCCGTTGCTTTGTCCTTATAATGTACGAAGGTTTGACCTTTCAGCCGTTCAATTTTTCGGAAAGTTCCAGTAACACGTGTCGCTCCGGCGGATTGGGCACGCATCCGCAAAAACTCATCAAAATGTTCCCGGTCTACCATCCCGACATAGCCGTTTTCTATCGGAATATCGACCGAGCGCCCAGTCGGAGACACCATCCGTGCCGTATTAATGCGGGCGACAAGCTGATGATCAGGGATCGCGAAATCGGAAACAAGTCGGGGAGGAATGGCGCCCCCGCAAGGCTTTATGCGACCGGCTCTATCCAGCAGAGCCACTTTGCGACCACTTCTTGCAAGGTCCTCTGCGGCTGTTGCGCCAGAAGGGCCACCACCAATAACAACAACGTCAAACATCTTTATTCTCCTGGTACAAGCCTGACCGACACGGCTTGGGTCGACATAATGCGAAGAGCAAGCGTGGATGAGGCAATAAATAATGCCGCCTCAAACAAAAACACAGTTCCATAGGCAGCGGCGTCTTCTGTTAAAACCATGCGTAAAAGATCGACCATGGACGCCCCTAAAAGCCCGCCAAAACCGGCGGCGATGGCTTGTGCCGCGCCCCAAATTCCCACACGGGTGCCTTCACGATCATTGCGGCCCTCTCCGGCGAGTGACATCATTGAGCCAATCGCGCCAACAGCAAACATACCGTTGAAAAATCCAAGCGAGACAACAGCGATGGACAACTGCATTGCGCTACCTCCAAGCCCGAGTGCGGCAATCACCGTAAGGCTGATGGCGGAGCCGACGCAGCCCGCAACGACCCAAGACCTTAAGCTTCCTATATTAAGGCCCGTGCAGAGAATTCCGACACTGATCATGCCGAAAAACACGCCGCCGTTTTGTGCTCCCGACAAGGATGTGGAGGCACCAGGCGTAAAGCCAAAGACCAGACCGGCATAGGGTTCAAGGATCAATTCCTGCATGAAATATGCGGTCATTGACAAAAAGACGAATATAGAAAAACGACGAGCAGCGCGTTCAGCCCAGATTTCTTTGATTCCGTCCGTAAAAGACATATGGTCTGTTTCTGTGGTTTCTGTGGTTTCTGTTGGCTGTTGCTCAATCCCAAATATTGCTGCCACCGTTAGTATGAAAGCGATGACAACCACTGCTCCGACAATTTTTAGCAACAGGGCGTGTGAATATGGATCAAGCATTGCACCTGTAACACCCGCAGTGACTGCAATTCCTGCAATCATCATCAACCACGTGATCGTCGCCGCCGCTGCGCGCCGTCTTGGGGCTGTGGCTGTGGCTAAAAGGGCAAGCAATGATGTACCCGAAGCCCCCACGCCAAGCCCAATAAGCGCATAGGCGACCACTGATATGAAAAGCCCAAGCGTTAGCTGGGTTTCCAAAACAGGGATGGCCATTGCAGCCATAAACGCCCCTGCTCCAAGAATTGCCATTCCGCCAATTACCCAAGGCGTCCTTCGTCCCCCTGTGTCAGAGCGAAACCCCCAATTCGGGCGGGTGATCTGAATGCCATAGTGAAGCGCCACAAGGCACCCGGGGAGGACAGCTGGAAGCGCAAGCTCTACGATCATCAGCCTGTTGAGCGTTGAGGTCATTAAAACAACAATCGCTCCGATTGCCATTTGTATGACGCCCAACCGAACGATTGATACCCAAGTCAAGTTCATGGTAATGCCCCCAATGTGCGTAGGGCAAAGGCGCTGACCATCATTCCACTGACATACATCATTACGCCAGTGGCATTATACCAAGGTGCTTTTGCCTTGGGATCACGCAACAGTATTTGCATCGCCCAAATCTGACCAAGGACCAGCATTGAAATTAAAATACCGTATATAGAAGGCCCCATCCATATATAAAGCAGTATGATCACCCCAAATTGAGGTAAGGCCATGGTGACGCAAGCGACAAATGCGGCAAGTTGCGGCCCAAGAACCACAGGTAAAGAACGAACACCTGTTTCCTGATCTCCCTTGAGCGCTTTGAAATCATTGAGCGTCATTATTCCATGGGCTCCTGCCGCGTAAAGGCAGGCGATTGCGATGATTTTTGCGCTTGGCATTGCCGCAGAAATTACAGCCGCCCCCGTAAACCAAGGAAGCCCTTCGTAGCAAAGCGCTACAAGGCCGGGACCCCACCATCCTGACTTTTTAAGCCGCAACGGTTCAGCAGAATAGGCCCAAGCGGCTGCGACGCCCAAGACCGTTGCAGCAAACCCCCAAATTCCAAGCTGATATCCTACGATTACTGACAAGATGGACATGCCAATAGCAATCCAAAGTCCCCATTTGCCGGGAATCCGACCTGATGGAATTGGGCGCTCTGGTTGGTTGATCGCATCCACGTGACGATCACACCAATCATTTGCCGCCTGGCTCATACCACAGACAATTGGTCCAGCGAGAACAACCCCAAGCCCAACGAGCCACAACCGGCTGTCAAACCCAACACCCGCAGACACAGCCCCACAGGCATAGGCCCACATTGGTGGAAACCATGTGATTGGTTTTATCAGCTCCAAGGCTGCAAAAAAATTGGGCTCCCGTCGGGAGTGTAAACTCTGCAAGACAGACATATGTCTAGTTTGCATGACAACTTTGTATTAAGCAAGCAAAACCGCGCATCAAAAAAAGGCGGTATTTTTAAAAATTCAATTTTTTAGATTTGGAAAGCTTCAAAAATCTTGATCTTTTGAGACCAGATCAAATTTACGCAATTTCACATAGAGGCTCTGCCGTGATAGACCGAGCATTTCCGCAGCGGCTGCACGATTATTTTTTGTCATCTCTAGCGCTGTTTCGATACAAATCTTTTCTATCATATCGTTCGTTTCGCCAACGATTTCCTTCAAAGTTGCCGAACCAACAAGCTCAGACACACTGGATCCAGAATGAGCGTTGCTTTCACTGGCATACGGCCTCAACGTCTGTGCGCGATTGGAATCGCGGATGACAAAAGCGGCCAATGGTTTGCTTGTGCTGCCAAGTTTTGCCACTGATACTTCGACACCTAATTTTGCCCCGAATTCATTTTGAAGTTCAGTGGCATAAATCCGGACTTGACCTGAGCGCACAACGTTGTCGAGCATTACAGCCAGATCAATTTGCCCCCGCGTCAGAAAATTCGCAAGGCTGCGTCCCTTTACCTTTGGAAGACTTGGCGCGTTGATAAGGTCAAGAAATCCATCGTTAGCTGCCTCAATGACACCGTTTGATTGTGTGAAAACGATCGCATCAGGGCCTGATTGATACAAAGACAGCAGATTTTTTGACAGGTCATCATCTTTAGCAACACTGTCTTCTTCTGCCTCTAAACGACACATAAGGTATCTTTGACCCGAAGACCGAAACAGAGACGGATAAAGACGGACGGAACTTCCATTTAGAGTCAACACAGCGTCACATTGCGCGTTTGCGTCTTCCTCTGTTGCGGCAACCAATTGGCTTATAAGTACCCCACGACCGTTGCTTTGAAAATGTGATGGAAAATCTGTGTTTGTCAAAACCTCAGTCGCCAGCCCCATTATATCGCCAGCCATACCATTTGCTTCGATGATTTTCCCATCAACGATAGAGACAAAAACAACAGCATCCCGCGTATTGGCCATCAGAATTCGGAATCTTGCATCCAATCTCCGACTTTCTTCATACCCCCGCTCAATAGCGATTTGTGCTTTTATTAATTGCTGTTGCGTTTCTGCTATGGTGCGCAAATCACGCCCCAGCATAAGTATCGTATCCTGCGCCCCAAGCCGATGAATGCTATATCGAACAGGAAACTGCCAAATTGCATTGTCTTGATGATTCAATTCAACGGAGTGCATTACGCTTTGGCCTGATTTTATTTGATTGATTACAACATCAAGCTTTTCAATGCTTTCAGTTGTTAAAAAATCACGGATTGAACGGCCTTCCCAATGTGAAAGATTGCCGAGACTTTTTTCCGTCTCATTCACGAGGATCGAAAGAATGTTACCATCCAATTTTACAAAGAGCGCGATATCGGAGGCAGCCGCCAGAATACTTCCCAAATATTCTGGCTCAATCATCGGCACAGAGCCAAAATCCCAAAATTTAGAATCCCGTGTTTTCATCAAGAGGCTCTTTCAATTCTGTTTCTAATTGCCCGTTCGTTTTTCGGTTTCAGGAATCGTAAGGCCTCCTCTAGATCTTTGGTTATTAAGTCAACCTCTATCATGTCGTGGATTTTTTCCTCCAAGACGTCAACAATTTTTCCGCCAAGGACGAAAGGGGGCAAGTTTTCGCTTTTTTCTTTGATATTTTTGATCAGTTTTACAAGATCATCAAAGGCCCTGATGCCGGAACAAGAAAACATGATACCATCAAAATCACTGTTGTTTGATACATTGATGATTTCTTCTTCCTCTGCGCCGATTAGGATATTGATAGAATACCCTCTGCGCCGAAGTTGATCCGCAAGAACCAAAGGTCCAAGTGTGTGGTCTTCGCCTTGGCACACAATAAGGATAAGACCGCCAGCCTGTTCATTATCAGGATGATTGTCCCAAACACAGGTCAGATCTTGAAGCAAAGCTTGAATGCGCACCGTCCCAAGGCTCACCTGGCCGAAAGACCTTAGGTTTTTCATCCACCCATCCCCCAGCAAACGGGCCGCATCAGGAAGGCAGCAATCAATAAGAAGGTCGCGAGAGACTCCGCGCTTCAGAAGCGCCGCCATCACGTCGGATTGCACGTAGTTCCCGGTGGTTGTCGTAACATTTGCGATCCATACGGTGGTTTCAATAACCCGATCACGGGTTTCAGCGGGTGATTTTTTGCCGAGTTCACTTATTACTCTCTTTGCCAGCTCTTCAACGCGAAGGGTGCTGGTTAAGGACTTGGACGGCGAAAATTTATTTTCCGACATAAACACATTCCCGCTCGTCTAACGACGGGTTTCAGAGATCTGAAACTTATGGCCGCCAAACATTTTTTCCACTCTCGCGCAGATTGTTGAAAAAGTCAAAATAATTGGAAGCTTGCGCCGCCTGAGCCAGAACATTTTTTCACCCTTTGTGGTTCAGTCATTGGAACCTATGAGAACATGAAATTTTTCATCTTTCAACAAAAGCTGACAGTTTCCCCAAAATATGTAACTTTCAATTGACACTTTTCACCCTAAACGATTACGCTGGTCATGAGAGAGCTTAAGGAGTTGACCATGTCCCTTTCTTCAGAGGGTCACGCTACAGGCATAGGTCTGTACACTAAGGATCAACGAGAACGCAGAGACGCAACAAAGTGGACGGTAGTTCAAGGTATTCTTGCCCCCGTTCAGTTTGCCGTGTTTTTGGTATCGTTGGTGTTTGTGTTAAGATACCTCATGACGGGTGATGGATATGCCATTGCCACGATGTCTGTCGTTTTAAAGACTCTGGTTCTCTACTCTATTATGATTACCGGTGCGATTTGGGAAAAGACCGTATTTGGTCAATATCTTCTTGCGCCGGCATTTTTCTGGGAAGACGTTGTAAGCTTTGTTGTCATAGCCCTACATACACTATATTTATTATTACTTTTCAGTGGTTTAGCGAACTCCTTCTCTCTCATGATTCTCGCTCTTCTTGCTTATTTCGTTTACGTCATTAATGCTGCTCAATTTTTATGGAAACTTAGACTGGCTCGCCGCGAACAACCGATGGAGACGCATCATGCCTGATGTATCTTTTACATCCTGTGCGCAGGCACCCGTCTTAAAGGAGCGTGGTCAAAGAGAGGTCTTTTGTGGCCTGACATCGATAATTTGGCTGCATCGAAAAATGCAGGATGCGTTTTTTCTTGTCGTTGGGTCGCGCACCTGCGCTCATCTTTTGCAAAGTGCGGCGGGCGTGATGATTTTTGCTGAGCCCCGTTTTGGTACAGCGATTCTCGAAGAAACGGATTTGGCTGGTCTGGCGGATGCGCATCAAGAATTGGACCGCGAAGTTGACCGTTTATTGTCAAGAAGACCTGACATCCGGCAACTCTTCCTCGTTGGTTCCTGCCCGTCCGAGGTCATTAAGCTTGATCTTTCCAAGGCAGCAGAGCGACTTTCGCAAAAATACGCACCCTCCGTTAGGGTGCTTAATTTCACGGGATCAGGTATAGAAACAACATTTACCCAAGGCGAAGACGAATGTCTGACCGCGATGGTTCCAATGCTAAACGAATCATCCGACAGGCAACTTTTAGTCGTCGGCGCTTTGCCTGATGTTGTAGAAGACCAGATGCGTAGCCTGTTGGATGCGCTGGGCATCGGGCCTGTAAGTGTGCTTCCAGCGTCAAGCGCTGGAAATACTGTCTCAGTCGGCCCAAACACTTATTTTGCAATGACGCAGCCGTTTCTAGGTGAAACGCATTCCGCCCTTTTACGCCGTGGTGCTGAACATATCCCTGCGCCATTTCCATTTGGTGCCGAAGGGACGACCGCATGGCTGAGGGCAATTGCTGATAAATTTGGAGTATCGGACGATAAATTTGAAGGTGTTGTTTCCGCCCCTCGTGCGCGCGCGCAGAAAGCTATCGCACAAGCATCTGAGGTTCTTAAAAACAAATCAGTGTTTTTCTTTCCCGACAGTCAGCTTGAAATCCCGCTTGCGCGATTTTTGACAGTCGAATGCGGCATGACTGCTCTTGAAGTCGGAACGCCATTTCTTCATCGCCCATTGGTAGGCCCTGATCTTGAACTGATGTCACAGGGACCTGTGATTTCCGAAGGACAGGATGTGGATCTGCAACTTGACCGTGCGTTGCAACAGAGGGCAGACCTTACGGTTTGTGGTCTTGGCCTTGCGAATCCGTTGGAAGCCGCGGGATTGACAACGAAATGGGCGATTGAGCTCGTCTTTACCCCCGTCCATTTTTATGAACAGGCCAGCGATCTGGCGGGATTGTTTTCCCGACCACTGCGCAGACGTGCGATTTTGCGTCAGGAGGCGGCAGAATGAAGCTGACCGTCTGGACATATGAAGGCCCACCCCATGTTGGTGCCATGCGTGTCGCAACAGGCATGACAGGCCTACATTATGTTTTACATGCGCCTCAGGGCGATACCTATGCCGATCTTCTGTTTACTATGATCGAACGTCGCGACCATAGACCGCCAGTGACCTTCACGACATTTCAGGCGCGTGATTTAGGCTCTGACACGGCGAATTTGTTCAAAACATCGTGCAAAGAGGCCTATGAAAGGTTCAAGCCGCAGGCGATGATTGTCGGATCATCCTGCACGGCTGAATTGATTCAGGATGATCCGGGCGGGCTTGCTGAAAATATGGGACTTGACGTCCCAATTATACCACTGGAATTGCCCAGTTATCAGCGCAAGGAAAATTTTGGTGCCGATGAAACCTTTTTCCAGATTGTAAGACATCTTGCCAAACCTTGTGAAAAAACCAAGCAGATCAGCTGTAACTTGATTGGTCCAACTGCGCTGGGGTTCCGTCATAGAGACGATATTGAAGAGATCAGTGGACTGCTGTCCGATATGGGCGTGAGCATAAATGTGGTTGCCCCCATGGGGTCTTCTCCGGAGGATATCCAAAAACTGGGATCAGCGCATTTTAACGTTCTTATGTATCCTGAAACAGGTGAAAGTGCTGCACGCTGGATGGAGCGCGAGCTTGGTTTGCCCTTTACAAAATCAATCCCAATCGGAGTTGGCGCAACAAGGGATTTTTTGAATGAGGTCTCCCAGATTACCGGACTTGATGCCGTCGTAGACGAAAGCCGGCTGCGTTTGCCTTGGTATTCTGCATCTGTCGACAGCACGTATTTGACGGGTAAAAGGGTCTTTATTTTTGGTGATGGCACGCATGCCATGGCCGCCGCAAGGATTGCTCGGGATGAAATGGGTTTCGAAGTGGTAGGCCTTGGTTGCTACAACCGCGAAATGGCGCGACCCTTGCGCGGGCTTGCCAAGAGTTTTGGGTTAACTGCGCTGATCACTGATGATTACCTTGAGGTGGAAAAGCACATTGCAGAGCTTGCACCTGAAATGATCCTTGGCACCCAGATGGAGCGCCATATCGGAAAGCGGCTTGGTATTCCTTGCGCAGTGATTTCTGCACCCGTCCATGTGCAGGATTTCCCAGCACGTTATTCCCCACAAATGGGATTTGAGGGGGCAAACGTCATCTTTGATACATGGGTCCATCCGCTTGTCATGGGGCTGGAGGAACACCTTTTACATATGTTCCGTGACGATTTTGAATTTAATGATGCTGCAGGCCCAAGCCACCATGGCGGGCATGCGCCAAGTCAGAGCAGACCAGATAATTCGATCGAAAAAGAACCCACTCCGATAAAAAATGGTGACGTGATCTGGCTTCTCGATGCAGAAAAGGAGCTGAAAAAAATCCCCTTCTTTGTTCGTGGAAAGGCGCGACGCAATACTGAAACTTACGCGGCACAGAAAGGCGTAAGCCAAATTTCAATAGAAACCCTGTATGAGGCAAAGGCTCATTATGCGCAGTGAAGCACATATAACGGGCCATCGTGTCGGTTATCGCATCGCGTTGATCACGCTTGATGCACATGCCGCAGGTCCCTGCGCGCGGGCTTCGGAGGCGCTCGCTTCTGATTTTCCGGGGCTATCGATAGACGTCCATGCCGCCGCAGAATGGGGTGAAAACAAAGCGGCCCTTGAGGCTGCTCAAATGGCAATCCTTGAAGCCGACATAATTGTTGTGAACCTTCTTTTTCTGGAAGAACACGTACAGGCCATTTTGCCACAATTGCTTACGCGGCGCGAGGCCTGTGATGCCATGATCGGCGTTATTTCGGATGCGGCAATTGTAAAGCTGACCCGTATGGGATCATTGGATATGAGCGCCCCGCAATCAAATGCAATGTCACTTTTAAAGCGGTTGCGCGGATCCTCTAAACCATCCACCGAAACCGGTGAGAAAAAGATGCGCATGCTGCGCCGGTTGCCTAAAATCCTTAAATATATTCCGGGCAAAGCACAGGATTTGCGCGCTTGGTTTATGGTCATGCAATATTGGCTGGCTGGATCAGATGACAATGTCGAAGCGATGCTGAGATTTCTTATCTCTCGCTATAGTCGTGTCGATAGCTGGCGGGGTGGACGCGCCCCAGCCCCCATCGAATACCCAGATGTTGGCATTTATCATCCCGATATCCGCGGACATATTACCACAGATCCCACTCAGATTCCAAAAATAGGCAATTCGGCTTACACCGTTGGACTGCTGTTGATGCGTTCCTATGTCCTTAGTTCCGATACCGCACATTATGATGCTGTTATTCGTTCTTTTGAAGCAAAAGGCATGCGGGTCATTCCCGCCTATGCCAGCGGTCTTGACGGTCGGCCAGCAATAGACGCGTTTTTTATGAAAAATGGGGTATCAGAGATTGATGCGCTTGTTTCATTGACGGGCTTTTCCTTGGTTGGGGGGCCTGCATACAATGATGCGGAAGCAGCCGTTCATAAACTTAAGACTTTGGATGTCCCCTATATCGCGGCGCATCCGCTGGAATTCCAAACGCTTGAACAGTGGAATGAAAGCGCCCAGGGTTTGGGGCCAATCGAAACAACGATGCTCATCGCCTTGCCTGAGCTTGACGGGTCAACAACACCCACCGTTTTCGCGGGGCGCCACGGGGAGTCCACACATACAGACGCCTCCGCTTTGAGAAATGCAAAACAGATGGCCCCCTGTGTGGAACGCATTGAAAGATTGGCGGCTCGGGTTGAAAAGCTTGCGCATCTGCGCCGCTCTGAAGTGGCAAATAAGAAAATAGCCATCGTTATATTTGGGTTTCCGCCAAATGCGGGGGCTGCGGGAACGGCAGCATATCTCAATGTTTTTGCCTCCCTGCACAATACATTGCGCGCGATGAAGACAGCAGGCTACCGTCTTGATGTGCCGGATACGGTTGATGATTTGCGCGACGCTGTCCTTGGCGGCAGTTCAAAAACCTATGGTCAGGATGCAAATGTCGCCGCGCATGTTCCTGCAGATGTTATTGTGTCGCAGACACCTTGGCTAAATGAGGTGGAAACGCAGTGGGGCCCGGCACCGGGTCGAGTGCAGGCTGATGGCCGTGGTGTTTTTGTGCTTGGTAAAGAATTTGGGAACGTCTTTGTCGGTCTCCAACCCGGTTTTGGATACGAAGGGGATCCGATGCGGCTGCTCTTTGAAAAAGGCTTCGCGCCGACGCATGCCTTCGTCACCTTTTACCAGTGGATCCAGAAGCATTTTAAAGCAGATGCTGTTTTGCATTTTGGTATGCATGGCGCGCTTGAATTTATGCCCGGAAAACAAACCGGTTTGAGCGCAAACGACTGGCCGGATCGGTTGATTGGTGATCTTCCCAATATTTATCTTTACGCTGCCAACAACCCGTCCGAGGCGAGCCTTGCAAAGCGTCGAAGCAATGCAGTTACGATTTCGCATCTTACTCCGCCATTGGCAAAATCGGGTCTATATAAGGCACTTGCCGAATTAAAGGACAGCTTAACCCGCTGGCGTGAGACGGCATCACATGACCAAGAGCGCACCGATTTATTGGAACTGATCAAAGAACAGGCGCACTCCGTCGATCTGGATGGAAATGATCCGGACCGTTTGTGGATCAAGCTTCTTGAAACCGAAGACGCGCTGATCCCTGAGGGGCTTCATGTTGTCGGCGCAGCCCTGAGCGATCAGGCGCGAAATGATTACCTTGCTCTTGTTGAGGATTGTGACAAAGACACACGTGCGCGTGTTGCAGAGTATTTATCAAAAGACAGCGAAATTCCTGCACTGCTGAATGCTTTGGCGGGTCGTTATACACCGCCAGTCCCGGGTGGGGATCTTATCCGATCTCCAGATATTTTGCCGACGGGTCGCAACATTCATGCCTTTGACCCCTTCCGCATGCCCACGGAGTTTGCCTGTCGGGATGGGGCAAAGCAGGCCCAGAACCTTCTTGACACCCATGAAAGCCTGCCCAGAACTGTCGCTTTGGTTCTTTGGGGATCGGATAATATCAAATCTGATGGCGGTCCTATCGGACAGGCCTTGGCGCTTATGGGGGCGAAACCACGCTTTGACAGTTTTGGTAGGCTTTCCGGCGCGGATCTTATTCCGCTCAGTGATCTTGGTCGTCCCCGAATTGATGTGATCATGACATTATCAGGGATTTTCCGCGATCTTTTGCCCTTGCAAACCAAACTTCTGGCCGAAGCGGCGCTGCGTGCGGCGCAAGCTGATGAACCGCTTGAGATGAATTTCATTCGCGCACATGCCCTGAAATATGCCGAAGATATGGGGGTAGATCTTGAAACCGCCGCACTTCGGGTTTTTTCCAATGCTGAAGGAGCCTATGGGTCTAACGTTAACCAACTTGTTGATAGTTCCGCCTTTGGAGATGAAGATGAGCTGGCCGACGCCTATGAGGCACGCAAAAGCTTTGCCTATGGTGTGAACGGCAAAGCGGCCCAGAACGCTGACCTTCTGCAAAAGGCTTTAAAAGACGTCGATATAGCCTATCAAAATCTTGAAAGCGTCGAACTTGGTGTAACAACAGTTGACCATTACTTTGACACGCTTGGTGGAATTTCTAGGGCTGTAAAGCGTGCAAAAGGTCGTGATGTCGCGATTTATATAAGCGACCAAACGCGCGGCTCTGGAAAAATCCGATCTCTTGCCGATCAAGTTGCTTTGGAAACCCGTTCAAGATCATTGAACCCCAAATTCTACGAAGCTTTGCTCAGCCATGGCCCAGAGGGCGTCAAACAAATTGAAATGCATGTGACAAACACCATGGGCTGGTCTGCAACAACTGGTCAGGTTGAACCTTGGGTTTATCAAAGGATTAGTGAAACATTCGTATTGGACGAAGACATGCGTAATCGGCTCGCGGCGTTAAACCCCGTTGCCAGTTCGCGCATGGCCAACCGGCTTCTGGAAGCCAGCGACAGAGCCTATTGGCAGCCCGATGAGGCAACGCTTGCAGCGCTACAATCTGCTGCTGATTACCTTGAAGATCAAATGGAAGGGATCGCAGCACAATGACAAATACCACCCCAAAAAAACGGAGGCCAGCATGAGCCCCTTAGACAAACAACCACCTGATTTAAAAGGACTAGACGGAGAAGGATCCGTTCAGGTCCATCAAGACCCATCTGCCAAAATAGAGGGCGCCAAGGTCTTTTCAGTCTATGGAAAGGGTGGCATTGGGAAATCAACCACAAGTTCCAACCTGTCTGTGGCCTTTTCCAAATTGGGCAAACGGGTGTTGCAAATTGGCTGTGATCCCAAACACGACAGCACCTTTACATTAACCGGATCTCTCGTCCCCACTGTGATCGATATTTTGAAAGAAGTGGACTTTCATCCCGAAGAACTTCGTGCTGAAGATTTCGTCTTTGAGGGATATAATGGTGTCAAATGCGTCGAAGCTGGTGGACCACCTGCAGGAACCGGATGCGGGGGCTATGTTGTCGGACAAACAGTAAAGCTTCTTAAACAACACCACTTGTTAGAAGACACAGATGTCGTGATCTTTGACGTCCTTGGTGATGTGGTTTGTGGTGGATTTGCAGCGCCTCTTCAACACGCCGATCGTGCCTTGATCGTAACAGCTAACGACTTTGACAGCATTTATGCAATGAACCGCATCATTGCAGCAGTTCAGGCAAAATCCAGCAACTACAAAGTTAGGCTGGCGGGATGTGTTGCAAACAGGTCGCGCGAAACAGATGAAGTTGACAGATATTGCAAAACTGTTGGTTTCAACCGGATTGCCCATATGCCCGATCTTGATGCAATTCGAAGGTCAAGGCTTAAAAAGAAGACGCTTTTTGAAATGGATGCAGATGAGGACATCGTCGCCGTTCAAAAGGAATACATCAAGCTTGCGGAAACACTTTGGAACGGAACAGAGGCGCTCGCGCCGGCGCCTCTTCCTGATCGTGAAATTTTTGAACTTTTGGGGTTTGATTGATGTCCTATGACCAGACATTAAGCCGAGTAGAGACCTATTTTGATCAGACTGCTACCAAAACTTGGGAGCAGCTGACCTCTGACGCGCCGGTGTCAAAAATCCGCCAAACCGTGAGGGAAGGGCGCGACCAAATGCGTGCCTTGTTGTTATCGCGCGTTCCAGAGGATCTTAGCGGTGCGCGCATCCTTGATGCAGGCTGCGGTACGGGTATGATGTGTGAACAGCTCGCCGCGCGCGGAGCCAATGTGGTTGCTATTGATATCAGCCCGTCCCTTATCGCGATCGCACAAAAACGGCTTCCCCGTCATTTGACCAAACAGGTCACATTTAAATCTGGCGATATGCTCGATCCAGCGCTTGGTGAATTTGATTTCGTTTTTGCCATGGATAGCCTCATTTATTACGGCACAGAACAGATTTGCACTGCCGTCGTCGCGCTTGGACAACGGCCCACACAAAAGGTTATCTTTACGGTCGCGCCGCGCACCAACCTTTTGATGTTAATGTGGTATGCTGGAAAACTGTTTCCACGTTCTGACCGGTCTCCGGTGATGATGCCGCAATCTCCGCAAAAATTGATGAAAGGTGCCAAAGACTTTGGCGTGATGCAAGATCTGGGACGCATCAATTCAGGGTTTTATATCTCACAAGCGATGGAGTTTTCTGCATGACGCCAAAGCAACCCCATCCATTGACAAGGCTGACGATGCGCATGTTGCCGTTTTCAGATGCGGTCAGTGATGCGTTGCCATTTGGTCAATTGCTGCGGTTGTCGCTGTTTCAGATTTCAGTTGGAATGGCCTCTGTCATGTTGTTGGGTACCTTGAACCGAGTGATGATCGTCGAACTTGGCGTGGGCGCAATGATTGTCGCCTGCATGATCGCCCTACCTGTGTTGATCGCGCCATTCCGTGCTCTGCTTGGTTTTCGCTCAGACACCTATCGCTCTGCCATCGGGTGGAAGCGCATCCCCTATCTCTGGTTTGGATCACTCTGGCAGTTCGGTGGATTGGCGATCATGCCCTTTGCACTTCTGGTGCTCTCAGGTGCACAAGCTGTAGGGCCTTCTTGGGCAGGAGAGGTGCTTGCCGCAATTGCGTTTCTTATGACTGGTCTTGGGCTTCATATGACGCAAACGGCAGGGCTTGCACTTGCCGCTGACCGCGCAACAGAGGACACGCGCCCCCGCGTTGTGGCACTTTTATATGTCATGTTTCTTGTAGGAATGGGGGTCAGTGCCGTCATCATAGGGTGGCTGCTCAGAGATTTTTCAAATCTCCAGCTGATACGTGTGATCCAAGGCGCCGCTCTCGCAGGGTTGGTATTGAATATGATCGCCCTTTGGAAACAGGAAAAAGTAAGCCCTATGTCTAAAGCAGAGCGTGAAACGCCCCGACCGTTGTTTCGAGACGCATGGTCTGACTTTATCAAGGGAGGCCAATCTGGGCGGCTGTTGGCGGTCGTCTTTATCGGGACCATGGCATTTAATATGCAGGATGTTCTTTTGGAACCCTACGGGGGTCAGGTGCTTGGCCTGTCTGTTTCTTCAACAACATTACTGACTGCAATGTGGGCCATGGGCGCGCTTCTGGGTTTTGCTTTTGCCGCGCGTTTGCTTTCACGTAATAAGGATCCCTACAGGATGGCAGGAAAAGGTCTTTTGGTCGGACTCGTCGCCTTTCCTGTGGTAATCTTTTCGGCTCCGATGGAGTCAACCTTACTATTTTTCACCGGCGCCGGACTTATAGGGTTTGGCGGCGGTTTATTTGCTATTTCCACGCTGACCTCCGCAATGGTGATGCCTGCAGAAGGGCTTGCCGGGCGTGGACTTGCGCTTGGAGCATGGGGGGCCGCGCAGGCGACTGCGGCAGGTCTTTCAGTGGCTTTGGGTGGCACGTTAAGAGACTGGATTGACTTGCTTGCACTTCGCGGAACTTTGGGAGAGGCGCTCGCCACGCCTACAACGGGATATTCCTTCGTTTACCACAGTGAGATTGCCTTACTGTTCGTAGCGCTTGTCGTACTCGGGCCGCTGGTCCGCGTGAAACGGCACGCGCCTTCCAACCAAAAGGGATCGGCACGTATCGGCCTTGCCGATTTCCCAACATGAGTTTCGCCGTACCAATGAAAGGACACCGACATGAGCGGTACATTTTTTGGAAACTTTGATCTAGCAAGCCTAGCCATCTGGATGTTTTGGGCATTTTTTGCAGTTCTCGTCTATTACCTTCAACGCGAAAATATGCGCGAAGGATATCCGTTGCAAAATGATGATGGGTCAGACTCCGCAAACCAAGGACCATTTCCGCTTCCTGAACCCAAAACCTTTACCCTTCCCCACGGTCGAGGAAAGGTGAGCGTACCTGACGGAAAACCAGAAGCAAGAGACTTGGCATTGCGCCGCACCAGCGATGCGAATGGCTATCCGATGGAACCCACAGGCGACCCGATGATTGATGGTGTCGGACCTGCGTCTTGGGCGCCGCGCCGTGATGTGCCAGAACTTGACGGACATGGTCACCCCAAAATCATTCCCATGGTCGCTGCGGAGAATTTCCATGTTTCTGCAGGACGCGATCCCCGTGGCATGCCTGTGATTGCAGGTGACAAAGCGATCGTTGGCAAAATCAACGATATGTGGATCGATGAAGCTGAACAAATGGTGCGTTACCTCGAAATAGAGCTTGATCCGGAATTTGGTGAAGGCAAACGTTTAGTTCCGCTTACAATGGCACGCATTCATTCAGATAACGTTTCGATACGGTCTATCTTTGGCAGGCATTTCAACAATGTCCCAAGTCTTGCCTCTGACCGTCAGGTGACGATGCTCGAAGAAGAGAAAATCTGCGCCTACTACGCAGGTGGAACCCTCTATGCGAGCCCAAGCCGTAGTGAGCCCATCCTTTAACCAACATGGAGCCCCATAATGCCACATGATGATTTTGCAGTTGAACCAATCAAAGGTCTTCCGGGGATACCCCCCGAAGGCGAAGACATCTTGTGGCAGGGGCGCCCTAACTGGTGGGCGTTAAGTAAAGATAGCCTGAATATGTACTGGATTTTCGCCTATTTTATGGTTTTGGCGCTTTGGCGCTTTACATCATTATATGACCTTACTGGAACAGGGCATGCCTTTGCGCTGGCGAGTCCATTAATCATCGCGGGCGTGGCCACATGTGCGATCTTGGCCTTGTTTGCGTATATTCAGGCGCGCTGTACCATCTATACTATCACGACGAAACGGGTGGTGTTGCGCATAGGGGCTGCTTTTAGCATTGCGATCAACCTTCCTTACAGCAGGCTCTCCAATGCCACGTTGGCGCTTCGCAAAGATGGAACGGGTACAATCGCCCTGGAGCTTTCAGAGCCGCGGAAATTTTCCTTTTTCGTCCTTTGGCCTCATTCGAGACCATGGAAATTCACGCACCCCGAACCAGCGCTTCGGTCCATCGACAACGCCAAAGAGGTGGCGCTGATCCTTTCGGAAGCTGCAAAAACAGAGGTAAACGCCCCTAAAATTTCGAAAACCTCAGATGCCATCGTGGTCGCGGAATAAAGGAAAGCCCATGACTGATCTCACACCAACACATACCGTCAAACAAAGCGAAATGATTTCCCGCGCGATGATCCGGGCGATTTGTGCGTTGATCATTGGTGTCTTGGCATTGGTGAGTTATGCAACCTTTACGGGTCGCACGCCCAGCGCCACGGTCCCGCAGGGCAATGTGGTCAAAAGCCGTTTGATCATAATTGAGGCAGAAAATACAGGCGCCGCGCGGATTTTCACTGCCGATGGAGAATTGATCGCGGACCTAAGCGCAAAACAGGGCGGATTTATTTCAAGCATTGACCGGTCCCTGCGCCGTCAGAGGGTGGTCGCAGACCTCCCTAAGTCAGGCCCGGTTCTATTGACGCTTGATGATCTGAACCGCTTGAAAATCAGCGATCCACAAAGTGGATGGAGTGCCGATTTGATGGCATTTGGAAGCAGCAATATAGGGGCTTTCGCCATGCTCCTGGATGCACCAACGAAAGGGAACTGAAATGGGATTTTTTACGCGTGAAATCGAAAAAGCGCCTTGCACTGTGGAAATCAGTCATAAATTTGAAAGTCTGCATGCGCATGTGCGGCTAAACAATGGCATGGTGATCGAACCGGGTGACACGGTTCAGGTGCAGGGCCCAGAAATTATGGCCCCCTTTGGTGAGATCGTTCGAGAAGATCGCGAAGCAATCATCATCCGAGCCAGTGGCTTAGAAAGGCTTTGGACCCGCCTGACCGGTGACTTCGAAGTCATGGAACTTTGTGAGTTTTCGTTTTCTGAGGAGGTTAAGCTATGACATTACATTCTGCTGATGCCGACACCGTCGAAGAGGCGCTCGCCGTACAAGAAAAACTCGACAGCGACAGTGCAACCGCCATGGCGATGCAGGAAACGCTTCTTTCCCCTCGGTTTTACACGACCGATTTTGATGAAATGGATGCGATCAATGTCGATCCTGTACGTGCCGATTGGGACAATCTGATTTCCCGCATGGTAAGCGACCCAAACAAGGGGCATTTCAAGAAAAATGAAGATTGGGATCACGTCGATTGGGACGGCATGGATCCGACCCTGCGGAAGGAGTTTATCGATTTTCTTGTGAGCTCATGTACGTCTGAATTTTCCGGCTGTGTTCTTTACAAAGAAATGAAACGGCGCGGTAATAACAAAGATATCACACAGCTGTTTCAGCTCATGGCCCGAGATGAAGCGCGCCATGCGGGGTTCATCAATGATGCCTTGCGCGAAGCCGGTGTCGCGGTCAACCTCGGGTTTCTGACACAGAAAAAGAAATACACCTACTTTCGCCCCAAGTTCATCTATTATGCCACATATCTGTCCGAAAAGATTGGATACGCGCGCTACATAACGATTTACCGCCATCTAGAGCGTCATCCAGAGCTTCGGTTTCACCCCATTTTCAAATGGTTCAAAGAATGGTGCAATGATGAGTTTTCCCATGGCGAAGCTTTTGCCCTGTTGATGAAAACGGACCCAAAACTGACCAGCGGGATCAATGTCTATTGGATCAAATTTTTTCTCACCGCGGTCTATGCCACAATGTATGTCCGTGATCATCAGCGCCCTGCATTTCACAAAGCGCTGGGAATAGACCCAAGTGAATACGGTCAAGAGGTCTTTGCCAAAACCTCAGAATTAAGCCGGCAGATTTTTCCGATCACCTTGGATATCGACAATCCAAGGTGGATCAGAAACCTGAAGAAAATGCATCAGGCAAACTTGGATCTTGCAGAGGCTGAGAACATGACCGGCCTTAGCGCTATTGTCACCCGATTGGGTGCCCGATTAAACGCTGGCCTTGCTTTTGTGTCTTTGATGACGATCCCAGCCAAATCAAATACTGTGCCTGCCTCGACCCGTTTGGAGCCTGTTTATTGATCGGACCAATTGGCATAGCCGTGCTTTGCGCACTTTTCGCTTGGTGGATTTCTACGGGGGCCATTTTGTTGGCGGTGCGCGTGGCTGATCGACGAAAAGGGGACACGCATGTCCAAATTGTAGTGCTGGCTATCGGATTGCTTGTGATCGGGCTTTGGGGATACAGAGAGAGCCTGACAGGGATTGATGTCCGCTCTGCATATATCGCGTTTTTCTCGGCCCTTGCCGTTTGGGGGTGGATCGAGCTGGCCTTTTTGTCAGGGGTGATCACTGGACCCAATCGGCTTCCTGCGCCGGATAAAATACCGGAATGGGAACGACTTATCCGGGCTTGGGGTACCGTGGCATATCATGAAATCCTGTTGGTGGTGGTCTTGGCTTGGATGGTTTATGTCGGCTGGGGACAGGAAAACGGTGTCGGTCTTTGGACCTTTATAATTTTGTACTTTGCCCGCATTTCCGCAAAGTTGAACCTTTATTTTGGGGTGCCACGGATCAACACTGAATTCATACCTGAAAAGCTCAAACACTTGTCGAGCCATTTTCGCCAAACCCCAATAAATTCATTTTTTCCAATCGCAGTAACTGTCCTGACCTTTGCAGTTGCCTGTTGGATTGAAAGGGTCCTTTCGGCTACAGCGATTGCGGATAAGGTGGGATTTTCATTACTTGCCGCGCTCTCTGCGTTGGCCCTCATCGAACACTGGCTTATGGTGGTACCTTTGCCAGATGCAAAACTTTGGCGTTGGATGCTTCCCGCGCCCAATACCCTAAGAAAAGATATAAAGTCGGAGGATGTTCATGGACTTTGATGCCATTTTTACCGCGCAACTTACCCAATTGAAGGAAGAGGGAAATTATCGCATTTTTGCTGAATTAGAGCGTAAATGTGGCCAATTCCCAAAGGCAAAATGTCATGACGCGCAAACTCCTGACGAAGTGACGGTCTGGTGTTCGAACGATTACCTTGGCATGGGACAACATCCCAAAGTGCGCGAGGCTATGAAGGACGCGATTGATGCTGCAGGATGCGGGGCAGGAGGCACGCGCAATATTTCAGGCACCAATCACGAACATCTTTTACTGGAACAGGAATTGGCGGATCTTCACGGCAAAGAAAGTGCGCTTTTGTTTACGTCTGGCTATGTGTCAAACTGGGCGGCGCTCGGGACTTTGGGATCCAGAATTCCAAATGCAGTTATTCTTTCCGATGAATTAAATCACGCAAGCATGATCGAAGGTATTCGTCACTCACGTGCGAAAAAGATAATCTGGAAACACAATGATCCGGAAGATCTTGATCGCAAACTGGCGGCCCTGCCCAAAGATGCGGCGAAAATCGTTGCATTTGAATCCGTTTATTCCATGGATGGGGATATTTGCCCCATGAAGGAAATTGTGGAAGTGGCCGAAAAACATGGGGCGATGACCTATTTGGACGAAGTGCACGCCGTGGGTCTTTATGGGAAACGGGGCGGTGGTGTGTCTGAACAAGAAGGCCTTGCAGATCGGATTACGTTGATCGAAGGCACCCTCGGCAAAGCATATGGCGTTATGGGGGGGTATGTAACCGGATCAGCCGCCCTTTGTGACTTTATTAGATCCTTTTCCAGTGGTTTCATTTTTACCACTGCCATCCCGCCTGCAGTTGCGGCGGCCGCCCGCACCAGCATTGCGCATTTGAAAGTTTCAGAAATCGAACGGCAAAAACAACGCCGTCAGGTCGCAAAACTACGCGCCGGTTTGGATGCTGCAGGAATTCCACATCAGAAAAATCCAAGCCATATCATCCCTGTTATGATCAAAAACCCCGTCAAATGTCGCCAGATCGCAGATATCCTGATGCAGGATTATGGAATTTATGTCCAACCGATCAACTATCCTACGGTACCAAAAGGCACAGAGCGGCTTCGGTTTACGCCTTCGCCCCTGCACAGTGACGCAGATATCGAACATTTGATCAATGCGCTGAAAGTGTTGTGGAAACAATGTGCAATTGCGCAGGCGGTAGCCTAAACATGCTGAGATCCGCCTATATTGCGTAAATAAAAATTTCCGTAATGGCACAGTTGCCGCGGCCAAAGAGAATCCTACTTCCAATAAAGGTTTAACTGATGGAGACCATAAAATGAAATTCACAATAACCAGACGCGGTGCGCTTGTGGGCGCTGGTTCACTGGCAGCTGTCACTGCATTGCCAACTGGAATTTTGGCAGACGCGCATTCAGCCCATGAAATTCTGATGCTCAACAAGGATCCAGACAATCCAGAAAACAAGATGCTATTCGCTCCAAATATTTTGAAAGTCAATGCAGGCGATACAGTCAAATTTCTTGCTTCAGATAAAGGTCATAATAGCGAAACAATTAAAGGTATGGTGCCAGACGGGGCAGAAGGCTGGAAAGGCAAACTCAACAAAGAAGTTGAAGTCAAGCTTGATGTTCCGGGCTTTTATGGTTTCCAGTGTAAACCTCACGCCAATATGGGCATGATCGGTCTGATCGTTGTCGAGGGCGATGGCAAAATGGCAAACCTTGAGGATGCCAAAGGCGTGAAGCACCGCGGCAAGGCAAAAGACGCATGGGCTGCTCTTTGGGAAAAAGCTGACGCCGAAGGTCTTACAAGCTGATCATACTTTGAAAACCAGAAAGAGAAAGGCGCCCCGTTTTGAGGCGCCTTTCCTCTTTTTAAGGTCATTAATTCAATTTTCTTAGAATAAAACTTCCTTTAAACTGCTTTAAAATCGTTTTTGGCAAAGGGAGTGGATATGAAAGTCTGCGTGGCATTTTTTGGAATTACTCGGTCTTTGTCTCATACCAAAGACAGTATTTTGGAAAATGTTCTTTCTCCTCTTTCAGCCTTTTTTGACTTAGAAATTGTCGCTCATTTTTATGAAAATGCTTTTGATGAAACTGCAGAGGGTGGTTTGTTGGAAAATGAAATTCTGCCATTTGACGACATAAAGATACAGGCCGCAGAAGATCCAGAAAAGCTGGATGAGTTTCAAAAAATTAAGGAATTTGGCGATTATTGGAACAATGATTTCAAAAGTACGCGAAATCTATTTCTACAGCTGGGCTCACTTCAGGCTGTGCATAGTTTTCCACAGGTCCGTGACAGCGACATTTGTCTGTTTTTGCGTCCCGATCTGCTCATGCATACATCGTTTTCCAAATCAATTGTATCTATCAGAAACCTGAGGGATGACCGCATCCTGTTGCCGTTTTGGCAGAATTGGAAGGGCGGTTTAAATGATCGTTTTGCGTTTTGCAGAGGGGAGAGAGCAAAAAAGGCCTATGCCTGCCGTGGCAGGCATGCGCTTGAATTTTGCCAACGCACAGGCGGCGCACTGCAAAGTGAACAATTGCTTCGCTATTCTGTGATGCGCTATGGCGTAAAAACCCAAGACCTCAGTGCCACAGCCAGTCGCGTGCGCGCTGACGGACGCATTGTGAAAGAAGATTTTGCGAGGCGGAGCTTTCGAACATGGCGCCAACGCCGCCGCCTTACAAAAGATTGGGATTTTTCTGATCTTGACGATCAATAAAGGCTTGACGCATTTGGTGAGTCCACTGGCGATCACACTGCGTCAAAAGCAGT
>LFER01000008.1 GCA_001510135.1 Alphaproteobacteria bacterium casp-alpha6
GCCTGAAAGACAGATTGTGTACGGAATGTGTGACACGACGGTCTCCCTCGATAAATAAACTCGAAGGAATTTCAGTAAGATAAGCTGAAAGTTTGGTGCGGTCGAGAAGACTCGAACTTCCACTCCGGTTAAAGAACAGCGACCTCAACGCTGCGCGTCTACCAATTCCGCCACGACCGCACGTTGTGACTGACGTTCCTTACCCAAAACCCAAAGCCTTGTGAAGAGGTCAAAGAGGTTTTTTTTTTAAAGGCCGATTATACATACTCTTTCGGGGGGGCTTGGGTATAAGAACAAAAAGATGTTCTTTCCCACGGGACGGATGAGGACCAAATTTTGCACAAACCCGTTTTAATCGGATCAGAGATTTATCGCGTGTCCTCTTTTGGCGGGGCACATCCTTTGTCAATTGCGCGCGTGTCGAGTGTGATGGATATGGTGCGGGCGTTAGATCTATCTGATACGGATCAATTCCAAAGCGCCCCACGGGCTAAGCCCGCGCTTCTCCAGCAGTTCCACGATGTAGCGTATATAAAGGCCCTACAACGCATTGAGCGTGATCAATACGCCACTGAACAAGATCAGGAAAAATTTAATATCGGAACGTTAAGCAATCCGATCTTCCCCCATATGTTCAAACGGCCCGCAACTTCGGTTGGATGTTCTTTACTGGGTGCGGACTGTGTCGCTGCGGGGGTAAAGGCCTATGCGCTGGGGGGCGGGTTGCATCATGGAATGGCAGGCTTTGCCAATGGATTTTGTTTCCTGAACGATCTTGTTTTTGCAATTCGCCGTTTACAGGCGCTTGGGCTGGGACGGGTGGCCTATGTGGATCTGGATGCGCATCATCCTGATGGCGTAGAAGCGGCTTTTCCAGACAAAGAGAACCTTTTGATCATATCCACCCACGAAGAAAACAGATGGCCGTTTCTTGGGTCGCTCAAAGACAATAAGCCTCTGAAAAATCTGAATATCCCCTTGCCTGCGGGCTGTCAGGACAGTGAATTCAACCTTGTTTTGGATGACCTGATTCTGCCTGTATTGACCCGATTTGCCCCAGAGGTGATTGTGGTTCAAGGGGGGGCAGATGCTTTGCTTTATGATCCGCTGTCGCGTTTGGCTTTGTCCAATAACGCACTTTGGCGGGCCTTGCGCGCGCTTCTTGAATGTTCGGATCGTGTTCTCTTGACCGGCGGGGGGGGATATAATCCTTGGACGGTGGCACGTCTTTGGACGGGGTTCTGGGCGATACTGAACGATCACCCGATTCCAAAGCAGCTGACGCCGCGCGCGCGGGGCATCCTTGGCTCTCTCTCATGGAACCGAAAACGAAACCTGCCTTCATATCTGTTTGACACACTTTATGATCCGCCAACGGAGGGACCTATCCGCCCAGAAATCAAAGACCTTATCCAGAGGCTGAAATCGCTTCACGCAATATAAAAAGGTCGGGATACAAAGTATGCCCGACCTAAGTAAAGGGTGTGGCTAACCATGGCCACTGCGTGCTTATTAGGGAGCAACCCCAGCCAACATAGAAGGGAAACTATGTACTGGTAGTTACGCTACTGATTTGAAATTGGATCACTTTTGCAGAGGATTTTTTTTATCTCTTCTTTCGCATCAATTATGAGTTTGATCCTATTTTTACCCGCATCAGAAAATAAAAAGAGATTGCGGTTGTCGTGGGGAAATTTTTACTTTGGATCATCCAAAAGTCACGGACGCTAACAATGACAAGCGGAACTTTAAATCCAATAAAGTTCACATTTTTATTTTGGTGGCGATCATGACCCGCCACCTTAGTCACTTTTAATTTGCTCAGTTCAGCGGCAGGCGTCGTTCCACGATACGCGCCATGATGGACGCCCCAACGGGAAGGATTTCTTGGCCCAAAACAAAAGACGGATTGTGAAGCCCGATCGTACCTGTATGTCCCAAACGGCAGTAGGATCCGGGCACGATTTTGAGCATATCTGCGAAATCTTCGGATCCTGTGGCTGGTGCCGCATCGCTTGAGACATTTTCCGCACCCACGATATCTGCGGCGGCCTCTAGGTAGGCATCAGAAAGCTCACTGTCATTGTGCAATACGTCAAAAATATTACGGGCATCCGGTTTAATTTCGACGCCGTAGGCCTCTGCCATGCCTTTGCAGAGCGCCTCCATCCGACTGCGCGCGATCTCATAGACCTCGTCTTTGAAGTACCTGATTGTGCCGCATAATTTCGCCGTTTCAGGAACCACATTATAGGCAGCACCTGCGTGGATTTGCGTGACAGAAACTACGCAAGACTCCAGAGGCGGAACATTTCGACTGACGATGGTTTGCAATTGCCCGACAAGCGCAGAGGCAATCACAACCGTGTCTTTGGCGCCTTGGGGCATGGCGGCATGGCTGCCCACCCCTTTGATATCAATGTCAAAAAACGCGGCCCCCGCCATGGCCACCCCTTTGCAGATATCCATTTTTCCGGGCTTTCCGTTTGGGTAATTGTGCATCCCATAGATTTCATCACACGGGAATTGGTCAAAAAGACCATCCTTGATCATCTGGCGCGCACCGCCAAGACCCTCTTCTGCCGGCTGGAAAATCAACACCGCCGTACCATCAAAATCCCGCGTCGCTGCCAAATGTTTTGCGGCCCCCAAAAGCATGGTTGTATGCCCGTCGTGCCCACATGCGTGCATCACGCCCGGATTTTCTGAACTGAAGGCAACGCCGCTAATTTCATCTATTGGCAAAGCATCCATATCAGCGCGCACACCAACGCGTTTGTTGCCCCTTGATTTTCCGTGGATCAGACCGACTACGCCCGTTTTTCCAAGCCCTGTATGGACTTCGTCGACACCGTATTCTTTGAGCTTTTGGGCAACGATGCCAGATGTTCTGCTCTCTTGGAAACCAATTTCCGGATGCGCGTGCAGATCTTCATAAATGGATTTCAATTCAGCGTCTGCCGCATTGATAATTGGTAAGACAGGCATCTTTTTCTTCTACTTTCAAAAATGAAACATACACAGCATCGGGCATTACATTGCATAGATAAGCAGATTAGACTGCGTTCTACCAGCGAATTTTTGGACTTTTCTTTGGGCTTGCAGAGCAACACACACTCGGGTCAACTGGGATATATAAATAAACGGGGTCATTCATGGTTTTATCATCCTCAGAGATTTCGCAGGCGCTGTACGAAAAATGCATGTTGTTGCGGGAAAGCGGCGCTGCTGAAGCGTGGCTTGAGCGGCTCGTCGCAGCGCCAACCCAAAGCCAGATTGCGGGGCAGGGGCATATTCTGCGCTCCTATCTCAGCGAAACTATCGAACCCCTTTTGAGCGAGATCGGATTTGAGCAAGAGATTTTTGGCAATCCGCTTGAGGGTGAGCCGCCTTTTTTGGTTGCTAAACGGCATGAGGCCAGCGGGCTACCAACCATTCTTGTCTATGGTCATGGTGATGTGATCCATGCACAAGAGGGCGCTTGGCACTCTGGGTTACATCCGTTTCAGATTGTCAAACGGGAAGGCAATATCTTTGGTCGCGGGACTGCGGACAATAAAGGGCAACATCTCATTAACCTGCTGGCGCTTAAGGCTGTTCTTGAGGTTAAAGGGAAGCTTGGATTTAACGTCACACTTCTTTTGGAAATGGGCGAAGAGGTCGGCTCACCCGGCTTGGCCGAATTTTGCAGAGCGCAAATGGATCTTTTGCGTGCGGATGTTTTGATTGCTTCTGACGGACCGCGCCTGATGGTGGATACGCCCACTGTTTTTCTTGGTTCCAGAGGGGCCATGAATTTCGATTTAAGGATCAATTTGCGCGAGGGCGCATTGCATTCCGGCAATTGGGGCGGGTTGGTGGCTGATCCTGCTATCCGCCTTTCCCATGCGCTGTCAACAATAACGGACCGTCGCGGACAAATTCAAATTCCCGCTTGGCGCCCGAAAAGTCTCACCCAAGACGTGCGAAGCATCATTGCAAAACTTCCCCCTGCAGAAGACCAAGAAAGCATTATTGATATGGACTGGGGAGAGGAATCCCTAAGCCCGAATGAGCGGGTTTTTGGTTGGAATTCATTTGCGGTTTTGGCAATGACATCCGGTGTCCCAAAAAACCCTGTGAATGCTATCGCCGGATCTGCGCGGGCGACCTGCCAATTACGTTATGTGGTGGGTACAGAGGTGGATGCGATCCTTCCTGCACTTCGCAACCATCTGGACACAAATGGATTTCAGGACATCGAGATTTATGGCGACGATAAGGTGCGTTTTGCCGCGACACGTCAAGATGCAGAAAATATCTGGGTTAAAAAAGTCATTTCGTCTCTGGAACAAGGTGCTGGCTCCTCAGTGCATCTTTTGCCCAATCTTGCAGGTTCTCTGCCCAATGATTGCTTTTCAGACATCTTAGGCTTAGCAACAATATGGATCCCCCACAGTTACCGGCAATGTGCACAACACGCACCAAATGAACATATGCCTGAGACTCTTTTTCACGACGCGATCCGTCTTATGGCCGGTCTTTTCAGCGATTTGGATTCAGAAATGCCTAGCCAGAAAATAAAATCAAATTGATAATTTAAATTTTGTCCCGTATCTGGTATCCTTCCATTCAGAGCAGGTATAGAAGGTAGCGTCGCCGTAATGACATTTCAAATTATAAAAAAAACACTTGTGGGTTTGATCGCAATGTCCGTTTTTGGTGCAGGTATATATTTCATGGTTCCTTATCTTAAAACCAATACAAAACCTAAGAATTGGACTGACGGTGGGCCCACGTATGTACCTGCGCGTCTTAAAAACACGATGCGCGGTATGAAAAACGGATTTTGATCCTGTATCAGGGCAAAAGATCGTTATTTATTGAAAAGATCGTCCAACCTTCGACCTGATTTTCAGTAGCGCTTGGCCTGTCTTTATCAAACCAGATCAACCCACGCCCCAACATATAGCCTTTCACGCCAACAGGCGTGCAGCTTGGTTCAATTGCCAAAATGGTATTGCGCCAGTTGCGGCTGAAAAAATCATCAAACCCAAGATCGTCCACACTTGTTTTTTCAGGGCCATTTATCAAGGGCATTTTAACATTGTCATAGAGTGATGCCAGATCTTTGGTACGCACCAATTCCTGAAGATAAAGGCCAAAAGCATAGGCTTCGGCCTGCAATGCGCTGTCCTCGCCTTCTTTTTCGCAAGGAGAGAAAAATTCACCCAATTGATAGGCTTCATAAGGAAAGACCGGACCGTCAACATATCGCGCCCACCCGCCTTCTTTATGGCATGCCCCCCACTGTTCCCTATCAAAATCCCAACAGATACCTTCAATTTCCAAAAGATTTGACGCGCTTGAAATTCCTCCCTGTATGCTCTCTGTATCGCACGTGAGGCTTGCAATGATTTGATCCGATAAGATGACATCTATTCCTGCCTGCAGTTCCAGATCTTCGCTCAACCGATCCAGAGAGGTATAGACGCGATAGGCGATGTCCTTATTCGCGAAAGTAATATTTTCACTCATATAGCGTCCAGTCCCCATCCAAGGGACATAAATATCCTTCAAATTGCTTTGCAGGGTCAATTCGGGGATCTTGTTTTTCCGCCCAAAACGGTAGCGCGCCTGCCCCTGCGCCCCGCAGACAGTTGCAATTTTTGTACCCTTTTCAAAGCTGCACCGGAAAAGTTCTTCCCAGTGCGCAGCAGGACATTGGTAGGCTGTTGCAACAAAACTCAGGAGCGACGCACAGCTTCCGTCCAACTGTTGTACTTTCGCGATTTGATAACTTTCGATTAAAAATGCCTCTGCGGAAGGGGAGAGTTCTGCATCCGCCGTCTGACCCAGACATTTTTGAAGCGCCCCGACCGCTTCTCGGGTCTTGCGCCCCCAAACCCCGTCGGGTGTTCCCGCTGGAAATCCGAAATAATTCAATGCTTCTTGAAACGTTCGGCGGTTTGTCACTTCTGCGTCTTCGGCATGGCTTGGCTGAGCAAACACAGACAATAGAACCAGAGCCGTGATCTTAATCAAAATTGACGCTCGTCTTGACGCATTTGAACACAGAGTTTTAGGCATCTCAATCACCAAGGAACAAGGTCTGGGTATGCAGACGCAGGGTCGCACACCTAAACTCTGCCATTGGCGATGAAATTTGTCAAAAAAACAGAAGTTTACGCGCCCAGCCAAAAGGATTGGTTTTATCTGTCTCTCTCACACTATCGGCACATAGGCTGGCGGGAGGCAGACAGGCTCAAGAAACAGACATAAATAGGAACAAACCGGATGTTCGCGCCGGTTTGGGTGTATCAATTGTTTTCTTGGATACAGGCGATATGTCCAGAAAAATTCCGATCAATCAGTACCATATAATTCTTTTGAAGGGATTATAGGAAAAAATTTCTCAGAAGAATAAATGCCAAACCAATCCTCGCATTGATAGCTTTCATGCACACAGAGATCTATGAGGCGATAAAAACTTTTGCGATCGATCAATGCTTCAAGCCCTGCACGAATGTGCACGTAGGGCGAAGGTTCTCCGGTTGTTGGATCCCGTTCCACCCGAATTGGGTTTTCAACATTGGCCTCGGAAAAATCGCCAACATTGGTTTCAAAACGAAGTATTTGGTCTTTTCCCGTTCCGTTAACAGTAAAATCAACGGCGACAAAGGGGGCATCTTCGACGGTTATCCCCACTTTTTCAACGGGCGTGACAAGGAAGTAATTCGGACCGTCTTTTCGGAGTATGGAAGAAAATAACTTAACCAATTCAAATCGCCCGATCGGCGTTCCAAGGTAAAACCAGGTCCCGTCTCTCGCGATCCGCATATCCAGATCACCGCAAAATGGCGGGTTCCAGAGATGAACGGGCGGTAATCCGCGACCCTTGGTTGCCGCGCGCGCAGCGGTTGCGATACCTTCCGCTGATGAAGTTGTTATCTTTTCTGCACTCATTAGTCTTTGCCATTTCCTTTCGCAGGAATACACTCTTCTGTGTAACACAATTTTGCAAGGGAGAGTTTGATGGCCAGTGATGCTTCTATGGATGCTTTGGTCTCTGAACAGGCCGAAGCTGTGATGGCAGCGCTTGAAAAGGCGAAAGTTGAAATTTCCCATCGGTTTATTGGCCAGAGTGGGGTGGTTGATCTTGCGCTGGGGGCCATTTTATCAGGCGGACATGCCCTTTTGGTCGGGGTGCCGGGACTTGGAAAGACCCGCCTTGTTGAAACGCTTGCGACTGTGATGGGATTACAAAGCAACCGTGTTCAGTTCACGCCCGATCTCATGCCTGCCGATATATTAGGTTCCGAGGTTCTTGAAACGACCGCGAATGGAAGCCGGCAGTTTAAGTTCATCGAGGGTCCAATTTTTTGTAAACTGTTGATGGCTGATGAGATCAACCGCGCCAGTCCGCGCACGCAATCTGCTCTGCTTCAGGCAATGCAAGAACGTCAGGTCAGCATTGCGGGGGAAACGCGCAGTTTATCCACTCCGTTTCATGTTCTTGCGACCCAAAACCCGATTGAGCAAGAAGGTACTTACCCTTTACCTGAAGCACAGCTTGACCGGTTTCTTGTTCAGATAGATATCGGATATCCTGATCTTGCGACGGAGCAGGATATTCTTTTAGCGACGACTGGGTATGGTGATCGGCAGGCACAGCGGGTTTTCGATCCCGCACAGATCATCGCCATGCAAGAGTTAATTCGAAGGATGCCGGTCGGCCAAAATACTGTTGATTTCATTTTACAATTGGTGCGCGCGCTGCGTCCTGAAGATCACTCTGCTTCAGATCAGGTTAAAGATGCTGTCACTTGGGGGCCCGGAACGCGCGCAGCGCAGGCATTGATATTAATGTGTCGCGCTCATGCCCTGCTGAGTGGACATCTTGCACCTTCTGTTTCAGATGTGATTGCCGTGTCACAATCGGTGCTTGCCCATCGAATGTCTTTGCGCTTTTCTGCGCAAGCTCAGGGTTTGACAGTGCGCCAGCTTATCCGTGACACGATTGACAGTCTGGATCGCAAAGGTGCCGCCGCGTGAGCCAATCCCTGACCATCCAAAGTGAAGCAGCGCATCTTGCGCAAACTGCCGGTGACCTTTTGCTGCAGGCAGAGCGGCTGACGCATGCGATGACCTTTGGGGATCACGGTCGGCGCAAGGCTGGACTTGGGGATCATTTCTGGCAATACCGGCCCTTTCAGAATGGGTTGGACAGTCCGCGGTCAATTGACCATCGCCGGTCTGCCAAGCAAGATCAGGACTTCGTGCGTCAATTGGAATGGAAAACACCACAGCTCTTGCATCTTTGGGTCGATTCTGCGGCGTCGATGCGGTTTTCGTCCAAAGGGCAAAGTCAAAAACACCATCGCGGGGCCGTGCTGGCTCTGGCATTGGCCATTGCGGCTGAAAAAGCGGGGGAGCGTGTGGGGTTGAGCGATCAAAGCCTTCCTCCTGCGCGGGGCAAGGGTCAGATTTTTCGAATGGCAGAACGATTTGCGACAGAAGCTGTTGAGGATTACGTAAAGACGACGCCAAGCGATTTTGTAAAGGGGGCGTCAGCGGTCCTGACTTCAGACTTCTTTGCGGATTTAGCGCAGACGGAGCAGGCACTATCCTGTGCGGTTGATAAAGGCGTTAGCGGCGTTTTATTACAGGTGCTTGATCCTTCGGAACAAAGCTTTCCATTTCGGGGACGGGCTATTTTCCAAAGTGTACTGGGGCGGTTGCAACATGACACCAAAGAGGCTGGTGATTTGCGCCAATCCTATCTTAACCGCCTGATATCGCGGCAAACGCGGTTAAGAGAACTCGCGCAATTGGCTGGATGGTCATTTTACTGTGATGACGGTTCACATAGCCCCATCGCGGTGGCAAGCCGTTTGTATTTTTTACTTTCGCGGGGGCGGTCTGGATGATTGCTATTCTGTCGTCTCTAAGCTTTGGCGCGCCGTTGGTTTTGTTGGGGCTGCTGGTGATCCCTTTGATTTGGATTTTGTTACGCGCAATTCCTCCGGCTCCTATTCGAAGGATTTTTCCGGCGGTCGTTCTTCTCTTGGGGTTGCAAGATAAAAAACAGACGAGCGATCGTACGCCTTGGTGGCTGCTGCTTTTGCGTTCTTTGGCATTGGCCGCTCTTATCATTGGCATGGCGGGGCCGGCATTGAACAGACAAAACGCCCCATCTTCCGCCTCAGATATTCTATTGGTGGTTGATGGATCTTGGGCCACGGGTCAAGGATGGTCCGGAATGCGAGAGCTGGTCGAGCAAGAAGTGGCAAATGCCGTACGGCGTGGCGTCAAGGTTGCTCTGCTAGACCTTAGCGCCCCTGCGTCGATTTCCTTTCGCCCTGCCAGTCTTTTTGAAGGAACCGCACAAGGGCTTGTCCCAAAACCATTTGGTCCGGATTGGACTGCTGCTCAAGACGCCATTGCCAGTCTGGGTGAAGAAGGCTTTGACACGATCTGGTTTTCTGATGGTTTGGCCCATGGGAGTGCCAAACAAAGCTTGCTCTTCACTTTTAAATCAAAAGGCGCCGTTTCTGTTTATGAGACTGAAAGAAATCTGATAACAATATCTTCTGTTTCCTTGCTTGAGCAAAGCTTTGAGGTACGACTTCACCGGCTTGGTTCAGAAGGGGAAAAGCGGGTAATGTTGCAGGCTGAAGGTGTGACGCCAAATGGGCTTCCTGCGCAGATTGCTGCCCTTGAATATATTTTTAAGGATGGGACCAGCGATGGACGACTGGAAGTCGTATTGCCACCGGAATTGCGCAAACGCATCACACATTTCACCATTCAAGATCAATCTCATGCCGGTGCGCGCTATGTGCTTGCCGATCAATTGAACCGTCCAGAAGCGGCTATTGTCACCCCGCGCGGAGAAATGGAACTCAGTGAACTTCTGAAACCCTCCTATTATATTGAACGCGCCCTTTTTGAACGGGCAGAAATTTTGGACGGGGCGATAAGTGATATTCTTCCCGCTAATCCAGATATCATCATCATGGCAGATGTCGTTCAGGTCGAGGCGACGGAAGATGTTTTGAATTGGGTGCAAAAGGGTGGCACATTGGTGCGCTTTGCCGGTCCAAGGCTTGCAGGAGCAGCGCGAAGCAGTCTCGCTGATGACCCATTGATGCCGGTGATGATCCGTCAGGGGGGGCGCCGGCTTGACGGTGCCATGACATGGGGGGCACCTAAACGTGTTGCTCCGTTTCCTGAGGACAGTCCTTTTTTCGGACTCGCTATCCCGGATGATCTTCGCGTTTATGCCCAAATTCTTGCAGAGCCAGGACCGCAGTTGTCAGATAAGGTGATCGCAAGCCTGCAAGATGGAACGCCGCTCGTGACGCGAAGTCGCCTCGGCCTTGGTCAGGTTGTTTTGATCCATGTCACAGCCAATGCGGAATGGTCGAATTTGGCGCTATCTGGCCTTTTTCCCAGGATGCTGGAGCGCCTGTCACGCAGAGGTGCGGATCTAAGTGAGGTCACAGACCTCGCCGGTCAGACATGGACGCCGATCAGGGTGTTAGACGGATTTGGAACATTACAAAAAACCGACAGTCTTGCAGGTGTTGCAGGTGAAATTCTTCTGGAAGGACGCTTTGACACCGAAATGCCGCCCGGAGTTTATCAGTCGGGGGAGCGTATGATTTCGCGCAATTTGGCCAAAACCTCGGCTGACCTTTTGACGATGTCGTGGCCATTCGATGTGGTATTAAAACAGATCGATATCAAAGAACGGGATCTTTCGGGGCTGCTGCTAACCCTTGCCGCCAGTCTGATGATCATCGATATTATCGCCAGCCTATGGATCAGCGGGCGGATGCGGTCGATCGTGGTGGCGGTATTTGCCTGTGCGTACGTGACGGGACTGCCTGAGGCAAACGCGGAAATGACAGATGACGATATGGTCATTCTCACTCAAGAGATTGCCTTGGGATATATTATAACCGGTAACAAAAGGGTTGATCAGATCTCTGCTGAGGGCCTCGAAGGGCTCTCGCGCGTGTTGAGCGCCCGTACCTCGGTTGAGCCAGCCGCCCCTTTTGGCCTTGACCTTGAGGAAGATGAGCTGTCCTTTTTTCCGCTGCTGTATTGGCCCATTACCCAAGGACAGCCGACGCCAAGTTCCGTGGCTTATGCCCAGCTCAACACCTATTTGCGCTCGGGTGGAGTTATTTTGTTTGATACCCGCGATGGGGACCTGTCTGGCCTTCGTAGCGGAGCGAATGCGATGCTTGTAGAATTGACGCGACCTCTTGATATTCCCCGACTCGAACCTGTGGCAAAAGATCATGTCCTGACCCGTAGTTTTTATCTTCTCAGTGAGTTTCCGGGCCGTTTCAAAGAAAGCACTTTGTGGGTGCAGGCGTCAGACGGCAGTGACACCACGACAGATGCGATGCCATTTCGGCGTCTCAATGATGGGGTGACGCCGGTGCTGATTGGAGGGAATGATTGGGCCTCAGCCTGGGCTGTCGATGAGGCAGGGCGCGCAAAATATCCGGTAGGTCGCGGTTTTGCAGGTGAGAGGCAACGCGAATTGGCCTTTCGCTTTGGTGTCAACTTGGTGATGCATGTTCTGACGGGTAATTATAAGTCTGATCAGGTGCATGTGCCTGCTCTTTTGGAAAGGTTGGGTCAATGATCACCGACCTGACGTTTGATCCCCTTATCCCCCTGTCGCTCTGGATGGGCTTGGCGGCAGTGGGGGTCTGTGCGATCGGACTGTCCTTTGCCAAGGGGCTTCAGGGGTGGGCTTGGCGGTTTTTGGCATTAACAGTTTTGTTGCTGGCTTTGTTGCAGCCAAGCGTTGTGCGCGAAGAACGAAACGATCTGGAAGATATCGTGCTTGTTATAACCGATGAAACACGATCTCAGTCCATTGGGGAAAGGCCAGTACAGACTGCGGAAGCAGAGCAAAGGATAATGGCCCTTTTGAGCGCGGAGCCAAACCTCCGAATTCGTCAGGCGCGCGTTACTGATGGAGATGATAATCGCGGTACGCGGCTGATTTCCGAAGTTGAGGCGCTTTTGGCAGAGGAACCGGCAGATCAAATTTCTGGGGTGATTTTGATCACAGATGGCGAGGTGCATGATATTGCCCCGCTTGATAGCCTTACTGCCCCGCTGCATGTCATGCTCAGCGGCGACAAGCAGGGTTATGATCGTCGCTTGATCGTCAAAAATGCACCGGCCTATGCGATAGTAGGGGAGACCATCAGTGTCACTCTGCGTGTGGATGAACTTGGACCCATACCCGATCAAACAGGAATGGTTGAACTTAGTGTGGCAGTTGATGGCGGCAGAGAACAAAGATTTCGTTTGCCCACCAACGAAGACGTTGAGGTCAACATGACCTTGCCACATGGTGGTACGAATATTTTCGAACTCCGTCTTGCCCCACTTGACGGAGAGTTGACAGAGCAGAACAACAGCGTGCTTTTATCAATCAATGCCATACGCGATCGCTTACGTGTTCTTTTGGTCAGCGGTGAACCGCATCCGGGTACACGGACATGGCGCAACTTGTTGAAATCGGATAGTTCCGTAGATCTTGTACATTTCACGATTCTGCGGCCCCCGGGAAAACAGGATGGCGTGCCGGTAGATGAATTATCGCTGATCGCTTTTCCGACGCGGGAGCTGTTTCTGGAAAAGATAGACGATTTTGATTTGATCATTTTTGACCGCTATCAACGGCGTGGTATTCTGCCGGCCTCATATCTGGAAAATATCGCTCGCTATGTAGAGGATGGTGGCGCGGTCCTAGTTTCTGCAGGACCGGATTTTGCGACTGTGAGCTCATTATACCGCTCGCCTTTGGGGCGGGTATTGCCGGTAGAGCCGACCTCGCGCATTATTTCTAAACCTTTTGTACCTGCTCTCTCTGAAGACGGTATCCGCCATCCGGTGAGCGCGGAACTGCCTTCGCCAGAAACATGGGGGCGGTGGTTTCAACAGGTGCAAGTCACTCCAAAATCGGGACATGTGTTGATGACTGGGGCAGAGGATCAGCCGCTTTTGATCCTTGATCGTGTCGGGCAGGGCCGGATTTCACTGATTGCCTCTGACCATACATGGTTATGGGACCGCAAATTTGAAGGTGGGGGACCCCAACTTGAGCTCCTGCGCAGGCTGGCACATTGGATGATGGCAGAGCCTGAACTTGAAGAAGAGGCTCTAATTGCGGAACAAATGGACGCGACGGTGCGCATTTTGCGCCGTACGATGGGCGATCCGCCAAATGAGGTGGTCATAAGGAGCCCGTCTGGAAAGGTAAGCCAGCACTCTTTTTCCCCGAGCCAAGAGACTGGCGGACATGAAGCAATTTTTCAAAGTGAGGAGCAGGGATTATTTCAAATGGAAGCAGGTGGCCTTCAAGGTATCTTCGCGATGGGACCCGCATCACCCAAAGAATTTGAAAACCCGCTCTCTACACCCGATATCCTTGCGCCGGTTGTCGCAGCCTCTGGGGGAGGGATGTTTTGGATTTCTGACGGAATTCCAAGGTTGCGACAGGTAGAGTCCGGACGCAACGCCGCGGGACGCAATTGGTTTGCGATTACGCCGCGGCGGGCCTTCGACACGCTCGATATCCGGAAAATTCCGCTTGCGCCCGCTTGGCTTGTGGCCCTTTTGTCTGGGGGGTTTCTTTTGATTGGTTGGCTCTTTGAGGGTCGACGTGCAAATGTCGCAGGACCTAGAAATGATAGGCCTTGAATGCGGCTAGTTTTTAATGAATAAGCCAAACCAATCAGGGAGTTAGATTATGCAAATGCCATCACCTGACACAGCTGTTCTGATCAATAAAGAACATATTCTGGCGCGACTTCGCGCGGTTTTGCCTGCGGATTGTGTTATCGACGATGAGCGCGAAACCAAAGCGTATGAATGCGACGCGCTTTCGGCCTATCGGTGTCCGCCTCTGGCAGTTGTTTTGCCCCGCACCACTGAAGAGGTCGCAGCCGTTCTTAAAACCTGCTACGATCTTTCTGTTCCGGTTGTTCCGCGTGGCTCGGGGACGTCGCTTGCCGGAGGGGCGCTTCCAACGGAAGACAGCGTGATCCTTGGAGTGTCGCGCCTCAACGCGGTTTTGGAAACGGATTATGACAATAGATTTATTCGTGTTCAGACAGGGCGTACGAACCTCAGTGTAAGCGGCGCTGTCGAAGAAAACGGCTTTTTCTATGCGCCGGACCCCTCAAGCCAACTGGCCTGTGCAATCGCCGGTAATATCGCAATGAATTCCGGTGGGGCGCATTGCCTTAAATATGGGGTGACTTCAAACAACCTCATGGGGGTTCGTATGGTCAGCATGGAGGGTGAGATCCTTGATATTGGGGGGGCACATCTTGATGCCGAAGGATTGGACCTCCTTGGGGTGATCTGCGGATCAGAAGGGCAGTTTGGTGTTGTGACAGAGGCCACGTTGCGTATTCTTCACAAACCCGAAGGCGCGCGTCCTGTCCTTATTGGCTTTGACAGCAACGAGGTGGCAGGCGCCTGCGTGTCTGATATCATCAAAGCGGGCGTTCTGCCGGTTGCGATAGAGTTTATGGATCGGCCCTGCATCCGCGCCACGGATGATTTTTCAGGTGCCGGTTACCCTGATTGCGAAGCTCTTTTGATCATCGAAGTCGAAGGTTCAGACGATGAAATCAAAGAACAATTGGACAAAATCACAAAAATAGCACGTACCCATAATCCGGTTGAACTGCGCGAGGCAGGCAGCGCAGAGGAGGCCGCGCGCATCTGGCTGGGTCGCAAATCTGCCTTTGGCGCGATGGGGCAGCTGAATGATTACATGTGTTTGGACGGCACAATTCCTGTCACCGAGCTTCCTTATGTTTTACGCCGCATTGGGGAAATGAGCAGAGAGTTCGGACTTGATGTGGGTAATGTGTTTCACGCAGGTGACGGGAATATGCATCCTCTCATCCTTTATAATGCAAATAAGCCCGGTGATCTTGAAACCTGCGAAGCGTTTGGTGCGGAAATCCTAAAGCTATGTGTTGAGGTTGGCGGGTGCCTGACCGGCGAACATGGCGTTGGCATTGAAAAGCGGGATCTGATGGATTTTCAATTCAACGCGGAAGATCTTGAGGCGCAGATGCGCATAAAGGATGTCTTTGACCCCAAATGGCTTTTGAATCCTGCAAAGGTTTTTCCACTGAAGCACACAGAAGACCGCCGCAAAAACCGGGTGCAATTTGCAGCCCATGCCGCGGAGTGATATTGACGTGCACCCCAAAGATGAAACCGAACTTTGCGAAATTCTATCCGAAGCACAGGATCCAGTGCGAATTTCTGGTGGGGATACGCGCAGCGATTTTTCGATTGATGGCAACGGGCTGTCGACCCTTGGGCTAAGCGGTATTGTCGATTATGTTCCTGGCGCCTTGACGATGGTTGCACGGACGGGAACGCCACTTTCTGAAATTCAATCTGTATTGGCCGCGGAAGGCCAACAGCTTGCCTTTGAACCATCAGATTACAAAAGCGTGTTGAACCGTTCTGGCACCTCAACAATCGGGGGTGTGTTTGCTACAAACAGCAGCGGTGCGCGTCGTATTCAATGCGGGGCCGCACGTGATTTTCTCTTGGGGGTGCGATTTGTAGATGGGCAGGGAAAGCTCATTAAAAATGGCGGGCGGGTCATGAAAAATGTGACAGGCTACGATCTGGTAAAGCTCATGGCAGGAAGCTGGGGAACTCTTGGTGTGATGAGCGAAGTGTCTTTCAAAGTGCTCCCGGCTCCCGGAAAAACCGCCTCTCTTCTATTGGAAACACGTAATCACAAGGTTGCGGTTGCAGCCATGGCTGCGGCGCTTGGATCACCCTATGATGTTTCAGGAGCGGCCTATCTGCCAGGCTCCGGTGCCTGCATGATCCGCGTAGAGGGATTTGAAAAATCTGTGGCCCATCGTCTCAACGGGTTGCAAGGCAGGCTCAAAGAGTTTGGCAAAATTGAATTGCTGTATGATCAAGAGGCCAAATCGCGCTGGGAAGATTTGCGATGTCTTTCGCCGTTTTGCGATGTTTCTGGCGACCTTTGGCGGATCTCAGTTAAACCAAGTGATGGACCAAAGGTTTATGAAAAGGCAGCTTTTACAAAGGGCTTTTATGATTGGGCGGGCGGATTGATCTGGGGTATTGCAGAGCCGGACGTGGACCCGAGGCTGGCACTGAACGGTGTGGGCGGGCATGCAACCCGTGTGCGCGGGGCGGCGAGAGAGATCGCAAAATTCCACCCCCCAAGCAAAGCAATCGCAGCGATAAACGCAGCTATCCGCAAGCGTTTTGATCCCAAAGGGATTTTGAACAGAGGATTGATGGGGTAAAAATGCAGACGTTTTTTAAAGAAGAGCAGCTTCATGTTCCCGATTTCAAACGATCCAATGAGATTTTGCGCGCTTGCGTGCACTGCGGCTTTTGTACGGCGACTTGTCCTACATATCAGGTCTTGGGTGATGAACTCGATAGTCCACGCGGTCGGATTTATCTGATTAAAGACATGTTGGAACAAGGTCGCACCCCAGATGCGGCAACTGTAAAACATATTGACCGCTGCCTTTCCTGTCTTGCCTGCATGACGACCTGTCCCTCCGGTGTGCATTATATGCATCTGGTGGATCATGCGCGCGCCTACATCGAAGAAAATTATAAACGTCCTCTGTCAGATCGCTTTTTGCGCTTTGTTTTAGCGGCGATTTTGCCCTATCCCATGCGATTTCGTTTGGCGATGTTTGCCGCAAAGTTGAGCCGTCCGATCTTGCGCCGTTTTCCCGATGCGCGGATTCGGGCTATGGCGGATATGGTGCCTAAAACCATTCCTCCGGTCAGCCGAAATGATGATGCACAAAGTTTTGCTTCAAAAGGCGTGCGTAAAAAACGTGTGGCACTTATGACGGGATGTGCGCAAAAGGCGCTTAATACAGATATCAATGATGCCACAATCCGGCTGTTAACGCGTTTGGGATGTGAAGTCGTTGTTGCAGAGGGGCAGGGGTGTTGTGGTGCGCTGACCCATCATATGGGTAAAACGGATCAAAGCCACAAATTTGCACAAACAAATTTGTCTGTATGGGGAAAAGAAATTCATTCAAAAGGCTTGGATGCCATCATTATCAATACCAGCGGATGTGGCACAACAATCAAAGATTACGGGCATATGTTTCGCGACACAAATTTGGCGGAAGATGCCAAAACTGTCTCAGCGCGGGCGATGGATATCACGGAATTTTTGATGACCCTTGATGTGCCGGAAAGTCAGACAAAATCAATCAAAGTGGCCTATCACGCCGCTTGTTCGTTGCAGCACGGGCAGCAGGTTAAAACCCATCCAAAGACGCTTCTTAAAGCGTTCGGGTTTGATGTTGTAGAGCCGCAAGATGCGCATTTGTGTTGTGGCTCTGCAGGGACATATAATCTTTTGCAACCTGAAATTTCCACCGCACTCAAAGAGCGAAAAGTCAAAACACTTATGGCGACAAAACCCGATGTGATTGCTGCGGGCAATATCGGATGCATGATGCAAATTGGATCTGCCGCAGAGGTTCCTGTTGTCCATACCGTGGAGCTCTTGGACTGGGCGACAGGGGGACCGGTTCCCGCAGCTGTTTCGCATTGTGGTTGGAGCAAAATCCAATAAAGACTTTCTTTGGCCCTAATTTTGACATAGTAAATGATCAAAACAACTATGTTCAAGGTTCTTTACGGGGTAAGTATGGTGCGTTACTTTGTGATTTTCACCATGCTTCTAATATCCACTGTTTCAGTTAAGGCTGAAACCGGTGGTCTAAAGAGCCTTGAAACAACCGATTCTGGACAAATTTGGTCTGCCGTTGGACGTCTGACACTAGATGGGGGACGGGGATTTTGCACAGCATCTTTGATTGCAACTGACATCATTTTGACAGCCGCACATTGTCTTTATGACAAAGAGACGGGCATACAATATGGGACTGAAGATTTCGAATTTCAGGCAGGATGGCGTAATGGGCGTGCGGAGGCCTTTCGCAAGGTGAAATCGGTGCTGGCCCATCCGAAATATAGCTTTCAAAGTCTCAACACGGTTGAAAAAGTGTCACAGGATATAGCAGTAGTCTTGCTGGAGGAACCGATACGCTCTGAAAATATCAAACCGTTTATCGTTGCCCCCTTGCCGCGGCGCGGCGACGGCGTTGCTGTTGTGTCCTATGCCATGGGGCGCAAAGATGTGCCCTCCATTCAAAGCCTCTGCGAAGTCCGCGCCGAACAGGATGATGTGCTTTTGTTGACCTGCGATGTAGATTACGGGGCATCTGGCGCCCCCGTTTTTGTTATGTCAGACGGGACGGCGGTGATCGTCTCACTGATTTCGGCGATGACTTTTCTTGGTGATGAAAAACTGTCTCTTGGCGTTGCACTCCAAGAGACGCTGAACGAGTTTGCCCATCTTGTGCGCCGATACGAAATGCCGGCCCCCTCAATCAGTTCAAGTGATTGAAGCCCCAAAAGAGGGGATGTAATGATTTTTCTTTGCCCCTCTTGAAACCGAAATTTTCACCTCTTACATCTTTTCTGTGATCGCCACATTTGGGATCACGCATCACCGTCTGGTCCGATGGACAGACACAAATGTTGTCGCTCAAAAGGAGGATAACCCTATGAGACATTTTGATTTTTCACCCCTTTATCGTGCAACCGTTGGCTTTGATCAAATCGCTGAATTGATGGATCGCGTATTGGCCTCTGATGGTACATCCACGGCCTACCCCCCATATAACATCGAAAAAACCGCCGATGATGCATATCGCATTTCCATAGCTGTTGCTGGGTTTTCGGCAGAAGATATTACTGTAGATGTCAAGGAAAGTGCACTGATTATTGCCGCCGGCAAAACTGATGCAAACGAAGGCAAAACCTATCTTCATCGGGGCATTGCGACCCGTGCCTTTGAAAAACGCTTTCAGTTGGCGGACCATGTGCATGTCGAAGCCGCGAGCCACGTTGACGGGATGCTTCATGTGGATCTGAAACGTGAAGTGCCCGAGGCGCTTAAACCACGCCGCATAGACATATTATCGGTCGACAGAAAATCACTGCCTGAGAAAGCAATAAATTGACAGGCGAATAAATTTTCCGGCGGGTTTATTCGCCCGCCGGTTCGACAACGGCAAACATTGGTCCCACCGGTCGTCCTACGCCAAATCGGATAAGCGCCGGAGCAAAAATGTTTGATACATTGCCATCTAGATAAAGCGCGTTGTTGATGCCGAGACGGTCTTTGAAATATCTTGCAAATTGATGAAATGTGACCACCGTATTGCTTATGACGAAATGGATCTCATTGCCCTGATCGCTTGTTCCAACACCGTTTCGGATGAATTTAGACGTTGAGTTTTCAAGAAAACGGGGATGCAATTTTCCGTCAATAACCAACATGGGGCCAGACTGCGTTGCATATTCGCAAGTGGGCGATTGCTGAACAAAGTCATTCGTTTCATAAACCCGCGCGGTCGACCCGCTTTTACAAAACACGCCATTTGGCAGCATTCCAAAATTTCCGGGGCCTTCTTTGCGCATCACTTGCCGGTACTGGGTTCCCTGTTCCACATAATGACCAGCAGGGCTTAGGTCAGTGCGAAACATGCCAGCATTCATTGCAAATTTCAGTGTTAGGTTTTGGCTTTGCACGAACGATTTCAGATTCGAAAAAAAACCAAGTGGCTGATCGTCCGTACCCCGCCAAAAAAGACGCAAATCATCCATGGCTGGGTTCACCGTACATCTTGTGAAAGAGGCCTTTTCAAAAGCTTCGGTAAGACAGGTTAGTGCCTGCACGGGCCATGCGAAAAACCATAAGCAGATCGCCAGTCTGATCATTCTGTTTCAAGGTCTCTTTTGACCTTTTCGTCGGAAAAAAGCCGGCGTGTGTCGTCTATTCGATCAAATGTTTCATCCAGCCGAAATCGCAGGTCCGGAGTATATTTAAGCGTCATATGTTTGGAAATGGCGCGGCGGATATCAGATTTGTTCTTGCTCAGCAATTTTATGATATCGCCGTTTTTCTCGCCGCCAAGCGCACAGACATAGGCGGTCGCGATTTTTAGATCGGGCGAGGTTGTCACTTCCCCAACCGTGATTGAAATGCGGTTGAGGTCAGGGTCATGAATTTCCCCGCGCATCAGCACGTCAGAAAGCGTCCGTCGGATCAACTCGCCCACACGCAGTTGGCGTTGGGACGGTCCAGAGCCATGATGAAAAATCTTCTTTGCCATAAAATACATTTACGCGCTTGCTTTCCCTTTGCCAAGCGGCTGAACTAGAATTAAGCAAGGAGTATGTGAAATTTCAGGAGCCCGACATGGTGGATAAAACCCGCATCGTTGTGACAGGTGTTTCAGGCCGGATGGGCCAGATGTTGATCAAAACGATCGCAGAGAGTGACACTGTTGCATTGCATGGTGTGTTGGAACGAGAGGGACATCCTTGGATTGGCAAGGATCTTGGGGCCATGATGGGCAGTGCTGAGACTGGGGTTTTTGTGTCTGATACGCCGAGTGATGTATTAAGAAACGCCCATGTGGTCGTTGATTTTACCATTCCTGACGCAACGGTTCAATTTGCGCAGGAGGCAGCACGTCATGGTGTTGCCCACGTGATCGGCACGACCGGAAACACAGATCTGCACCTTGGCGAGATTAAAAAGGCGGCTGAAAAAACCGCGATCGTCCGCGCCGGAAATATGTCGCTTGGGGTAAACCTGCTGGTGAAACTGACAACACAGGTTGCTGCCGCGTTGGACGCTGATTTTGATATTGAAATCATTGAGGCACATCACAATAAAAAAATTGATGCACCTTCTGGAACTGCTCTGATGCTGGGTGAGGCGGCTGCCGAAGGGCGCGGGGTCCCACTTCAGGATGTGCGAGACACAAACCGCGATGGCATCGTTGGCGCGCGCAAAAGAGGTGATATCGGTTTTGTGGCGATCCGCGGAGGAGATATTGTTGGGGAACATGATGTGATGTTTGCCTCACCTGCCGAACGTATCACTTTGCGACATGTTGCCCAAAGTAGGGATGTATTTGCCAGAGGCGCGATCAAAGCCGCTGAATGGGTTCGCTCACAAGCTCCAGGTGAATACGATATGTTTGACGTGCTTGGATTAAGATGATTTTTATGGTAAGCTTTTAGCGTGTGGTCCGGTTTTAATTTTTGGAGATCGGAGAATATATGAGAGTTATTTTCGCAACCCTTGTCATATTCGGTTTTTTACATGCCCAATCGGCAACTGCTGAATTTTCAATTGTCTCTCAAAGAGACGAATTTTTGAAAATTATTAACGGAAAACAGCTCGAACGGCCCCTGATCAAACTGCAGGTGAGCGATATAGGCCAGATTTCCGGTCGTGCTTTAGCTATCGGCGTGCGCGGGACTTGGAGTTGGCAGAAGGGATATTTTTGCCGCGATTTATTTTGGGGGAAAAAGGAACTCGGCTATAACTGTCAACAGGTGTCTTTTAGAGGGGATAAAATCCGCTTTACCTCTGACGAAGGCAAAGGGGACTATGCTGATTTTACCTTAAAATAGTCTTTCAAAATAATATTCAAATATAAGTTGACTAAAGTATTAAATTAAAATACTTTAAGCTGGAATTTCTTTTGCATGGAGGAAGACATGACACATTTTCGCAAATTGTTCGTATGTGCCCAAAATGCAGGTTCTATGCCGGTCCTATGGGTGGTCTAGGTTATCTTGTATATCGAATGTTTTAGCTAAGCATTCATGACAATACTTGGCGACTTTCCCAAGACCTGAATACGAATTCGAGTCCATTTTCGAAATTGAGGACAGAGATAGAATCTCTGGTTTCATTTAGACTTGGACGGGCATTTGGTGCGCTCCAAAGGCCTTCGCATTTTGAAAATCGCCTCAAATTCAACTAAACAAATAGCGAAAGAAAAAATATGTTTGACCATTGGCGCCTCTTACGGGGTGAGAAAGCGGTCAAGCTTATGGTGCCCAAAGATCCCAATGACATTGCCCGACAGAAGGGCAGGTATCGGCTGGGATTGGACACAAAGCGTAAGCAGGGCTGCTTTGTCCGGTTTTTCCGTCGTGGGCTCCGCGCGGTAAAACGGCATAATATCAATATCTGTCAAAAGGGCGGTATCAGTTGATTTTGGCTCTTTTTACTCTGGTTTTGGCGTTTTCTTGAACGGTGCCATGCCTTGGCGTGCCAATGCGTCCGCGCGTTCATTTTCAGGCTGTCCCGCATGCCCTTTGACCCATTGCCAAGTCACCTGATGACGGGCTTGGGCGGCATCAAGCTTTTGCCACAACTCTGCATTCTTAACAGGTTTTTTCGCCGCAGTGCGCCATCCGTTTTTCTTCCAGCCCCAAAGCCATTTTGTGATCCCATCTTTGACATAGACGCTGTCAGTGATCAGTGTGATTTTGCTTTCACGTTCCAAGGTTTCTAGCGCTTCAATGGCGGCAGTCAGTTCCATACGATTATTGGTCGTTTCCGCCGCCCCGCCACATAATTCGCGTTCTTTCAACAGCGCGTCACCATCCTTTGCTTGAAGCACGACCCCCCAACCGCCCGGCCCGGGGTTGCCCGAACAGGCCCCGTCGGTGAATGCAAAAAGATCAGGCATCTGCAAGAACGGAAATCAGTTGGGAAAGGGTGCCGTCCAGCCCCACATCTTCGCCGGTGCGATGACTTTGCCATTTAAACCCCGCCGCGGAGAGCAACTCGCGAAGCTCTTCTTCTTCGTAATAGGTATAAAGGCGGCCCAATCCATCCCGCGCTTCGCCCTGACCGAGTTTTAGCGCGATGTAGAATTTCCCGCCAACTTTCAGGGCTTCGTGAATGTTGCCGAGCAGTACCGGCATGTCGCTTCGTACAGCGTGAAGAAGTGAAAAGCTCGCCCAAATGCCATGGTAAGTATCAGGGGCGCTAAATGTATCAAATCCGGCCTGCCAGACTGTGACACCTGAATGTTCGCGCGCGAGTTTCACCATTTCCTTGGATGCGTCAAAGGCGTGTGTAATCAGTCCCTGTCGCGCAAAATATCCCGCAGTGCGCCCGGGGCCACATCCATAATCCAAGACCGTTCCGCCCCGAGTAAGCGATTGGGCAAACCTCACTTCGACTTTGCGTTCGTCGGTTGATGGCCCCAATTTTTTATAGTCTAGGGTCTTGGCATCATAAACCGCAATGGTTGTGGCATCGGGCTTCATGGGATCCTCCCTAGGAAGAGGCAGAGGACAACCAATCCGGTAAGGAGCAAGCGCAAACGCATCCACCAAACTGGGGCCTGACCCGAGGACCAGAAATACCAATCCAATGCCAAAAGACCGATAAACCCAGCAATCAGGTTTCGCGATGCAATCTCTGGCCCGCCGCCCGTCATGAAAAACGCCCAAAGTGCAGGAACGACTGACAGCGTGTATCCGATGGCGGCTTCTTTGCCCTCAGCCTTGGTTGCAAACCCCCAAAGAACACCAGACATAAAGGATAAAATGACCGCGCCGTAAAAGAGTTGTACATATGGTCCCACAAAACGTGGCCCAATCATTTTTATGGTCCATTCCGAAAGTGAGGGCTGATAAAGTGTCAGGACACCCCAGAGAAACGGGAGCACGCCTGCCAATCCTAAATATAGCGCTGATCTTGGGATATCGGCCATCAATTCTCTTTGTTTCAAGGTCTATCGTTTAACACATATATCAGATTTCATGCGGGTTCACGCAAAACGCGCGGCACTTTGAAATTGACATTTTCCTGTGCCGTTTCAACGGTTTCAATAACGACATCATAGTGTTTGGCGAAGGCATCTGTCACTTCTTTGATCAAGACTTCGGGGGCAGAGGCGCCGGCGGTGATCCCGATCGCAGATACTCCTGAAAGGGCGCGCCAGTCAATTTCCTCAGCACGCTGGATGAGCTGTGCGTAGCCGCAACCTGCTTTGGATGCGACTTCGACCAATCGTTTTGAATTTGACGAATTTGGCGCGCCGACCACCAAAAGCGCATCGACCTTTGGTGCGATTTCCTTGACCGCGATTTGACGGTTTGTCGTGGCGTAACAGATATCTTCTTTGTGCGGTCCAACGATGGCGGGAAAACGGTCTTTCAACGCGCTGACGATATCGGCTGTATCATCGATGGACAGGGTTGTTTGCGTGACATAGGCCAGTTTCTGCGGATCTCTGACAGTCAAGTCGGAAACATCTTCGGGTGTTTCCACCAACAACACCTCTCCCTCAGGCAACTGTCCCATCGTTCCAATGGTTTCTGGATGCCCCTGATGTCCGATCATCACCATCTGAAGTCCGGCCGCATGGTGACGTTCTGCTTCGATATGGACTTTGCTCACCAAAGGGCAGGTTGCATCCACAAAAACCATATTGCGTGCCTCTGCGGCTTTGGGCACAGCTTTGGGCACGCCATGGGCCGAAAAAATCACAGGCCGGTCGTCAGGGCATTCAGAGAGCTCTTCAACAAAAACAGCGCCCTTTTCGCGCAGGCCGTCCACAACGTATTTATTATGGACGATTTCATGGCGAACGTAGACCGGAGCGCCCCATTTTTCCAAGGCCATTTCGACTATTTTAATGGCACGGTCTACTCCGGCGCAAAACCCGCGGGGCGCGGCGAGGTATAGTTTTAGTGGTGGCAATGTCATTTTTCTGAAACATCCTGTCGTAGGCGCGCAATTAAGGAAGGTAATTGACCAAGCTGTGCGGGTAAATAGAAAATTCGCATTTGTGCAAAAACTGTCTCTCATATTTCAGAGGTTTCAAATCATAATAAAAAACTTTATTCTGCCTTTATATACTTTGGAAAGTATGTCGGTGTGAGATTTTATGGATGGATCAATTTATCGATAGCGTCGAAATGGAAGACGAGGTGGAAAAAGCCTCGCTTCATCGTCGTCTGGAGATTGTCAAATTTGCCTGTTACGTTGTCCTGCTGATTTCAGCATTTTGGGCATTGATGGGCTTCATCTTTGGCTATGCCAGTCTGCTGGGGCTCGCTTTGCTGGCCGGATTGGGATCTTTAATTGCCATATTTCTGATCAATAAAGAGCATCATTTACTCGGGCGCAATATTTGGATGGGTATGGGCCTTTTGGCTATAACTATTGGATGTTTTCTGGTGGATGATGCTGGAAATGTGCCGTTCCTCTTTGCTTCTGCTGTAGGTGGACCGTTTATCACCTATTCACTTAAATATGAGCGTTTTTGGATTGCCTTTTTTGTCTTAATGACAATTGGCCTTTGGGCAGTTCATTGGGTTTTGGGGAGCAATTTTTTCGGAACTGTGATTGTTGGTCCTGAGATTGCTAAAACTTATTTTGAACTGCCAGTTGTGATTTCAACTTTGGTCGTCATTTCTATTCAATTGGGAAGCGCCGGTCTTATTGCGAATACCTACAGTGAACAGATTTATCTCTCAAACAAAGCCGCAGTAGAGGCAAATGCCGCAAAGTCGACCTTTTTGGCAAATATGAGCCATGAAATCCGCACGCCGATGAACGGCATTGTGGGCATGATTGATGTCTTGATGGCGAGCCAACTTGAGGCAGACCAAGTCAGTAAGCTCAAAGTCATGCAGGATAGTTCCTATTCGTTGCTTCGTATCATCGACGATATATTGGATATGGCAAAATTGGATGCCGCTGAGCTTGAACTGAAGGCTGTTGAGGTCCCACTCTTACCATGGTTTGAAAGCGTCATCCTAAGCGTAACGCCAATGGCAGCAACCAAGAAAGTTATCTTGCTGATCGGGTATGACGCGGATTTGCCACGTAAGATCAGTTTTGATGCGGGGAGGTTACGTCAGGTTGCGTTGAACCTGATTACAAATGCGATCAAATTTTCCTCGAACGCAGACTTGAACCGGGTAGGAATGGTATATGTGCATCTCGACAAGGTTGATGATGAAACCTTTCGTCTGTGGGTCGCGGATAATGGTGTAGGTATCCGAGAAGACAAATTGGATGCAATTTTCAACCCCTTTGTTCAAGCTGAGGGAACAACATTTACCCAGTTTGGAGGAACGGGTCTTGGGTTATCAATCGTGCAGCGACTGGTGTCCAAAATGGATGGTACCTTAAACGTCGAAAGCGTTTACGGCGAAGGCGCCAAGTTCATTATTGATCTTCCAATGCTCGCCGCGCAGGGAAGCACGGCTTTACCCAATCTCAAGGACACATCCGTTGTCGCATATGTTACAGATGCTGCGTTCGTCAATATTTTGAAGAATTACACTGAAGCAACTGGCGCTTCGTGGGATGGCTACACGGATAGAGATGCCTTTTTTGAGGTTTTGAAATCTCCTAAACAAATTTGTAAAATCGTCCTATCGGTTCCGGGGCACACAACCACAACTTTGGAAGCGATAGCTAAAGATGTGGCTATCCTGCGTCCTGAGACAGAGATCATAAGCTTTGAGTCAACCCTCTACCCAAGCAAAATCCCACCCCAAAACATAAATATGGTCCCGTATTTTCCACTTCTGCCATCCCGTTATTGGCAAGCACTGTCTGAGAACATCATATTGAAAACGGATGAGGATGGGCAGGTCAGGGTTGAAACGATTGCCCCCAAAGCAGAAGCGGCTGCTGAGGGGCGGGAAGATTTTCATATACTGGTTGTCGAAGATAACGAGATTAATCAGTTTGTTTTGGCCGAGCAGCTCAAAACGCTCGGCTATTCGTACGAACTGGCCTCGAACGGCAATGAGGGTTATGATTTATGGCTAACAGGGGACTTTGATCTGGTTTTGTGCGATTGCCATATGCCTCAATTGGACGGCTTCGGATTAGCAGAAAAAATTCGCGATTATGAATTGACTGACCGACTGCTGAGAACCCCGATCATAGCGATCACAGCCAACCCTTTTCTGGGTGAGGCTGATAAATGCTATGCCGCAGGTATGGATGATTTTCTGAGTAAGCCAGTGAAACTTGAAGAACTCGACAAGATGATATCCAAATGGATGGTTCCTAGCCTTAACGATGATCAAAAAAGTTCCTAAAGGATTTGAAATGGACCCCCTAAACGAAGTTTCTTCGCGAATGCTTGCTAAATTCTGCGACACGCGTCCTGGGCTTCAGCCGGTCGTGCTTGTATTCTCCATGCCCTAAGGGACGCTTCGCGGTATCATTGCGATAAATTTCCGACTTACACAGAAGTCATCAAGGGTTGATGGAGTAATCTATTTCGCCATCCTCATCATCGCGTGCGGGCCGCCCAATCACATCTTTGAGGCCATCCAGTTCGATGAAGTTATCAGCTTGCCGACGAAGCTCATCCGCGATCATTGGTGGCTGGCTGCGGATCGTAGACACAACAGACACACGCACGCCTTGGCGTTGCAAACTTTCGATCAAAGGTCTGAAATCTCCATCTCCGGAGAAAAGTACAATATGATCGACGTGTGGGGCGAGCTCCATAGCGTTCACGGTAAGCTCAATGTCCATATTGCCTTTAACCTTCCGACGCCCCTGGCTGTCTGTGTATTCTTTGGCCGTTTTGGTCACCATGGTAAAACCGTTGTAGTTCAACCAGTCGACCAGAGGGCGGATCGGAGAATATTCTTCATTGTCCAACAGAGCGGTGTAGTAAAATGCACGCAACATTTTCCCGCGCCTCATGAATTCGGCGCGCAGAAGTTTATAATCGATGTCAAATCCCAATGATTTTGCGGCGGCATATAAGTTTGAGCCGTCTATGAACAGCGCAAGCCGTTCGTCTTTGTAAAACATTAATTTCCCTTCCAAGGTTTTTGTGCAGCTAAGACTTAACCTTTTTAAATACCAGATAAAAATCTCTACTAGACATTGTGTGTACTTCTCGCAAGAACTTTGCACGTACAAAAAAGTTTTGTTTGTGTCACAAAGGTGTAGCTATGCCTTCTCATAGGTCTATTGGTTGTCTAATCAGTCTAGGAAGCAATCTGGAATGGGGATTGCTCAACCCTGTGGATATGATTTCGTCAGCGATTTATTCTTTGGCAGGATATTCGATTACAATAAAAAAAATAAGCCGTTTTTTTCGGACCCCCGCATTTCCGAGTGGATCAGGGCCAGATTTCGTAAATGCGGCGATTTTGATTCGTTCGCATTTAGAGCCAAAAGATCTTTTGTCAGTATTGCATGAGGTCGAACAAAAAAATGCACGTATCCGAAAAGAGCGTTGGTCGCCGCGCACGCTTGATCTTGATCTACTTTCCTATGGTGATGCGGTGAGGCCAAATATAAATGAATTTTCATATTGGTCAGAGCTCCCACTGGAAAGACAATTAAAAGAGGCTCCGGGCACTCTGATATTACCTCATCCCCGATTGCATCAGAGAGCCTTTGTTCTGGGCCCCCTGATGGATATCGTACCGGATTGGGTGCATCCGGTGCTTCAGATATCAGTGAAAGAGATGTACGCCCAACTTTCGCCCAAAGAGCGCGAAGAAATAAGACCGTTTTGAGTTTTTGACTTGTCTTTTAGGGTGGGAGGCCTTACATCAACGGCTTGATTGGCGTTTTGCGACTTCGGAGATGAACATGGCCCGTGTGACGGTTGAGGATTGTGTAGACAAAGTACCTAACAGATTTGAGCTTGTGATGCTTGCTGCGCATCGTGCACGCGAAATATCTGCAGGGTCTGCGCTGACTGTGGATCGTGACAACGATAAGAACCCAGTCGTGTCTTTGCGCGAAATTGCTGACGAAACCCAATCTGCCGATGCATTGCGTGAACGTCTTATTGAATCAAATCAAACCCAGATTGAGGTCGATGAGCCGGAAGATGACTCCATGTCATTACTGATGAGCGGAGAGCAGGATCGCCCAGTAGAAGACGATATGTCAGAAGAAAAGCTACTGCGCGCATTGATGGCTGCACAAGGGCAAGGCTAATACATAGCATGTTGGGTTTTTGCGTATGATAGATGCCCAAGAACTCATTGATTGTGTCCTAGCTTACAATCCAAAATCAAACATAGGTATGATTAAATCAGCCTATGAGTATGGAAAGCTGAAGCACGAGGGCCAATTTCGCCGCTCTGGCGAGCCGTATTTTTCACATCCGGTAGAAGTGGCAATGATTCTGGCGCAACAAAAGCTGGATGACTCCACGATCATTACTGCGCTTTTGCACGATACGATCGAGGACACTCGTTCGACCAAAAAAGACATTGCAGAAAAATTTTCCCCTGAAATTGCCGATCTTGTGGATGGTGTGACGAAGCTGACACAGATGCAGCTCACGTCGAGCGAAACCAAAGAAGCTGAAAACATTCGCAAACTCTTGATGGCAATGGCCCAAGATGTGCGCGTGATTTTGGTGAAACTCGCAGACCGGCTGCATAATATGCGCACGATAAAAGCAATGCCGCCTGCCAAGCAAATGGAAAAAGCCCGTGAAACTATGGATATTTTTGCGCCTTTGGCGGGTCGCATGGGGATGCAGTCCATTCGAGAAGATTTAGAAGATCACTCGTTTAAAGTTCTAAACCCCGAGGGGCGTGCCTCTATAATTCGACGCTTTATTAAACTGCAAAAAGAAACCGGCGATGTGGTTGAGCGCATTTCATCGGATATGCTTCAGGAAATGGAAGCTGACGGGATTGTCGCCGAAGTCTATGGACGTGCCAAGAAACCCTATTCCATTTGGCGCAAAATGCAGGAAAAGGATCTTTCTTTTTCCCGCCTCTCTGATATCTACGGGTTTCGGATCATAACGCAAACTGATGCAGATTGTTACCGCATCTTGGGCGTGATCCACCGGCGCTGGCGCGCGGTCCCGGGTCGGTTCAAAGATTATATCAGTCAGCCCAAATCCAACGGCTATCGGTCAATCCATACCACAGTTTCCGGCCGGGATGGAAAGCGGGTCGAAGTTCAGATCCGCACCTATCAGATGCACGATGTTGCTGAAAGTGGTGTTGCTGCGCACTGGGCCTATCGCGACGGAGAGCGCAGCGAAAACCCCTTTACCGTAGATCCCTATAAATGGATCCATTCTCTGATTGAACAATTCGAAGCAGAAGATGATCATGATGCCTTTCTAGAGGCGGTCAAACTTGAAATGTACACTGACAAAGTGTTTTGCTTTACCCCTAAAGGCGCAGTGATCAAGCTTCCCAAAGGGGCAACACCCATTGATTTTGCCTATACGATCCACACAGAGTTTGTCGGAAACCGCTGTGTTGGGGCAAAGGTGGATGGGCTGCGTGTTCCTCTCTGGACACGGTTGCGCAATGGTCAGTCAGTTGAAATTATCACTGCACAGGGACAAAATCCGCAAGGCACGTGGCTCGAGATGGCAGAAACAGGTAAAGCGAAATCTGCAATCCGGCGCGCTTTGCGTGACGCTGACCGCCAAAAGCACATTGTTATGGGACAGGAACTGGCGCGTGCAGCTTTTGAACACCTTGGCAAAAAAGCAACGGACAAAGTTCTTGAAACCGCTGCAAAGAAACTGCGCCTCCCAAACGTCAATGAACTTTTGGCGCGCCTTGGGAATGCAGAATTGCGCGCGCGTGATGTGGTGCAATCGGTTTATGCAGATTTGTCAGTGGATAAAGAACCGGAGGTGGATAGCCGTCGTGCGGTGATTGGTCTTCGGCAAGGGCAATCTTTTTCACGCTCACCCTGCTGCCAAGCTTTGCCCGGGGAACGTATCGTTGGAATTATGACCGAGGGACATGGCGTGTCTGTTCACGCAATCGATTGCGACAGCCTTGCCAAATACGAAGATTCCCCTGAACTTTGGTTAGATCTCCATTGGCATTCTGGGAAACATGCGGCCGTCTATCCAGTGACTTTGGATATGACAATTGCAAACGATGCTGGCGTATTGGGACGCGTTTGTACGTTGATCGGGGAAGCACAAGGTAACATTTCCGAGCTCGAGTTCATCGAACGAAATCCGGATTTTTATCGCCTTACAATGAATGTCGAACTGCGAGACATAGAACATCTTCACGCTGTAACAACCGTTCTTGAAGCTGAAGTGCAAGTGGCAGCACTAAAGCGTTTACGCCGCGCACGTCCAAGAATAAATGAGCAGTTAATCCTACAATAAGCAAAGAGAAACTTGTGTTTAAACGTCGCGATAGGCGCCCAATCCTACGAATTTTGCTGGAATTTTTCTGGCCCGAAGGCGGTTGGACACGCGCATTTCAATACGTGAAACACCGCCTTCGGCGCTTGCCGGATACACCGCAACGCATTGCACGCGGGGTTTGTATCGGTGTGTTTACGACGTTTACTCCGTTTTACGGATTTCACTTTCTTTTTGCCGCCAGCGTTGCAAAGCTTTTGAACGGGAATATGCTAGCGGCGCTTTTGGGAACATTTTTCGGCAATCCTTTGACCTATGTTCCCATTGGCGTGGTGTCATTGCAAACGGGTCATTTTCTGCTTGGAAAAACCTTAGAGCCTCATTCGGTTGAGCGCTCTCTTGGAGGAAAATTTATTGATGCATGGCGCGATCTTCGTGACAATATATTTGCGCTTTTCACAGATCAGGTGGCCGATTGGTCAAATCTTCAAGTATTTTACCAAGAAGTGTTTCTGCCTTACCTGATTGGGGGAATTGCGCCGGGGCTGATCATGGCCTTGATTGTCTATTATTTAAGCCTTCCTCTGGTGATTGCTTATCAAAAAAGACGAAAAGGTTTTTTAAAGGAAAAGCTACTTTCTCTTAAAAAGAAAAAACCTACATTGACAAAATAGAAAGCGTAACCGCATTCATTTGCACCTATTTTGAAGGAGTAACATTATGTTGTCGCATGGAAAATTAAGGTTGGGTGTTAACATCGACCACGTTGCGACCGTTAGAAACGCGCGTGGTTCTGCCTATCCTGATCCGGTGCGTGCAGCCAAGCTTGCCGAAGAGGCCGGCGCGGATGGGATTACTGCGCATCTGCGCGAAGACCGGCGCCATATTTCAGACAACGATATTGAGCGCCTTGTTGATGCTTTGCGCGTGCCCCTGAATTTTGAAATGGCCGCCACGGATGAAATGCAAGCCATCGCATTGCGCCATAAACCCCATGCGGTCTGTATTGTCCCTGAAAAACGTGAGGAACGGACCACTGAGGGGGGGCTCGAAGTGGCACGCGAAGAAAATCGGCTCGCCCATTTTATCGCGCCATTGCGTGAGGCTGGCAGTCGTGTATCTATTTTCATCGCTGCCGATCAAAGGCAAATCGACGCGGCGCATCGCATTGGGGCACAGGTTATCGAACTACATACCGGGTCTTATTGTGATTTTCATGCAGAGGGTCGTTTTGAGGAACGTGATGCAGAGTTAGAACGCATGCGGGAAATGTCTGCATATGCACATTCCCTAGGGCTTGAGGTCCATGCAGGGCATGGGATCACCTATGACACGGTACAACCGATCGCGGCCTTTCCCGAAGTCATGGAACTCAATATCGGTCATTTCATTATCGGAGAGGCAATTTTTCGCGGATTACACCCTGCGATCGCGGAAATGCGCCGTCTGATGGATGCCGCGCGCGCAGACACATGATCCTTGGTGTTGGAACAGATCTGGCCAATATTGACCGCATCGCAGGTGTTCTTGAACGCCATGGTGACCGGTTTCGCAATCGGGTGTTTACCGAAGTAGAACAGCGAAAAGCCGAGAGGCGAAAAGATGTGGCTGGCACTTATGCAAAACGCTGGGCTGCCAAAGAGGCCTGTTCCAAAGCCTTGGGTACAGGATTGCGCATGGGCATCAGTTGGAAAGACATGGCCGTTAGTAACCTGAAAACCGGACAGCCGGTCATGACTGTCACCGGTTGGGCGGCAGAACGGTTAAAGGACATGACACCAGAGGGACATGAGGCCACCATCCATGTGTCGCTGACGGATGATCATCCATGGGCGCAAGCCTTCGTAGTGATCGAAGCCCAACCCATCGCTTGACAGAGAAGGCCCAAGGCTCCATGTATCTCGCACTGAGAGGCAGGAGAGCGGCATGGACAAAGAAAAGACAGCCCAAGACGAAAATCCAATCATCGAAACGATCAAAACGGTGGTTTACGCTTTGGTATTGGCAGGTTTATTCAGAACTCTATTCTTTCAACCCTTCTGGATTCCGTCGGGTTCAATGAAAAGTACCCTGCTGATTGGCGATTTTCTCTTTGTCAATAAAATGGCCTATGGCTATTCATATGCATCTTGCCCCAGCATTCCTTTTACAAATATCACCCCTGATAAAATTTGCGGATTTCTGTCCGGCGACAACGAACGTATCTGGGCAGGGGAACCACAGCGCGGCGATGTGGTGGTGTTTCGTCATCCCGTACATGGCACAGATTACATCAAACGCCTTATTGGCGTGCCGGGGGACACGGTTCAAATGAAGGATGGCCGCCTGATCCTGAATGGAAACTACGTCGACTTTAAAGAGGATGGGAAATTCATTGAAATCATGGAGCGCCAAGGGTCTATGGGGCGACAACCACGTTGCGCAAATGCACCGGTTGGGCTTGGGGGCGTATGTGAAAAAGAACGCGGTATAGAAAGGCTGCCAAGCGGCAAAAGTTACTCTGTGCTGAACATCGGCAACCAAGGTTCGGACAATACGGGTGTTTATACAGTGCCCGCGGGACATTACTTTTTTATCGGTGACAATCGGGACAATTCAACCGACAGCCGCTTTCGTCAAAATTATTCAAATCCAAGCTCCAGCGGTGTTGGCTTTGTGAAATTCGAAGACATCATCGGTCGTGCTGATCGCATTATGTTTTCGTCTGCTGGCAAGTCTATGTTTTTTTTCTGGACTTGGCGGAGTGACAGGTTTTTCAAGGAGGTCATTTGAAGCTATCAAGCGATCTAAAGGCCTTCGAGGAAAGGCTGGGATACAGGTTTAAAAACCCGGCGCCCTTGCTTGAGGCCGTCACGCATCCGTCCATGAGTTCGGTGAGCCGGCGCGACAATCAGCGTTTAGAATTTTTAGGCGATCGCGTGCTGGGACTTATTATTTCGGATGCTCTTTTAAAGGCAGATAAAGAGGCAAGCGAAGGTCTTCTTGCGCCACGTTTTAATGCGCTTGTGCGCAAGGAATGCTGTGCGGAGGTGGCCGAGGAAATTGATCTTGGGGCAGTCATTAAGCTTGGTCGTTCAGAAATGCTGTCTGGCGGGCGACGCAAAAAAACCCTTCTGGGAGATGCAATTGAAGCCGTGATCGCGGCAGTCTTTTTGGATGGTGGATTTGAGGCGGCACAAAAAGTGGTCTTGCGCCATTGGTCTGCCCGTATCGCCGGTGTCAAAGCGCTTGCGAGGGATCCAAAGACAGAGCTGCAGGAATGGGCGCAAAGTTGTGGGTTTTCGCCACCGACTTACACGCTCATCTCACGTGCCGGTCCTGATCATCAACCGGTTTTTGTCATCGAAGCGAGGCTTGAAAACGGTTTGTTTGTACAGGCAACGGCTGGAAACAAACGAGATGCGGAAAAAGTGGCTGCAACGGCGTTATTACAACAAATCAAGGACCGCAAAAAATGACAAAATGTGGATTTGTGGCTCTGATTGGTGAACCGAACGCAGGGAAATCAACGCTCCTTAATCGTATGGTGGGCGCGAAAGTATCCATTGTCACCCATAAAGTGCAAACCACGCGCGCGCGTATCCGCGGTGTTGCTATGGAAGATGAAACGCAAATTGTCTTTGTTGATACACCTGGCCTTTTCAAACCACGCCGTCGGCTGGACCGTGCCATGGTGGCGGCGGCTTGGGGCGGGGCGTCAGATGCTGATATTGTGGTGCTGATGATTGAAGCACATCGCGGTATAACAAACGGCGTGCAGGCCATTATAGAAGAGTTGGCAAAGCTTGAGCAAACCCGTCGAGTTCTTTTGGCGATAAACAAAATTGATCGGGTGGAACGCGAGACGCTTCTATCCCTGACCGAACAAATGAACGGTCTCTATCCGTTTTTGGAAACTTTTATGATTTCTGCTGAAAAAGGCCACGGCGTGGGGGATTTGAAGGGATGGCTGGCGAAACATCTGCCAGATGGCCCGTGGTTATACCCCGAGGATCAAATCGCGGATCTTCCCTTGCGGATGATTGCCGCGGAAATCACCCGTGAAAAGCTGACCCTGCGCCTGCATCAGGAATTGCCCTATCAGCTGACCGTGGAGACGGAAAATTGGGAAGAACGCAAAGATGGCAGTGCCCGAATTGACCAAGTCATTTATGTGATGCGCGATGGTCACAAGGGTATTCTTCTGGGTAACAAAGGCGATACAATCAAAAAAATTTCAATGGCTTCAAGGGCGGAATTGGAAACTTTGCTTGAGCGCAAGGTACATCTGTTTTTGCAGGTAAAAGTACGGGAAGGTTGGTTGGAAGAGGCACAACGATATTCCGCCATTGGACTTGATTTCAAAGACGGAAACGCATGATTGCGCTTAAGACGGAGATATTTGTCAAAGCGCATATAAAGCGCCTCGAACTCCATGGAATCCCTGCGTATGTGATCCACCACGGTGATGACGATGCGGGGGATTTGCTTGTCAAACTCTCCACTTTAGACGGGCAGGCATCCCTTTTTCGGCGCGAATATGACATGGAAACCGGCGAGCGGCATTGGTCCTGCGTACTCACTTCGCGCGAGACGGAAGTTGATGACTCCATAAAAAAACAACGCAGCTTTGATCCCGACCTCTGGGTGCTGGAGATAGAAGATGCAAAGGGGCGTCATTTTCTTGATCTCTGAAGGTTAAGAAACAAGCTGACTTTTTCCTGCCTCCACGCTAGCGTCCCCCCATGGAATGGCGAGATCAAGGCATATTACTCAGCGTGCGCGGGCATGGAGAAAGCTCTGCGATCATTGAGGTCTTTACAAAAACCCATGGCCGGCACGCAGGCGTTGTGCGCGGGGGTCAATCGCGCAAAATGACCCCGACACTTCAACCGGGGGCGCAGCTTGATCTTGCCTGGCGGGCACGTCTGGAGGACCACTTGGGCATCTTCCAAGTCGAATTGCTCCATAGTCGAAATGCCCTTGTGATGGGCAATCGTCAGGCATTGTCGGGCCTGAATGCGGTCACCTCAATGGTGGTGACGTTTTTGCCAGAAAGGGAGGCATACCAAGCTCTCTATACGGCATCAGAGCATCTTTTGGATTTGCTTGATGATCAAGTGGTCTGGCCCCTCGCCTATCTCAAATGGGAACTGGCACTGCTGGATGTGCTCGGGTTTGGGCTGGACCTGACGGCCTGCGCCGTGACGGGGCAGACGCAGGATCTTGCCTATATCTCCCCAAAATCTGGCAGGGCTGTGTCGCGTAGCGGGGCAGGGGAATGGGCTGATCGTCTCTTTCCTTTCGTTCCGCTACTTTCTGGGGCAGAGGAATTTGTCTTTGATGATCTTGTGACGGCCTTTAAAATCACCGGATATTTCTTGGAAAATCATGTGGTTAAAGGATTGGGTCTGAAAACATTTCCCGCTGCCCGCGGGCGATTTATTGACGGGCTTTCAAAAAAGGCATGATCGTAAGATCAATTTCGCAATTTTCCGCCAAAAAGCCTCTGGACAGTCTGGACATCACGCAATAGAAAGCGCTGACCAGAAGCAAAGCATCTGGACGCCCGGGTAGCTCAGGGGTAGAGCAGTGGACTGAAAATCCTCGTGTCGGTGGTTCAAATCCGCCCCCGGGCACCAAACTTTCAGCTTATCTTACTGAAATTCCTTCGAGTTTATTTATCGAGGGAGACCGTCGTGTCACACATTCCGTACACAATCTGTCTTTCAGGC
>LFER01000009.1 GCA_001510135.1 Alphaproteobacteria bacterium casp-alpha6
GCCCGCCCTTCTGGGTATGTGATGACCTTTGACGCAGATGATCTTGCGCACCGCGATTTGGTAAAACAATATCTTTCGATACAACACCCCAACGGCTATCTCATCGAACACGGCATTGTCCATGACATCGCGGCAGACCTTTATGGTCAAGCAGGACGCCCAAATCTGTGGAACCCGCTTAGAAAACCATTTTGGAAACTATGCGGCAGTTGCGCAGCCTTTCGGTATGATCCCAATGAGCCTAAACTGCTGCGTCGACTAATCACAGAGATCACTCAGCACGAACATCGCATGTTTCCCTATCTGGCAAAATTATGCAGAAGGCCTCTATTATCTATGCGCGCCAACTTAATCGTTTACGAAGTCAACCATGGGGAAAATTTCGATCCGCGTTTAAACCAGGGCGGATATAAGTTAAGGTTCATTAGGCGATTTTTGATTTCTGATCCAACAAAATTAAAACATATTAAATCCGCGTTTGGAATAAAATCTTAAATGAATATTATCATCGAATAACATCATAAGATCGCAGAAACGAAAATATAATCGTGTAGAAAAGCTTTTGATATCAGGATGAAAGCCGGTCTTTAACCATTGGGCCTACAATGCCAAAATCCATCTGACCCGTATATTTGGCCTTGAGCACGCCCATCACCTTGCCCATATCACGAATAGATGTCGCCCCAATTTCTGCGATCGCTTCCTCGAGGGCGGCGCTGGTTTCTTCTTCAGAAAGTTTACGGGGCAGAAATTCTTCGATCACACCGATTTCTGCAAGTTCGCGCTCAGCAAGGTCAAATCGGCTTGCTTCTTCATATGTTTTGGCACTTTCCTGACGCTGGCGCACCATTTTCCCCAAGATGGCCAAAAGCTCTGTGTCATCGACACCAGTTTCATTACCCTCGCCACGGGCGGCAATATCACGGTCTTTGATGGCAGCATTAATCAAACGCAGTGTACTGAGACGCGCGGTTGCTTTGTCCTTCATCGCCTGTTTCATCTCTGTGTTTATACGCGTTCGAAGTTCCATAAGCTGCCCGATTTCTTTTCCGTAACGGTAAGGCTCCCATACTAGCTAATGGCATCATTGAGGGCAATAGGATAAAAATATCCAAATAAAGCTTTTCTTTGCATCGCGGTCTCTTGACCCTTGCCGCTGCGCCCACTAGGTTGCCGCCGATTACGGGAAGCCATACCATAATGACAAAAAATCCAACAACAGACGTGACTGCCTGCCTTGCATTAAACGATGGCACGCTTTTCTTTGGAAAAGGCTTTGGAGCCGAAGGTGTAACGGTCGGGGAACTGTGTTTCAACACAGCCATGACCGGATATCAGGAAATAATGACAGACCCTTCATATGCCGGACAAATTGTGACTTTTACATTTCCGCATATTGGAAATGTCGGCACGACCCTTGAGGATGACGAAGCTATCAATCCTGTCGCCGAAGGCATGGTTGTGAAATGGGACGTTACGGATCCCTCTAATTGGCGCGCCCAGAATAAATTGTCAGATTGGTTGGCAGCGCGTGGCAAAATTGCGATCTCTGGTGTGGACACCCGCCGGCTGACCCGCGCCATTCGTGCGATTGGCGCCCCCCATGTGGCCCTTGCCTATTCAGAGGACGGACAGTTTGACACAGATGACGTAATTGCCAAGGCGCGCGCCTTCAAGGGGCTCGAAGGCTTAGATCTCGCCAAAGAGGTAACCTGCGCACAAAGCTATCATTGGAACGAATGCCGCTGGGCATGGGGCGAAGGATTTGCCATTCAAAAAGATCCCAAATTCAAAGTTGTCGCTATAGACTATGGTGCCAAGCGTAATATTCTTCGTTCTCTTGCCTCGGTTGGATGTGATGTCACGGTTTTGCCGGCGACCTCGACCGCTGAAGATGTCCTGCGGCACAATCCGGATGGAGTTTTTTTGTCCAACGGTCCAGGCGATCCTGCGGCAACGGGCATTTATGCTGTCCCAATGATCCAAGGTGTTCTTGAACAAAAAGACATTCCGCTTTTTGGAATTTGTCTAGGACACCAGATGCTCGCGCTCGCACTTGGCGCAAAAACGATAAAAATGAACCATGGACATCACGGTGCCAATCATCCTGTTAAAGATATTGAAACGGGCAAAGTTGAAATCACATCTATGAATCATGGATTTGCAGTTGACACACAAATACTTCCCGAAGGAGTTTTGGAAACACACGTGTCTCTGTTTGATGGATCAAATTGCGGTCTGAGAGTTGAGGGAAAGCCCGTCTTTTCTGTTCAGTACCACCCTGAAGCCAGCCCAGGTCCACAGGACAGTCATTATCTGTTCGAAAAATTTGCCGACCTCATGAATCGTTAAACATTTATTATTTTCAGAAATTGTTAACGTTATTTGCGCATTCTCGTGACTGGATGGATCGGGATGACATGAATGATTTTGAATGCGTCAAACCTAAGTGAACGGGAAACCTTAGAAAATATCCCCCTTTCAAGAACCCAGAAAGGAAAACTCGGCCAATTGTTGGTCGATGATGGCGCCATTTCAAGCGATGCTATTTCCCAAACTTTGCAGGTTCAAACCCTTATCAAGCGTCCCTTGGGCGAAATTTTGGTCGCTTCCAGCATTGTGGCACGCTCAAAAATTTATTCCGCGCTTGGAATACAGGATGGACGTGACGTCGTTTCCCGTAACTCGGTTCCGGAGTGGCGGGACACCAGAGATCCCCAATTTTGGTTAAAGCTTGGGATGGTCCCTTGGGACAGGCCACACGGTCGTTGGCGCATCGCCACTTCCAATGCGCAAAAGTTTGAACGCAACCGCGCTGAGATAGAAGAAAAACTTGGACAAATTGAAATGATTTGGGCGTCACCGTCACAAATCATCTACAGACAAAACGCTGTGTTTCAAAAATTTCTTGTTCACACGGCGGAAAACTCTCTGCCAGATCACCAAAGTTGCAGGACGCTTAAGTTTTTTCCCTTCCCATTGCAAGCCTGATCCTTGTCCTTTTGGGGATAATTTTTTTTGCTGCAAATATGTCTGCACTCACACTGTTTCACGGCACGCTTTTGATCAATGTCCTCTGCCTCATCACTTCTGCGGGGACAAAGCTCGCAGCCCTTGTAAAATCTCAGGTGCATGAGCCAGCATCACCTGTACCAGCCAGCATAGATTGCAGCTTACTGCCGAAAATGAGCCTTCTTATTGCACTTTATAAAGAAAAAGATATCGCGGCCACTCTGATCGCCAATCTTGGAAAGATAATTTATCCGCCAACCCATCTTCAAGTCATTTTGGTGCTGGAGGCTGATGACCTTCAAACAGCCGCTGCAATCTTGGAAACAGAGCTGCCTCCATGGATTGAAATCCTGCGCATCCCCGCGGGTACCATCAAAACAAAGCCACGGGCGCTGAACTATGCGTTACCATTTTGCTCTGGAGACATTGTCGGTGTGTACGACGCAGAGGATGCGCCCGAACCTGATCAACTGCTCAAAGTTGCTGCGCAATTTGCAACAGCCAGTCAGGATACAGCTTGCCTGCAAGGGAGCCTTAGTTTCTTTAACGCGCGGACAAGCTATATCAGCCGGTGTTTTGCTATCGAATATTCTGCTTGGTTTCGTGTTTTTTTGCCAGGGTTGGCGAAATTGGGATGCGTCATACCTCTTGGAGGCACAACGCTCTTTTTTCGCCGTACCATTTTAGAAGACCTCGGAGGATGGGACGCACATAACGTGACGGAGGATGCGGACCTTGGCGTTCGGCTTGCCCGAGCAGGGTATCAGTGCGAGATTCTCCAAAGCACCACCCATGAAGAGGCAACCACCCAAACACGCCGTTGGATCATGCAAAGATCCCGCTGGATCAAAGGTTTCATGATCACATATTGGTGCCATATGCGCGATCCGAAATCTCTTTGGCATGATTTAGGCCCAAGAAAATTCTGGGGTCTTCAGGCTTTGTTCCTCCCCGGAATACTGCAAGTGCTTCTGGCCCCGTTTTTATGGATCTTTTGGGGCGTGCAATTCGGCCTGATCGACAAAAATGCGTTCGGGTTAAGCGCTTCGGCCACCTCAGCTTTGAGCACACTGTTTATTTTGTGTTTTGTCACCGATCTTTTGCTTGCTCTGATTGGAACCCAGAAAGCGGGTCAAAAACAACTTTGGCCATGGATACCGCTACAGTATTTCTATTTTCCGCTTGCCACTGTCGCGGCTGTCAAAGCCCTCTATGAACTGATCACGGCCCCTTTTTACTGGGAAAAAACGCAACATGGATTGGACAAAACTAAGATTGATCGTTCTTAGATGCCTCAGCCTTCAGGCGCGCGACAAATGCGTTTGATATGTGATCTCTGAGCGCTTTGTATGCAGCGTCTTCATCTCGTTCAATTATTGCGTGAACCACCGCGCGATGTTCATCAAAGGCGACTTCGCCGCGTCCTGCAATCGCCAAAGAGGTGGTTTCCATCAAGGCCATTGAACGGTGAACAAGATCCAGCTGCTGAACCAGATAACGATTGTGCGACGCAAGATGGACTTGACGATGAAATCTTCGGTTTGCCCGCACGAGCGCCTCAGGAGCGGCGTCTATCTGCACCTGTTCCCTGACCAATTCATCAAGAACCCGCTGTTCTTCAACTGTCGCATGGCGGGCGGCAAGGCGGGCCGCCAGACCTTCGAGCTCCGCGCGTACTGCATAAAGTTCGGCAACCTGATTGTGATCCAGCGAAGCAACAATCAAACTGCGCCCGTCTCGCGTGAGCAAGGATTGCGTTTCAAGGCGTTGCAATGCCTCACGGACCGGCGTGCGCGAAACCCCAAAACGATCTGCCAAATCCACTTCAACCAAACGGTCACCGGGTTTAAACGCGCCCGCATCAATCGCTTCGAGGATCAGCGTATAGGCATCGGAGTGGGTTGACATTGGCATTCTCTTTTCGCACTCAGTAAGCGCCCTTACCTAAAGGGGCAAAAGACCAGAAATCAACCCCAGACCACCCACCTTTTGGGATGCGGACCCTTTTGATGCCAAAATTACATTTTCAACATGTGACCGATTGGGTCTTTGATCTGGATCACACGCTATATCCTCCAGAAAATCGTCTTTTTGATCAGATTGAGACAAAAATGACGGATTACATCGTTGCATTGCTTGGGACCGACCCCGCCTCCGCAAATGCATTACGTAATAGGTATTGGACAACTTATGGCACGACGCTAGCCGGCCTTATGGAAGAACATAATATCGATCCGGATCCATTTCTATGGGATGTCCATCAAATTGATTTCAGCGTGATTGATCCAAATCCAGCGCTTGGCGCAGCGATAGAGGCCTTGCCCGGTCGCAAAATCATTTACACAAACGGCACCATTCCCTATGCCAAAGATGTCCTAAATGCCCTTGGCATCGAACCCGTCTTTGAGGCTATTTATGGCGTTGAGAGCGCTGGTTACCGCCCCAAGCCGGAAAAGCAGGCATTTGATGCGGTGTTTGGAAGGGACAAGACCAAAACAACCACCGGCGCGATGTTCGAAGATGATGTCAGAAACCTTGCCGTTCCCAAAGATTTAGGCATGCGAACGGTTCTGGTCAGCCCGACGGCAGAGAGCTCAGAACCGCATGTGGATTTCGTTACTCCAGATTTAACCGCCTTCCTGCGTCAGATCGTCTGATTGGAGGCTCGAGCTTTGAAACTGCGGCACTGTTGGCCTAATTTGTCACTGAGGAGGCAAGTGGCCATTGGAAAAAGTTGACGTTTTTATATCTGGCGGGGGCATCGCCGGAATGGTTGCCGCGGTCGCCTTTGAGCGACTGGGCTATAGCGTCATCTGTGCAGATCCCACGCCCCCTGTTCAAACCCGCGACGAAAACGGTGCCGATTTACGCACGACGGCCTTTCTTCAGCCATCGCAGCAGTTTTTGGATGAACTTGGTCTTTGGAGTCGGGTCAAAGATCATGCCACTCCGCTTGATATCATACGCATCGTGGATGCAGGAGGGGCAGAGGAACCAAATCACATAAAAGTAAGCAGGGAGTTTGATGCCCGTGAACTGTCCGATCTGCCGTTTGGCTGGAACGTGCCCAATTGGCTGTCGCGGCGCGCGTTGTCGGAGGCGCTTCAAGCAAGCGGCAGGGCAGAGCTTCTGGCAGGTGTCGAAACGAAACAAGTCTTTACGCGCGACAGTGAAGCACGGGTTTTGCTGAGCAATGGAATGAACCTCTCTGCCGCCTTGGTGATCGGTGCGGACGGGCGAAATTCGCTGGTACGTCAAAGCGCTGGGATCTCAGTACGCACAACGCGATTTGGGCAAAAGGCAATGGCCTTTGCCGTTAACCATCCCATTCCACATAACAATGTCTCCACTGAAATACACCGCCACGGCGGGCCCTTTACCCTTGTTCCCTTGCCTGATTACGACGGGCAGCCATCGTCGGCTGTTGTCTGGATGGAAACGTCAGCACAGGCCGCGCGGCTTATGGCGCTTTCGCCTGAAGCCTTTGAGGCAGAAATGTCCGAGCGTTCCTGCCACATTCTGGGTCCACTGGCGCTTGCAACCAAACGTTCCATCTGGCCCATCATTGCCCAGCTCGCAGAAAGGATCAGCGCGAAACGTGTTGCCCTGATCGCCGAAGCGGCCCATGTTGTCCCCCCAATTGGCGCACAGGGGCTGAACATGAGCCTGTCAGATATCAAAGCCCTGCGTGATCTCGCGGCGCAGGCAGAGGATATCGGCGCACCAGAGGTGCTTGAAAGATACCATAAAGCCCGCTTCAATGATATTCGCCTGCGCGTAAATGGGATCAGCATGCTCAATCATACGTCGCTGGGAGACATGCCCCTTCTCAGTAACATGCGCGCCTTGGGCATCCAAACGCTGCACGGCGCGGCCCCAGTGCGAAAAGGGTTGATGAAACTCGGTCTGGGTCTTGGGCGGCGTTAAAGCACCTGATCGATTACCCGCCCTAAGCGCGCCAATGTTCCGTTGACATCGTACAATTTGTCCAGACCGAACAATCCAAGACGGAACGTCATGAAATTTTCCGGTTCATCGCAGGCAAGCGGCACGCCCGCTGCGATTTGCATGCCAAGCGCTGAAAATTTGGATCCGTTCTGAATACCGGCATCCTTGGTGTAAGACACAACAACGCCCGGCGCGCCATACCCGTCTGCAGCAACCGAAATCACGCCTTTGGCTTTTAGCATTGCACGCACCGCATTTCCCAATTCCCACTGTGCATCACAGAGCTTTTGAAACCCGAACTCTCTGGTTTCCAGCATAGTATCGCGAAACGCGCGCAGCGCATCCGTGGGCATTGTCGCATGGTAGGCATGTCCGCCGTTTTCATAAGCCTGCATGATCGAATGCCATTTTTTAAGGTCAATGGCAAAGCTGTCTGATTGCGTGTCCTGCATCCGCGCCACGGCCCGTTCTGACAGCATTACAAGCCCTGCGGAGGGTGACGCAGACCACCCCTTTTGTGGCGCAGAAATAAGGACATCAACACCACTTTCGCGCATATCTACCCAAGCACAGCCAGACGCAATGCAATCAAGCACCATAAGCGCGCCGACGTCATGAGCGGCTTTACTGAGCTCTTTGACATATTCGTCAGGTAAGATCACACCTGCGGATGTTTCCACATGGGGAGCAAAGACGATATCGGGCTTCATATCATGAATTTTTGCAACAACCTCAGCGATAGGGGCGGGACGAAACGGCGATTGGCTGTCATTCCCGATTTGGCGCGCCTTCATCACCTCAACATCGTCAGCATCGGTGGTCGCTTCGAAAATTTGCGACCAGCGGTAGGAAAACCATCCGTTGCGCACGACGAGAACTTTGGCCTTTTGCCCAAATTGACGCGCGACCGCCTCCATCCCATAGGTACCCCCACCAGGGACAAGGACAACCGCATCCGCGCAATACACTTCTTTCAGCATGGAAGAAATATCGTTCATCACCTGCTGAAAGGACTTTGACATATGGTTGAGAGAACGATCCGTAAAGACAACAGAAAATTCTTCCAAGCCGTCGGGATCAATGTGGTCTAAAAGCGCTGCCATGATAAATCTCCAAAAGTTACCTCACTATCTCACAAGCTTTGTGAAGAGAAAAGTGTCTATACTGTGGCGCGACACTTCTTAGCAGGGTCTATAGCGGTCCGGGTCGTCGTTCTTCGCTAAGCAAAACATTGGCCTCCACATCCCCAGCCCCCGGAAGCGTCATGATGCGACGGCGCAAGACCCGTTCAAAATCCGCAATATCGCGCGCCACCACACGCAGACGGTAATCATACATACCCAAGACGTGTTCGACAGTCTGGACTTCGGGAATGGCCGAGACCGCGCGTTCAAAATCCTCAAGCGGCACCCCCTTTTTCCCCGAAAGTTTCACGCCCAGAAACACGGTCACCCCAAAGCCAAGCTTTTCACGGTCTAGAATGATCCGCCGTCCCTTGATGACACCGCTCTCTTCCAACCGGCGCACACGTCGCCATATGGCAGGTTGGGACATGTTCAGCCGCCGTGCCAAAGCACCTGCAGAAAGCTCCGCATTTTCCGACAAAAGACGCAACAGCATCATATCGATATCGTCATGCGGTATCATACTGGTAAAACCTCATCCGACTTAATGCGCGAGATATGCAACAACGCCTCAACATCGGACATATGAGGCAATTTCAGGATCAAGTCGCGATAGACGCGTTGATAATCCGCCATATCTTTTGCAATCACCGAAAGCCGCACATCGACCCGCCCGACAAAGGTCTGCAGCTCTATGACCTGCGGGATCAGGCGCGCGGCCTCAAGAAACTCCTCAAATGCGCGGTTTTGGGTTTTATCAAGCGTAATGCGCAGTGACACTTCGATATCATAGCCCAGCTTTTGCCAATCTATCACCGCTTCCTTGCCTATTATTATGCCTTCCTCCCGCAATTTAGAAAGCCTGCGCGACACCACCGCAGGCGTGCTTGCTGACATCTCAGCAAGGTCAGCAACCGAGATATCGGGCACATTTTGAAGCCGGCGCAGAATGCGGCGATCTAGATCATCAAGAATGATATTTCTCCTTTATCGTAAAATTACGAATTAAATAAATCATATTTCTCTGATTTTGCGTAAAGTAGAAACCTGTATTCGTCAAGGATGACTATATTTACGCCATCAACCAGAAAGAGGGTTTACACATGCGTGTTTATTACGATCGCGATTGCGATATTAATCTTATCAAAGACAAAAAAGTCGCCATTCTTGGCTATGGTTCTCAAGGTCATGCCCATGCGCTCAACCTGCGCGATAGCGGCGCGAAAAATGTTGTTGTAGCGCTTCGCGAAGGATCTGCATCAGCCAAAAAAGCCGAAGGCGAAGGTTTGCAGGTAATGGGCATTGCCGAAGCTGCGGCTTGGTGTGATCTGATCATGTTCACAATGCCCGATGAGCTTCAGGCAGAAACCTATCAAAAATATGTGCATGACAACCTCAAAGAAGGCTCTGCCATCGCCTTTGCCCATGGTTTGAACGTCCATTTTGGACTGATCGAACCCAAACCGGGGGTGGATGTTATCATGATGGCACCAAAGGGTCCCGGTCATACGGTGCGCGGTGAATATGTTAAAGGTGGCGGCGTACCCTGCCTCGTGGCAGTAAACAATGATGCTTCTGGCAAAGCGCTTGAGATTGGGTTGAGCTACTGTTCTGCAATCGGTGGCGGACGTTCGGGTATCATCGAAACGAATTTCCGCGAGGAATGCGAAACCGACCTCTTTGGTGAACAGGCGGTTCTTTGTGGTGGACTTGTTGAATTGATCCGCATGGGCTTTGAAACTTTGGTGGAAGCCGGTTATGCGCCCGAGATGGCCTATTTTGAGTGCCTGCATGAGGTGAAACTCATTGTTGACCTGATTTATGAAGGTGGCATTGCGAATATGAATTATTCCATCTCAAACACCGCAGAATACGGTGAATACGTAAGCGGACCACGCGTGCTTCCTTATGACGAAACAAAGGCGCGGATGAAGGCGATTCTGACAGACATCCAAACCGGTAAATTTGTACGCGACTTTATGAGCGAAAATAAAGTGGGACAGCCCTTCTTTAAAGGAACACGTCGTTTGAACGATGCCCACCAGATCGAAGAAGTGGGTGAAAAGCTTCGTGCAATGATGCCCTGGATTTCTGCAGGCCGTATGGTCGACAAAGCCAAAAACTAGTCATCTGTGCGCCCCAACTCAGTCTTATGATTGGGGCGCAGTCCATTTTTTCTTTATTTTGGCTGATTTCAGATGCCCAGGGCACCTCAGATTGCGGGCAGACATTGGATTATGGTCACCCTGCTGGGCATGATCTGGGGCGGTTCATTTCTTTTTACTGAAATTGCCTTGCGTGGCGTGTCTCCGTACTGGCTTGTGGCTTATCGCATGGGAATTGCGGCAGGTCTTTCCCTTATAATTTGGGGCAGATCAGGGTGGACCCTCTTTACCACGCAAGAGCGCTCCTATCTGCCCCTTTTGATGATTACATTACTGAATGCAGCGATCCCATTCACTTTGATCAGCTGGGGACAACAGCATGTATCCTCCGGTTTTGCAGGGGTCTCCATGGCTGCGGTTGGCCTGTTTGTATTGCCCTTAGCGCATGTGCTCGTCCCCGGAGAAAAGATTAACGCAAAAACATTATGCGGTTTTTTAATCGGGTTTGGCGGTGTGCTTTTGTTGATTGGGGGACGCGCATTTCAATCCAGTGGATCAGAATTGGAATGGTACGGGCGTCTTGCCTGTCTATCCGCGGCGGCTTGCTATGCGGTAAATTCCATTTTCACACGCAAGCTCGCTCCCATAAATTCTCTTGGTCTGGTCGCAGTCCCGTTAATCGGCGGCGCTCTATTCACATCGAGCTTTGCTTTGATTTATAGTGGACCTCCCACAGCTTTGGACAAGCCAACGTTATGGGCCCTTATTCTCTTAGCTATCTTTCCGACCACTTTTGCCGCCTATTTGAGGGACGGGTTGATCCGCAGTGCGGGTCCGGTATTCATGAGCCTATCTAATTACATGGTACCGGTCTGGTCAGTGATTTTTGGGATCATCTTGCTGAATGAAAGCCTGAGCTTGCCGTTGATCCTTGCTCTTCTGCTCATTCTTTTTGGAACACTTTTAAGCCAGATCGACGCGCTCAAATCCTTGTTTTCAAACATCACAGGCAGAAACCGTAAAATCACCTGATCATAAGCCACCTTGACGAAGCTGCCGTCACTTTTCAGAGTTGTGAAGCTAAGATCAAAGTTGGGAGAATCATCATGGATCTGCAAGGTATAAGGGTCAATCGATTGCGTCAGTGCATGGCTCAAGAAAAGGTTGATCTCCTGACCTTGGGGCCGGGTGCGCATATGCAGTGGCTTTTGGGATTTCACCCCTTTCCTGATGAGCGCCCCTGTTTACTGTGCGTTTCACAAAATGGCATTGCCTTTCTCATGCCTGCCTTAAATGCCGAAGGGACCCGCGCAAGTACTGATTTACCCTTTTACGAATGGACCGATGCCGAAGGACCAAAAGCAGCCTTTCACAGGTTATTGGCAGACCTCGACATTCCCGAAATGAGCCGGATTGCGCTTGATGAAACGATGCGTGCGGATTTTGCAGCGCTTGTGCAAAACATGCGCCCCAAGGCGGAGCGGCAGTTTACAGCCTCAACCGTGGGTACGCTACGCATGCGCAAAGATGAGGAAGAGTACCGCCTTCTCAAAGAAAATGCGGCGATCGCTGATCGGGTGATGGAAACCGTCTGGGCCAAGACCTCCGCCGGACTGCGCGAAAGGGATGTGATGGATATTGTTCGTCAATCCTTCACAGAGCACGGGGCCGAACCTATGTTTCACATCATAGGCGCCGGTAAAAATGGCGCTTTCCCCCATCACCACACGTCAGACACAGTTCTCAAAGACGGCGACGCGGTGGTCGTTGATTTGGGTGGAGGCAAGGACGGCTATGTCAGCGATATTACCCGTATGATGTTTCTGGGCGATCCGACGCCAGAATATCTGAAAATTCACCAAATCGTTGACAACGCGGTCAGTGCGGCACTTAAAGCTGCGCGCCCCGGCGTGTTGGCAAAAGATGTGGACGCAGCAGCGCGTAAGGTGATAGCGGATGCCGGCTATGGCGACTATTTCGTGCATCGCTTGGGCCACGGGCTTGGCAGCGAAGTACACGAACAGCCCTATCTGAGCGCGTCCTCAAATACTGTTCTTGAAGCCGGCATGGTGTTTTCCATTGAGCCGGGAATTTACCTTCCCGGTGAATTTGGTGTGCGCCTAGAGGAGATTGTGATCCTGAGGCCAGATGGCCCTGAAATTCTGTCTCAATTGCCGCGCGATTTGGTTATTATCTCCTAACCGGACCCGGAGGCCATATCGCGAATGCCGGCTTGTTATCCGCAGCGCGTCAGGCGGCACTTGCCTCTACCACAGCGTCAACAACACCATCCACGACCTCTGTTAACAGCGTATCGCTTTCGCACTCAGCCATCACACGGATAAGCGGTTCTGTCCCAGATTTGCGGATCAATAACCGCCCTTGTCCTTGCAATTGCTGCTCCGCCGCTTCAATGGCTTTTTGGACAGAGGGCGCATCAAGTGGCGATTGACCTTCGCCATAGCGAACATTCTTCAAAAGCTGCGGAATCGGGGTAAAAACATTTAGCGTTTCGCTCGCCGGACGGCCCGTACGCATCATTTCGGAAAGGAACTGGAGTCCGGCAATCAAACCATCCCCCGTCGTCGCAAAATCGGTCATGACAATATGTCCGGATTGTTCACCGCCTAAATTGAACCCACCTTCCCGCATCTGCTCAACAACATACCGGTCACCAACTTGGGTGCGCAACAGAGCAATACTCTGTGAATTGAGAAACCGTTCAAGTCCAAGGTTTGACATGACAGTCGACACCAAAGCACCGCCCGCCAATTTCTGTTCTGAGGCCCAGCGCGACGCCAAAAGCCCCATCAATTGATCACCATCACCGATTTGACCTTTTTCGTCGATCAGGATCAGCCTGTCGGCATCCCCGTCAAGACAGAGGCCAACATCAGCCCCATGTTCCAAGACCGCCTTAGCGGCACATTCCGGGTGGGTCGAACCACAGCCTTCGTTTATATTTTTCCCGTTTGGATGCACTCCGATGGAAATCACCTCTGCACCCAGCTCCCAAAGCGCCTCCGGTGCCGCGCGGTAGGCAGCGCCATTTGCACAATCAACCACCACTTTGATCCCATCCAGCCGCATGCCTTGTGGAAAGGTTGATTTCACACGTTCCACATAACGAAACAAACCATCATCCACCCTTTGTGCACGACCGATTTCTTTAACTTCAGCCAAAGAGATATCTTGCACCAGAAGGTCTTCGATATCTTCTTCGACCTGATCAGATAATTTATACCCGTCCGGGCCGAAAAACTTTATCCCGTTGTCTTTGAATTTGTTGTGACTGGCTGAGACCATTATTCCCAAGTCTGCACGCATGGACGTCGTCAATAGCCCCACAGCAGGCGTGGGCACTGGCCCCAAAAGCAGGGCGTTCATCCCGGTTGAGGTCAAACCCGCCGTCAGCGCATATTCAAACATATACCCTGACTGGCGCGTGTCCTTGCCTATGACAACCCGCTTTGAGCGCGCCTTTTGCCGCCCGAAATAATTGCCAACTGCGGCGCCCAGACGCAACGCCATTTCAGCCGTCATAGGGTATTTGTTCGCCTCGCCTCGGACCCCATCAGTTCCAAATAATGTTCTACCCATAAAAATCTCCAAACTGGGCGGTTTGCCAGACATCAAACGCTTGGCGCGTTTCTTTGACATCATGCACCCTGAAAATCTGTACGCCCTGCGATGCTCCTACCATTGCTGCGGCAACAGAGCCGATCACACGGTTTCGTGCGTCTTCTTCGCCGGTAATTTTACCAATAAATCCTTTACGTGACATGCCAAGCAACACCGCCACTCCTAACCCGTGAAAGAGCGAGATTTTCTGTAGCAGAGCCAGATTATGGCGCATAGTCTTTCCAAATCCAATTCCCGGATCTGCAATAATTTGTGATCTGCGCACACCTGCATTCACCAGACGTTCTATCTGTAGGTGAAGAAAGTCATAAACATCCAAGACAATATTGTCGTAGGAGGGATTGTTTTGCATTGTCTCAGGCAATCCCTGCGAATGCATGACGCACACCGGAATCGATTTTTCAGCGCAAAGAGGTAAAAGCTTTGCGTCAAACTGAAAGCCCGATACATCATTGACCAGTTTTGCCCCCGCAGACAGCGCAACCTCCGCCACAGCGGCCTTGCGTGTGTCTATAGAAATGGCCGATGCGATACCCTGAAGTGCTTTGATCACCGGCTCAATGCGATATATTTCCTCTTCAACAGGAATTTCCAACGCGCCGGGCCGCGTGGATTCCCCACCGACATCAATGAAATCTGCACCCATTTGTGCAATCGCGCTTCCCTGAGCGATGGCTGCGTCGGTGCTTTGATACTGTCCGCCATCCGAAAAACTGTCTGGTGTTACATTCAAAATACCCATGATTGACGGCACAGTCATTGCCACTCCTGCAATCGGCGGGCGCGGTGCACAGAGCCGCTCTTTCCAGATTTCAGGGATCATATGAGCCGGAATAATTTCGCTCGTTTGATCGCGGGATAATTTTTCCACATAATCAAACCATAACTGCCCACCAGCAACGCTCAGAGCTGAGTCTGGCCGACTGGCACTGCTATTAATAAGGGGTCTAAAATATGTCGACATATGCCGCTCTTGCCGCAATTTACACCAAGTTGCAATAACTAGAGCGCGTCTGGTCCCACCCCACGAAACAGGATTAGGGGATCGTCCTGCTCACTGTCAAAAGAGCCTATGGCCATAACATGCTTTGCATTTAAGCTGTGCCCCAACCAAAGGGCGAGCCCAAGCGTATCGCTCACAGGTCCCTTAGGCGGTTGAGTAGCATCAAGCACCATTTTTGAAGGCGCCCATACACAAAGTTCGTTATGTTTTATCGCCCAATCCAATTCCGTCTTACTGCCAACCACGACACATCGATCGTCTTTGGACGCCAGAACCCAAGCGTTTTGTTCGATAGATAAAAGTGCAATCCTTCGATCGACCATCGCATGTCCGGTTAATGATTTCCCGTCAACGGGCAAATCAACACAGATTATGCTAGGTGTGTCAGAGACAGAAAGTGTATCAAGCCAGCCTGACAAGGACGCGGAGGCAATAGCGTCATTTGACAGGCAAATAATCTGCGGCCTTGGTCCAACCTGAAAGTGCTCAGCAGGCTCTACAGAAAAGTCTTTCGCACTGCGCACGATTTCAACTCCCAAAGCACCGGGTCCTCGATCCAATTTTTCGATACGGACAAAAACGCGCAGTGCTTGGGGTTCCAACAAAATACGCTCTGCAATACGTTCAGCGAGCGTTTCCAACAGGTTAAGCCGCTCTTTTGCAAGCTCCACGGCAATCGCTTCGCTGACTTTGTCATAAGATAGAATTCTGTCCACGTCATCGGAGATTTCGCTGAGCGGACGCACTTCGACGACAACATTAAAACAAACTCTTTGGGTTTTTCCGCGTTCCTGCTGAAATGCTCCGATGTCGACTTCTACAATATGATCACGCAGCGAAATGCGGTCCGCAAGCTCAGGCGCGCCCGCTTTTGAACGCGCATCGGGATGTTCGAACGCTAATCGAATTTCGCTGGTCATAACATCAAATCCCCAAATGGCCTGAGATTAGGTTTACACAGTTCAAGGCGCTATACCCACGCCTGTCACGTCAATATGTCATCCAACTGCGGCAAATCTGAAGATTTAGGCGGCAAATACAATCATTTTTTGGCGACGTAAAAATGATGATACCCAATTGTTGCAGTGCGGCGCATTTTTTTTATCCATCGGGGAGAAACAGATTTTGCATGGTAAAACAACGCCCCTTTGGTCAATTCGCGGGGGGCGCCGTTTAGCATGATCTTTGCAATCTTCGCCGATTGGGAAAAGGCCAAAGGCTCCGCAATATACTCGGCTTTGCCGTCACACATGTAACTGAATTGGCATGCATTGCGCATTGAACTGCCTTGGGAGACAACCTCGCAAACGCTATCTGGATAGGATTTACTCGCCACCCGGTTTAATATCACCTCTGCTACGGCATATTGCCCCTTTACGGTTTCCCCGCGGGCTTCGAAATAAATTGCATTCGCAAGACATTCCCAATTCTTCCCGCCTCTGACGAAGGGCAGCTGGTCAAGATGTTCTTTAGAATAAATTTTCGCATTGCGCGCATTGAAAAAGGCTGAAATTTTGTTCAGCTGTGGGCGGGACATATTCGCTTTAAATGTGCTATCAAACGATAATACCTTTTCAAAATTGCCAATCATCGGTTCCGATGCGAGCGATGTCGCAAAAAAGATGCTCGAAAGCAGGAAAAAGATTTTGGGCCAAAATTTCATTTTTTCAATCTGACTGAGGGTCCAATTATAGCAAGATAGACGAGCAAAACGTTGCGCGCTCTCTAATGTCTCTTATCTGAAATTGCAAGCTGTGCAGCGGCAAGACGTGCAACAGGCACACGGAAGGGTGAGCAGGACACGTAATTGAAATTATTTTGACGGCAAAAGGCGATAGATTCGGGGCTACCTCCATGTTCTCCGCAAATGGATATAATGATGTCAGGATCAGCCAATCTTGCGCGCTCTGCGCCCAGTCTTAGCAATTCGCCTACGCCTTCTGTATCCAAGGTATGGAACGGATCCTCCGGGAACACTTCTTGCTGCACATATGCCCCCATAAACCGCCCCGCATCGTCACGTGACAACCCGTATGTCATCTGGGTCAGATCGTTTGTTCCAAAACTAAGGAAGGCGGAGTTCAGCGCAATGTCACCTGCACGCAGCGCGGCACGGGGCGTTTCAACCATAACACCGAGACGGTAATCAAAATTCGACCCCGTTTTGGTGCGCACTTCGGAGGCAACAGCATCAATGCGGGACTTTACCAGTTCAACCTCTCTTTTAGCGCTTACCAGCGGGATCATAATTTCTGGGACAACGGGGTTTTTTTCAAGGCTTGCGGCGATCGTTGCCTCAAAAATAGCGCGTGCCTGCATTTCATAAATCTCTGGCACCGTAATCCCAAGGCGCACGCCTCGCATGCCCAACATGGGATTGTATTCACTCATCTCTTGGACACGGCGTGTCACATCTGAGAGCGGCAAATCAAGAGCTTCGGCGAGGTCTCGAAGACCGACACGATCAGAAGGTAGAAATTCGTGAAGCGGCGGATCAAAGAGGCGAATACAAACAGGTGTGCCCTCCATAATTCTAAAAAGGGCAATAAAGTCATTGCGCTGCATGGGCAGCAGCCTGTCCAAAACAGCTTCACGTTCTTCGCGTGACTTGGCAAAAATCATTTCCTGCATTACAGTCATGCGGTCTGCGTCAAAAAACATATGTTCAGTGCGGCAAAGACCTATCCCGTGGGCTCCAAAATTACGCGCGGTTTGCGCATCAGCAGTGGTATCAGCGTTAGCACGCACCTGAATGTCACAGGCCTCTCCTGCCCAAGTCATAAGCGTCTGGAATGTATCGTCGAGTAACGCTTCTACCATATCCGCACGTCCAGCAAGAATTTCACCCCGAGTGCCATCAACGGTTATAAAATCACCCTCTTTAAAGACCCGCCCGTCGATTGAGACAAGCTGTTTGCGTCTCGTGTGGAATCGCATGCTACTTGCCCCAACAATACAGGGAAGACCCATCCCTCGTCCGATCACCGCCGCATGGCTGGTCATGCCGCCCCTTTCGGTCAAAACCGCATTCGCTGCATGCATGCCACGCACATCTTCTGGGCTGGTTTCCCGCCTCACTAGTATGCAGGGTTCCTCGCGCGATTTACAGGCAAGCGCAGCCTCAGCAGAAAATACGATCTGTCCCGCAGCCGCGCCCGGGCTGGCTGCAATGCCGCGCCCTATGATGTCGCGTGCCACATTTGGGGACACCTGACGATGCAAAAGCCCTCCAAGTGTCATTGGATCGATCCGCATCAGGGCTTCTTCTTTTGAAATGATGTCATTTTGCGCCAAGGAAACGGCGATGCGCACCGCTGCGCGCGGTTCGCGTGCCACCTTGACCCCATCCAAAATATGTAATGTCCCGTCTTCTATCGTGAATTCAATTTGCATCTCCTCGCGAAGGCGCCGCCGCATCAATTCCGCCTGATCTCTCAGAGTTTGGAAAATCTCCGGACAATCTTCTTCCAAAGACCCTCCTCTGTCGTCGCGTGTGAGGTAGAGCGTTCCCTGACCGTTGGCCAAAGCGTCCCGCCATTGACTTTGACGGCGATAGCGCCCCGTGATTTGAGGTAGGCCAGTTTCGCTGTTCACAAGTTGCAATACTCCGGCCCCGCATTCTCCGCGACCAACGCCAAAGGCCATTTTTTGCACAATGAGTCCGAGCCCTGCATCCACCGGAGCACCTTTGGCCTGCCGCAAAAGTCGCGCCGTCGTGCCTTCCCAAGCCCGTGCCATTGAGCGGAGCACTTCGGCAAGCTGTACTGATTTTTCCTGGGGAAATGGTTCTTCGGTTTCTTCCTCATATGCGGCAAGTGCCTCTGCCAAGGCTTGTGGCCCCTGTCCGTCGATATGATCAAAAATATCTGGGTCAAGACGGGCTACGTGCACCGAATACCCCTGCACAAACCGAAAATAAATCTTTGCCGCGGGACCTTCACCCAAGGTTTCTGATAACCTATGAAACGCCTCATCATTCATACCAATATTCAACACCGCACCCGGACCGCCCCAATCTGGGCTTTCTGAGGACGGTCTGACACAAAGCAGATCCTCATCTGCGAAGGTATTCAGTATCTCAGCCATGTCCGGGGCTTCACCAGCGGCAATTTTATGCACCATATCAAAGGACAATGCGACCGTACGCGGTACGGGAAGGTCCAAGCGAACAAGACGTTGCAAACATTTGGCCCGCCCTCCATGCGTGGGTGTTGTGATTGGCGCAGTTTGCGTGATCAGGGCAATATCAGAATCCATTTGCTGCATTGCGGCACCTTCTTTCTTCGCTGCAGCATAGACAGAAAGTTTTAACGATCAAGGAAAAGCTTAAGCTCCCTCGATGCGTGACAAATCCGCAACCGATAAACAGATTGTTCTGATCTCGCTTAACAGGTTCAAACGATTACGCCGAACAATGGCATTATCTGTATTGACCTGAACAGCTTCAAAAAAACCATCGACTGGCGCACGCAGTTTTGACAGGTGCACCATAGCCAATTGAAAATTATCCTGCCCAAGCGCAGTTCGGATTTGCGGGGTTTCCGATTTGAGCGCGGCAAAAAGTTGTGTTTCTTCATCTGTTTGAGCCAGCTTTTCATCTGCGCCAAAGGAATATTCCACACCGTCCTGATCTTCGGCTTGGGTCAGGATGTTATTGGCGCGCTTAAATCCTTGCAGAAGATTTTCACCGTCCTCGCTGCCCAAGAACACTCCCAAAGCCCGCGCACGTTTAGTTACCAGTGTCAGGTCGTCTCGCCCCTCTTTGGCAATCGCGGCATCAATAACGTCATGTCGAATGTTCTGGTCCCGTAAATACACTTTCAGGCGGTCATGGAAAAAGGACAACAGATTGTCTTTATCTGCACCAGGATAGGCTTTTTCAAATGCATCCAACAAAGGCATACGCAGATCATTTTCCAAAACCAAGCGAATCACGCCCAAGGCCGCGCGGCGCAAGGCAAAGGGATCTTTGCTTCCTGTGGGCTTTTCGTCGATCGCCCAAAAAGATGTGAGTTTGTCCAATTTATCCGCCAGCGCCACGGTCACTGAAACAGGCGCAGTTGGCACGCTGTCAGAGGGACCAAGGGGGGCGTAATGATCTTCACAAGCGGCGGCAATTTCTGGGGAAAGTCCAGCAGCTTCACTGTAATAACGCCCCATAAGCCCCTGCAAATCAGGAAATTCATAGACCATCTCAGAGGCAAGATCCGCTTTGACAGTCTGCGCGGCCTGTTCAGCGAGATCAGGTATCGCCCCTGAGATCGCCGCCAATTCTTTGCTTAATGCCGCAATGCGATCAATCCGGTCCCCTTCACTGCCCAGCTTATTGTGAAAAGTCACATCGGCCAGTTTTTTGCGCCAAGACGCCATTCCCTCTGCACGCACAGTGCGCAGATCATTTTCCCAGAAAAATTTTGCATCAGACAGTCGTGCGAAAAGAACCTTTTGATTGCCCGCCAAAATGGTGGCGCCATTATCTTTGGTCTCCCGATTGGCGACGGTGATGAATTTTTCGATACGCCCCGTTTTCGGGTTGCGCACAGAAAAAAACTTCTGATGCTCCTTCATGGATGTTTTCAGCACCTCTGGCGGCAAATCCCAAAAGCTTTCGTGAATATTCCCCAAAAGCACAACAGGCCATTCGACAAGGCCTGCAACCTCAGCCAAAAGTCCATCATCCTGAATTAATTCGCCACCGTTTGCAAAGGCCTGATTTTCTGCATCTTGACGAATAACGTCTGCGCGCTCAGCAGGATCGAGAACGACAAATGCCTTTTTCAGCTTTGCAGCATAATCTTCAAATCCTGACACAGAAATCTCTGCAGGGGCTAGAAAACGGTGACCAAAGGTAATGCCCCCAGACGAAATTCCATCAAGGTTTAAAGGAACAATTTCGCTTTCTACGTCATTGGACAGGATGCATAAAATGCTATGAAGCGGACGCACCCATTTTAACGATCCAATGCCCCAACGCATGGACTTAGGCCAAGGAAAGTTTCGGATCGTGCGTTCAAGAACCTCTGCCACAATCTCTGCTGCGGCGCGTCCCGACGTTTCGATTATTGCCACATAGACCTGACCTTTTTTATCGTCACGCACGATAAGATCGGATTTGCTTAGGCCAGTGCTGCGCAAAAATCCTTCGATCGCCTGTTCTGGCGCATCCACACGGGGACCTTTGCGTTCTTCTCTGATGCAGGGGCTTTGGTCCGGAAGGCCGTTGATGCTGAGCGCAAGCCGACGCGGAGTCGCAAAGGCCATCGCATCAGAATAGGTCAGCCCCGCATCGACCAACCCATCGGTCATAAGTTTCTTGAAATCCGCGCTTGCGCGCGCCTGCATCCGCGCAGGAATTTCTTCGGAAAAAAGCTCAATTAACAGATCTGGCATTTCTATTCGCTTTCTGGCGGTGGCGGGCAATCGGAGGGCAGTTTTTTCCCGTCAAATGCCTTTTGTCCACAATGATTAATCCGGTTCCACGCAAAGCCACGTCCATCAGGCAGGATCGTTGTCACGCGGTCAATGCCGTAGATCACGTCTTTGACAGACAAAAATGCAACAGCATTTCCCATTTCAATAGAGGCCCCGATGTCCTCGGCATCAAAGCAATCAAACCATCCCGGCGCGTGCAAAGGGACAGCGTCCAAAATGACCACAAAGGTATCTCTGAGCTTTTCCACTGGAACTGACGTGCTAAAACAGGCGCGGTAGCGGATTGGCGAACTTTGCGAATCAATGGCTTTGAATTGTTGATAGGCGATCGGCGTGCTCTCGCCCGTGTTCTTATGAATCAAAACAACATCGCTCGTGCCATTCGGTACCACATCTTCATAATAGGCATAGACCTGCAGATAATACATCGCCGCGCCGCCAATCAGACCGCATATAACGATAAATCCTGCTAAAAACTTCCCCGTCACGATACCGCCCCGCCTGCAGGTGTTTGAACAAAGGCATCTGCGCATTGTTTTGCCAGCGCACGTACACGTCCGATATAGGCCTGTCGTTCTGTGACCGAAATCACGCCGCGTGCATCAAGCAGGTTGAAAAGATGGCTTGCCTTGATGCATTGATCATAAGCGGGATGCGCCATAACGATGGCTTTACCAGTTTTTGGATCTTGGGCGGGCTGATTAAGGATTGCTTTGCATTCGGCCTCTGCATCTTCAAAATGCTTCAATAGCATTTCTGTATTGGCGACATCAAAATTCCATCGCGCATATTCCTGTTCCGTTTGCAGAAAAACATCCCCATAGGTCAGCGGAATTTCTGTCTGTGGATCATTAAAGGGCATATCCATTACGTGATCTACGCCGAGCACATACATTGCAAGGCGTTCCAATCCGTATGTCAATTCCCCCGAGACGGGATGGCAGTCATGTCCCCCGACCTGTTGAAAATAAGTGAACTGTGAGACTTCCATCCCATCACACCATACTTCCCAGCCAAGCCCCCATGCGCCAAGCGTCGGGCTTTCCCAATCATCCTCAACAAAGCGGATATCATGAAGCGCCATATCCATCCCAATCGCCTCTAGCGATCCAAGATAAAGCTCTTGTAGATCAGGCGGGCTTGGTTTGATGATCACCTGATATTGGTAATAATGCTGCAACCGGTTCGGATTTTCCCCATAGCGCCCGTCTGTTGGTCTGCGCGAGGGTTGCACATAGGCCGCTGCCCAAGGTTTCGACCCCAGAGATCTCAGCGTCGTGGCCGGATGAAACGTTCCCGCACCGACTTCCATGTCATAGGGTTGCATGATTGCACAACCTTTCGACGCCCAATAGCTTTGCAGGCGAAGGAGAATATCTTGAAAAGATTTTGGCGCATCAACTGTCATGGTTAAGCTAACCTTGGTTTATTTTTTCCCCTCCTTAGGCAAAGCCGGCGGAAGGGTCAATGAAGGCAATACTTGGAATGAGACATTCGCGCACTATCCTCTGATAAAAATAACATATCTCTGGTCAAAATCAGCAACCAGTATTATGAGGTTCGCAGATATTTGTAAGCTTGATTATCCGTGGTGGAAATCGAGTTGAGGAAAAGGGTCAAAGTTTTAGATGTTACGACGATTTTTTGTTTTCTGGGCAGTGCTGTTCGCTGTTCCATCGGTGCTTATTGGTCAAACAGTTGATTTTTGGGTTCAAGTGGAAGCACATCCAGACGAAGGCACCGCCCTACAGGAAGCGCGTTTATACAGCGGATCAATTTCTGAGGTAAATGCCTATGCTATCGGCGCTGGCTGGTACGCGATTTCGATTGGTCCATTTGGTGAAGATGAAGCACAATCTCGCCTTTTTGAACTGCGTTCTACAGGGGCGATTCCAATAGACAGTTTCTTGTCCCGCGGCTCAAATTACCAAGATAAAATTTGGCCTTTGGACGTTGCTTCTGAACCCCAGCCTGTTTCTGAAACAATAACGTCTTCCGCTTTGGACACTGACATCCGAACACTATCAGCAGAACCTGACGAAACCTTGGGCGAAGCGCGCCAGTCTGAACAGGCGCTCAGTCGGGATGAGAAAAAGCAGCTGCAGATTGCTTTGAAATCCGCGGGGTATTATTCATCTGCGATTGATGGAGATTTTGGAGCGGGCACAAGAGCGGCCTTCACCGCGTGGCAAAACGACGAAGGCGTGCCTTTGACCGGCGTTTTAACCACAGGACAGCGGGCCCATTTACTGTGGCAATATAATCGGGTTTTGCAATCTCTCGGCATGGAAAAAGTATCCGACACGACTTCCGGCGTCGCTATGAATTTGCCTTTGAGTATTCTTGCGTTTTCAAAATACGAACCACCTCTGGCGCATTACGCTTCGATCGATGGTGGCGTGCATGCGGCCTATGTCATTTCACAGCAGGGTGATCGAAAAAGCTTACGCGCTTTGTATAAAGCGCTTCAGACATTGTCCATCTTACCCAAAACGGGTGATAGATCACTCACGTCTGATCGTTTCGAAATCACTGGTGAGAATAGTGATTTTATCACATACGCCGAGGCCACTCTGCGCGACAATGCCGTCAAAGGGTTTATCCTTGTGTGGCCCGTTGGTGACGATGAACGCCGCAGTCGTCTTTTGGCTGACATGCAGGCAAGTTTTACCCGTCTTGATGGCGTTTTAAACCCAGATTTAGGATCAAATGCCTCTCAGAAAGTTGATCTCCTTTTTGGATTGGACATCAAAAAACCCGCCTTTGTACGCTCTGGAATTTTTATCTCGAATACGGGACATATTGTGACAGATGCCAGCGGCCTCAAAAACTGTTCCCGCATCACTGTGGAGCATCGCTATGAGGCAAGTCTCATGAAAACGGACCCTTCAGAGCGACTTGCAATTTTGAAGGTCTCAGACAAAATAGCACCAAAAGATTTTGCCGATTTATCCGTGAGCAAAGATGGCATTGGAGATTCTGTTTTAGGCGCAGGGTTTTCATTTGGCGGTCGCCTTATGGTGCCGAGCATTATTCCAGGAACCATTGAAGAACTTCAATCTCTCACGGGGGACGGCGATTATGTACGTCTTGCAATGTCAAGCCGCGAAAGTGACACCGGCGGTCCAGTGTTAAATCGTGCAGGATCCTTAAGCGGTGTTTTGGTGAGTGCAACTGAGGACGGACGCAGTCTTCCGGAGAATGTGTCATATGCGATCAAGGCAGATAAAGTGATCAAGCTGATGAACGACGCAGGTCGCTATGTAAATTATCAAACAGCCAGAACATCGCTGAGTGATGTCGCACTTGCCAAAAAGGCACGCGATATGACGGCCCTCGTCAGTTGCTGGAACAATTAGCCAATTAAGTCTTTGGCAGAGAGGTGGATCAGAGTTGGCTTGCCGGCTCTGAACGCCTGAGAAAGGTCAATTTTCAAATCCCCTAGGGTTTTTGGACTTGCGGAACGGGCGCCGTAGGCCTCTGCGAGCGCACAAAAATCCGGATTCAGGGCCTGAACAGCATTGGGGGCGATTTGTGCACCAACCATACTGTCCTCTATGGCCTTCAGTTTTTGGTTATCCCAAATCAGGATCGGCAGGCTGATACCCAATTCCACCGCCACGCCCAGTTCCGGTAAAGTGTATTGGAACCCATAATCTCCGGCAATTGCCACGACCGGCAGATCTGGGCGTGCAACGGCGCCACCGATAGCTGCAGGCAAAGCATACCCCAAAGTGCCAAAGCCGTAAGGATGATGCCACCTTGATGGCATTGGCATATCCCAGACCTCAGTCGCCAAATAGGCAAATTGTGTCATATCGGAATAAACCAAAGCGTCCTGAGGCATTGCATCCCGAACGGCTTCAATTGCGGGAATAATCCCTGAATAGACGTGATCCGCTTCAGCCCGCCAAACCGACAGGTCGCGTGCAAAGTCTTTGGCAGCCCATTCAGAGACCCGCGGCACGTCTTTTAATGCGGCTGCCAGCGAGGGCACAAAATCTTCAACCCGCATTGCAACGCGCAGATCTGCATTATGTGGATCACTTAAAACTTCTGGATCAATATCGACCCGAACCATGGGCGCGCGATGGCCCAAGTGTTCCCGCCACAAATCAACCTCAGACAATTCGGAGCCCAGAACAATAACAAGATCAGCCCCGGCAATAGCGGGCGCCGTATCCGGTCGCGGTAGAAATGATCCCCAAAAATAGGGATAGGTTGCTGGCACCAAACCCCGTCCGGCAAAAGTTGTCACAACCGCCGCTTTGCATGTTTCGATAACCGGCAGCACATCCGCTTTGCACGCCCCGCCACCCAAGACAAAGAGCGGCCGTTTTGCATGACCCAACATGTCCGCAACTTTTGAAATCGCGCTATCGTCTTTGTAAGAGGGCACTGCGGCAGAACGGCAGGGGGGAAATTGCGGCGCCTCGGCCTCCAGTACAGAAATCGGAACTTGGATGTGTTTTGGTCGGGGGCGTTTTGATGCGAATTCTTCAAAGGAACGCTCCAAAAGCCCATAAGCTGCAGAATAACTATGAGCTGTTTCTGACCATTCGCAAACGGCACGCGCGGCGCCCTCTTGATCAAGCATTTGATGCAATTGCCCGCGTCGATATGCCGTTTCATCCAGACAGGACGAAATGACTAGCATCGGAACACTGTCAGAATAGGCCTGCCCCATGGGCGTCATTATATTGCAAAGCCCGGGACCGGTAATAACATAGGCCACACCGGGTTTTCCGCTCGCGCGGGCATATCCATCCGCCATAAAACCCACACCTTGTTCATGGCGGCCAAGGATATGGGTAATCCCAGCCTCTTCAATACCACGATAAAGTTCCTGATTATGGACCCCGGGAATGCCAAAAATGACATCAACACCGCGGCTTTTTAGGTAATGTGAAATCTGCGCACCCAAAGGACGATGAGCCATCTTATGCTCTCCAAAACTGACGTGTTAGAATTGCGAAAACTGCCAAAAGTTCAAGCCTGCCAATCAGCATCGCGGCCGAAAGAATCCATTTTGCGTAATCATTCAAACCCGCATAATTTCCCGATGGACCGATATGCTCGCCCAATCCGGGTCCAATGTTGGCAAGTGCTGCGGCGGAGGCTGATAAAGAGGTGATAAGATCAAGTCCCGTCATCCCAAGCAAAATGGCAACAACCCCTAAAGTGACCATGAAAAAGATGAAAAAGGACATTACAGAGCTGAGCACATCTTCCTCTATCGCCCGACCGTCATACCGAGGGATAAAAATCCCATTTGGTGACCGGATTTTCCGCAACTGTGTTGTGACAGAGGCAAAAACAATCTGATAACGGAATATTTTTACAGAACAGGCGGTCGAGCCAGCGCAACCACCGATCAAGCCGATGATGAAAAACAGGGTCACTAAAAATCCACCCCAAAGGCCATAATCCGCGCTCGCATAGCCGGTGCCTGAAATAATGGACGTGATGTTAAACAGCGCCTTACGAATGGCTTCTTCTTCAGCAAAGCCGAAATTTCTGTAAACAACGCCTGCCGTGAGCACTGATAGGATGAGTATGATGAACAGAAAGCTTTTGACCTGCACATCCTTAAAAATGGCCAAAAAGCTGCCGTTTATCAGCTGCACATAACGCACAAAGGGGAGTGCTGCCAAAATCATAAAGACAACGCAAACATATTCCGCCCCAGCGCCAAAGGCTCCGAACGACGCGTCATAGTTGGAAAATCCCCCCGTTGCTACGGTCGTCATTGCATGCACTGTGGCATCAAAGGCTGACAATCCAACCGCGTAATACGCACCAATACAGAGCATCGTAATCGAAATATAGATTACCGATATTTGCATTGAGATTGTTGTTGCCTTTGGCAGTATTTTTCCAAGGGTGTCAAAGGCTTCAGCTTTAAAAATCTGCATACCCCCTACCCTGAGCTCCGGTAGAAAAACCATGGCGACAACGATGATCCCGATGCCTCCTAGCCACTGCAGTATTCCGCGCCACAAAAGCAGCCCTTTGGGCAGTGTTTCAAGGCCGGTAAAAACCGTAGCCCCAGTTGTCGTCAAACCCGACATCGCTTCAAAAAAGGCATCAACATATCGCGCCTCAGTCGCACCAAACAAAAAAGGCAAAGCCCCAAAGAGAGGCAAGGCCAACCAAACCCCAGTCGTGAGCAGAAAAGTTTGTTGAATACTTAGACCCGCCTTAACACCGTTTGAGCATGCCATGGACAAAAGAACGCCAATACCAAAGGTTATCGCAGCACTTTCAAAAAACGCCGGCCAGTGACCACGTCCCTCTGCCAGATCGACAAGCAAGGGAAACAGCATCGCCGCCCCCAAGAGCGCGACCAAAATGCCAATGACATATCCAACGGGTCTTAAGTCGATCATTGCCGGCAGGCTTCGCCATTCAGACAGACTATGTCAAGCAAATATGCAGATTTACCCAGTATGGATCAGCGATGCAAAAAGTCTTGGATCCAGAGAGGTCTGCACAAATGTTTCCCCTTCGGTCAAAATTGATACAGCATCATGGCTGTGCAGGCTTTCTTGATGACTTGCAATCACGCGGAAATCTTTGATCCGGTGGTCTTCATGAAGAACTTCGCAAAAAAGCCGTGCGGCATCTTCGACAAATATCGGATTTGCGGCATTCAGCTCTGCAAAAGCCTGCTCATCCTGCCGTTTGACCATGACTTGCGTTTCAGTGGGAACTGCTTTGCGGCAGAGGTCGATGAGATCTTCGAACCAAAGCACTTCGCCTTCGGCTAAAACAACAGAGATCCGTGCAACAGAACGCTGTGAATGCGGTGTGGCGAGCTGAGATCGATCACGACGCGCGTGTTCGCTCAACTCCAAGGAACACGGGCAAGTAGAGCTGTAAACATAATCAAGGTGCAAAACCTTAGTTCTGGCTCCGCCAACATCAATCAATTCAAGGGCAATATCATAATATTGATACCCTGACAGCCCAGAACGCAAACTTTCAACCTTTATCGGAAACGAGGTACGCATCTGAATGCGCGCGTCAAAACTCTCCAAATCACGCTGGTAGTCCTCAAGCGCGGCAGCGATCACATCAAAGCTAAACCTTTTTTCAGCATGCCTGTAGAAACTGCGCATAATGCGCGACATGTTGATACCTTTTTTATCTGCCTCAAGGCTCACGGTCCCGGTAACCGATGTTTCCAGACACTGATCTGCCCCATCGCGGCTTTGATATCTTATGGGAAGTCGGAAATTGGAAATACCAACGTGCTGGATCTGCCGGTTTGCACCACGAATGAGCGAACTTGGACCGTTTTGAAGATCAGGCATTTGATCAACATAGGACGCATCGGCAACAAAATCGTCAGGATAGGCAGCATTCAGTTCAGGGTATTGCGTCGGTAAAAGCCGTGCAAGAATGGCCGCATCAGGGGAAGACAGCACAGTTTCATCAGAATGTGCAACCCAGTTGCGCAAGACGCGCAATGCTTTGTTCACATCATTTTCGTCGGGAAGCTTTTCAACTTCGCGGGTATGAATATTCATTCCGGACCCTTTCGAATTCAGCCGCCCCAAAGGAATGGACGGGTATAATAAATATAAGTACGCAAGAGCGGCTTGAATAGATCAATCGTTAATGCAACCTAAAAGTTTTTTCTGCTGCAAGCTTATCCCAAGGCCTGCAAAATGTCTGCGATAAGATCGTCCGGATCTTCGAGGCCCACACTGATACGCACGAGTCCGGCTGTGATCCCGAGGGCAATTTTGCTCTCATCCTTCAGCCTTTGATGGGTCGTTGTGGCCGGATGTGTGAAAATGGATTTTGCATCTCCAAGATTGTTAGAAATCACCCCGATGTTGATGGCATTTAAAAAGGCAAATGCTGCCTCTTTGCCACCCTTCACATCAATCGAAAGCACAGTTCCTCCCCCGCTCATCTGCGAGGTAACCAAATCATGCTGCGGATGCGAATGATGACCCGGGTAAATCATCCGCTCCAGTTTTTCATGACCGTTCAGCGTCTCAGCGATCCGCAATGCGGTGTCGGCTTGCGCCTTCACACGCAGTCCTATGGTTTCAAGTCCCTTAAGCATGATCCAAGCGTTAAACGCGCTCATCGCGCCGCCAGTATGTTTCATAAAGGGTTCAAGCGTCTTTCTAATATAGTCCTCACTGCCAAGAACAACGCCCCCCAAAACGCGCCCCTGACCGTCGATATGTTTTGTTGCAGAATAAACCAACACATCAACACCTTGCGAGAGCACATTTGAAAAAACAGGCGTTGCGAAAACATTGTCCACAATTACCAAAGCGCCGACGGAATGTGCAATTTCACACACCGCTGTCACATCAATAATTTCAAGTGTGGGGTTTGAAACGGTTTCAAAAAAAACGACCCGTGTTGTATCGCGCACGGCGTTTTTCCACGCGTTGAGATCGGTGCCGTCAACAAAACTGACCTCAACGCCAAATTTTGTCAGCACCTCTTCGAGCACGTAAAGACAGGACCCAAAAAGGGCGCGCGCCGCGACAACATGATCCCCGGCCTTCAAAACAGAGCAAAGCGCCCCGTGAACTGCCGCCATACCTGAAGCCGTCGCAAAGGCTGCCTCTGCGCCTTCCAAAAGTGCGATGCGCTTTTCAAAGATAGACACCGTCGGGTTACCGTAGCGGGCATAGATAAATTCATCCTCACCGGATTTGATAAATCTCTGTTCTGCCTCCTCAGCGGTATCATAAACAAAGCCTTGCGTGAGAAACATGGCTTCGCTCACTTCGCCATATTGGCTGCGCCGCGCGCCGCCATGCACCATCAACGTCCGCTTTTTAAGTGCGTCATCCATTTCAAATCTCCAGCCCCGCAAGGCACAAAAAAACCCCATCGCGGTCTGGCGAAAGGGGCTTTCTCCTAACCTTTTAGCGACATATTTAACGTGGAACGCAATCTGGCAACAAATCTCCACACGTGTGGCATACGAAATACCGCGTCACTGGTCAAGCACCAATGGAACTTTCACTGCGTGTTTTCAGGGTGAAACAGAATTTGTCTAAAGTTCGTCCAAACGACCGTATTTCTTCAATATTGGGTACTGAAAAATCATGAAAAACAGAACCGCGCCGCTCAGGCCAAAGGTTTTAAAATAGACCCACGTCTCACTGGATTGGGTCCGCCAGATGAGTTCGTTAAGCAGAGCGAGCGCAAAAAAGAAGAGTGCCAAACGTTTGCTGATAATCTGCCACCCGATCTCTTCCATTGGCAGACGGTCGCCCAAAAGCGATTGGATATAATTCTGCCCGCGCAGATGGCCAAATGTGATGGCGCTTCCAAACAGCACGTAAATGAGTGTGGGTTTCATTTTGAAAAACCGCTCATCATTGAGAAACACCGTCAATGCGCCAAAGACAATCACCATCACCAATGTCAGCACCTGTACCTTTGACAAATGACCATTGAGCCACCACCCAAGTCCGGTTGATATGATCATCAACGGAACAAAAATCGCTGTGGCTTGGATCAGGCTTGAATATTCATGCCCACCAATGACAACGGTTTCCCCCTTACGCCAAATGAAGATCAAAAAGAATACGGCAACGGGTCCAATTTCTAGCAATGTAGTCGTCAGAGACGATTTTGTGTTTTCTGTCATATTCGACCTTTTCAGCCTCCAAATTCAACAACAATTGCGCCAATTGCGATGAGCACCATGAGCAAACTTCTATACGGACCAACCGGTTCTTTCAAAAAGTACCAACCAATGATGGCTGCAAATACCGTAGATGTTTCCCGCAATATCGCGGCTTCACCAACTTTGTCCAGTCGCGTCGCAAGCATAATTGACCCAAAACTTAAAATTCCGATCACACCACCACAAATACCGCGAAGCATCAAAGGGCACGGATGTGGTCTTTGCTCCATCCTAAGCCACTTAAAAAATATCACCGGCGGTAAGGCAATACCATCAACAACGTAAAACCAAACGACAAACACGAGAGGATTAATGGCTTGCCTGATACCCCAGGCGTCATAGGCCGTATAAATCGCCACAAAGGCACCCGTGGCCGCCGCAAAGGTCAACGCCATCGGAAGCGTATTCCGGTTGGTTTCCAAAAAACACATATTGAAAAGAGCCAATCCGAATATTCCGCTCAGCAGGATAAAAACACCCAACCATTGCACCGCGTTAAAGGTTTCATCAAATACAAGATAGGCCGCCAAAATTGCAAAGATGGGTGCGGTTCCCCGCATCACAGGATAAACCACAGTGTAATTGCCGCGGGTCAGTGATTTAGCCTGCAAAATTTTATAGATGAGGTGGATGATAAACACCCCCACTAAAATTGGCCAAAGGGCTGGCTCCGGCCAAGGAAGAAAGAAAAGCGCAAAAGGCAGAGCCATCATCATATAGGAAAAATCAATTGCTCCGCGCGACAGCCAAGGATCATGCCGCCCCTTTTGAAGCGCCGCAAAGATCGCATGCAGGACCGCAGCCAATATCGCAAGGCAAGAGGCCACGATCGGCGCGCTTTGTGTACCCTCAATATCGAGTATCCAGGCATTGATCCCTATTTCAGCGCCCATCAAAGGTTTTTCCACCCACTCGGTGGCGCGGCATGTTTTACCACTTCAGAGCCCTTGCCCAGTCAAAGCTTTCGCATAGTCTTCAGGATCAAATGGTGAAAGATCATCTATTTGCTCTCCCACCCCGATGGCGTGAATGGGCAGACCGAATTTATCTGCCAATGCAACAAGAACACCACCCTTGGCCGTTCCGTCAAGCTTTGTCATGACAAGGCCAGAGACATCCGCAAGATTGCGGAAAATTTCCACTTGGTTCAATGCATTTTGCCCCGTGGTCGCATCAAGAACCAAAAGAGTATTATGGGGCGCGTTGGGATCCTGTTTTCGAATAACGCGGACAATTTTGGCAAGTTCCTCCATCAGGTCTGTGCGATTTTGCAACCGGCCCGCGGTATCAATCATCAACAAATCCGCATTGTCCTGACGTGCTTTTTCAATAGCATCAAAGGCAAGGCTTGCGGGATCAGACCCTTCTGGTGCCGTCAAAACCGGCACGCCTGCCCGTTCTCCCCAAATCTGAAGCTGCTCCACTGCGGCGGCGCGAAACGTGTCACCAGCGGCAATGACAACAGATTTTCCAGCCGCTTTGAATTGGCTCGCCAATTTGCCGATAGTTGTGGTCTTACCCGAACCATTGACCCCCACCACCAGAACAACCTGGGGTTTTTGTGCATAAAGCGGCATAGGTTTTGCGACAGGTTCCATAATTCGGGTGATTTCTTTGGACAGGAGCGACTTGATTTCTTCGGTTGAGAGTTTTTTACCAAATCGCCCCTCAGCGATATTCGCCGTCACCCGAAGTGCAGCATCGACACCCATGTCAGAGGCGATAAGAAGCTCTTCTAGCGCTTCGAGCATATCATCATCGAGGACCCGCCGTTTTTCGGCTGGGCGCACGACCCGCCCCATCAAGCGGCCAAGAAACCCTTTACTCTCTTTTGGCGATGAAGCTTGGGCTGCGGGTTGTGATTGGGGAGGCTGTCTTGGCTCTGGCTCTGGCTCTGGCTCTGGCTCTGGCTCTGGCTCTGGCTCTGGCTCTGGCTCTGGCTCTGGCTCTGATAATGGCTCCGCCTGCCTCGGGTCAACAGCTGTGTCAATCGGGTCTACATCTTGTGCCGGAACGTCCAAAGGTTCCAGCTGATGTCCCGTTGCATCCTTCGGCGTTTTGTCTTGGGATATTGTTTCTTGAGGATCGGTGTCTTCGCGAATGACCTGATCCAAAGCAAGATCCGCCACAAGCTCTTCATCTGCTTCTTCGATCACACCACCATCATCAACAATGGCATCCAGACCTTCTTCCAACTTGGAAGAGGATTTGAACAATCGTTCTTTGAGTTTTGCAAAAAAGGCCATATCGCCGCCCAAGTGATCACATATTGCCGCTTATTAAGCTGCTTTTGCACCATTTGGAAGGCTTTGCAAATTTATTCCCAAAGGCAAAACACTCCTCTCACAACGCTGAGAGGCGCCTTTCTTTAGAAACTCTACATGAATGAAAGGTTAACCAGATGAATAAGACGCCCATAACCCCTTGACCATGGTCAAAACACATTTGTTTTGATCAAGCGCGCTTGGAGAAAAACGCCTTCAGTTTTTGGAGCTTGACGCCTGCAAAAATAGCAAACCGCGCCTCGCATCCGTCTAAGCGTCAGATCTCTTGCGGGAAATGTTTCATGGTTAGACGAATGGGATTGGGTGCTGCTTGGCCAAGGCCGCAGATAGAGGCGTCCACCATCGTGGCGCTGATCTCTTCCAGCAAACTTTGATCCCATTTTTCGGCTTGCATGAGTTTCACTGCCTTTTCACATCCCACGCGGCACGGGGTGCATTGTCCACAGCTTTCATCTTCAAAGAAGCGCAACATATTCAGCGCTGCATCGCGCGCGCGGTCTTGATCTGACATCACAACCACAGCTGCAGATCCGATGAAGGACCCATGGGGTTGAAGCGTGTCAAAATCCAGCGGTATATCATTCATATGCGCAGGAAGAATACCCGAAGACGGCCCGCCCGGTTGATAGGATTTAAATTGATGCCCCTCAAGCATCCCACCGGCAGACTCAATCAGATCCATGATCGTTGAGCCCGCTGGCAATAGGTAGACGCCGGGGGAATTTACCCGTCCGGACACGGAATAACTACGCAACCCTTTGCGCCCGTTTTTTTCGACGGACGACAAAATCTGTGGTCCTTCGCGGCAGATTTTTGCAACCCAATAAAGTGTTTCCACATTATGAACCAGCGTGGGACGGTTAAATATCCCCACTTGCGCCACAAAAGGAGGACGATGGCGCGGCATACCACGTTTGCCTTCGATGCTTTCGATCATTGCGCTTTCTTCGCCGCAGATATAGGCCCCCGCGCCGCGGCGCAGATCTATATATCCCTGGGGCACGATCCCTGCCTCTTCAAGCGCTTTAATTTCCGCCGCCAAAATATGAAGAACGGCGGGATATTCATCCCGCATGTAAATAAAGGCTTTTTCAGCTTCAACCGCCCAAGCGGCAATCAACATACCCTCAAGAAAAAGATGAGGTGTGCGTTCAAGGTAAAAGCGGTCCTTAAAGGTACCCGGTTCGCCTTCGTCCCCATTGACAGCCAAATAACGCGGACCCGCGTTCATACGCACAAAGCCCCATTTTTTGCCCGATGGAAACCCAGCGCCACCGAGACCGCGCAATCCGGAGGCAAGTACTTCGTCCTGCACCTCTTCCCACTTTCCGTCCTTGCGTAGCGTCTCAAGTGTGACATACCCGCCCGCCTCACGATAGGCGTCAAAACCTTCATAGACAGGGATTTCCGCATGGGTGTCATGAGCGTCAATCGCTGCTTTGACTTTGGCAGCTGTGGCGTGATCAATATGTTTATGACCAAACTCTAGCGTTGGCGCGGTATCACATCGCCCCATGCATGGCGCGCGCAAAACGCGTACTGCGCTTGGATCCAGCCCCTCTTCCAATGCCGCCTTAAGCTGTTGGGCACCTGCCAATTCACAACTCAGACTGTCACAGACCCGAATGGTAAGCGCGGGCGGGGGCGTTTCACCTTCTTTAACCACATCAAAATGGGCATAAAAGGTTGCCACCTCATAGATTTCGGCCATGGACAGGCGCATTTCTTCGGCCAAGGCACGCAGGTGCGCTGCGGAAAGATGCCCGTAAGCATCCTGAATGAGATGCAGGAATTCGATCAATAAATCGCGTGAAACAGACCGATGCTCAAGCAGGCTGCGCACCTCTTGAAGCGCTTGGTCTTCATACTGGCGTCCCTTGGGCGTTTTGCGTCCACGCCCTTTTCCCGACTTCCAAACACCTTCCCGATTATCCAATGCCATGGCGACCGCTCCGTTCCTGATTTGCCTCATCTTAAAGGAAAGATGGGCTAAGGGGTAAAGTGAAAAACGACACCCAATCGTTCAGATGCGTTTTTGACCCATTTTTCCTTTGGCAAAATGGCGCATGCACAAAGATATGTTTTGAATTTTGAATTTCCCAGTGCTAGCAACACGCATGCGTCTTACAGTCTTCCTTCTGCTCAGTTTTTCGTTTTCATTGGCAAGGGCTGAAAGCACCCTCACGGGTGAAGCTTTCGATGCCTTTACGAAGGGACATACCCTTTATTACAGCCAGAATGGCACAATTTACGGAGCAGAGTCCTATTTCGACAACGCACGGGTCAGATGGTCCTTTTTGGACGGAAACTGTATATTTGGTCAATGGTATCAAGAAGGCGAATTGATCTGCTTTGATTATGGATCGGACTTAGCCGTACAATGTTGGCGCTTTTTCAAGGGTGAAAATGGGCTTGTCGCCCAATTTGACGGCGATGATGATAGTGTGCCGCTTTATGAGGCGTTTCGCGCGCCCTCTCCCCTAGAATGTCCCGGACCAGATGTCGGGGTTTAAAACAGGCTTCCCTGCTCAGAAGATCCACCGCCCTTAGGTTTGCCGCTTGGACGCGGCTTGCCTGACAGATCAAAACGCCCATCACGAAATTCGATTTCCAGCGCATCGGCTGATTTCGCGTCTTTCAGGGACGTCACCACTTGATCCCCAGATCGTACCACCGCGTAGCCGCGGTTTAGCGTGGCTTTATAACCAAGCGTTTCGCGTAACCGCTCCAGAGCAGCTAATTGGTCCTGCCTTTTGGACATATCCATTCCCGCGGCGCGTCTGAGGGATCTGGCGCTCTGCTCAAAGGCCTCTTGGCTTTCGCGAACCTTGCGCGTCACCAGATTGGAAACAAAGCGGCGTGACAGTTTTTCAAAATCTGCCCTATGGTGAACAGAGGACCGGTGCAAAGCCTTGGGCAGGCGCGGCCAGAGCTGACCGAACTGATCCTTGGCTCGTTGGTATTTGGACTGTGCCATAGAAGGCCGCAGCACCGCACCGACATCCGACAACTGCATGCGGCTTTTCTGGATGCGGGTCATCAGCGCCTTGGGAAGGCTTTCGCTTAGATGGTCCAGCTTCTGACGTTCATAGGCGAAAAGTGCCTCCGGCTTGGGCAAGGCACGCGACAGATCCTCTACCCTTTGACGCCGCCGCTCCAGCGTTGTGGAGAGAGCACGCGCCATACGCGCCCCGTATTCATTTAATGTGGCGGCAAGTTCATGCCTCACAGGAACGGCGAGCTCTGCAGCCGCAGTGGGCGTTGGCGCTCTCAAGTCAGAAACAAAATCAATCAGGGTCGTGTCGGTTTCATGCCCCACGGCCGAAATCAGCGGAATGTCCGAGGACGCGGCAGCACGCGCCACAATTTCTTCGTTAAATCCCCAAAGATCTTCAAGCGACCCGCCGCCTCGCGCCACAATCAATACATCCGGACGCGGCACGGTGCCCCCTGCGGTCAAGGCGTTCAACCCTGCAATTGCGCGCGCCACCTCCGGAGCGCATTTATCGCCCTGAACCGCGACAGGCCAAATAAGCACTTTGCGCGGAAAACGATCCCGCAACCGATGCAGAATATCACGGATCACAGCGCCAGAGGGCGATGTAACAACGCCGATCACCTCCGGTAGAAAGGGGATTGATTTTTTTCGGGATGCATCAAACAGCCCCTCTGCCGCAAGCATGGCTTTGCGCTTTTCCAGCATCGCCATCAAAGCCCCCACCCCTGCGGGTTTCAGATCTTCGATCACCAGTTGATATTTTGATTGCCCACCAAAAGTGGTGATGCGCCCGGTGGCGACAACCTCTAGCCCTTCTTCCGGTCTGACCTGCAGATGGGTAGCGACCCCTTTCCATATCACGGCAGAGAGTACCGCGCGCTCATCTTTAAGATCAAGATAGACATGGCCAGAGCGCGGAAAGGACACGCGCCCAATCTCTCCCTTGATGCGAACATGGGAAAATTCGCCTTCAATCACGCGTTTGATTGCGCCCGAAATTTCAGAAACACTGAATTCGGGATGATTAATCCCGGGATCGGGATCATCGATAAGATCCATTTGTGCTGCTCTCTTGTATCACGGTCACCATCAGCTTAGAACGCGGCGAAACAGTTTCCAAGAGGGTCCATTCGTGAAAATTCTGATCTTAGGCAGCGGTGGTCGTGAACATGCTTTGGCTTGGGCCGTAAAACAGAACCCGAAATGTGATACGCTTTTATGTGCACCGGGCAATGCGGGGATCGCCAAAATTGCGGATTGCCATGCTTTGGACATTGAAGATCCAGAGGCTGTGGTTGCCTTTGCCCAAACACAGGGCGTGGATTTTGTCATTATCGGGCCAGAAGCTCCGCTTGTTGCAGGGGTTGGTGACAGATTACGTTCAAATGGCATCATGACTTTTGGCCCTGACAAAGCTGCAGCGCAGCTTGAAGCAAGTAAGAATTTTACAAAAGAGGTCTGCGCCGCCGCCAATGCCCCGACTGCCGCTTATGGCCACTTCACCGATCCAGCGGCGGCGAAACAGTATGTGCGCGATCAAGGAGCCCCCATTGTGGTGAAAGCAGACGGTCTTGCCGCCGGTAAAGGGGTCGTCGTGGCGATGACGGTGGCTGAGGCTGAAACCGCTATAGACACGATGTTTGCAGGCGAATTCGGCTCAGCTGGCGCAGAAGTTGTGATCGAAGAATTTATGGAGGGCGAAGAAGCTTCTCTTTTCGTGCTTTGCGATGGAATGACCGCGCTGCCCGTGGGCACGGCACAGGATCACAAACGCGCTTTTGATGGCGATACTGGCCCCAACACAGGGGGTATGGGGGCCTACTCCCCTGCCCCAATCCTTGATCCAGTGACGCTGAACAAAGCCATGGAAGAGATCGTTTACCCCACGCTCAAGGAATTAAATGCGCGCAAGATACCCTATCAGGGGGTGCTCTATGTGGGGCTGATGATCAAAGAAGGTCAGCCAAGGCTCGTGGAATATAACGTCCGTTTTGGCGATCCGGAATGTCAGGTCCTGATGATGCGCCTTGGCGCGCAAGCCTTTGACCTCATCGAGGCCACGGCGCGCGGACGGCTTGCAGGGGCGCAAGTGAACTGGGCTGATGATCATGCGCTGAGTATTGTGATGGCGACAAAAGGGTATCCGGGAAACTACGCCAAAGGCAGCGTGATCAACGGACTTGATCACTTGCCCGAAACGTCAAAATCGATGTGTTTCCATGCCGGCACGACACAAACCGAAACTGCAATTACCGCGACCGGAGGACGGGTTTTGAACATTACTGCACGCGCTGAAAGCCTGCGCGCTGCGCGCGAGGCGGCCTATTCTGCGGCAGATCAGGTGGATTGGCCCGAAGGGTTCTTCAGGACCGACATTGGGTGGCGGGCGCTTTGATTTTCAAAGCAAATCCGGTTTAACAGATATTAGATCTGCTTCTCTGGCATTTGCACGACAAGCCCGTCGAGCGCATCTGTGACCTTGAGCTGGCATGTCAGACGTGACCGCGCAGGATCAGGTTCATAGGCAAAGTCCAGCATGTCTTCTTCCATATCTTCTTTCGCAGGAATTTTGTCGACCCATGCAGGATCCACATAGACATGACATGTAGAACACGCGCATGCACCACCACAATCGGCCTCAATTCCGGGAATGTTGTTGTCACGCGCACCTTCCATTACGGTCAGGCCATTTGCGACCTCTACAACATGTTCTGTTCCGTTGTGTTCGATATAGGTGATCTTTGCCATAGTCTGATGACTCCCGCGCCTGTGTTCGTCCGTGCTTCCTAATTGGGCTTTACAGATAATTCCAGCCCAATTTGCAAGTAGAAAAATCTCTCTTGTTGAAATGTGAATTTGTTCTATATTTGTTCTCAATTTATGAACATAACATCCCATCTATGATGCCTCAAAGATATCCCTATCCCCCAAGCGCCTGCCCTGCAGAACGCCTTCACTACGTTCCCGAGGGAACACGGATCACTGTTGCGGGACTTGTCATTTTACGGCAGCGCCCAGGCACGGCAAAGGGCGTGGTTTTTATCACGCTGGAAGATGAAACCGGCATTGTGAATGTGATTGTCTGGCGCAATTTGTTCGAACAGTTTCGCCGTGCAGTGATTTCAGGTCGGCTGCTGCGTATCACAGGCCGCCTACAACGTGGATCGGGTGTGACACATGTGCTCGCCGAAAAGATTGAAGATATATCTGCCCTTTTGGATCAACTGACTCAACCCAGACAAGGAACAATTGTCAGCGGGGCGAATTACGAGTAGACCTTTATCATTGGTAAGGGATAGAAAATTTGAAACAGATCACGCTTTGTTTTTTCATCGACAGTCTTGTCTTGGCGGGATGTGGCGCATCTACAGGATTGCTGAAGGGGCGCGACAGAGGCAGTCAACCAAAACCAGATACCTTCTGTGAACAGAGCTTTATCAAACCCACCATTTATACAACAAAAGTGGAAAAGCAGCGAATCAAAGATCCCACATTTGATTTCAACGGAACGCTTCTTTCCCCTGCCGCATATCAGACCTTGGCAGTCGACCAGATTACTGAGAAAAAACAAACCGTCTCTTTCCGCGCAATTTGTGAAAACGATCTTACTGCGGAGTTTATTCTTGGCCTGCAACAGGGACTTTCAGCGAGGGGATTTTTTGATGACCGGCTCACAGGGTCAATGGATACTGAAACCCGCAGAGCGATCAAAGCGTTTCAACTCGAACAGGGAATTTTAAGCGACTGGCCCTCTTGGGAAACAGCACGCATGCTGGGGCTAGAACCGCTTTAGGTGTCTGAAACTGCATAAAAAAGCGGATTTAGCACGCCGCAAATCAGCGTAAAAGCGGTTACAAAGATCTTCACTTTGTAACCGCTTCATGTTGTGACCTACTTAATTTCCACCACCACAAATCTGGGTTGACCGTCACGACGCACGAGCAGAAGAATGGTGCTGCGTCCAGCCTCTTTTGTCGCCTCAAGGCGCGCTTTGAATGCCTCAACAGTTTCAACCGTTTCTTGCCCCGCATCGGTGATGATATCACCTTCGCGAATGTCTTTGGCATAAGCATCAGAGCTTTCATCAACACCGACAACCAGCAGACCCTTTGCAGTTTCTGGGAGAGATTTTTCCTCTCTCAACGCATCGTCGATTTCCAACAGCATCAGTCCGACAACTCCTTCTGGTGCGGGCGCCGGTTGTTCTTGGGGCAAAGAAGTTATGTTTTCAGGACGTTGCCCCAAAACAACATCAAGGGTTTTCCGTCTGCCATTGCGCAAAACAACGACTTTCACCGTTGACCCCACGGGCGCTTTGCCAACAAGGCGCACGAGCTCTCCGGCGTCCGCGACGTCTTTACCGTCAAAAAGGATAATAACATCAGCAACTTCAATGCCTGCGGCATCTGCTGGACCACCCGAACTGATCTCGGAAATGATCGCCCCTGCTGCCTCATCCATTCCAAGCGTTTGTGCAATCTCTTCCGTCACAGGACCGATGGTCACGCCAAGCCAACCACGGCGCACTTCGCCAAAATCTTTGAGCTGCGCAACAACGGGACCCACAACGTTCGAAGACATCGAAAACCCAATCCCTATGGATCCGCCCGTCGGAGACAGAATTGCAGTATTCACTCCGATGACCTCCCCATCCATATTGAAAAGAGGACCGCCGGAGTTTCCACGGTTAATCGCGGCATCAGTCTGTATGTAGTCATCATAGCTTCCGGAAAGCGTACGGTTACGCGCTGAAATAATCCCCGCGGATACAGAAAACCCTTGTCCCAGCGGGTTACCGATGGCCATCACCCAGTCCCCGACACGGGCCAGATCACTGTCGCCAAATTTCACGAACGGCAAGGGTTCATCCGTTTCGATTTTCAAGAGGGCTATGTCGATATTCTTATCAATTCCCACAACCTTGGCTGAATATTCGCTCAAATCCGGAAATTCGACAAGAATCTCATCGGCCCCCTCAATGACATGGTTATTTGTCACAACATAACCATCTTCTGAAACAACAAAGCCAGATCCCAAAGCCGACGTATTTCGAGGACCGCGTCTGTTTGGATTGCGTTCATTGAAATCTCGAAACAGGTCTTCGAATGGGCTGCCCTCGGGAACAATGCCTCTGGGCGCCATGTTTTCAGCCACTTTTGTCGAGGTTGTGATATTTACAACCGACGGGCTTGTTAGCTCTACCAGATCAGCAAAGCTTTCCGGTGCCGAGCGGGCTGTAGCACTTATCGACTGAAGCGCAAAAATAAGTGGAATTAGCAACGCCAAAAAGGGCATTTTGGGCACCCTTTTATAGGATATCTGCCCCTTAGGAGCTGGCGACGCGATTGCAGGTACATGAAACATTTAGAGGACACTCCTGTGAAAATGTGCGCAACTTTTGCGCTGTATTCATGAGTACGAAGTAGGTTCTCGACTATTTACTGGCAAGAGGGCAGACATATTTCTGACTTCTTTGTGATTATTTTTGAAGCTTAGAAATCAGGTCATGTATTTGCTTACAACAAGCAGAATGACGGCACCAAGCAACGCAGTCATCCCCCCGAACCGACGTCTTGCACTCAGTGGAAGGTCTTCAAGCTGTTTCAGCATGCTTTCAACAAGAAAAGGGGCCAGTGCATAGACCAGCCCCTCAATCACGAGGACAAGACCGAGGCCCCAAAGCAGCGCCTCAATCATTCTAATCCCACGTTGGATCTTAGATAGTTGAAGAATTCAGAGTCCGGAGACATCACCATTGTCGAATTCTGCCCCTTGAGTGAATTTCGATAGGCCGACAACGATCTGTAAAACTCAAAAAATTCTGGGTCAGATCCATAAGCTTGGGCAAAAATTGCATTTCGCTTGGCATCCGCAAGACCACGGATAATTTCGGATTCTCGCTGCGCCTCTGAGACGATTTCAACCTGTGTTCTGTCTGCAGAAGCGCGCACCTTTTGAGCTTCTTCATTACCGCGGGCGATTTCATCTGCAGCCTCGCGTTCCCGTTCAGCCCGCATTCTTGCAAAGGTTGCATCGAGGTTTTGACGTGGAAGATCAGTGCGTTTCAGGCGCACATCGATGACTTCAATGCCCATTTTAAGTGCCTCTGTGATCGCACCTTCCCGAATGCGCAGCATCAGGGCGGCACGGTCCGAAGACAGAATGTCGTTTGATGCAACGGAACCAAGGATAGCCCGTGTTTGCGAACCTAAAATCCGGTCAAGACGATCGCCCGCCACACTAATTGAGGCATCCCCAGAAGCACCTGTGACTTCGCGGAACTTGTTAACATCGATAATTCGATACCGAGCAAACGCATCAACGACAAGTCGGCGATCATCTGAAGGTGTCACCTCAAACGGGTCAATGTCACGGCTCAGGATCCGGTCATCATACCTTACAACTGATTGAAGGAATGGTATTTTGAATGACAGCCCCGGCTCTTCCTTGGTCGCAACAACCCGACCAAACTGAAGCACCAGAACCTTTTCGCGTTCGTCAACGATGTAAACGGATGAAAAAACCAGAGCGCTCAACAAAACAGCGGCACCGAAAAGCACATTAATTGAGCGCATCATTTTGCCTCCTTCGTAAGCTGATTTAACGGCAAATAAGGTACGATACCTGCTCCGCCGATGCCGTCGTCAATGATCACTTTGTCAAGACCACCCAAGACTTCTTCCATCGTCTCGATATAAAGCCTCTTGCGTGTCACTTCAGGAGCTTTGGTGTACTCTTCCAAGACTGCAATAAAACGGCTTGCTTCACCGGTGGCTTCGTTCACCACACGTGCACGGTATCCCTCGGCCTCTTCCAACATCTGGGCTGATTCCCCGCGGGCCTGTGCAAGAACACGGTTCGCATAGGCATCGGATTCTTTAACCAAACGATCTCGTTGCTGTTCGGCGGCTTGAACCGCACGAAACGCATCAATCACCTCATCCGGTGGATCAGCCTTTTCAAAGTTCACGCGCACGACGTTCACACCACTGTTATAACTGTCCAGAGTCACTTGAATTAATTCGCGCAAACGATCCGCAATGATACCACGATCGCGGTTCAAGACAGGCGCCAGATCGGACTGCGCGATGATCTCACGCATAGCGGATTCGGCCACGGCGCGAATGGTTTTACGCGGTTCGCGCAGATTGAATAGAAATCTGGCCGGGTCGGAAACGTTCCAAACCACCTGAAAATCGATATCTACGATATTTTCGTCACCGGTGAGCATTAATCCCTCATCGCCCATCGTACGACCGACCCCGATATCTTCGGTTTGTTCGCGATCTACAGGAATAATTTCGTAGGTAACAAAAGGCCAAGGCGCAAAATTCAATCCTTCTTCGCCCGTTTCAGAGTATTTTCCTAAAAACAATTCGACCGATTTTTCGTAGTTCTGCACCTGATAGAAGCTGGAAAAAGCCCAGTATAGCGCCGCAATGACAGCAACACCCAAAAACGCTCCACGACCAAAACGTGGTCCCTCTCCGGGCTCTCTGCCACCGCCTTGACCAGAACCGCCGCGACCGCCCATCAACACCTGAAGCTGTTCACGGCCTTTCTTCAGCATATCATCTAATTCGGGGGGCACCTGCCCGCCACCGGACCCTCCCGGTCGTCTTGATCCGTTGTTGGAAGACCCGCGATCATTATCATCGTTGCTTCCTCCACCGCCGCCCCATGGACCGCCATTGTTCCCTGTCATTTACTCGTATTCCCCTTATCGGCCACGACAACGCGCTGGCCATTGAAATTTTCAGTCATTCAGAAACCCTTTGATATCTTTGAATTGGGTATGGTTCAACATAAGTCAAGTCCTACGCGTCGGTGTGCGCATCGTAACCAGTTCTTCTGATATGGTCGGATGCACTGCCATTGTGCGGTCCAAGTCTTCCTTTGTGGCGCCCATTTTAATGGCAACCCCCAGCAGCTGTATCATTTCGCCTGCCTGAGGGGCGATGATATGTGCGCCCAGAATTTTACAGGTTTTTGCCGATACAATCAGCTTAAGGAGCGAAGCATCATCCTTTCCCGCAAAATAATGGCGCATCACGCGGAATTTTTCGCTGTAGACTTCGATTGGTTCCTGCGCCGCGGCCTCTTCTTCCGTAAGACCCACCGTCCCCATTTCCGGCTGAGTGAATACCGCCGTGGGGATCAATTCGTGGTCGACCGGAGTCGGTTGACCACGAAACACTGTGTCAATGAAACACATCGCTTCTCGGATCGCGACGGGCGTCAAATTGACCCTGTCCGTCACATCGCCCAGCGCATAAATCGAAGGCACGCTGGACTGTGAATAGGCATCAACCATTATTTCGCCTTTGGCACCAAGCGCGACTGCGACGTCCTCTGAAATCAGACCTGCTGTGTTTGGAGCGCGCCCTGTAGCAAACATGACGGCCTCAACCTCCACCTGGTCACCATTGGTGTTGGTGATGCGCAAACCGTCAGTCGTTTTTTCGATCTTGGAGACATTCGTGCCTGACTGCAGATCAACACCGCGCTTGCGCATTTCATCAGCGACGATACCACGCGCCTCATTATCAAAACCGCGTAGAATTTGATCAGCGCGGAAATATTGCGTGGTTTTCACCCCAAGTCCATTCATGATCCCAGCAAATTCGCAAGCAATATAACCCCCACCAACAATCAAAATCGATTTGGGAAGCGATTTGAAATGAAACATGTCGTTTGAGGTCAGCGCATGCTCGATGCCCTTAATTTGAGGCAAGACCGGCGATCCACCGACCGCGATCAATATGGTTTGTGCTGTCTTTTGCTGACCATCGGCCAACTCAATTTTGTGGGGACCAACCACTTTTGCGCGCTGATGAAAGGTTGTGACGCCGGAGCGCTCTAAAAGCCCGCGATAAACATTTTCAAGCCGATCGAGTTCAACGTCCAATTTCCCGTGGAACATATCCCAGTCAAACTGCGCCTCTTGAATGTCCCAACCATATCCGCGCGCTTCGGGTATCGCATGGGACACTTCGCTTGCAAAGACCATCAATTTTTTTGGCACACATCCGCGAATAACACAGGTACCGCCGTATCTATCTTCTTCAGCAAGCGCCACGCGCGCATCTGTTTGCGAAGCGGTCATGCGCGCGGCGCGCACACCACCCGAACCACCACCAATCACGAATAGGTCATAATCAAATTGCATTTTCAGTCCCCGATATCGGAAAACAGGTTTTCGACATTATCAGCGCGAGAAGACGTCAAAGCCCCTTCCACAAGGCTGCGGGTCTCAGAGCTGCCGTCTTCATAACCAATAATTACGGTTTCACACATATTGAGGAATAACCCATTTTCAACCACCCCCGGAATATCATTCAGGGTCTGGGACAAAACTGCAGGATCCAAGACTGTATCTAAATGCAGGTCAAAAATATGATTGCCTTCATCTGTCACAAATGCTTTGCCGTTCCTCTCACGAAGAACGGGCTTTGCTGTTTGATAACCGAGGTCCAGCAAAGCCCGCTCTATGAGGGTACTTGAGGAGTCCATTCCAAACGGAATTACTTCTACAGGCAAGGGGAATTTTCCCAAAGTTGCGACATCTTTCGTAATATCTGCGATCACGATCATTTGATCACTGGCACGGGCGACGATTTTTTCCCGAAGCAAGGCCCCACCGCCCCCCTTGATCAAATTGAAATTTCCATCAAATTCGTCCGCACCATCAATGGTGATATCAAGCCAGCCCAACTCATCCAAGCTTTGAATTTTAATGCCAAGTTCCGTGGCCAGCGTCGCGGTTTGGACTGAAGTCGCCGCTGCTTGGATACGAAGACCGTCGTTTTGCACCATTTCCGCGAGGTGTTTGACCAGCCAAGCCGCCGTGCTTCCCGTCCCCAAACCAACCTTCATACCGTCTTTTACAAAAACGGTGGCGGCTTTGGCTGCGCTAAATTTTCCTTGCTCCGCCCCAGAAAGTGTTTGAGACATTTCGTGCTCCTCTTGTTTGTGCCCTTATAGGCACAAACATCAAGATGTGCGAGAGCGACAGGGAGAAATTTTCACCACCTGACGCGATATTTTGATCCTTTGATTTTCCTTGGATGACTGTATTCTTAAATGACCTGTCGTTTTTCTAAATCCTTTCATAAATCAAACCTGTATAAGCCACACATGACCTATATTCTTCACTATGCACCAGATAACGCGTCTCTTATTGTGCGCCTCGCTCTTTTGGAGCTCGGCTTGCCTTTTAAGACACGTCTGGTCGAACGAAGAACGCATGCCCAACGCAGTCCAGAATATTTGAAATTAAATCCGAATGGACGTATTCCAGTACTGGAAACGCCACAGGCTACAATCTTTGAAACGGGAGCGATCCTGCTTTGGCTCGCTGATACGCATAATGCTTTGGCTCCTGGGATCAACACCCCCCAAAGAGGCACGTTTTTGAAATGGCTGTTTTGGCTGTCGAACACACTTCACCCCACTTTGCGGATGCTTTTTTATCCTGAAACCTACCTTGACCATGGCACAGCAGAGATGGTGAATAACCTTCGTGCGGCTCAAAAAAAGTCTCTTTTGAATTTGATCACGCTGCTCGAGACTACCGTGAGCCGACAGGATAAATGGATATTGAATTCCTCTCCAAACATTTTCCAGATCTACCTCGCGGTCTGTTTGCGCTGGATGGCACTTTACCCGACGGGGCATACTGGCTGGTTTGATTTGAAGACTTGGCCGGATCTGTTGACGCTCTGCCGCAATATAGAAACGCGCCAAAGTGCACTAAGTGCATCGCAATCTGAAGGTCTTGGAGCCACCATTTTTTCACACCCAACCTTGCCCAATCCGCCTGAAGGAAGCCCACTCTGATGTTTTTATCTGTCTTTGATATCTTCAAGATCGGCATTGGTCCCTCCTCATCTCATACGATGGGTCCGATGGTGGCCGCCGCGCGCTTTCTTGATCTGATGCGTGCGTCTCCCTTTACATTTGCAGGCGTGAAGGCGCGCTTGCATGGATCACTGGCCTTTACAGGTGTGGGCCATGGAACCGACCGCGCGACCATCCTTGGACTGGCAGGATTTGATCCAGAAACCTACGACCACGAACGCGCCGAAGCAGCCCTTGATGAGATCAGAGCAAGCCATACCATCACAGTAACGGGTCTACCGGTGCTGAAATTTGATCTAAAAAATGATATGCAGTTCGATTTTGGCCCGAATTTACCTTTGCATGCCAATGGGATGGTTTTGATGGCTACAGACAGCCAAGATGATGTCGTTCTGCAGGAAACATATTATTCGGTGGGCGGAGGATTTGTTCTAAGCGAAGCCGAAATGGATGCACCCCCCGCGGACACAAGTGTACATGGTGTCCCCTATCCCTTTAAAACGGCCCAAGAAATGCTTCAGATGGCCGAAACATCGGGCAAATCAATCGCACAGATGAAACGTGAAAACGAACTGAGCCAAATCGAACACGACACGCTTGGTTCCGGTCTATCACGCATTTGGCAAGTAATGTCTGACTGCATAGATCGCGGATTGGCGCGCGATGGTATCTTGCCGGGTGGTTTGAATGTGAGGCGGCGCGCCAAGGGCATTCACGACGCACTCATTGCAGAACGCGGGATGAACCTTGCCCCACCCCACACAATCAACGATTGGATGAGCGTTTATGCAATGGCCGTAAACGAAGAAAACGCCGCCGGCGGTCAAGTCGTCACCGCCCCTACGAATGGTGCCGCAGGTGTTTTGCCTGCGGTACTTCGCTATTACCTTGACCATGTGCCCGGCGCGACAAGCCAAAGAATCGAGGATTTTCTTTTGACTGCGGCAGCCATTGGCGGATTGGTGAAATCCAACGCCTCAATCAGTGGCGCGGAGGCAGGATGCCAAGCCGAAGTCGGAAGCGCCAGCGCCATGGCCGCAGCCGGGCTTTGCGCAGCCCTCGGAGGCAGTGCCGCACAGATCGAAAATGCAGCCGAAATTGCTTTGGAACATCATCTTGGCATGACCTGCGATCCGGTCAAAGGGTTGGTTCAGGTGCCGTGTATCGAACGAAATGGATTAGGCGCTGTGAAAGCAGTGTCCGCAGCAAGCCTCGCGCTTCGCGGGGATGGAGAACATCTGGTTCCCTTGGATGCCTGCATTGAGACCCTGCGCCAGACCGGTCAGGATATGAGCCACAAGTACAAAGAAACGTCTCTGGGTGGTTTGGCTGTGAATGTCCCCAATTGCTAAGCCAAACACTGCGTGCGCCTAGGCGGCCATTTCGGTGCATTCAAAAGTGCATCAAAGACCGTATCGAAATAAGCAACCGGAAGAATTGCAATCATCTTTGGACCATCCGGAATAAGCCTTATGGGTCCGGTCGATTTGTTTGAGGTTCCAATCTGGCCGTCAGGTGCAAACGTCAGGCCCGATGTCGACCAAAAGAGACCCTCGGACTCAATCTTGCCCTCTGCCATCGGAAAGATTGACACGCGCACATCCGGATCAAGAGCCATCGAAAATTCCGGCGGAATAACAAATATAAGGTCTTCTTCCCCAAGCAATAAACAGCGTTTATGCGGATAACGCACAAGAACTGTCTGGACCGCCATTTGATGATCCACTCGCGCCCCCAAAAATCCCACACCGATCAGCGCCGGCGCTTCTACACGCATCAGACATTTTTCAAAATCAGTACTGTCCTGTTCCGCAACCGGATGAAAATGGTCGGCTGGAATTTTCGCTGACATAAACGGATCAATCGAATCCATGTCCCCGATTACAGCAAGCGGTATTTGACCATCTGCGATTAATGCAGAGCCCCCCCCATCAGCCCCTACGGATTGTGGTGCCCGGTCAAGCGCCATTTTCAATAATTTTTTGTCAAATTTTGCACCACCAACCAGAGTAATCGGTTCTTTTTCAACAACGAGTGCTTTCTCCATTGTAAAAATTTTCCTCAAATAAGGCATAACGCCTTAATATCGCCACGATATGATACGATTTTAGGCAAAGATTCGTTCCTTTTTATAACTAGTCCAGTTTTGACCCATATCAGATCATTTTCGAAGGCTCAGGTAAATATGGCTGCGAAAAACAAAGTTTTAACAGTGTCATATGGCACCTTCTCCTGCACGTTGCAGGGGTTTGATGATTCATTCGAAATGATGAAGATCATCGCAGAGTACTTTCAGCAACTGACGCGAGAGGATCGGTTTTTTGGCGCCGAACCACCAGTATTGGACGCAAATACCATGCGGGAATTTGCATTAACACATGGCATGTCGGCCGTTCCTGCCGACGGGTCGGGGACAAATGTGGTTTTTACCAAAACCCCAACCTCAGAAGACACAACACGGGATGAGTTTGCCGATGAGGAACCTAAACAGTCACAGGTGCAGCCCACATCTCTTTCAGAACGCTTTGAACGCCTAAAATTGGTCACCGACCGTGCGGCCAATAGCGAGTATTACGAAGACAATCATCCGCGCAGCATGCCGGTTGATGAGGGGAGCAAGAGCACGTTTGAGCAGGCCTTTCAGCAAGGTGATATGGCTGCGAAGACCCCGACAGGTGATGAGAGCCATCAATCGCAAAAAACCGCTGTTGAAGGCGAACTGCCGCCCCAAAAACAGATTGCTCAAGCCTCAGAATCGCAAAAACAGTCAATTGACCCCGTGCAAGAGAACACGACAGAAGAAGCTACGACTGAGATGGAAGAAGTCGGTGAAGAGGCGCGCGAACATGCCCCTGAACCCGAGCTGAGCGATGCGGTGAGTGACGGACACAACACGACAGAGGACCAAGTAAATGCGCCGGTTGTGGAAGATAAGGCCGACGAAGGCGATGATCCGGTTCAATCCAATTCACCAGTGCCAGCTCAAAATACACATCCAAACGAGACAGACATTAATGACGATATAATCAAGAATGACGTTGACAAAGAGGTGACCCCCGCGCCCGAACCAAATGAAAAGGACCTAGAGACCACAGAAAAAGTTTCGGCATTTCAAAACCAGATTCCAGCAACATCTGAAGATGATATAATCGAGCAGGACTTGGCAGATTTTTTAGACGCCCCGCTTGAAGAAGAGCGAGCCACCAGTCCCACTACACAGAAAAAACAGCCGGTTATTGCCGTCGTGAAGGTAAAACGCAATCCGGAGGCTCAGGGTTCTCAGGAGGCGAGTGACCAGCTGGACGATACAGATCTGCAGGCCTTTTGGGATGCCCCGACAAAGGACAGCTTTGACGTCTCTTCTGATGAACGCATCCCACAGGACAATTCCGAGACGCAAGACGAAACTGAATTCGACGAGCTAGACGGTGATGCATCACACTTACTTGACGACCTCGACGCTTGGCTCGACACATTGGCCGATCACGACACGTTGACACTTTTGCATCCGGAACCCTCTTCAGAAGAGGAAGAGAAAGAGAAAGAGGTTCCAATGGCACCTGAGGTAGCCGGGTTGGAAAAAAAGGGGCTGTCTCAAGCCATGAATTTTTCTGAAGGCGGAGAACTTCCTAGATTGCTTCGCAAGGCTGACGAACAAATGTCTGAACCGGAAAACAGCCGCCGCCGGAATGCGCTGGCCCATCTGAGAGCTGCTGTCATGTCCACTCTGGCAGATAAAGCAGCGGGTCTGAATACAGGAAAACATGGTAATGATTCTGTCGCGTATGAAAATGATCTGGTTCAAGCTTTCTCCAACGAAGCTTCCGCGACAGGCGAAAGGTCCGCCGCACCCAAAGCTCCGCCGCTCCAACTCGTGGCAGAACAGCGGGTAGATTTGGACATACCCCTAACAACCCGCGCGACAGCACCTGCAGAGATCTTTGAGAGTTTTTCTGACTACGCAGAGGCAGTTGGGGCGCATTCGCTCGAACAAAAACTCGAAGCAGCCGCGAGTTTCCTTCAAAATGTTAAAGGCATGGAAAAATTCTCACGCCCCCAACTGATGGGAACCGTCAGACAGGAAAATCCAGATGGATTTTCCCGTGAACGCGGGCTGCAAACCTTTGGACAGCTCTTGCGCAGCGGAAAAATTGTTCGCGTTGAAGAGGGATATTTCGAAATGTCCGACGATATTGGATACACCATAAATGAGAAAAAGGCTGGATAAGCCTGATCAAGTCGACTTCGCAAAATTCAGCGGATGGCTCATAAAAACCCAGCTTGTGCTGAACCACTGGCAGGAGGTTTGACGATCTATCCTTTCGGCTGACATCCCCCTTTTAGGGATTATCTTGGTCAGGGTCATTTTGGCCGACACCGCGAAAAACATATTTAAACGGCAAGGCCCATAAAATTCCCAGCGCAATATAAATGAATAACTCCAATAAGATTGATGGGCGTTCAAAAAGCGACAAAATACTGATGCTTGCCACGATATAAACCGGAAGCCCTATCAAAAGAATGACCAAAGACCAACGTCTGCGTGCTTTGTAACTAAGCGCCATTTCTCTGCCTCACTTATGTTTCTTGAAACCGGTCAATCTGCAAAGGGATCTTTCACAAGAATTGTGTCTTCCCGCTCCGGAGAAGTAGAGACAAGCGCCACAGGGCATTCGATCAATTCTTCGATGCGGCGGACATATTTTACCGCATTGGCCGGAAGGGCAGCCCAGCTGCGCGCGCCCTCCGTACTTTCCGACCAGCCGTCCATCTCTTCGTATATTGGGACACAGCGCGCTTGTTGATCTGCGGCAAAGGGCAAATAATCAAGCTTTTCGCCGTCCAACTCATAGCCGACACAGATTTTAAGCGTTTCAAACCCATCCAGAACGTCCAATTTCGTCAACGCAATCCCATTGACACCAGAGGTCGCGCAGGTTTGCCGCACAAGGGCCGCGTCAAACCAGCCACAGCGCCGTTTGCGCCCTGTCACCACACCAAATTCATGGCCCCGTTCACCCAATCTCTGCCCTATTTCGTCTTGAAGTTCCGTTGGAAAGGGACCTTCACCAACGCGCGTCGTGTAAGCCTTTACTATGGCAAGCACAAAATCAATAGCCCCGGGTCCAAGGCCGGATCCTGTCGCGGCCTGACCCGCAATCACATTGGATGAGGTCACAAAGGGATAGGTGCCAAAATCGATGTCCAAAAGGCTTCCTTGTGCACCTTCAAAAAGAATACGACTTCCGGATTTGCGTTTTTCTGCCAGCACTTTCCAGACGGGTGCTGCGAATTGTAAAACCGATGGCGCGATGTCTTTGAGCTTTTGCAAAAGTGCGTCTCGATCCACTTCGGCCAGCCCCAATCCCTTGCGCAGCGTATTGTGATGGGCCAGAAGCCGATCAACACGGGTTTCAAGCGTTTGCGCATCGGCGAGATCGGCGACCCGAATGGCCCGACGGCCCACTTTGTCTTCATAGGCAGGGCCGATACCACGGCCGGTTGTGCCGATTTTTGCCACCGAATTCTGGCTTTCACGGGTGTGATCCAATTCAGAATGCACCGGCAAAATGAGCGGTGTGTTTTCGGCGATCATCAAATTTTCGGAGGAAATCGTCACCCCCTGATCCCGGAGTTTTGCAATCTCTGTTTCCAGATGCCAAGGATCAAGAACCACCCCATTGCCAATCACCGACAGCTTTCCGCCACGTACAATGCCGGATGGCAAAAGGGACAATTTATATACCTTTTTATCTATGACCAATGTGTGACCGGCATTGTGTCCGCCTTGAAAGCGTACGATGACATCAGCGCGTTCGCTGAGCCAATCCACCAATTTGCCTTTTCCTTCGTCACCCCACTGGGCGCCTACGACGACGACATTTGCCATTTCGGCCCTTTCACTTCGCTCAAACCCGCGTTGATATAGCGAAGACTTCTCCAAGAGGGAAGTTTGAAAGTGAGAAGTTTTTAGGTTTTTTAGTCAATTGAGACAGGTGAGCCATGGGGCGTGGAAAGATAGGCCTCTGTCCATGCTTCTTTCAGCACGCGCATTTCATCCGTTTGTGCCAGCCCGCGCCCTGATAAAAAGCCTTCCAGCGCGTCAAGCCACGCCAGAAAATAGTCTTCCCCCCCGTTTAACGAGCGCGCTACTCCATGGATTTTCAACGTTGCACCAAATTTCTCTGCCCATTCCGGCCAAGAAAAATACCCCTGTTCATTCAGCGAGACGGTTAGAGCAAAAAGCTGTGCATGCCATGGCTGTTCAAAAACTGGGTCTGGGGGCGATGACGTCATAAGGGCGCCAAGTAACTTTGCCAAAGATCTAACATGACCAGATCCTTGGGGCCGTCGGGATGTTTCCAGAGTTCATTGGCTTTGAAGGCAACAGTGTAGAGCGGTTCCGGCGCTTCTCCGGCTTGGTGGGCATTTGTATCCGGAAAAACGTGATTTCCATGTATTGCAACAATCTGACCTGTTTTTCCGCCGGCATATATAGGCAATCGCGTGTGCCCACCTGGAACAGTGGTGTTTCCTGCAGGATGCGTTTTTACCAAATCCCCAACGGCAAATAATGCCTTTGGCCCAACGTCTCGCTCAGTTGGTCCGCCTTTGGATAATCGCGCTGGAACATCCTCTGCCTTTATCACTCTGGCCAAAAGCGCTTCAGCGGCAGTATTGGTGCTGCCGTTCTCAAGCTCATCCCTTGACACAACCCCTTTTTCCACCAGCAAATTTGCTAATCCAGCAAGCCATTTTTCATAATAAGAAAAGCGCATATAATCGTTAGGACTAAGGCTTTCGCGCATATGACGGCCTTCGTCCAGCGTCCATTGCCCAAGAAACCCAGAGGCAAGCGTAAGGGCAAGAGCGCGCCCATGCCATTCTTCTTTGAAAACAGGTTCCTGCCCAAAATCAGGTGTTACTGCCCCATCACCAAAGCGCCCCCCCATATCATGGATTCTGCTCATTGGGGCACCTCTACCAGTGCTGTTCCAATCATACTGTCGCGGCTGACAATGCTGGCAAGCGCATCTTCTGACCAGCCTTCGGTACCTAAGGGTCGTTGCGGTATCACCAAATACCGGATCTCAGCGGTGGAGTCCCAGACCCGTACCTCTTTGTCCTCGTTCAACTGAACACCAAATTCCGCCAGAACTTTACGTGGCTCCCGTACAGCGCGGGAGCGATACGCATCCGATTTATACCAACTTGGAGGAATGCCCAGCAACGGCCAAGGATAACAACTGCACAACGTACAGACCACCAGATTATGAACTGCCTCTGTGTTTTGAACGGCAACAAGATGTTCCCCCTGACGCCCGTAAAACCCTAATTCCAGCGCAGTTGCCGTGGCATCAGACATCAATTTTGCCATAAAATCTGGATCAGACCATGCTTTGGCCACGAGGCGCGCGCCATTCTGAGGTCCTATCTTGTTTTCATAGGTATCAATGATCGCGTCCAGCGTTTTTGGATCGATCAAACCTTTTTGAACCAGAAGCGTTTCGAGCGCCTTTACACGCAACGCTGGATCAGATGGTAATACGCTGTGAGCGTGATCATGGTCGAGACTATCATGGGGCATAAAATGTACCTTTACACACAGAGAAAATAACTTGCCTCTCGCCGCTACAGGAAATTCGTCCGCATTGGCTCTTGCCCCTGCGGAGAAACTCTCTTATCTAACGGTGCATCTAATTTACCGCGGGGTCAAATGGAAAACGTCGTCTTAACGGTTCATCTTTTGCTTGCACTAGGGCTTATTGGTGTTGTTCTTCTTCAGCGTTCTGAAGGGGGCGGTCTTGGACTTGGCGGTGGCGGTGGTGGCGGCGGCATCATGTCAGGAAGAAGCGCTGCCTCCGCGTTATCAAAGGTAACTTGGATATTGGCTGTGGCGTTTATTATCACCTCTCTGGGTCTCACCGTGCTCGCGGCACGGAACTCAGCCGGCAGTTCGGTTGTGGACCGCATTGGCATCCCTGAGACAGCGGAAGAGAACCTGTTGGCGCCTCTTGGCGATTCCGAATCTTTGTTGCCACCCACTGAGAACAGTGATTCTCCCCTCGTTCCTAGTGCGGACTAGCCCACTATCGATTGCGGATATACTAAAGGACACAACAAAATCTTGCGTTTATGTTGCAAAATTATTGCGAATCCTTTATTTGTTAACCCCCGTGAAGTTGTGAAATTTTGAACCACAATAAACTGTAATGAGGGCGATTTCGCTCGCTTCGTGGGAGTTCCGCAGACATTGGCTAGATTTATATTCATCACCGGCGGCGTTGTGTCTTCTTTGGGAAAGGGACTGGCTTCAGCCGCCCTTGGCGCTTTGTTACAGGCGCGGGGATATTCTGTAAGGCTGCGAAAGCTTGACCCCTACCTCAACGTTGATCCGGGCACAATGAGCCCGTTTGAACACGGAGAGGTCTTTGTCACAGATGACGGTGCGGAAACCGATCTTGATCTGGGGCATTATGAACGTTTCACCGGCGTGGCCGCGCGCCAGACAGATTCGATTTCATCAGGTCGCATTTATTCAACTGTGCTCGAAAAAGAACGTCGTGGTGATTATTTGGGCAAAACCATCCAAGTGATCCCTCATGTAACTAACGAGATTAAAGATTTTATCGCGATCGGAGAGGATGAAGTTGATTTTATGCTCTGTGAAATCGGGGGAACTGTCGGGGACATAGAGGGGCTACCGTTCTTTGAAGCCATACGTCAATTTTCCCAAGACAAACCAAGAGGCCAATGTATATTTGTGCACTTGACCCTGCTGCCCTACATCAAAGCCAGCGGAGAATTAAAAACAAAACCGACACAGCATAGCGTCAAAGAATTGCGATCTATCGGTCTAGCACCCGATATCCTTGTCTGTCGTTCAGAGGGCCCAATTCCGCTCAAAGAGCGCGAAAAACTGGCGCTGTTTTGTAATGTGCGCGCCGAGAGCGTGATCGCGGCACAAGACCTTAAATCCATATACGAGGCCCCCCTTGCCTATCACAAAGAAGGACTGGATCAGGCTGTTTTGGACGCGTTTCAAATTTCCCCCGCGCCCAAACCTGATCTGAGCCGTTGGGAAGATGTAGCGGATCGAATTTACAACCCAGAAGGTCAAGTCAACGTTGCGATTGTCGGTAAATATACCCAACTCGAAGATGCCTATAAATCCATCGCAGAGGCGCTCACCCATGGTGGCATGGCCAACCGTGTGCGTGTCAATGTGGAATGGGTGGACGCGGAAATTTTCGAACGCGAAGACGTGGCCCCTCATTTACAAGGATTTCATGCAATCCTTGTGCCCGGAGGGTTTGGAGAGCGCGGCACGGAAGGAAAAATAAAGGCAGCAACATTTGCCCGCGAACATAATATCCCTTATTTCGGGATATGTCTGGGCATGCAAATGGCCGTTATTGAGGCGGCGCGCAATATGTTGGGGATGAAAGACGCGGGTTCTGAGGAATTTGACCATGAGTCGGGCAAACGCCGCTTTGAACCGGTGGTCTACCATCTGAAGGAATGGGTGCAAGGCAATCATAAAGTGTCTCGTGATGTGGGTGATGACAAAGGTGGCACGATGCGCCTTGGCGCTTACGATGCGACGCTTTTGGAAGGCTCCAAAGTCTTTGACGTGTACGGGACATGTGCCATTGATGAACGGCACCGTCATCGCTATGAAGTGGATATAAAGTATAAAGAAAAGCTGGAAAATGCCGGTTTGACATTTTCAGGCATGTCTCCGGATGGTCGCCTGCCCGAAATCGTAGAACTTAACAATCATCCTTGGTATATCGGCGTACAATTCCATCCAGAACTTAAGTCCAAACCTTTTGAACCACATCCGTTGTTCAAGGATTTTATTCGCGCCGCCAAAGACGTCTCGCGTCTCGTGTAAGATAACTATGATCCTGTGCGTCCTGCGTAAAACACTGCACAGAGCTAAATTATAGGAGAATAACATGCCTAAAGCCTATTGGGTGGCCCATGTGGACGTTAAAGATCCGGCAGCCTACGAAAACTACAAAGCCGCCAATGCTGTCGCATTTGCCAAATATGGCGCCAAATTTATCGTGCGCGGAGGCAAACAGGAGATCCGCGAAGGACAGAGCCGCGCACGCACCGTCGTTCTGGAGTTTCAGGATTACGACACAGCCATGGCCTGTTACAACAGCCCCGAATATCAGAAAGCACTGGCGATCCGCAAAGATATCTCCACTGGGGATCTGGTGATTGTGGAAGGAATGTGAGCCCAACGATGTTTGCCAATTTATTAAAAACACTTCTAGGACCTCAGGCGGAAGAGCTCGCACCCAGCGACGCCCGCGTTGCGATTGCCGCACTGCTGGTACGGGTGGCGCGCTCCGACAATGATTACGCTGCTGCAGAAATCGCAAAAATTGATCGGGTTCTGTCAGCCCGTTTTGGGATTGATCCGCATCAAGCTCAGGATTTGCGAGCTGAGGGGGAAATTCTTGAAAAGGAGGCTCCTGACACCGTTCGCTTCACCCGTGCAATTAAGGATGCCGTTCCGTATGTGGATCGGGTGGGCGTTATTGAGGCACTCTGGCAAATCGCGCTGGCCGATGGGGAACGCGACGCAGAAGAAGATGCATTGTTGCGCCTTGTCACGAATTTATTGGGTGTTTCCGACGTGGAAAGCGCAGCCGCCAGAAAACGGGTGAGCGGCACGTGATTGCAACCCTTCCCATGTATGACCGCGCAGAAACAGCGGCTCATAATGATATATTTTGGTCGGCAATTAAAACGGCGCTTGGCTTTGGGCCTGACCGGCTATCGCGCACAGAGAATCTTTGGTCGCTGTGGCAAAACGAGGATCTCGTTTTCGCTCAAACCTGCGGCTTGCCCTACCGTAAATACCTTTTCGACAAAGTTCACTACGTTGCTACACCCGATTATGGGCTTCATGGATGCCCGCCGGGATATTATAATAGCCTGTTTATTTCATACGAAAATCAGGAATTGAGCAAAGCTGCTCGGGGTACATTCGCGTTTAATGAAACGCTCTCACAATCGGGTTGGGCAGGCCCTATGTGTCATCTGGACACATTAAATCTAAGCCCAAAGGCTGTCGTGAAAACGGGAAGCCACGTCAATTCGGCGCGTGCTGTGGCAGAAAAACAGGCCGACTTTGCCGCGATTGATGCGCAGAGCTGGCGCATGATCCAAACACATGATCCATTTGCCAAATCGCTCTTGGTTATCGGCGAAACCGCTCCCGTTCCGGGCTTGCCGTTTATCTGTGGAAAGAAACTTGATCCTGATGCCGTCTGTGCCGCAATCGAAACTGCGATTCTCAATCTTGAGGAGAAGACCAGAGAAGCGCTTTCTTTGAAAGGTGTAGTCCGGATTGATCCCCAAAGATATTTAGAGATGCCGACTCCCAGACGAGGGTTTGAATAGACGCGATTTAGACATGATTTTGCAAAATTTGATCAAATTTTGCAGTTTGCACATTGCCTTGGTGGATTTATAAGACCTAAACTCTCGATATCTTATAACTGAAGAGTCCCACGTGCCCGACACAGACCCCGTAATTTCGATCGAAGACCTGCACAAGTCCTACGGCGCGCTTGATGTGCTCAATGGTGTGAGCCTGAGTGCAAAACGGGGCGAAGTCGTATCTCTTATCGGCTCTTCGGGATCGGGGAAATCGACTCTCTTGCGCTGCGCCAATCTTCTGGAATCCCCGCAACAGGGCGAAATCCTGTTCAAAGGCGAACCCGTCCGATGGACGGGAACAGGAACAGCACGCCGTCCGGCGGATGCGGCACAGGTCTTGCGCATTCGCACCAATCTTTCGATGGTGTTTCAGCAGTTTAACCTCTGGTCCCATATGACCATCCTGCAAAATGTAATGGAAGCGCCTGTCAGTGTGCTAGGGCATCCAAAAGAAGATACGAAACGCGCGGCGCTGGCCTATCTTGAAAAGGTCGGCATTGCAGAAAAGGCTGATGCCTATCCCGCGCATCTTTCCGGTGGACAACAACAACGCGCCGCAATTGCGCGCGCGCTGTGCATGGAACCGGAAGCGCTTTTATTTGATGAACCCACTTCTGCGCTTGACCCGGAACTGGAACAAGAGGTGGTGCAGGTCATCAAAAGCCTTGCCAAAGAGGGGCGAACCATGCTGATAGTCACCCATGACATGCGCCTTGCATGGGATGTGTCAGACCATGTGGTCTTTTTGCACCAAGGTTTGATTGAGGAAGAAGGCGCACCAGACGAGGTATTTGGGCATCCAAAATCTGAACGGTTACAACAATTCCTGAAATCCACACTGGCCGCATGAACCGGCCGGCATTTCCAACCCAAGGGAGTAAACTGATGAAAAAACTCTTACTGACTACTACGGCACTCGTCCTGACAGCAAGTCTTGGCTTTGCTGACGTCATTCGCATGGGAACAGAGGGCGCTTACCCTCCGTACAACTTTATTAATGATAAAGGCGAAGTTGACGGATTTGAACGCGAGCTTGGAGATGAGCTTTGCAAACGCGCAGGGCTGACCTGTGAATGGGTTACAAATGACTGGGATACGATCATTCCAAACCTTGTCTCTGGAAACTACGACACAATCATTGCCGGTATGTCCATCACGGCAGAACGCGATGAAGTTATCGATTTCACAAGCAGCTACACACAGCCTGATCCCTCAGCCTATCTTGCATTGTCGGCTGATGTGGATCTTGCAGGAGGTGTAATTGCGGCGCAGTCCAACACCATCCAAGCAGCACATATAGCCTCTACCGGTGCAACTCTGGTGGAATTCCCGACCCCCGAGGAAACCATCTCGGCTGTACGCAACGGCGAAGCGGATGCAGTTTTGGCAGATAAAACATATCTTGCACCGATTGCCGCAGAAAACGCCGATCTGGTCTTTGCGGGCGGCGATATTATGCTGGGTGGCGGTGTCGGCATGGGCATCCGCGAAAGCGATACAGAGCTGAAAGCCAAGTTTTCAGCAGCCATTGACGCAATGAAGGCAGATGGATCGCTGAATGCACTGATCGTAAAATGGGAAATTGGTGCAACATTTTAAATAACGAAGCCGGGCAGAGCAAAACTGTGCCCTGCCCGGTATTTTTCTTGTAAGAGCATAAGAGGTCGCTCATTTTTTCTTTCTGTTCAGAGCCAGAAACGCTTGGTAGCTTTCAATGGTTGCTGTGTTATCTGACCACAATAAAACACTCAGAGCTTTATAAATCTGTTTTTGTTGTGTTGCTGTTGTTGGCAATTACTGCGCCGGTCTCTTTGATATTCGGATTTGGCGGTGCGATGGCCGCACGGTCTCGCATCTGGGTGATCAATGGACTGGGCCGGTTCTACATCGCCATCGTACGCGGTGTGCCCGACATTGCATTTTTCATGTTTTTTGTGATTGCTTTGGATCAGCTTCTGGAATGGGTCCGCCACCACGCTTTTTGCCCAGATTGGAGCGATGCAATCTGGCAGGGCAATGATTTTGTGGTCTGTACAGAGGCCAAATTGCCGCTGAGTTCAGCGCCACAATGGGTGCATGATTCTTATAGTTTCGCCTTGGCGGTATTGACGTTTTCAATTGTTTTTGGAGCCTTTGCATCAAATGTTCTTTTTGGCGCGATGCGCGCCGTGCCCGTGGCGCAGATCGAAACTGGCGAAGCTTACGGGATGACGCGCCGACAAACCTTTTGGCGGATTATTGTGCCGCAAATGTGGGTCTATGCTTTACCAGGACTAAGTAATCTTTGGATGATCCTTATAAAAGCAACGCCACTTCTGTTTCTTTTGGGGATCGAAGATATCGTCTACTGGGCACGTGAACTGGGGGGATCAAAAACATCTAAATTTACCTCCTACCCCCACGGAGACTGGCGGATCTGGTATTTTTTGGGGCTTTTGGTCTTTTACCTAGCTTTTACTCGGATCTCGGAAATTTTTCTCGACCGGCTCATGGCGCGCCTCACATTCGGTCAGGCCATAGCCGGTGGAGAAGCGCAGCGCAGGGGTGACGCATGAGCTGCTGGGACATCATTGCAGATTACGGGTTGCGGTCGATCGGAATAGGTGAGCGGCTGCTGCCACGTAAGGATTTTACGCTTTGCCACCAAGTGACTCTTATTGGTTCTGGCATGATATGGAACATCTATTTTGGCACTTTGGCGCTTTTAGGTGGTTTCTTTTTCTCTATGGCTCTGGCTTTGGGCAAAGCATCAAGCCATTCTCTTCTGTCGCGATTGTCAAATTGGTTCATTTTTATTTTTCGCGGTTCCCCGCTCTTCATCCAGTTTTTCTTTGCCTATTTCGGCTTTGTAAGTCTGAAAGGCACGTTCACCATCTTTACCCCACTTTCCTCTGCATGGCTTGGGGCGTTGTTCGTTTTGTTTTGCAATACTGCCGCCTATGCGGGAGAGATCTTTTACGGCGCACTCAAAGCGATCCCAAGAGGCGATATCGAAGCCGCAGATGCCTACGGGCTATCGGGGTGGGCACGGTTTCGCAAAATCACATGGCCCACCATGTTGCGCCTTGGATGGCCTGCCTACACGAATGAAGCGATATTTCTGTTTCACGCTACAACGCTCGTTTATTTTTCGGCATTTCCCACGTGGCAGCAACGCGGGGACGCGCTTTATTACGCGCGCTACTTTGCCGATAAAACCTTTAATCCTTTTGTGCCTTACCCAATTTTGGCCGGATACTTTATCATACTCACGTTGATCGTGATTTGGATTTTTGGCTTTATGAACCGAAGATTGAACAGTCACCTGCCCCAAGATCAGCGCACAGGGTTAAAGTTGCGCTTTAACTTTATTCGTTAGCTTTGAGCCCGGGATTTCAAAAGATGCAAAGACGAAAATCAAAAGCACCTCGGAATAAAAACGGTCAATGTTGTGTGGTTTCCCAATGCCTCATGAGGATCAAATGAAAATAGGAATATTACAAGCCGGACACGCGCCAGATGTGATGATTTCGAAGACCGGAGATTATGGCGAGCTGTTCCAGCAATTCCTCGCAGGAGAGGGCTTTGACTTTACCGTCTATAGCGTGGTGGATATGGAATTTCCCGCCTCAGCCGAAGAAGCCGAAGGATGGCTCATCACCGGATCGCGCCATGGAGTCTATGAAGCACATGATTTCATTCCCCCCCTAGAAACACTCATAAGGGATATTCATGCGCGACGCCTTCCGCTGGCAGGGATTTGTTTCGGGCATCAAATTATTGCCCAAGCGCTTGGTGGAAAGGTGGAAAAATATGACGGTGGCTGGTCTGTAGGACATACAGAATATACGTTTGAAGGTCAGACCACGACGCTTAACGCCTGGCATCAAGATCAGGTGACACTCCCCCCTGCCGATGCTGTGGCAACCGGGTCCAGCCCGTTTTGCAAATTTGCGTTTTTAGAATACGGCGACCATATATTTAGCGTTCAGGCCCATCCTGAATTTAACAGTGATTTTGTGGAGGGGCTGATTGATTTTCGCGGTAAAGGCGTTGTGCCAGACCCGCTTTTGAAAGAAGCCCGAAGCAAACTCCCGCTCAGCAACGACAGCGACCGTATTCGACAAAAAATTGTGACCCTTTTTCAATCTGCAATGGTGAATGTATGACCCAATGGCCCGAAATTTATGAAAAGCTCCCTCAACGCGCAAAGGATTATCTTGAGGGGCGTAAGCTTGACGAAGTTGAATGTATTATTGCCGATATTCCTGGAATTGCCCGTGGCAAAGCGGTTCCTGCAGCGAAATTTGCAAAACAAACTTCATTTTATCTACCGGATTCCATTTTCTTTCAGTCCATCACTGGGGATTGGAGTGCGGCAGACGAAGAAGACGAATTCATCGAACGCGACATGATCCTTATTCCCGATTATACGACAGCCACAGCCGCGCCATGGACGGCCGCATCTGATTGGACGTTGCAGGTGATCCATGATGCCTACGACCGCAAAGGCAACCCCATTCCTTACGCACCACGCAATGTGCTGAAAAAGATTGTAAATCTCTTCCACGAAATGGGGTTAAAGCCGATTGTCGCCCCTGAAATGGAATTTTTCCTAGTGGGGCGAAATGTTGACCCATCTCAACCCATTGAAGCGATGATCGGTCGCTCAGGCCGGCCAGCAGCGGCCCGTCAGGCATACTCTATGACCGCCATTGATGAATTTGGCGCAGTGATTGATGACATTTATGATTTCGCCGAAGCCCAAGGTTTTGAAATTGATGGGATCACGCACGAAGGTGGTGCGGGGCAGCTTGAGATCAACTTGCGCCATGGCGATCCGGTCAAGCTTGCAGATGAGGTATTTTACTTCAAACGACTGATCCGTGAGGCGGCGTTAAGGCACAATTGTTTTGCAACCTTCATGGCGAAACCCATTGAAAACGAACCGGGTAGCGCCATGCATATCCACCATTCTCTCATTGACATGGAAACCGGAAAGAACGCATTTTCCGGCCCTCAGGGTGGGGAAACCGAACTGTTCTTTAACTTTATCGGTGGGCTTCAGAAATATATTCCCTCTGCGATTGCTCTGCTGGCGCCTTATGTGAATTCATACCGGCGATATGTGAAAGAATATTCCGCTCCGATCAACCTGTCTTGGGCGCGCGACAATAGAACTGCAGGCATCCGCGTACCAATTTCTGGCCCAGAAGCAAAGCGGGTGGAAAACCGGTTGGCCGGGATGGACTGCAACCCCTATATCGGGATCGCTGCATCGCTGGCCTGCGGGTATCTGGGCATAAAAGAGGAACTGCGCCCTTCCAAACGCCAAAAAGGCGAACCGGATGAGGATGAAAATCAAATCCCGCGTATTATGGGGGATGCCTTGGATTTGTTTGATGAGGCAGACAAGCTACACGCACTTTTGGGGGAAGATTTTTCACGGGTCTATTCGACGATCAAACGCTCTGAATATGACGAGTTTTTGCAAGTCATTTCTCCTTGGGAACGCGAGCACCTTTTGACAAACGTGTGACCAGATGAATCTTCTTTATGCGAACGATGAAAAGGGAGCCTACCCTGCCAGTTGGTATGCTGCGACCTGTGAGTTTTTGGTGCCCTGTCCTGCCGTTGAAGGCGAAAAGACAGCTGATGTTTGTGTGATCGGAGCCGGATTCACGGGGCTGTCGGCGGCGTTGCATCTGGCAAAAACGGGACTTAGCGTCATCGTGCTTGACGCGCAGCGCATAGGCTTTGGGGCTTCTGGGCGCAATGGAGGACAGTTGGGCAGCGGTCAACGCATAGACCAGCGTGATTTGCTTCAGATGTTTGGTGAAGACAGCGCAAGGCGCCTTTGGGAATTGGGCGAAGAAAGCAAAGCCACAGTGGTTTCCCTTATAAGGGAACATAAAATTGACTGCGCTTTAAAACCCGGAATTGCGCATTTTGGATTTCATGACAAAGATATGCACGACATTCATGATGAGGCAGAGTTTCTTGCCAAATCCTACGGTTATTCGCAATACCATCCACTAAGCGAAGAGGAGGGTCAAACCCTCTGCCCCTCCCCCGTCTATAAAGGGGGGGGCATTGACAGGGGCGGTTACCATCTGCATCCTCTTCGCCTTGTCCTTGGGCTTGCAAAGGCCGCACAAGCAGCTGGGGTAAAGATTTATGAAAATAGTGAGGTCACGGCAGTAGATGAGGGTGCCAAAACCCGCGTTAAAACAGCCAAAGGGACCGTCATTTGCGAAAGAACCATACTGGCCTGTAACGGATATTTGGGCAAATTAAATGCCTCTGTTGCGGGACGGGTGATGCCGATCAATAATTTTATCGTGGCAACCGAACCTCTTGGAGATGAGGGCATGCGCGTATTGCGCGAGGATATTGCCGTGTCAGATACCAAATTCGTGGTGAATTATTTCCGCAAGTCCGAAGATGGTAGATTGCTTTTCGGGGGTGGCGAAAATTACAGTTACGCATTTCCCAAAGACATTGCCGCTACTGTACGCAAACCCATGCTCGAGATATTTCCCCACCTCAAAGACGTCCGTATCGACTATGCTTGGGGGGGTACTCTGGCCATTACCATGCGCCGTTTACCCTTTTTCAAAAAACTGGGCCCGTCCGTCTACAGCGCTTCGGGGTATTCGGGGCATGGCGTTGGCATGGCCATTTTGGCAGGCAAGCTCATCAGCCAAGCTATTCATGGCGACAGCAAGGGATTTGACACATTCGCCAAACTCCCGACTATGCCGTTTCCGGGCGGGCCAAGGATGCGTTTCCCGCTGCTGGTTTTGGCGATGACGTGGTATAGTTTACGCGACCGTCTCGGGATCTGATCGGATTATCTTTCCAGCTTATTGAGTTGCTCTTGCAAAGCAGACAGTTGTGATTTGATTTCAGACAAATCATCTTTGGGCGTGACTGTTTCTGGTGTTTTGCTCTCTGTCGAAGTCGTACTGGGTTTTGCACCAAAGCCGCTGGTCATCGCTTTGAAAAACGCCTCTTGTTGGGCAGTGATCGCATCAAACCCGGGTATCTTGGCCATCGGGTTTATAGATTCCATATTTTGCATAAGCTGGGTTTGTCCCGCACGCATCATGTCAAAGGACATCGACAGGAATTCCGGTACAATGCTGGTCGCTTGTGTTGTATAAGAACGCACCAGATCCGTTAGAACGTTAACTGGAAGGACATTGTCCCCGCGACTTTCGTGATCTGCAATGATCTGTAAAAGATACTGACGTGTGAGGTCATCACCTGATTTCAAGTCAATAATCTGAACATCGCGGCCCTCACGGATGAACCCTGCTATATCTTCGAGCGTGACGTAATCGCTCGTTTCAGTATTATAGAGACGACGGCTTGCATATCTTTTGACAAGCAATGGCTTTTGTTCTGTCGACACGGTTTCCTCCATGATATGCAGCACTGCAGCATAGTTTACGCTGTTGCGGCGAAAAAGAAAAGAGTGCGCCAAAGCGCACTCTTTCCCAGCAATCAATTCAGTAATTTGGGAGGAAAACTACTTGGAGGCTGCTTTTTTTGCTACATTGGTGACTTCGCTCGCAGCTTTTTTAACAGCAGCGCTTGCTTCTTCTGTCGCCTCTTTACCAGCTGCCATGAACAGCTCAACTGCATCCATTTGAGCTTTCTTTGCAACTTCTGCATAAGCCGCGATATTTTCGGCTGCCACTTCTGCTTGCGCAGATGTAAAATCTGTTACTGCTTTTGCATAATCTGCTGGCTCTGCTTTCGCTTTTGCGATGTCGCCCATTTTGGACAATGTATCTGTTGTCCATTTATTTGCGATTTCCGCGTTTTTGCTAACAGCTGTCAAAGCAACTGTTGCAAATTTTTCATTCAGGCTTGCGCCATTTTTAAACGCGGTTTCAAAGGTCGTTGTATCCATTGGGAATGCACCCATGAAATCTTTGAATATTGCGGTCATATCGGTTGTTGATGCCATTTTGAGTGTCCTTAACTGTGCTAAGTGTAGCGGAATTCAATTTCTGGATTGTATATAGATGCTGCACCGCAGCATTGCAAGTATTTTTCTGCACTGCAGCAAATTATTTATTCTGGACGTTTGAACGCACTCGAACATATGTCCCGGGAGCATCTGAGATTGGTTTGAAAGCATCACTGCCGACAGGACCCGCCGGCTTTTTAGGACCCGCGTGGCTGGCAAGCCAAGTGCCCCAGTCTTCCCACCAACTGCCGGGCACAAATGTCGCCTGTTGCAACCATTCTTCCGGAGACAGCGTCAGATCAGCATTGGTGTAATGCCCATATTTCTTTTTATTTGGCGGATTAACAATGCCTGCGATATGCCCTGATTGAGACATGATAAAGCGTTTAGAGCGGCTTCCCATTTTCTGAACGCCTCGGAAGCTGTCCTTCCAAGGCGCTATATGGTCCGTTTCGCATCCAATGGCGCATAGCGGCACGTCAACGTCGCGAAGGCGCACGATGGTATCAAAGATCGGAAATCCTTCATTTGCGAACCGATCACTTTGACACAAACCGCGCAAATATTGTACGGCCATGGCGCCAGGTAAATTCGTGCCATCCCCATTCCAATATAATAGATCGAACGCGGGCGGCGTGTTGCCAAGCATGTAACTCTCAATCGCAGGTCTATAAATCAGATCGTTAGAGCGTAAAAAGCTGAAAGTGCGCGCCATAACATAGCTCTTAAGGATGCCTTTCTTTTCCACTTCCTGCTCGATGCCATCAATAAAATCATTTTGGAGGAAGGGAAGGAAATCGCCCTGCTGGGAAAAATCCGTAAGAGTTGTGAAAAATGTAGCTGCCGAAACTGGATTTTCTTCACGCTGCTTCAAAAGGGCAAGCGTCAAGGCAAGCGTCGTGCCGCCAATACAGTATCCCACCGCGTTCACCTTTTCAGATCCGGCAATGGTGCGGGCAGTTTCAAACGCCGTCAGATAGCCGTGCGCTATGTAATCTTCGAGTGCGATTTTGTCGTAGCTTTCATCTGGGTTCACCCATGAGACAACAAAAACATTAAATCCCTGATCAACCGCCCATTTGATGAAACTGTTTTGTTCTTTCAGATCCAAAATATAGAATTTGTTGATCCATGGTGGAAAGATGATGAGAGGTATATCATACACTTCTTTTGTGCTGGGCGCATATTGGATGAGTTCATGCATGTGGTTTCGAAACACCACTTTTCCGGGTGTGGTGGCAATATTTTCCCCCAAAGAAAATGCATCTTCATCAGCGAGGCGTACGATCAATTCGCCTTCGTTTGCCTCCATGTCCGAGATCAGGTTTTCCAACCCGTCAATCAAGGATTGACCTTGAGTTTCCACTGCCTTTTCAAGGGCTTCTGGATTGGTGCCCAAAAAATTGGTCGGCGCCATCATATCAATGACCTGATCCGTAAAATACCGCAGCCGGCGGGTCTGAGTATCATCAAGACCATCCAGTTGGTTGATCGCATCCCGCATTGCTTTGGAGTTTAGCAAATATTGGTCTTTTACAAAGGTGAAATACGGATTTGTGCTCCACAAAGGGTGGATGAACCGTCTATCTTTGACGGGTTCCGCTGCCTCAGTTTTTCCACCTTGGGCGGTCAGGTTAGTCTGCAGGTCAATAAATTCTTTGACAGATTCCCCCCAATAAGACACCTGTTGTGCCATAAATTTCGCGGGATCATTGGCATAAGCCTGCCAGAATGCCCCTGCCGCTTTGACGTAAAGATCACTACCAGGTGCATTGATGGCGGTATTCACTTCTTTCTTCTCGCTGATTGCCGCGATAAAACGGGCCGAGAGGTCTTCCAACTTGGACAGGTTTTGGGCCAGTTCAGAGGAATTTTCTGAGTTTAATGCGTCACCGGTTGTCATTTGAATATAATCCGAGTATCTTTGCTGCTATGCAGCATAGCAAGCTATCTCGTTAAGTCCAAGCGCATAAATAAAGGCTGAACCGGACATAGCTTCGCCGGAAACTGACGGAGACAAACATGCGCTATATGGCAAGTTATGATTTGATGGAAACGTTGCGCAACACCAATCAATGGATGGGTGCGACAGCACAGGCTTTTGCGTCCTACCCCGCATTTTCCATGCTCCCCAATCCGGCTCTGCAATGGACTGCAGCCTGGGGCCAAGTGACAGAGCGGAGCTTTCAGCGAATGGTCATAAAGCCCGACTGGGGGATTGACAGTCTCGCATGCGACGACGGAAGGGATCACCTTGTTGAAGTACACCCCGTGCTTAAGCGCCCCTTTGGAGACCTCATTCATTTCAATGTCATGGGCCGTGCCATTCAAAAGCGGCGGGTTTTGTTGGTTGCGCCAATGTCCGGTCATTATGCGACGCTTTTGCGCTCTACCGTCAAAAGCCTCATCCCAGATTGCGAGGTTTATGTCACAGACTGGCATAATGCGCGGGATATTCCTGTGTCTGCGGGAAAGTTTGATATCGAAGATTACACCCAGTATCTCATCGATTTCATGCGAACCTTGGGGCCTGACCTTCACGTGATTGCAGTCTGCCAGCCTGTGCCCTTGACGCTCGCTGCGACGGCAATTCTCGCAAAAGAAGACCGAGCCGCCCAGCCTAAAACGCTGACGCTCATGGGGGGCCCAGTCGACCCTGACGCCAACCCGACGGATGTCACCGACTTTGGCCACCGTGTCACAATGGGGCAATTGGAACAAACCCTAATCCAGAGAGTCGGTTACAAATATGCGGGCGTGGGGCGCAAGGTGTATCCGGGCCTTCTTCAGCTTTCTTCTTTTATGTCGATGAACGCTGAAAAACACATACGTGCCTTTTCGGATCAAATTATCCATACTGCACAGGGTAAGGCGTCAGACCACGACAAGCACAACAAATTCTATGATGAATATCTCGCCGTCATGGATATGACGGCAGAATTTTACCTGTCCACGGTCGAGCGTCTTTTCAAGAACCGGGAAATTGCGCAAAACAAATTCGTATTTAAAGGCACCCTTGTGGACTTTGCCGATATTACCGATGTGCCAATCAAAATCGTTGAAGGTGGTCAGGATGACATTTCAGCGCCAGGCCAATGCGCTGCAGCCTTGGCACTTTGTAGTGGTTTGGCTGACAGCAAAAAAGCAATCCACGTTGAACCGGACGCTGGTCATTATGGTATTTTTGCCGGAAGCAGTTGGCGAAACAATATTCGCCCGCTGGTCTTGGATTTTATTGCCTCAAATAGCTAGCCTGCCCCGTTACTGGGACATAACAGCTCCGGCGCCGTGATCAAAATTGTCGTTTCTTGGTTGAAAAATAATTGTCGAACTGCCCAACACCACAAAAAAGGTGAGCAGACTTGAAAGCATCATGACTGTGATCTGGTTCACAGAGCGGCCCCTAGCTTTCCGCCCAATATAAAGCACGGTTTTTAAAACCAATGCAGCAATTCAAACAGACCAGAATAAGAAAATTAGTATACATATTAAACGTTTGCGCCATTTTTATGGAACTGGATTCCCCGCAATGAAGCAGCGAAAAGCCTATATTCTTGAGCAGGAAGCTACAAAGACATAACCGCTTCATCGATCAGAAAAGAAAGATGAAGCGATTTAGCACAAACGACCGGAGACGTTTACAGCGGCACTAAACCGCTTCCAAAAGACCCTTTTTGCCGGCAAGATCACGCATTTTATTTTGTAATTTTTCAAATGCCCTGACTTCGATCTGGCGCACGCGTTCACGGCTGACACCGTATTCTTCACTTAGCTCTTCGAGCGTTATCACCGCTTCAGAAAGGCGCCGCTTTGTCAGGATGTCCTGTTCGCGTTCATTCAAGACGCTCATCGCCTCTGCAAGAAGCTCTTTGCGCGTTTCAAGCTCATCGCGATATTCATAATCGCCCGCCTGATCAGCATCTGTATCTTCCAGCCAATCCTGCCATTCCATAGAGCTTTCACCATCCGACGAACCCACCATTGCATTCAGCGACGCATCCCCGCCAGAGAGGCGGCGGTTCATCATAACAACTTCTTCCTCCGTCACTCCAAGATCCGTTGCGATTTGCTTCACCTTTTCAGGATGAAGGTCTCCATCCTCCAAAGCGCCAATGCGTGATTTTGCTTTACGAAGATTAAAAAACAGCTTTTTCTGTGCGCTCGTTGTACCCATTTTGACAAGCGACCAGCTACGCAGGATATATTCTTGAATGCTCGCACGGATCCACCACATGGCATAGGTGGCCAAACGAAACCCTTTTTCAGGATCAAAGCGCTTCACTGCCTTCATCAATCCAACATTGGCTTCGGAAATCACTTCGGATTGGGGCAATCCATATCCACGATAGCCCATGGCGATTTTAGCCGCCAGACGCAGGTGAGATGTCACCATTTTATGGGCGGCTTCTGTATCTTGTTCTTCGACCCAGCGCTTTGCCAACATGTATTCTTCTTCAGGCTCAAGCATAGGAAACTTACGGATTTCCTGCATGTATCTGCTTAACCCGCTTTCGGGACTTGGGGCTGGAAGGTTTGCGTAATTACTCATGTCATCCCCTCAATGTTTTGCATGTTAACATTTACCTAGGCATCCGCCAGAGTATTTCAAGTGGTAGCATTAAGATATGATAAATTCTGACCTGTAAAAGCCCTTTTCACGCATTTGTGTTATGCAGATCGTGCATAAGTGACGCCATGTCCTGCGGCATTTCCACCTCAAAACGCATACTCTCATCCGTATTGGGATGCACAAAGCCTAAGACTGCCGCATGCAGGGCCTGACGTGGAAACGCTGCAAGCTTTTCAAAGGTGTCAAAGCCAAAGGCGGTTTTTGCAATCTTTCGCGCCCGTCCATATACGGGATCGCCGATCAATCCATGACCAATATGGGCCATATGTGCGCGTATCTGATGCGTGCGCCCAGTTTCAAGCCAGCACGAAACCAGCGCTACGGCATCTGGGTTTCCAAATCTGCCATCGACCCTTAGGCGCGTCACCGCATGACGGCCCCCTTCAAAAATAACCGCCTGCCGTTGACGGTCGGTTTTATGGCGGGCAAGCTGTGTAGTGATTTTCACAATTGCACCGGCTTCAAAACTGACACCGCGCAGGCCTTTTAACCGCGGTTCGCTGGTATCCGGCACTCCATAGCAAAGCGCCTTGTAAAGACGTTCCACCGAATGATCTGCAAATTGCTTTGCTAACGCATGGTGTGCCTTGTCATTTTTGGCAACCACCAACAAGCCACTGGTGTCTTTATCAATGCGATGCACTATACCCGGGCGTTTTTCACCCCCAATCCCAGAAAGGCTGTCGCGACAATGATACAAAAGCGCATTGACCAGCGTCCCTGAAGGAGATCCGGGTGCCGGATGTACCACCATTCCTGCAGGTTTATTCACGACAATCACATCACTATCCTCGTGGACGACGCATAGAGGTATGTTTTCAGGTATGGTATCGACCTCTTTGGCACTTTCAATTGTGATGCGCACCAAGGCGCCTTCTGGCACCTTTGCTTTGACATTGGTCTCAACTAACCCATCCACGCGCACTTGACCCGCCTCTATCATGCGTGCCAATTGGGTGCGCGACAGATCCGCGGCCTCTGGCGCATCGCGAAAAAGGGCTTTATCAAGGCGATTGGGCGGATTTTGCTCAATAGTGAATTCGACTTGGGATTGTGTCATGTCAGACCCTGATCAAACGGACCTGAACGTACCGCAGCTTACCTTTCTGCGCCGTTTGGTCACTATTCTCACCCTGACCATGATCGGCGGGATTATAACGTTGGTTACGCTGATTTTCCTACGCTTTCAAGATCGACCTGCATCTTTGACCTTGCCAAACAGCATCACACTCCCTCAAGGGAATACTCCGGTGGCCTTTACAAAAGGCGCAGGATGGTACGCAGTCGTCACCAGCAGCAACCAGATTTTGATTTATGATCCGAACGGGGCACTTCTGCAAACCATCGAAGTGGTAACGCCTTAATCCGCAGGGTCATTTTCCAATCACAGCTTCAAATTCGCGCCATTCACCTTTGCTCATGCCAGAGCTTTCTTGGGTAACAGTTTCGCCCACCAACATCCGCCGGATGCAGCTTAGCGCCTTAGAGGATAGTGTCGCCCCCCCCATCCGATAATCTTCAAAGGCGCTGTAGGCAAAAGGCACCCAATCAGACACGATTTTGCACATTTCCTCTGCATAGACCCGGATTTCATATTGTGCATGGCTGTCGGCACGCAGTCGCAAAAAATGAAGCAAATTGTGCAAATCCACTTTCCAGTACCACTGGGTGTAGATATTGGCAGGAAGGTTCATCCGCGCCAATTCGCGAGCAAGCCCCTGTTGGCCCTCATCAGAAATCATTTCTTCGTAGTGATCATAGCAGCGTGACGCATCGTCGCGCAGGTATCTTAGCACACGTTCTGCTTCTTCGCCGCTAAGGGCAGCACCACGTCCCTGATTATTGACCACGGATTGAGCTGCCAGAGCGTCTTCTGCAGGGATATAGAATTCGCGATCAAGAATTGAGTAACGCGCCGAATATTCGTTAACATTTGCGGTCCGGTGGCGGATCCACTGACGGGCAACAAAAACCGGTAGCTTCACGTGCAATTTTATCTCGCACATTTCAAATGGCGTCGAGTGCCAATGGCGCATCAAATAACGAATCAATCCTTCGTCATTTTGAACAGATTTTGTGCCCTTTCCATAGCTAACCCGCGCCGCCTGACAGATGGCGGCGTCATCGCCCATGTAATCGATCACACGCACGAACCCATGGTCCAACACCGGATAGGCCGTGTAAAGATGGCTCTCCATCCCAGGACTGACAGCACGCAAAGTAGCCTGAGAATGGCGACGCTGCTCTTCAATTTCGGCAGCTTGCTCGGGCGAAAGGGGCATGAGAGAATCCTTTTCAATTATTCTTTTCCACCACTATATCTTGATGCCCAGCGCATGCAAACCGCTACATCCGTATAGAGGAAGTGATGCATCTAGGTTACAGCCGTCCTCAAGGGGTCACAGCTTCTGGCTTTCACAAAACATCTTTGCCATTTGACATGGCGCAGTGCACGTGGCTTACTTTGACGCGACCAATCCTAGAGGAAAAATTCTACCATGGCGCTTCGTTATCTTCATACAATGGTTCGGGTCCAAAATCTGGAAACATCCATCGCATTTTACAAACTGCTTGGCCTAAAGGAAACACGCAGGCATGAAAGCGAACAGGGACGATTTACTCTGGTCTTTCTTGCGCCTGAAGGGCAGGAAGACTGTCCTGTAGAACTGACCTATAATTGGGATGGGGATGACGGTTTGCCAAGCGATAGCCGCCACTTTGGTCACCTCGCTTACGAAGTGGATAATATCTATGACACTTGCAAGCACTTATCGGAAAATGGTGTCGTGATTAACCGTCCACCCAGAGATGGGCGCATGGCATTTGTTCGATCTCCAGACAATGTATCAATAGAACTTTTGCAAAAAGGTGGATCGCTTGATCCAGCAGAGCCTTGGCTTTCCATGGGAAATACCGGTCATTGGTGAGCAAAAAACAAAAATGAAGGGATATCCCAGGTGCAAAACTGCCTTCTGGCAGTTCACCGTTCCTACGTGAACGGGTATATTTCAGATGACGCAATCCGCAGTCCTGCGTTCAGCATTAGTAAATGTAGCGGATCTGATCGGTCCAATAACGTTCAACACGTTTCAGCGTCGCGGAAATATGGTCAATGGATGAGCCATCCAAAATTTCCTGCGTGATCAAACCTTCGGCATGCCTAGCAAACAAACGAGCAACAGCCTGACGAATTTCGCGACCTTTTTGTGTCAGTTTAACCCGCACAGATCGACGATCAATTTCACACCGCTGATGGTGCATATACCCCATATCCACCAGTTTTTTAAGGTTATAACTGACGTTGCTTCCCTGATAATATCCACGCGATTTCAACTCACCCGCGGTCACTTCATTATCCCCTATGTTGAACAGGAGAAGCGCCTGCACCGCATTTAGTTCCAGATGGCCCAAGCGTTCAAACTCATCCGTGATGACATCAAGCAGCAAACGATGAAGCCGTTCTACAGACGACAAAGCGTCCAAATAATTGGCCATATATTTCGTCTGCTGGTCAGTACCAAACGTATTTTCTACATTCATAACAATCTCCAACAAAAACACTTTTCGGTTTTTGCAGGAAAAAACCCAAAAATACGTTAAGCTTAAAATTATCCATGTTTGTGATGTAGATAGGTTTTTATTAGATTTATCATTTTTCTATGCTGTGAAGGGACATCGGTTTGTCCTGAAATCCACTGGTAGAGATCCTGATCATTTTCGTCCAGCAGAGCCTCGTATTCGTCTAATGTCCCATTATCTAAGTCAGATAAAGACATCGCGAAAAAGCCTTCCAGTATAATATCCATTTCCTTTGTACCCCGACGCATGGAACGCATACGCAGTCTTTTTTCCCGGATGTCGCGGGGCTCTTTCGAAGAACTTTGTTTCATCATTGGGTATCAGACCCAAGCACCTCTCGGAGGCGTTTTTCAATAGCACCCAAGCGATCAGAGGATTGTTTGAATTGGGCTCTGAGACTGCGCAATTCCAAGAAGAGGTCATTTGCATCTTGCAGGCGCATATTGATTTTGTCCGGCGGGTCTATTCCTTCACCTTCTCCGTTTAAGAGCCACATGATAGAAACGTTCAAGAGCCCCGCTAACATCGACAGCCGGTTTGCACGAGGTTCAGAAAGATCCTGTTCCCAAGCTTTGAGCGTCGATAGCTTGACGCCGAGATTTTTCGCAAGCTGAGCCTGCGTCATACCGCTGGCCTCACGCGCCCCTGCAAGACGGTCGCCAAAGGTTGCGGCTTCTTCGGCGTACCAATTGATTTCCTGTTTTTCCATCGCGCTTTCTTTTCAGTTTACTTGATGTTTACTTAACTCAAGCCTAAGACATTTCAGCAATTACTTCAAACAGGTGCCGTTCATGCCATTTTTTGCAAAGTCTTTGGCTAAGATAAAACCCTCACCCACCATTGCAATGTCCACACTTGCGGGAGAATTGAAAGCGCAAGGACGCGACATAATCTCTCTGAGTGCTGGTGAACCAGATTTTGATACGCCTGCGCATATCAAAGCCGCTGCACAGAAAGCGATTGAGGCAGGCAAAACAAAGTACACTGCCCCTGATGGAATGAACGAGTTGAAAGAAGCGATTTGCCGAAAATTCCAGCGTGAGAACAACCTGACATACGCATCAGACCAGATCACCGTCAGCTCTGGCGGAAAGCAGGTTTTATATAATGCCTTATGCGCCACCTTGAATGCGGAGGATGAAGTTGTCATCCCTGCGCCCTATTGGGTCAGCTATCCGGATATGGCGCTATTGGCTGGCGGCACGCCCGTGGTCGTGAAAACCAGTGCTGAAACAAATTACAAATTGACCGCATCGGATCTGCGCGATGCGCTCTGTGAGCGCACAAAATGGTTTATCTTTAATTCGCCCTCCAATCCGACAGGCGCCGGATATTCATACGATGAGTTAAAAGAACTCACAGATGTGTTGCTCGAATTTCCCAATGTTTGGATCATGAGCGATGACATGTACGAACACCTCGCCTTTGATGGATTTCAGTTTGCGACCCCTGCAGAGGTGGAACCAAAACTTTATGATCGTACCCTGACTTGCAATGGAGTGTCCAAAGCTTATGCGATGACCGGATGGCGCATCGGATATGCGGGGGGGCCCAAAGAACTGATTAAAGCGATGGGTAAAATTCAAAGTCAAAGCACATCAAATCCTTGCACAATTAGTCAATGGGCCGCGCTCGAAGCACTTGATGGACCCACAGATTTTCTCAAATCCAATAATGAGATTTTTGTGCGCCGCCGGAACCTTGTGGTCGATGCGCTTAACCAGATTGAGGGGATTGAATGCCCCAAACCCGAAGGAGCCTTTTATGTTTATCCCTCTATCGCGGGTTTGATGGGAAAAATCACCCAATCGGGTAAGTCGATTGAAACGGACGAAGATTTTGCCACAGAACTTTTGAACCACACAGGCGTTGCAGTCGTCTTTGGCGCGGCCTTTGGGTTGTCACCAAATTTCCGCATTAGCTACGCGACGTCAGATGAACAATTAACCGATGCCTGCCAGCGCATTGCCACCTTTTGTGCATCCCTTAGGTGATGGTGGATCAGGCAGCTTTCGCATGTAATTTGCGATAAAGGATCAAAAACCGCCCGATCAATCCAAATGAGGCACAGGCAAGGCCAATGGCAAGCCCCGCCCAGAGCCCGACGCCGCCCCATTCCAGCGTAAATGCCAGCCAATAGGCAACAGGAATTCCTATTATCCAGTAGCTGACAATGGCCATTCCCATTGGTACTGAGGTGTCCTGAATTCCGCGCAGCATTCCAAGTGCCATAACCTGCGCTGCATCCACTGTGGAAAACAGGGCCGCCATAAACAAAAGCAATGTCCCATAGATCAAGATCTCGTCCAGCTCGGGGGCCATGGGGTCGACATAAAGCGATACCAAAAATTCAGGCATGCTAAGAAACAAAAGCACTGTCAGCGCAACAATCACAGCAGAAGCACATGAGGCGACAATCGTACTGCGCTTTAAATCAGAAAGTCTGTTGGCCCCAAAGGCATGCCCCACCTGAATTGTTGCCGCACTGGACAGGCCGACATGAATGACAAAGGTCAGACTCGTTATGCTCAACGCAATACCGTGCGCCGCCACCGCGACCGTTCCAAGCCACCCCATCATAAGCGTCGACGCCGAAAATAACCCCGCTTCAGCAAGAGAAGTGACAGAAATTGGAAGCCCCAGCTTGGTCACGGTTCTCATGGACGCCCAATCTGGCCGCCAAATACGTTGAAAGAGTGCCTGTTCGGGGAGCTTAATGGCGGCATAAATGCAAAGACAAATAGCCATTAAGCTATTCACCAGAAATGACGCAATAGCAGACCCCTCTACGCCAAGCTCTGGCACTCCAAGCTTTCCAAAGATCAAGACATAATTCAGCGGGATATTGACAATGAACCCGATAATCGTGGTCAACAACGCAAATCGCATCAATTCCTGCGCGGAAAGATAAGATTTCAAAACCAAAACAATAAGAGCCGGTACCATTGCAAAGCCGACGATCGACAAATAACGGCTCGCCAATTGTGCAAGTTCTGCTGGTTGACGGATTATCACCAACAATGGTTCTGAGTAGATAAACGCAGGTAGGACTGCAGCCGCATATGCGATCGACAACCACAGACCCATGCGTGTGACCCTCCGCGCCTCCGTAATAGCGTCACGCGCAACGGCACTTGCCACGAGAGGCATGATTGCCATCCCAAAGCCACCCCCAACGATAAAAATAACAAAGAAGACAGTATGCCCCAAGACGCCAGCCGCCAGCGCTTCAACCGAGTACCAGCCCAACATGATGCTATCGGTCACACCAATTCCCATAAGCGCCAGCTGGCTCAAGATCAGTGGTCCACCAAGGCGCAGCATAGAGCGAAAAGAGCCAAGATAAGGCACAATCCAATTCATTTAAATTTCCTTATCTCGAAGTCCATTTGCACCTAGAACAAAAAGTTTCCTGTATCAATTCAAGAAAAAACTCGCACATCAAACAGGTATAGTGATTATTTTCTGGCAGCCCAGGCAGATTGGGGTGGGGGATTATAGTCTGCCTGGGCGCCGCTCCCTCCCATTGCCAGAAAGTGTGCAAACGGGATGAGATCTGGGTATTCCGTCAGCTTGATGATTTAAAAGCACTCAACTTGAAATTCCACGTCTCAGGTACAAAGGTTCAGTTTTTGAATTATAGTATTAAAATAATTCTCTATTCATTTTAAATTGCATTTTTTTCAGCGGAGTTCAAGCGCTCTGCATACCTTATACAAAAAAGTATAAGGTGTTTCTTCTCTTTCCCTTTGTTCCGACAACTGGCATAATCATAGAAATAAAAAAGAGCAGGCAAAAATGGGTGATTTACTAAGTAACGTCGCTGAAAATAACTATGATGCAAATTCGATCGAAGTTCTGGAAGGCCTAGAACCTGTCAGAAAGCGTCCCGGCATGTATATTGGTGGAACGGACGAACGCGCTTTGCATCATCTTGTTGCAGAAGTTCTAGACAACTCTATGGACGAAGCGGTCGCTGGTTTTGCCACGCGCATTGAAGTGGAACTGCACGAAGATTATGCCATCACAATCCGTGATAACGGTCGGGGCATTCCCATTGATCCTCACCCGAAATTCCCTGGAAAATCTGCGCTCGAAGTGATTTTTTGCACCCTCCATGCGGGTGGTAAATTTGGCGGAGACGCCTATCAGACGTCAGGCGGCCTTCACGGCGTGGGCGCGTCGGTTGTGAACGCGCTTTCTGACAGTTTGGTGGTGCAGGTCGCTAAAAATAAAGAACTTTATGAACAACGGTTTTCGCGCGGACTGCCGTTAGGCGGTTTGGAAAAACTTGGCCCAACGCAAAACCGGCGCGGTACCTCCGTAACATTTCATGCAGACAGCGAAATTTTTGGTGCACATCAATTTAAACCTGCTCGGCTCTTTAAATCGATCCGTTCCAAAGCCTATTTGTTCAGTGGTGTTGAAATTCGCTGGAAATCAGCCATCGATGACGGGCAGACCCCAACGCTTGCCAGTTTTCATTTTCCAGGCGGTCTGAGCGATTACCTTAATGAAACTCTTAACGGGGTGACAACCTATTCCGAAAAACCGTTCCGCGGGACGGTCGATTTCCAAGAACGGTTTCAAACAGCGGGGAAAGTTGAATGGGCCATTAACTGGACGCCCTCGCGCGATGGATTCGTCCAATCCTATTGTAACACCGTTCCCACACCCGAAGGCGGCACTCACGAAGTGGGGTTCTGGGCAGCAATCCTCAAAGGGATCCGCGGGTATGGGGAATTGGTAAACAATAAAAAATCCAAGGATATTTCCCGCGAAGATCTGATGTCAGGGGGCTGCGCATTGGTCAGCTGTTTCATCCGCGAACCTGAATTTGTGGGCCAGACGAAAGACCGATTGGCCACTGTGGAAGCCCAAAGGCTTGTCGAAAACGCCGTGAGGGACCATTTTGACAATTGGCTTGCCGCGGATACAAAATCCGCCGGTGCTATTCTTGATTTCCTTGTTCTTCGTGCCGAAGAACGGATGCGACGGCGTCTTGAAAAGGAAACACAGCGTAAAACGGCAACCAAACGGCTCCGTTTGCCGGGCAAATTAGTTGACTGTTCCGCCACTTCCCGAGACGGTACCGAGATTTTTCTCGTAGAAGGTGACAGTGCAGGCGGATCTGCAAAAATGGCACGTGAACGCAAAAACCAAGCATTGTTACCGCTACGCGGAAAGATTTTGAACGTATTGGGAGCGGCGAGTTCAAAGCTGAGCAGCAACCAAGAAATCGCAGATCTCGCTCAGGCCTTGGGCGTTGGGCTTGGAACACGCTTCAATTTGGATGACCTGAGATACGACAAGGTGATCATTATGACGGATGCGGATGTAGACGGAGCGCATATTGCATCGCTTTTGATGACGTTTTTCTTTACCCAGATGCGTCCCTTAATTGACGCGGGTCATCTCTATCTTGCCTGCCCGCCCCTATACCGCCTGACGCAAGGCGCCAATCGGGTTTATTGTCTGGACGAAAAAGAACGGGAATACTGGTTTGAAAAAGGGCTCGGCGGTAAGGGTAAAATAGATGTCAGCCGCTTTAAGGGCTTGGGCGAAATGAACGCGAAAGACCTCAAAGAAACGACGATGGACCCAAAGACCAGAAAGTTAATCCGGGTGAGTATAGACGAAGATGAACCCGGCGAAACTGGCGATTTGGTTGAACGATTGATGGGTAAAAAGCCAGAATTACGGTTTCAATATATCCAAGAAAACGCAAAATTTGTCGAAGAACTAGACGTCTAAAGCAGACCGGCACTCAATCTGATACAATAAATGTCAAATAGAAATTAAGATTTCCTGCTCAAGCCCCCCAAATCGAATCGATGAGATATCCCCGACAATAGATCGGACTGCAGTCATTTTGCCATTACTGGCCGCTTAAAAAGCCTAAATGACTGGGCACGTTGTTTCTTTTTTGGAAACAAAGAGGCCAGAAAGATGCGCTTTTTATATCAATTTTCCGGTAATTTTTACAAAATGATGAAATTTCTTGACCATTACTTTTGTTAGTATGTAAACCACCTCTTGCGTCTTAACTTATCATTACGGATATTTTAATATGAGTCGCATGACTTTCGGGAAGGGATCACATGTTGGCAGTTTTGATAGGGCTCGAGTTATTGGGGTCGGCATTTGTAGGGTTTGCTCAACCGGAAAACTCAAATCTGCCTCCTGAAACGGAAGCGGATAATGAGCCAGCCCGACCAAATGAACCAATTATCGTTGAATGCCCAATTGATGAAAGTGGGATTGGTGAAAAATCGCAACAAGAACCCAAAACATCTAAGCTTTCCACCGCTGACACGTCAGAAACAGCTTTTGAAGCAACATCCGGTGAAAATGTGATATTAGGGTCTTTGGAAACTATGCCGGTTTCAGCAGCGAATTGACACGAAGTCATGGGTGTTGAGGTTGGTGAGCTTCGGTTCGAGGGATCTTCAGAAACCGGTTTTAGGATACAATCCGCGCCTCTGGGATTTAAGGAATGTGGCGCGCCCGACTTGCCAATTGAACCGCAACCACCATTTGTTTCGACAAATTTTACCAGCAACCCAGCGGGTTGCATGGAGGCAGAGACTTCAGATGTTGGGATGTCATCTACAGACCAGCCCTTCACTCTAAGCGCTTATGACCCGTGGACAGTTGCGGATTTCTGGAGTGATAAAGGGACGCAGATCTGACATACCAGTGACTTGGAATTTAGCGACTGATATAAAATGCAAACGAGGGCCAAAAGCTTTGCCTGATCGGGAAGAAAGCGTGGTTTTCAATAATGTTTACTGGTTTCTGGGCGCGCTGATCCAATGCAAAATATGGGCAGCAACCTTTTCGGGGACCTGGTGGTGCAACCAATGATCCGCATCGGGAATGGTGAGTATGGTCAGATCATCACAAAGATCCCTTAAACCGTCATAGCTTTTTGGCAAAAGGGCCGTGTCATTTTCCCCCCAGAGCAGCAAATGGGGCATAGAAATACGCATGCTTGCCGCATGCATGTCTGGAAACTTTTGGGGAATGTTTTCAGGCTTTGGCACAAGGAGCGCGGTAGCGCGATACCAATGGACCATCGTGCGCACACCTTGGACATCTTTCCATGCAGATTTGTAGCGATCCAATCGCGCGTCTCTCATCCATCCCATGTCCATGGATTGGGAAAACATCGCAATCAATCGCACAAAACTATTTTCCGCGAGAATTGTTTCGGACCCCTCACGTCGTAACCAAGGGATATATTGGGAGGCTGCATTTTGTGCTTCATCTTCCAGCAAAGCCCTTTGAAAAGGAATGGGATGCACCCCGTTCATAATAACAAGCTTTGAGACCAGATCAGGATGTGCAATGGCCAAAGCATAGGCAGCAGCGGCCCCCCAATCATGTCCCAAAACCATCACTGGCCCCCAAAAATTATCGATAATCCCCTTTAGATCCTCCACCAAATAACCAATTTTATAGTCTTCGACATTCTCTGGCGCATAACTTTGTCCATAACCACGCTGATCAGGAGCAAAACAATAAAACCTGTCCTTTAGAATATCCGCCAGGTCCTCCCAAGCGCCGGAATATTCAGGAAATCCATGGAGCATCAAAATTATGGGGTTCTCAGGCGCCCCCCATTTTCTGACCAAAAACTGATTCCCGTTAACTTTGACAAATTGAGTCATCATATGGCTTTCCTCCGCGTGCGCGCTCGCTTAGGGTAATAAGATATTTGATTGGTGACCAATACCGAAGGATATCGCAATGACAGTCGCACTTACGCTTACAATTGCACAAGAATTTCTTGAGGGAAATTTTGCCCCATGGATTTTAGACCTGAAGCCAAAATTGATAGACTGCTCAAATGGATTTGCACGTATCGATATCCCTATTACGCCTCACATTGAACGTGTCGGCCACATCGTTTGCGGTCAAGCGATGGGCGCATTAGCCGATACAACTATGGTCTTTGCCTGTTTTGCGCATATGGATAAATTGGTCCCAGTTGCCACGACAACCCTTGATACACAGTTTCTACGACCTGCATCTGGCGATATTCTCAGCTGCCGCGCCAAGGTGGAACGCGCCGGCAAAGCCTTGTTTTTCCTAAGCGCAGAGCTTGTAACAATGCCAAGCGAAAAAGTGGTCGCGAAATCCACGGCCACTTTTTACTTACCCTAAGGGGGATTAATGGCAGCTTTTGCCAAGCGCTTTGAGACGCCAGTAATTATAGGGCAGCGGGGTCAAAAAGCCTGCCAAAAGCATGATAGGTACCACCCACCACGTCAGCATGGCCCCGCCGGTCAACAACACGTCCACAACATTCATCGCGGCTTCCATTGAAACCATTGAAATAATGGACATTCCGATCGCCGTATTGAAAGCGAGCTTTAGACTCATTTGACGCGACAGAATAAACGTCTCAAGCGCAATAGAGGTCAACAAACCATTTATGATAGCAAGGGTCATTATTGCCAAAGTCGGCCAAGGAATGCCGGTAAACTGAAAGAACGCAATCGTTCCAAAATCGCCGATAGAGCACCCAAGCAAACACCACATCGTGTTTTTTGACGCCCTGCGCCACGTATGACGACATTTCCAGTTGATTGATAAGTTTTGGGCCAGAGCAGTCATGTCATGCACCTTGTTTGTAAATCACAACGCCCATATAGTCCTTCCAGTAACTGGAAGGTCAAGGGTGAATTCATGAAAATCTCTGACGCCGCTTTAAAAGTTGGTCTGCCTGTAAAAACTATCCGATATTATTCCGATATCGGCCTTGTGACTCCCACAGGGCGCAGTGCCGCAGGATACCGCGATTACGACCACTCTGCGCTGAAAAAGCTGGTCTTTATCCGACGCGCAAGGGAGTTTGGATTTTCGATCGACGAATGCCGCGATCTTTTGGACCTGTATGAAGATCAAAATCGTTCAAGCGCTGATGTGAAACATCTGGCAAGCTTACGCTTGCGCGACATCGAACAAAAACAAAAAGAGCTGCAGCTTTTGCACGATGAACTGTCCCATCTTGTCCAAAGCTGCAAAGGCGACGGCCGTCCAGACTGCCCAATTCTGTCAAACTTTGCGCAGGTTTGATAAACTTCGCACGTCAGGCGACATTTTCCTGTTGACCTCCCTTCGCCTCACTTGTAGTCACTCGATCACTCTTTTGATGAAAGAGCCGTGGGCGACAGGCCGCAAGGTGTGGCAGGGGACTGTAACTCCCTCGCGGAGACGCACGCTTGGTTCGATTCCAAGGTCGCCCACCACTTCAACCTTAATTTAGAATATCATCTTCCCGAATGCGTGTAGTTAAGCCAGCGCGTCAGAAAAAGGTCTGATTTTGGTTGCGGAAAATTTGAGGAAGACTCTTTACGCTTTGCCCTGCTCAGCGAGGCCTGTCGCCAGATCCCATAGTGTGTCTGGGACCTCTACAGCATGAGCAGGCGTTTTATATTGCCCGGGCATACGTGCGCCTTCGTCTAAGGCAACGGCCTCTGCGACTTGCGCCAAGCGCTCATAAAAGGCCTGACCTGCGGCGGGATCAATCAGTATATAGAACTGACCAAGGTCATGCGGGGGACCTTCAGGCGCTTTCAAAGGCTTCACATCACGCGACACAACGCCACCCGTCATGCCCGCGCTCAAAAGCTCTGCCATAAGCCCAAAGCCCCACCCCTTATAGCCCCCCATAGAGACGAGGGAGCCCTGAAGCGCTGCCTCGGGATCGGTGGTCGGTTTCCCATCTTTGTCAACAGCCCATCCTTCTGGAATGCGTTCTCCGACAGCTTTGGCCATGGTAATTTTCCCCAAAGCGACCGTGGTCGTGGACTGGTCAAATTGCATAGCAACGCCACCTTTTCCGTCGGGAACAGAAAAGGCGATAGGATTGGTCCCAATGGCACGGGTTTTTCCACCAGGGGGCGCAACAATGGGGGACGCATTGGTGAAACCAATACCGATCAATCCTTGGCATGCGATTTGTTCCGTAAAATAGCCCAGTGAAGTACACGTGTGGGCGTGCCCGACAGACAAAGTTGCAACCCCAGATTTTCGGGCTTGCACCAACGCCTTTGGCAAAGCCTTTGCAAAGGCCGGTTGCGCAAAGCCGAATTTTGCATCCACAAATATTGTCGCCTCTTTTGGCTTGGACACCACAGGTTCAACAGCGCCAGACACGCGCCCAGTGATGAGCTGCTGGCAGTAGCTTTCTAAATAATAAAGTCCACAGATGCGGTTTCCCACACTTTCTGATTTTGCCACGGCGTCGGCCACGTGATCCGCAATCCATTCTTGGGCGCCATGGCGCATCAACGCAGTTTTGGAAACATCAAAGATCTGTTTGATCGCTATCTCTGCCATTCGTACCTCTCACTGCGGCGCCGGTGCCGCCAAATTTGCCTGCCTCATGCTTTCAAGCGTCTCAGCCAGAGGACGGCGTTTTTCAAAAGCTTCCTGCAGAGTTTCAGGATCATATTCGCTGTTTACCCAATCCAGAAACGCAATGTTGCCGTGATTGAGGCGTTCTTCAAAGGTCCAAAGGAAATAATCCAACACCCCTGTGGCCGTAAAATCCACATGCACATGCCGGAACGACAGCTGTTTCATCGCCTCCTGAACAGAGGCTCCTTCATAGACCATCAAATATATTGCAGAGACCAGCCCCGCGCGATCGGCGCCGGATTTGCAATGGAACAACAACGGTTTTTCCATTTTTCCAAGGCAATCCACTATAGCATTTATATCTTCGCTCTGGGGCGCGTTTCGTGCATTAAGTTTTATGTTTTCAAGCCGCATACCAAGTTTTTGACATATTCGTTCTTCGTATTGGTAATGTGCGTAAACATCCCAGCCACGCAGGTTCAAAACCGACCGCAACCCCTTTGCGTGATAAGAAATAAACCGCCACTCGGTGGGCTGATTGGATCGAAAAACGCCCGGCGCGATTTCTTTATGATTGGTCCAAAACACCCGCAAAAAAGCATGATCAAACAAATGGTAATGGATGCGCGCCCAAAAACGTCCTGACGGTGTCTCTAAATCCTTGCCAAACGCGCGGCGCAGTTTGCTGTCCAGCATTTTTATGTAGTCATAGGATTTTTTAAGCATTTTGCTCTGCCGCCTCTTACGTAGGCAGGTCTAGAGGTTTGTCGCGCCTATGGCAAGCAACACAGACGATTGACCTCGCTCAGAAAAGGAATAGGAATGACGCATCCCAAAGGAGTTTGAGCATGTCACTTTCAAGCGGTCGTTCGTATTTGGCCATTCCCGGCCCATCTGTGATCCCTGATGAGGTTTTGCGCGCCATGCATCGCCCCTCTCCGAATATTTACGAGGGGGAACTGATCGAAATTACCAAAAGTGTCATTCCAGACCTCAAATATGTTGCAAAAACAGCGGGAAATGTAGCGATCTACATCGCAAATGGTCATGGTGCTTGGGAAGCCGCACTTGCAAATATCGTGGAAGCAGGGGAGCAAGTACTGGTTGCCGCGACAGGTCGCTTTGCCCATGGCTGGGCAGAAATGGCGCACCGGCTGGGAGTGGGCTCTGAGATTATCGAATTTGGGAATCAGTCGCCGTTGGAGGCAGGCGCAATAGAAGACGCTTTGCGCCGGGATAAAGACAAAAAGATCAAAGCCGTTTTGATCACGCATGTAGACACATCAACCTCGGTCAAAAATGACGTGGCGGCTGTGCGACACGCAATAGACAACGAAGACCACCCTGCTCTTTTGGCCGTTGATTGCATCGCCTCGCTTGGCTGTGACGATTTTGAAATGGACGCTTGGGGCGTGGATGTCATGGTGGCGGGATGTCAGAAAGGATTGATGGTGCCACCGGGGCTTAGCTTTGTCTATTTCAGCGACAAAGCCAAAGACGGCCAAAAGAGGCTGTCGCGCGTCAGTTCCTATTGGGATTGGGCCCCGCGTATCGCGCCAGAACTTTACTACGAATATTTCTGTGGAACGGCACCGGCCCATCACATTTACGGGCTGAGGCAAGCCTTGGATATGATCAAAAGCGAGGGACTGGAAGCGATATTCCAACGCCATCAAACGCTCGCAAACGCCATCTGGGCAGCTGTTGACTGCTGGGGAAGCAATGACGGAACGATGAAAATGAACATTTCAAACCCCGATCATCGCTCCCACGCGGTGACAGCTTTGTCCATTGGCGCGCCTGATGGTACGCGCCTAAGGCGGTGGGTTGAACAAAACGCAGGCCTGACCTTGGGAATCGGATTAGGAATGAATTCTGAGGCCGACCCGCGCGCGGACGGATTTTTTCGTATTGGGCATATGGGCCATGTCAATGCACAGATGATCATGGGGTTGATCGGAACGATCGAAACCGCCCTTTGTGCCCTCAATATCCCCCATGGTCGGGGTGCGACAGACGCCGCTGCATTAAAGCTCGCTTCAGTTTTCTAGGCGCGCGGCATCGAGAGCTTTGGGAAGGATCTTTGCGAAAAGGTCCAAATCGGCTTTGGGTCCTGCGCTGACGCGAATACAGCGATCTTGAGGCGCAACAAAGGGCATACGAACAAAAATACCTTCCCGTACAAGATTTGCCAAAACCGCCTTTGCAAATCCTCCATCCCGCCCACAGTCTATGGAAACAAAGTTTGTGGCGGACGCAATAATGCTCAGACCGTTTTGGGCAGCAATTTCACCAATACGCGCGCGCGCCTCGGAAACCTCATCACGCAGATGGCTTACCCACTGCTGATCTGAAAGGGCCGCAATCGCACCGATCTGTGCGACACGGTTCATCCCAAAATGATTGCGGATCTTTTCAAATTGAGAAATCAGCGCGACTGGCCCGAAAGCATACCCGACGCGCGCACCGGCCATTCCATAGCCTTTGGAAAAAGTCCTAAAACGGATCACATTGTCAAAAAGCAATTTTGAATTGGGCGCAATTCCGTCGGGGGCAAATTCGATATATGCCTCATCCAAGGCCAAAAGACAGGTCTTGGGCAGGCGCTCAATAAAGGCTTCAATCGCTTGCGCATCATGGATCGTTCCCATTGGATTGTCAGGATTCGCCAAATAGACAAGCCGGGCGCCTGTGTGTTCAACGCAAGCCAGCAGACCTTCCAAATCTTCATGATCCTCACGATAAGGAACTTTGTGCAAAACACCACCATATCCGACAATATGGTAATTAAAGGTCGGATAGGCTCCGTCAGAGGTAACCACCGGATCACCCTGTTGCACCATCATGCGTGCCAAATATCCAAGGAGCCCGTCGATCCCTTCGCCCACCACAATATTTTCCGCAGCAAGGCCAAGATGATCTGCCAATGCATTTCGCAAATCAAATGAGGTCGGATCACCGTATTTCCAAATCTCGCTCGTCGCCTCCTGCATTGCGCGGATCGCTTTGGGAGAGGGGCCAAAAATATTCTCATTGGCACCAAGGCGTGCCGCAAATTCTGCGCCACGTTGACGTTCCTGTGTTTCAGGCCCGACAAAGGGAACTGTTGCCGGAAGGTCATCTAAAAGGGGTGTAAATCTAATCTTAGTCATAGTTGCGATCCTAAGATTAAATTTTAAATTTAGGCAAGCGGGTTTCCCCTCTTACTCTGGCATTTTCATTCTTATGGTTTTATATCTCAGAAGTCCGGTTTCGGCTTGACGCAATGTCTTTGAACCACAAGGCCTTGCAAAGGATTAAAGGAACACACGTGTCAAACAGCAGCCGCCCCTTTGCCCCTTTTGAATGGATGATCGCTTGGCGCTACCTCAGATCACGACGAAGCGAGGGCGGGGTCAGTGTCATGACATGGATCAGCCTTGTTGGGATCACATTGGCGGTCTTTGCGTTGATTGCGACTTTGGCGGTGCGCAGTGGATTTCGTTCAGAATTTGTCGGGATCATACTCGGGGCAAATGCCCATGTATCCATATATCAAATCCCAACGACCAACGAATTTGGCCGTCTAGACAGAAAAATCTATAATTATGCGGAAATGGCGGAAGCCGTCAAAGCTGTAAAAGGCGTCACGCGCGCAGCCCCCGTGATAAAAAGCCAAGTAATGGCCACCTACAACGGCAATCGTGCGGGTGTTCAAGTGATCGGGCTTGCTGAAAAAGACCTCATGACCCTGCCCCGCATCGCCAATCCCGAGCGCGCCTTGGGAAATATCTCTGATTTTGCGCAAGGCATAGCGATTGGATCAGGCGTTGCGCGGGATCTCAATGCGACCGTTGGGGATAAAATAAAACTGATTTCTCCGGATGGGTTGAAAACTGCGTTCGGGACAAGCCCGAGAGTCAAGACTTATGAGATTGTCTATGTCTTTACGGCGGGCCGATATGACATAGACAAAACGCGCATTTACATGCCCTTTGGCGAGGCACAAAACTATTTCAACCGGATGGAAGCTGCCGATGAAATTGAAGTGATGGTGCAGGACCCAGAGAATATCGAAAGCCTGAATGACGCATTGTTTGAGGCTGCCGGTGGACGCACGCAGCTTTGGACTTGGAAAGACGCATCCGGAGCCTATCTGCGCGCGCTCACGATTGAGGACAATGTGATGTTGATTATCATGGGTATTTTGGTCCTGATCGCGACGATGAACATCGTGTCGGGGCTGATCATGCTTGTCAAAAACAAAGGGCGCGATATCGGCATCCTGCGGACCATTGGATTAAGTGAAGGCGCGGTCATGCGCATATTCTTTATCTGCGGGGCGTTTACCGGTGTGATCGGCACGGTTCTTGGAACCCTTTTGGGATGCCTCTTTGCGATTTATGTAGATCCGATTTTTGCTTTTATAAATGTGATATCCGGCGGCGATGTCTGGGACCCAACCATACGCGGTATTTATTCCATACCCGCGGAATTGAAATTTGATGATGTCGCCTTCGCTGTGATTTTGTCTTTGGCTCTGAGTTTTGGCGTGACCCTGTTCCCCGCAAGACGCGCCGCGCGGCTAAACCCCGTTGAGGCACTGCGCTATGAATGAGTTTGTGCTGGAATTAAAAGGGTTGCATAAAACCTACAATAGCGGGAAACCAAACCAGATTGATGTCCTGTCAAATGCAGAACTTTCTTTGAAAGAAGGCGAAGTTGTCGCGCTCGTAGCACCGTCAGGCGCAGGAAAATCCACTTTGCTCCATATCGCCGGTTTATTGGACACGCCTGACAGCGGGGATGTTATTCTCAAAGGCGAAATGCTCAACGTTAAAAGCGATGCGCGCCGCACAATCATCAGACGCCGCGACATTGGCTTTATCTATCAGTTCCATCATTTGCTGCCGGAATTCAGTGCGGCAGAGAATATCATGATCCCCCAGATGGCAGATGGTATCGCGCGCTCCAAAGCCTATGACCGCGCAGGAGAGCTGCTTTCAAAGGTGGGATTGGGAAGCCGTGTCAAGCACCGCCCTGCGGAGCTGTCTGGAGGGGAGCAACAAAGAGTTGCATTTTGTCGAGCCTTAGCCAATCGACCAAGCATTTTGTTGGCGGATGAGCCAACCGGAAATCTGGATCAAACGACGTCCCATCAAGTTTTTGATACGTTATTGTCGATTGTTCGGGAAACGCGTCTCTCAGCCCTGATCGCCACGCATAACCCTGACATTGCAGAGCGTATGGACAGAACCATCCGCCTCAGCGAAGGTCGCCTTATCAACGCCTTAAAATAAGGCGTGTTAAGGTTGGTCATATTCCTGTGCAAGTTGGCTGGGCGAAGCACCCAAAAAATAACGCAATAAACGCCAAATATTTTTAGCTCCCTGGCGCAACCATCCCTCTCTTTCATAACGCGTGGCACTGGTGGTGAGCAGTATAGGCAATGGACTGAGGCGTCCTTTCAGTTTTTGGACCGTCGCAACATCTTCCATGAGGGGGAGATCCACATATCCCCCCAAAGAAGCCAAAGTCGTCCGGTTGACCAAAAGCCCCTGATCGCCATAGGGCAGCCCCAAAAGACGTGCCCGCCGGTTCGCCCATCCTGCCGTCAAACGCGCCATAGGATGATCACTGTTGAATTTTAAGTTAAAATACCATGCTGTCGCAGGGTCTGTGAGATAACGTTCAAACCCCTCACTCCACCCAGAACCCAGCACACTATCTGCATGAAGGATGAGCACCCAATCCCCTTTAGCAACAGATATTCCCTGCCGGATTTGCCCCCCGCGCCCCTTTGCACAATGTTCAACATGGCAGCCGACCTTTTCCACCAGATCCACTGTCGCATCACGCGACCCCCCATCAGCAACAATGACCTCTCGAATAATAGCGGCATCTAACCCTTCAAAGAGGCTTGAAAGTATCGTGGGAAGCGCACTTTGCGCGTTCAAAGTCGGAATTATTACTGAGACAGGAGCACGCAAGATCTTTATCCATCACAAAAGGCGCCATATATATCAGTCATGCTGGAAGGAAGGTCAAATGAAAGAAAATTATAATGATCGCAAAGTATTCTGCCTGAGCGGTGCAGATGCAAAGGATTTTCTTCAGGATTTGATTACCAATGATATTGCCAAGGCTGAACAAGGGTTAAGTTATTCAGCCTTGCTAGGACCTCAGGGAAAATTCCTTTTTGATTTCTTCCTTTTTACAAAAGCAGAAGATATTTTTCTTGATTGCGCAACAAATACCTCAGACGCACTCTGTCAGCGATTGATGATGTACCGCTTAAGACGCAAGGTTAGCATTGAGGCCACTAATCTTTTTGTAACATGTGGCCTTGGTCAGGCTCCCGCAGGTGCCATGGCTGACCCGCGGCATCCCGAGATGGGGTGGCGATTTTATGGGGAGCCTATTGAGGCAGAAACTGTCAATTGGACAGCACAACGTATTCGACTTGGAATTCCAGAGGTCGGGGCTGAATTGCTCCCAGACAGCTATATCCTCGAAATGCGGTTTGAAGCTCTGAACGGTGTCGATTTTCGCAAAGGGTGTTACATCGGTCAGGAAATCACTGCACGTATGAAACATAAAACAGAGTTACGCAAAGGTCTTGCGCGCGCCACTTTGACCAAACAGGTACCTCTTCACACTCCAATCACAGCGGATGGCAAAGAAATCGGCTTTACATGCTCTCAGGCCGAAGGGGATGCCCTTATTTACCTGAGATTTGAAAAAGCTAACGGCACCATAATGGCAAATGATGCGGTGCTGAGCAATATCAGCACCGATTTCTAAAATCCGCAAAACCCTTAGATCACGGCTTTATGTTCAAAATAAGTGCCTAGGCGCGCTCAGAATATTCCATGGAATCAGTGTTGATGACGATGTCCTCGTCCTGCGCAATAAAGGGGGGCACCATCACTTTAACGCCATTATCCAAGATCGCGGGCTTAAAGCTGTTTGCCGCAGTTTGGCCTTTCACAACAGGTTCTGTTTCTACAACTTTACATGTGACCTTTTGTGGCAGGGTGGCATTCAGCGCCTCTTCTTCGTAGAACTCCACAACAATTGTCATACCATCCTGAAGAAATGGGCGACGATCCCCAAGCAGTTCGGCAGGAAGCTGTACCTGTTCATAGGTTTCCGCATCCATGAAAATCAACATACCAGCGTCTTCGTAAAGGAACTGTTGATCTTTCTGCTCAAGGCGAACACGTTCCACCTTATCGGCGCTGCGGAAGCGTTCGTTCAGCTTCGATCCATTGCGCAAATTACGCATTTCCACCTGAGCAAAGGCCCCACCCTTCCCCGGTTTTACATGATCTACTTTTACCGCAGCCCAAAGACCCCCGTCATGTTCTAGCACATTTCCAGGACGAATTTCATTTCCGTTAATTTTTGGCATAGTTTCCTCGGGGTGTTTTTCTTGATTATTCTCTGGGCGTGCCTATATCCATAGCAAGACTCTTTTGCAAGCAACGTCAAAACTTGGACATTTAAATATTGATTTGCATAAATTGCATAGCAGATATGCAAAAATGTGCTACCCGAATCAAAATTTTTAGTCCATAAGCGGCGTCACGCCTAAAGACAACTATAATAATAAAAGGACGACGAGATGCGAGATTTCGTTGATGCAACCGCGTTCAACTGTGAGCAAGGCAATAGAGCCCGCAAGCTTTTTGCTGCGGTGGTTCTTGCCGCGCTTGATGATGCAATTGCTGATGACAAAAAATATGGAAATGGGCCTGAGCAGATCGCCCGTTGGGCACGTTCAAGAGACGGTCGCGAGGTTCTGTCCTGCGCGGGCATCGACCCAAATGAACGCGTTGTAGAAGGGTTGATGCTTTTTGTATCAAAAGGTGTTCGTACGTCTGTAGCCCTGTCACGGGAAGAATGTGAGCGTCGGCAAAATGCAGCTATTCAACAGGCAAAAGCAGCGTAATAAAAACATCGCTTAGTAAAAATGCCCGCTTTGGTGGGCATTTTTTGTATTTATTCGCTTTTGTCCCGTGACAGTTTCGTCACGGCTGTCTCAATTTCCCTGTGCACCATACGGCGAATATTTGCAGTGATTTTTTCGCCCAAGACACCACGCAATTCGTCTCGAATAATGTCTGCAACCATTGGCCTTAGGGCCTCGTAGTCAACTGGAACAGACCGCACTGCGATTGGATCTTGATCTACTCCTGCTTCATAGGGCGCGTTATCGACGTGCTCAGATTTTTCTTCTGTAGTGTCCCCATGAAGATCACCATCAATTTCACTGAGGGCGGCATCAACAACCTCTTCCCAAGGAAGCCCTGTCACAGGCCGTCCCGCATAGTCGTCCTGTCCGGCCGTGTCGGGTTCCCAAGGGCCTTCAGTTTCTGTGATCATTTCCTCAAGTCGAGAAATTTTTTCTTCAAGAGTTTCGTTCAAAGGGGCATCAGATACAGGTGGTTCCTCAGTAACACGCAATGACGGTGCCAAAATAAATTTTTCAGCTCCACCGACGATTACGGTTTCTGGTCCTTTCTCCTCTTCGTCAGAAACGATTTCTTTCAGAGAAGCGATAACATCCGATGCTTCAGAATTTTTGGGCGTATCATTCATAAAATGCCGTGCCTTTGCTCGATTTCGCACTTCATTGGCGGTTTTCTTAACTTGCCCCAGAGCCTTCCAGTTATTTCGAAATCGCCCTGAGAACTTTATCCAACTGTTTACCACGTTTGCTCAGCGCTGTCGGAGCCCCTTTGACAAGGTTGTAATATTCCAGCGGATCATATTTTTGAACTGGAAGGTTTAAATCGTCTACTGTCAGCTTACCCATTTGCGCCAATAGCCTATAGGCCGCGATTTGCTCATCTGCCTCTGCAGAAATAAGGCCGGCCTGTGCATCCAACAATTCTTGTTCTGCATTTAAGACATCGAGGGTTGTTCGTGCACCAACTTTGGCTTCTTCGCGGACCCCTTCAAATGCGACGCGGGACGCTCTTATTTGTTCCTCACTTGCTTCGCGTCCCGATCTGGCCATTTGCAAAAGCGCAAACGCACTGCCTGCCTCCTGCTCCAGCCTCAGCCGTGTTAAATGAAGAACGGAGCGCTGTGCATCCCGACGCGCCGTAGCCTGCCGCAGCAAAGCCGGAAGCCGACCGCCAGTATAAATTGGGCCTTCAGCGGAAAGACTGACGCTGCCAGAGCGCTGGAAATCATCAGCCTCTTGATCGGTATAATTGAGCGAAGAAGACAGAGACACCGTTGGATGATAGGCTCCTTCAGCACGTTTCATGTTATATTCAGCCTGTTTTATGTCATGTTGAACAGCGATAATATCAGGATGGTTTTGCACGGCTGATTTTTTTGATGCTGCAGCAGAGTTTGGTAATTTTGGCAATCGACCCGGCGCAGTGAGACCTTTGGGTGAAGACCCGACAGTTTGCTTATAGCTCTCTTCTGCCTGAGCGCGCTCTCCTTCAGCCACTGCCAGAGCGCTTACCGAAGCTGCAAGACGCGCCTCTGCAAGTGCCACATCCGTTTTCGTCACTTCGCCGACTTCAAAGCGATCTCTGGCCGCACGCAATTCTTCTTTTATAACCCTCAAATTGTTTTGGCGCAGTGTTACGGTTTTGCGAGAGCGCAAAACTTCCATGTAAGTACTGACTGTTGACAAAAGAACCTGTTGCTCAACCCCGACCAGCGTCTGCCGTGTCGACAGCACGGCTTCTTTAGCAGCTTCCAACGCATATTTATTTCGGCCACCGTCGTAAAGGGTAAGGCTTGCCGTTAAACCAACGCTGGCAGTATTTGCCACCGTATCGGTTTTCTGACCACCAAATCCACCAGCATCGCTCAGTGCTTGGGTTTTGCGACGCGTGATATTTGACGTCCACCCCAAAACTCCGCTCATAGCAGAGGCCGCGACAGCGACATCTTCGTCTGCAGCACGCAATAAGGCGCGGTTTTGTTCAAGCAAACCGCTACTGTTATAGGCTTTAACCATTGCCTCTCTTAAAGTGTCTGCATTCAAAAATTGGGGAATGGTCAGAAAAACCGCTGCCGCAAAAACAGCAGATTTATTTGCAAATGATCTTTTCTTAATCACGTCAATCATCTTGAGACACCTTCGATGTTATAACGTCGCGAATGACGAATGGTTTAGTCATTTCTCAAAATATAAATTCCTTTGCCTTACGGAACCCTTCGAGAAGGGGCAGAACAGCATTGAAGGCAAAGCGCCAAGTCAAACGACCATCAAGCTTGTAGCCAATACGTGCATCTCCATGCATTCCGTTCGCAAAAATAACCCCTATGCGCCCACCATCTTTAAGTTGATCGACGATAGGTTGGGGGATGACTTCGACAGCCCCTTGAATGAGTATAACATCGTATGGTCCGTGTTGCGCAGCGCCTTCTTGCAGCACACCTTCCAAAACACAGACATTATCAAGGCCCATTTCTTGAAAGGCTTCTTCGCTTTCACCAACGCGCGTTGCATCATCTTCAAGCGCCACCACCGCTTCGGCAAGGCGAGACAAAATTGCGGAGGAGTATCCAAGACCTGACCCAATATCAAGTACGAGTTCATCCTGCGTAACATCTAACGCATCCAAAAGTTTGGCAAGAGTGCGAGGGTCCATAACAACCCGTCCGTTCCCGAGGGGCACGCTTTCCCCGATATAGGCGACTTCCCGTTTGTCACGGGGCACAAAAAGCTCTCTCGGTATTTTCAGCATGGCGTCCAAAACAGGAAACTTTGTAACATCAGATGGGCGAATTTGTGTATCGACCATCACTTCGCGCAGGGTTGCAAAATCGCTCATGATTTATCTCAGGTTATCCTTCGTTCAAGCTCCGTAGTGCCATATCTCACATCCATGAGCAACGTCAGATCGACTTGGCTTATGAATCCTTTTTCAACTTTGTTGCGTTTTTGGTCCCTAAATTTTACGCTTTGGCGGTCCCCCAGATTGTCAGAGCCAATTGCTAACAGGCGTGCAGATGTAGCTGGAAACATTGAATTAACACAAAACCAAAGGTCTAGAGTTGGAAATAAGATCACCTAACCAGACCGAATGAAATAAAGTGATCATGGGATCCTTATCAAAAGACGGATCAGCATCATAACTCGCCCGTGGTTTTCTAATCGACGCAGAAACGAAGCAAAGACGCGAAAAATATCTCTGGGACGTCCCAAAATTCGAATCGCGCACCATCTTACATCCTGTTTTGTATTTGGCCTCAGGAGAAGTTAAGCCGTTTTAATGAACAGGTGACACTCTCACGCCAAGAAAGCAACGTGCACCAGTTTGAGAGGGTCTCTTTTTCAAATCAACTCATCCGCAACGTGCCGCCTAAAATGATAAAAAAGTGGCTGTCTTTTGGCCCAGTCGTTAGACATCTTTCAAAAAAACCCAGATCTCAAAGAAAAAAATCGCCGCCACATGCAACATGATCGACCGACAACATTCTCATTTAACATGACAATTTTCAAACAAACCCATATTGTCACCCAAAGTCTAAGGAGAATTTTGTGAGAGCATTTTTTGATGACCGTCAATGGGCGCATGACCCTAAACACTTTGTGTCGAGCGGACAACTCACCGCAAACCCTGAACAACCCAAACGAATTGAAATTCTGAGCCAAGGCGCAAAAGAGGCAAACTGTAAGTTTGAAACTCCAAAAGATTTCGGAATGGGGCCTATTTCAGATATTCACTCTCCGCGCTATCTGACGTTTCTCCAAACAGTTCACACACGATGGCAGCGATCGGTACATAGCAAAAGCGAAGTTGTGCCCTCAATTCACCCGCTCTCACGTGGCGATAGCTACCCCGCATCAGCAATCGGTCAGGCGGGTTTTCATCAAGCTGACACGTCTTGTCCAATCGGAGCAGACACGTGGAAGTCTGCCTATTGGTCTGCCCAGTCAGCAATCAACCTTGGTGCGCATATGCTAGATGGGGATCAAAGCGGATATGCGCTTTGCAGACCTCCGGGACATCATGCCTTCGCAGAGGTTGCAGGGGGTTTTTGTTTTCTCAATAATTCTGCAATCCTTGCCCAATATCTCACAAAGCGTGGGGCTCGCATTGCCATCTTGGATGTCGATGTCCATCATGGAAATGGAACTCAAGGTATATTCTATGACCGTGACGATGTCTTCACAGTGTCACTGCATGCGGATCCATCGAGATTTTACCCCTTCTATTGGGGGCAGGCCAATGAGACCGGAAAAGGACGGGGCTCAGGATTTAACCTCAACTTTCCTTTAGCGCGCAAAACAGGTGATGATGATTATCTGGTATACCTGAAAAGGGCACTGTCCCAAATCGAAACTTTTTGCCCTGATATTATCGTTGTGGCTTTAGGTCTTGATGCAGCCGAAAGCGATCCGTTCGAAGGGTTGTCAATCACCACAAATGGGTTTTCCAGAATTGCCGCTTCAATCGCCAAATTGCGAAAGCCATTGGCAGTTGTTCAGGAGGGGGGATATCTGGGGCCAGACCTTGGAATGAACCTCCGCAGCTTCCTGGAGGCGCTTGAAGACTAGTTAGGATCGGTATTGAGTGAAAATCAAAAAACCTTAAAGGCCATCGTGATCCTATTGGCGGGCTTATTGTGCTTTGACGTGATGATCCTTGAAGTTCGATATTTGTTAGCAAACTATTCAGCCCCTGAATTATCTGCCTACCGTAATGTATTTGGGATTTTGCCCAGCCTGTTGGTCATGCTTTACACAGGTGAGCTACAATTTCAGAAAAAATCCCTCGCCCTGCGCCAATGGAAGCTTGCGTTTGTACGCGGCGCAATTGTCGCAGTGGCGCAATTGACGTTTTACAGCTCTGTAGGTTTTCTTGAGCTGGCTACAATATCGGTACTTGGTCATACCAGTGGGCTCTTCATGGTGCTTTTGTCTATTTTTCTCTTCAAAGAACGTGTTGGTAAATGGCGATGGGGTGCTCTGATCATCGGGTTCTGGGGAGCAATTTTAATCATCCAACCGGGTAGCGAAACCTTTAGCATAAGTGCACTTTTGCCATTGGTCGCCGCATTTAGTTATGCGCTTTATTTAGTAAGCATGCGCTATTTTGACGACGACGCACCCAACGCATTGATTTATATATATGCCTCTTTTGCATCCGGCCTTGTAGCAACAGTTTTTGCCTTCTTCAGTGGAGATATTACCCCTGTTGCCAGCCTTAAAGATGGTTCTATGATTTTGCTTATGTCCATGGCAGGCGGTACTGGAATGTTATTGATGATGTTCGCCTACCGAACGGCGCCGGCGTCAGCATTAGCACCCTTCGGTTATTTTGCGATCATAAGCGCATTTGTTTTTGGCTGGATCTTTTTTGGTGAGTTTCCTGTTGATAAACTGTTCCCCGGCGTGCTTTTGATTATTCTTGCCGGTGCAATCATCATCTGGCGCGAACACTATGTTCGCCAAAAGCAGGCAGAGACGGTTTAAATACTGGGCATTTGGGTTGATTTGGTCATGGCGATATCCATTTGCCAGACCAACTATCCTCCTTTTCGAAGACGGCTCGGAAATGTTCTGCCTTGAGTGAAAGATAGTCTATCTTTGTGACATGACATTCCACGACGACGAATTTATCCTGCGAGGATAATGTTCTGTAATCGAAGGGGCCCGAAATCACGGCGCCAGTGGCGGGATGTTTTCCATAGGCGACCTGACTTGGAGAAGGCACTTGCCGCCAAAGCGCTTGACTTTCGGCATCCTGGCGCAGGTTCACCTCGACTGACAGACGCAACTGTATGGAAACAGTTTCGTTCCAGACAAGAATTTGCGCCTTGGGATTATGCCGAAGACTACGAAATTTCAACGAGTCCGCATCCGTATGGAATTGCAAAATCTGATGTTCTGGATCCACCGAACGGAGAACCACAACACATGCTTGGGGTTGGTCGTTGGTGTCAACGGTTGCAAGCGTGATGGTGCCCGAAGCGGTCTTGGTTGTGGCTATATCCGCCAACATATCCCATGTGTGGGTGAGCAGGTCGACATAAGCGGGGTGTTCCATAAAGACCTCTTTCAAAATAATTTATGGGCGCCAAGATCGTGATCCTGCAGTCCCGTTTCCAACACTATTTGATAAAAGGTTTCCAGCCTGTCCGATCCGAACTCCGGCGTCTTTTGGGGATTGTAGGTTTTGTTTTTTTCGTCCCAAAGCAACATCGATTCTGTTGCATAATAGTGCCCGATCCGCAGAAATTCCCGCGTATCCGCCAATCGTTCGGAAAAAACTGAAAATGGTGCAAGAAGTCCATTAACAATTTGAAAAAACACGCTTGGAATTTTGCGCGTTTTCATCGGCTTACCAAGTAATCGAAACAAAATTTCGGCTTGTTCTTCAGAGGTTATCGCAGGTCCTGGCCCACCGATAGGGAGAACACGATTGAACCGGTCAGGATGATCAAGGCAATCACAAAGGAATTCTGCCAAATCTTCACCCGATATGGGTTTGCAGGCCGTACGATTACCGGTATCGAACATCATAAAGGCTTTTCCTCTTTTCACATTATCAATCTGACCCGCCAGCGATTTGAAATATGCTGTTGGGCGGACAATGGAATAAGGCACACCAGAAGCGATCAAGCTGTCTTCAAATGCGCGCTTCGCAAACTGAAACTCCAGTCGCGGTTTTTGAACGCAAATCGCAGAAAGAAGAATAAAAGGTGCTGTGCTTATGTCTTGCGCGAGGCTCAGAAGGGATTGGTTGGCATCATATTCAACTGCCCAAGCATCGCGTCGACCGCCTGTTTTACTGCCCAAACATGATACAATACTCGAGCATTCAGGAAGGCTATTTTTAAGGTCTGCAACCGCCTTGGCATCGCAAAGGTCCACAATGATTTGTTCAAAAAGCTCACTTTGTTCCTGAGCAGCCCTACGCCCCAAGCTGATCACACGATATCCCCGCGACATCAGTTCGCGTGCAACGTAACGTCCAATATATCCTGTCGTCCCGGCAAGCAGGACAGATTTACCATTAGGCATCTGTGCTGTATTCATCGTGAAAGCCGTTTTGATGGCGTCTTTATAGATGTCATTTAACCACAGTTTTCAACAGCGCGCCACCAGAGGAAGATTGGCTTGCCTCCGTGCAGTCTTAGCTAAATGTCATCCTTGAAATCTGAAAGATGTGTTTTCAGCAATTTGAAGGCTTCGGATTTGATCTGGGACACACGCCCCGGCGTGATGTCCAGAACTTTTGCGATTTCGTAAATGTTCAATTCTTCAACGTAATAAAGTTGCAAAACTTGAGCCTGCTGCGTGGTGAGCGTTTTTAAAGCTTTAACAAGTGCTCCGCGAAGACTTTGGCTGTCAATGATGCGCTCTGGCTCAATTCTTGGCGCTGCAAACACCATCGAATATTCGTCATATGATTGGCTCAGGCTTTCGGAAACATTTGCCTCAAACAGACGCATCCAACTGTAATATTCGTCCATGGACAAACGCAAGGACGTCGCGATTTCTTCGTCGGTAGGATTACGCCCGTATTCTGCCGTGAGTTCAGCACGTTTGCCATCAATCATCTGTTTGGCTTGGACGGTTGATCGGTTCAGGTTTCCACATCGGCGAATAAGATCCAATATTGAGCCCTTAATCCGAATGCTTGCGTAACTTTCGAAAGAAGCCCCTTCAACAGCAGAATATTTCTGTGCTGCATCCACCAGTCCTTCAAGACCGGATTGCAAAAGATCGTCCAGCTCTATGAAAGTCGAGACTCGGGAATGCATTTTGTAAGCAATTCTACGAACCAAACCCTCATGCTTGAGAACAATCCTGTTCACATCTTTGGATTGCTCCTGATACCGCTGGTTTTTCAATGCAAAGTCCCTTTAAACATTTCATTCATTATATTATGAGGGAACGATTGATAATTCAATTTTAATAATGATAGTGCAATACTTTGAAGACCAATCGTCTCTAATGTATTGTGATTATGTCCTTTTTTGTATTTTGGCAGATGACCAAGGAACGAGAATCGTTCCATATCAGGCGCCTCAATAAGGTTTTCAAATTGACAATACATATCTAAAGCTTGCGATGCATGGGTTTCAGAATAAACCACAACGCCGAGCCGACAGTTTGGAAGGCGTTCAAGAGCAGATCTTGCAAAATTCACCAAGTGGGAATTGGGCGTTACATAATTGTCCAACACCAGAACTGTATCGGTAATTGGAGCAAGGCGCGCTTCGCATAGAAAACTATCCTCAAGATCTGTATCTATAACGATGAATTCATGAGCTTTACCTGAACCCACTTCATTGTTCTTTAAAGTGCATGACCAGTTAAAAACAGTTTTCCCTTGGTCAAGGGATGTCAGATTGTCACCGTTTATTAGACCATCTTTGACGAAATCAAAGTTTTCGCCAAATAGCTCACAAGACGATGGCGCCACGATCAAAGAGGCAAACACATAGGCCGCTTGAGATCTTTTATCCTTAATATTACGCATTTCTTTGCGATCAAGCACCTTTGCGGATCCGAAATGGACCTCCAAATGATCAACAAGTCGATGCGCTAGACGTTCTGTTTTGACCCGTTTTGTCGCGTCACAAATTGCAATGAGCTGTGTCATTTCTATCTTGCCTTCATTCGGCGTGGGGGCTTTAGGAACCCGCTGCTTCTACTGCCTCAATTCAATCTTATCTGGTGAAACGCGAAACCATATCATTGTCTGCCTGAATGGCTTTGGAGGCCGCCGAAAACGCCTGCTGCGTA
>LFER01000010.1 GCA_001510135.1 Alphaproteobacteria bacterium casp-alpha6
CAGAGCCACCTGAACGGGCGTGAGGATATATTCGGTGCCCGCAATTGTCGCCTGCACATCGCCGAGAATAATGTCTTTGGCATCCAGCAGATAGGCAAGTCCGCTCGCAATCAACACAACGATCACGATGAACAGAAGGATTTTTGTCAGGGAAATGAGCATTGATCTATCCTAGTTTTCAAAACCTGCAGAAAGGCTGTTGAGTGCCTCAATCAAGTTCAGTCTTTCTTGCGCCTTTGATTGCCAAACTTCCATAGCTTCTTTGGCTGGGGACTGGAGTGTTTGAACCTCCTTGAGGGCAATTTCCAATTGGCCTCCGCGTAGAGCAGCCTCTGCACGGGACAGAACCGCGTCCGCATCGGTGCCTTCTTTTGGTGTTACAGAGCGCGCTTGAACCTGGGATTTCAAAAAGCCCAAAAGGCTTTGCGTTGTACCGTCATAACTATCACCTGAGCGTTCGGCGGCAATCGCCGCCCGCGCCGCTTCGGGGAATGCATCACTGAGTGTTTCTAGCCCTGTCACACCCGTGGCAGCGATTTCAAGCAAATTGCTGGGAATTGGATTGGTGCTGAGTTTTGAGAATTCTTCGAGTTCCGCTGCAAAACCTTGCCCTGAGTTGAACGCTGTTTGGATTGCATTCAAAGTGATGCGTGCCTGTGTATTGCGCGCGATCTCAGACGTTTGCGCTTTTTCAGCATTGGCCTCATCCAAAAGAGTCTCCACCTCTTTGCGCTGGGCAGCCATTGTTTCCATAAGTTTGGAAACTTCGGAATTATAGGCCTCGATCACCTCGTTTGATAGTGTCGCTGCGACAGGGCGCTTTTCAAGTTTGGCGACGACTTGGCTCATATCTGCGGCGAGCGCTTCGATGCTTTCCACTCGCGTGTTCAAACTGTCGAGGGCATCAGACAAGCTAGATGTGGCTGCAAGGCTGTCTGTCAGATGTTCAAATTTATCGTCAATTGCATCCAAGCGGCTGGCAATGGCTTGCAACGCCGCGTCTTGCTCTTTGGTGACAGTGGTATTCTGGGAAATTCTATCTGAGTTATTTTCAATTTCTGCGCTGAGTTCTGTTTGTATATCAGCGACCGTCACACCATTGGTTAGAAGATTTGATGTGAAAAGGTAATATGCGGCACCAAATCCAATGGCCCCTGAAACTATACCACCCAGAAGCATCGGGACAAAGGCAGAGGTTTGTTTGTCCCGCGCCGATACTGTAGAAGCCGGCTCCGTCTCGCCATGCGAGGCATCCGTTTGCGTGTCAGATTGGATGTCTTGATTATCTTCAATGTAATTTTCTTCGGTCTGAGCATCAGATTGATTCGTCTCTTCCTCGACCTCATCAGCCACAGTCTCTTGCAGATTGCTGTCATCTGAATTTGACTGATCTTCAGAGATCACCTCAGCGGCTTCGATCTCATCCATTTTATTTTGTGGGTTTTCAGCGACTTCGACACTCTCATCTGCAGGTTCAGAAGTTGGCGCATCCGTTTCGGTTACATCTTCTTTTTTTTCTTTATCTTTTGCCATAATGAACCTTTTTGCTTAACCGAGCGCTTAGCGTATTCTACGTATCCCCGTTAGGCGCCTCAAGGCTTGAAATGAATTGAAATACGCTGATCAGATTGTTCAACACAGAGTCAGAATTAGGTGCCTCAGCGACAGTTAGACTTGACAATTTGATATCCTTAAACGGTTCTGCAACCGCCTCGCTCAATGCGATCATGTGACTGTGCTCCAAGGGGACATCCTGTGCCATCAATAGCTGAGCTGTTCGGGGGGAAAATAGGGGAAGTATCACGGGTTTTCCCCGTTTAAATGAGGCCAATGCTTGCGGGCTCAGCGAAAGGGCTTCTTGCTGATAGGCAATCGCATGTGTGCAGCTTTGTCCCGCCTGTTCAAGCCGGGACGCGATATTCCCACGTGTATGTTCCCCGCTGATATGAAGCAACCGACCAAAGCTGGGACGGGATAAGATCAAAGCGATAAGATCATCTGCATTTCCTGAACTCTGTGTAACCACAAAGCCAAGGTTTTCTGCTTTTTTTGCCGTCTTGGGACCAACCGCAAAACAGGGCATATTTTTGGGAATTTCACAATTCGCCATCGCCTCCACCCCGTTTGCAGAGGTAAAAATCACGCCGTCAAATGTGTTTAAATTAATAGTTGGTTTGATAAATTTGATCTGCAGTAACGGGCTGAGGATGATCTGTGCCATTGGCAATACAGCGCGGATTTGATCACTGAAATCCTGCGCTGCCTTTTGGGGGCGCGTGAGTATGATTTCGGGTATAGTATCGCTGGCATTGTCAGTCATGTTAGACAATGTTACCTCCAAAGCCATAGAGGTGACAATGTTGGAAAAACGCAAATTGGATCAAAATTTTTTCCTCGGGCTGGAAAGCAGCTGTGATGAAACAGCGGCCTCTGTCGTTTCCGTGACAGAGGGACAAGAAGCGCAAATTCTATCCTCAGTGGTTTTTGAACAATCTATGTTGCATGCTGACTTTGGGGGTGTTGTTCCTGAAATTGCGGCCCGTGCCCATGCAGAGAGGATGGATATTTGTGTTGCACGTGCCCTTGAGGACTCTGGATGTAAATTATCGGAAATGAGCGCAATTTGTGTCACTGCGGGTCCCGGCCTGATCGGGGGCGTTTTATCCGGGGTAATGTGCGCCAAGGGTCTGTCTCTTGGCTCTGGCAAACCGATTATCGGCGTCAACCACCTTGCCGGGCATGCTTTGACGCCGCGTCTGACGGATGCGGTGACCTATCCTTATCTGATGCTTTTGGTTTCTGGCGGGCATTGTCAGTTTCTTTTGGTGACGGCTGCAGATAAATATGAACGCTTGGGCGGTACGATTGATGATGCGCCGGGCGAAGCATTTGATAAAACGGCGCGGCTTTTGGGCTTGGCACAACCCGGTGGGCCATCTGTGGAAAAGGCCGCCCTGTCGGGGGATGCCAAGCGGTTTTCTTTTCCGCGTCCCCTGCTTGATCGTTCTGGATGTGACATGTCTTTTTCCGGCCTAAAAACAGCCCTTTTGCGGACAAGAAATGAATTGGTGGACAGCCAAGGTGGATTATACGAACAGGATCGTGCCGATTTCTGTGCAAGCTTTCAGGCCGCAATCAGCGATGTATTGGCGGAAAAATCGCGACGTGTGCTTTTTGAATACATGTCATTGTCTCCAGAGGTTGCCAGTTTCTGTGTTGCAGGTGGTGTAGCCGCAAACCAGACGATCCGGCACCGGTTGGAACAGGTTGCCACAGAAGCAGGTGCCGAATTTATCGCGCCACCGCTCAGGCTTTGTACAGATAATGCCGCTATGATCGCCTTTGCGGGCGCAGAGCTTTATGCCCTTGGCGCAAGGGACGATCTTTCGCTGTCAGCACGGCCCCGTTGGCCGCTTGATCCGCGAAAACCAGCTTTGTTGGGCGGTGGTAAAAAGGGGGCCAAAGCATGAGTATTTCAATTCTTGGGGCGGGTGCCTTTGGAACTGCTATGGCGGTCACTCTGTCTAAAGGGCGTGAGGACGTGATGCTTTGGGGGCGGGACGCGACGGCACTGCGGGAGATGGAAAAGACCCGTGAAAACCTGCGCTACTTACAGGGTATTGATATTCCAAAGACGGTCACGTTGATTCATGATGTAAAGGCGGCATTGGCATCGGACATTATTTGCCTCAGCGTGCCGATGCAGCAACTTTCAAACGTGCTGCTTGCCTGCGGTGCCGATCTAAACGGCAAAACCTTGGTCGCCTGTTGTAAGGGCATAGATCTAATGACAAGCGAAGGCCCCACAGCGCTCATCGAAAAACATGCGCCCACTGCAAAAGCTGCAGTTTTGACAGGTCCAAGTTTTGCCCATGATATAGCCAAAGGTTTGCCGACAGCATTGACGCTGGCCTGCAGTGATCCGACAGTGAGACAGAGCTGTCAGGATCGTCTTTCTACGTCATCATTGCGCATATATACTTCCGGTGATGTCATCGGTGCGGAACTTGGGGGGGCACTGAAGAACGTCATTGCCATTGCTTGTGGCGCAACCATAGGTGCGGGATATGGTGATAGTGCACGCGCGGCGCTTATGACACGTGGGTACGCGGAAATGTGCCGGATTGCCAATACTCTTGGCGCGAAAGAGAGCACACTTTCCGGACTTTCTGGGTTTGGTGATCTGAGTCTCACCTGCATGTCGGAAGGATCACGTAATTTTTCTTATGGCTTGGCGCTCGGCGGCGGGCGCAGCTTTGATCCCTCTGTTACTGTTGAGGGTGTCGCAACTGCCAAAGCCGTGCTGCATCATCCGAAGCTACAAGGTGCAGATATGCCCATCACTCGCCTCGTACATCACCTGTCTACCGGCGATGTTAATGTAAAGGAGGCCATGCAAGAACTAATGTCCCGTCCCCAGAAGGAAGAATGAAATGTTAATAGCCCTCATCGCCCGTGACAAAGCTGGTCATATCGAACTGCGCAAAGCCAACCGTGCAGAGCATATCGAATATCTGAAATCTGGAACTGTCGTGTCGCAGGCAGGCCCCCTTCTTTCAGAGAAGGGCGACATGATCGGATCTCTTATTATTCTTGATGTTGTGACGTTGGAGGATGCCCACACTTGGTCCTCTCATGACCCCTATGTCAAAGCGGGTTTGTTTGAAAGCGTTGAATTCATCCACTGGAACAAGGTGATCTGATATGCGTTTTTGGCTTTTTAAATCAGAACCCAGCACCTGGAGTTGGGAGGATCAAGTCGCCAAAGGCGATCAAGGAGAAGAATGGGACGGCGTGCGCAATTATCAGGCCCGCAATTTCATGCGGGAAATGCAGATCGGGGATCTTGGTTTTTTTTATCATTCCCTCAAAGAAAAATCAGTGGTTGGGATCGTAGAGGTCATCTCAACCGCCCACCCCGACAGCACCACAGAGGACCCACGTTGGGAATGTGTGGATATTAGGGCCGTAAAACCGGTGAACACAGAGGTCACGCTGGAACAGATCAAAGCCCATCCTGAATTGGGGGAGATGGTGCTTGTGAAAAGCTCACGTTTATCTGTTCAACCCGTGACAGAGGACGAGTGGCGGATTGTCTGTAAAATGGCAGGGGTAACAATCTGACGGTCGAACAAAACCCGATTGGGGGCTTTAATTTCCAAGGCTAAAAAAACAATCGGGCCCCGGTCAGACCGGAGCCCTTGTTCACCCCAAACGCCCCACTCGCGTTTTCAGGTCTGATACGGGCCGGCCATCCTGACTCGGTAATTAAAGGTACCCCAAACACCGCAGAGTTGCCAAGTCACAAGTGTTTGGGATTTAATTTAAATAGAGTCGGTCGCCGGTGGCTATGCCCTTGCTCCGTCAGGCGTAGACAGATTCTTTACCGAAAGTTTTCACGAGCATGTAGTAAATCACGGCTCTGTATTTGTTGCGTTCTGACCTGCCGTAGGTCTCGATGGCGGAATTGATGGCCTCCATCAGGTTTGGGCCGTCTGGCAAACCGAGCTTTTTCATAAGAAAATTCTTTTTTACCGTCTCCAGCTCTTGTGGCTGGCTCCCAGCGACTGTTGACGCATCCGCATTATAAATCGCAGGACCACATCCAATTGTCACCTTTGTTAAAAGGTCCATATCGGGCGTCATATTGCATTTGTTTTTTAGGTCATCGGCGTATTTCGCAATTAATTCGTCACGCTTTCCCATCTGTCCATCCCTTACTCTTAAAGTGTATCAATCAGACCGGTGTTTGGTCTGAACCAATTAAGTCATGTAAATGTGCCGAATTTAAGGGGAATTTTATGGAAATTTCGTTCTTTGCATAAAATTTAATGAAAATGCGCGGCCCGAAGACCGCGCATAATGTCGAAGATTCCGTAAAATTAGTAACGGTAGTGTTCTGGTTTGAAAGGGCCTTCGGGAGTGACGCCTATGTAATCGGCCTGATCTTTGGCCAATTTGGTCAATTTGACGCCAATTCGGTCCAGATGCAGGCGCGCAACTTTTTCATCGAGATGTTTTGGCAGAATATAGACATCATTGGAATAATCGCCGCCGTTATTCCAGAGTTCCATCTGCGCCAGAACCTGATTGGTAAAGGAGGCAGACATCACAAAGGATGGATGGCCCGTTGCGTTTCCAAGGTTCAAAAGCCGCCCTTCAGACAAAAGGATCAGACGATTGCCATTTGGCATTTCAATCATATCAACCTGATCTTTAATATTTGTCCATTTGTGGTTTTTGAGGTGTGCAACCTGAATTTCATTGTCGAAATGACCAATATTGCCAACAATGGCCATATCTTTCATTTCGCGCATATGTTCGATGCGGATGACGTCTTTGTTCCCTGTTGTTGTGATAAAGATGTCGGCGTCCAAGTTTTCTTCGAGAAGGACAACTTCGAACCCATCCATCGCCGCCTGAAGCGCACAGATCGGATCGACCTCTGTCACCTTGACCCGTGCACCGGCACCCCGAAGGGACGCGGCAGAGCCTTTGCCCACATCTCCATATCCACAAACGACGGCGACTTTACCGGCCATCATCGTATCTGTCGCGCGGCGAATGCCGTCCACGAGGCTTTCTTTGCAGCCGTATTTGTTATCGAATTTCGACTTTGTCACCGAATCGTTAACGTTGATTGCAGGAAAGGGTAATTGTCCCTTTTTGACCAATTCATAAAGACGGTGAACACCTGTTGTTGTTTCCTCTGACACGCCTTTGATCGCGTCACGGGTTTTTGTGAACCAGCCGGGGGATTGTGCCATACGCTTGGCAATTTGGGCTTTGATAACGGCTTCTTCTTCGGATTGGGGTACAGGAATGATATCTTCGCCGGCCTCTGCACGCGCGCCCAAAAGAACATAAAGCGTGGCATCGCCCCCGTCATCCAAAATCATATTTGGTCCATCAGCAAACATAAAGGATTTGTCGAGGTAATCCCAATGTTCCTCAAGCGTTTGGCCCTTGATCGCAAAGACGGGAATGCCTGCTTTGGCAATCGCTGCTGCTGCGTGATCCTGCGTGGAAAAGATGTTGCAGGACGCCCAACGCACATCCGCACCCAAGGCTACGAGAGTTTCGATCAAGACAGCTGTCTGGATCGTCATATGAAGCGATCCGACAATACGCGCGCCAGAAAGAGGTTTCTTATCGCCATATTCTGCCCGAAGCGCCATCAACCCTGGCATTTCAGTTTCCGCAATATCCAGTTCCCGACGCCCGAATTCGGCCAGACCAATATCTTTAACAGTGTAATCGAGTGCCACGTTGCACGCTCCTTCAGCTAAAAGTCGTTTTGGGTCGCGTAACATAAGTTGGAAGATGAAACAAACGGATAACTGAGCCTCCGGTCACGCCGCGAAGGCTCAGTTATTTTCGCTTCCGTGCGCAACGCTTTGAGCAGTATTTTACCTCTTCCCAATTCTTTTCCCATTTCTTTCGCCAACCAAAAGAGCGGTTGCATCTGGGGCAGATTTTGGTCGGGAGGTGTTGTTTTTTCATGGCGCGAGGCCTTTCAAAAAGCGCCGGCTGTCTTCGCGGATCGCCTGTTTTTTATCGTCTCCCATCCGGTCATAGGTGCGATACATCATGCCCACGCGTGGGTTTGGGGCAAGTTTATTGCGGTTTCTCGCGAGAAAATCCCAATATAGATAATTGAACGGACAGGCATCAGGACCATTTTTCTTGGTCACTTTATAACGGCAGGATCCACAATAATTGGACATTTTGTTGATGTAACTGCCCCCTGCTGCATAGGGTTTGCTTGCCAAAACGCCCCCGTCTGCAAAAAGAACCATCCCCGAAACATTGGGGAGTTCAACCCATTCATAGGCATCCGCATAGACGATGAGAAACCATTCATTCACGTCTTTCGGCGATAGCCCCGCAATAAGGGCAAAGTTGCCCAATACCATCAGCCTTTGGATATGATGGGCATAGGCATTGGCCTTTGTTTCCAGCACGCATTGCCTAAGGCAATTCATCTCGGTGTCACCGGTCCAATAAAACGCGGGCAGGGGGTGGTCGGCCGCAAAATAATTCTCATCTGCATAGTTTGGCATCTTCAGCCAATAAATACCGCGCACATATTCGCGCCAGCCAAGAATCTGACGAATAAACCCTTCGACTGCGTTCAGCGGGGCTTTGCCTTTATGGTAGGCCTCTTCTGCGGCCTCAATGCAATCGAGCGGCAAAAGGAGCCCACAATTGAGATACAGCCCGATATGGGCATGAAACATCCATGCCTCTCCTTGGATCATCGCATCCTGATAGTCCCCGAATTGGGACAACCTTTGGTCGATAAAAGATGACAGGACGGCTTTGGCCTGATCACGCGTCACGGCATAATGAAATCCCTCAAGGTCCCCAAAGTGATCGCTGAAACGTGCAGCGACAAGATTTAGCACATCATGTGTTAAATTGTCGGGCTCTGTCTTAAAGGGATCGGGGATATCCAATCCCTCTTTGGGGGGTTTGCGGTTTTCCGTGTCGTAATTCCATTTCCCCCCAATGGGACCATCAGGATCCATAAGTACAGAATACCGCTGGCGCATATCGCGGTAAAAATATTCCATGCGAAGCTGTTTTCGCTGCCCCGCCCAATCTGAAAATTCCTCCGGGGAACAAAGAAACCGCGTGTCGGGGCAGATTTCAACGTCGATTGCAAAACGCTCTTCCCAAGAACGCATGTTTGCCAGCACCCGAAATTCGCCCGGATGCGTGACAATAATCCTGTCAAATGAGAAATCATTCAAACAACGGGCGATTTCGCCCTCAAAGGATCCTGTATTCAATGGATCATCTAATTCTGTATATCGTATGCGATACCCATTTTCCAAAAGGGTTTCCTTGAAATGGCGCATGGCTGAAAACAGAAAGGCAATTTTTTTCTTGTGGTGTTTGACGTAGGTTGCCTCTTCTTGAACCTCGCACATTAAAATCAGGTCGCGGTCTTTGTCGCAGTTCTCTAACGCAGTTAAACTGGGGGTTAATTGATCTGCTAAGATCAGACGCAGCGCTGGCATTTGAAAACTGTTCCTAAACTTCGATGGGATTTTGTGCTCGCAAAGAATTAGATAACTCAGACGTTGATGATTTCCAGATAACAGGGATGTGATCCAAAAACCGTATGCGAAGCTTGTTTTTTGTGTTTGTGATGCTACCTTCTGCCGCATCCTTGGCGTGTTTAGCGCCCCCTTGTCTTAGGAGAATTGTTAATGAAACTTAAATGGCTATTTGCTCCACTCAGCCTAATAATTGCAACCACTGCTTTCGCCCATGAGGACGTGAAAAACCCAACCGTAAAAGCGCGGATGATGGCGATGAGCAACATCGCCGGACAGATGAAAACCCTTGGCGGTATGGCCAAAGGGGCTGTTGCCTTTGATCTTGAACAGGCCAAAGCGGCACTTGCAGAGATTGAAAAAACGGCAAAGACTGTGCCTGCTTTATTCAAAGATAATGAAACGGACCCCAAATCAGAGGCATTGCCGGCAATTTGGTCAAATTATGCTGACTTTACCGCGAAATCTTACGCTATGACTTCTGCAGCGGCCAATGCGCTCACCAGTTTTGCAAGCCAAGATGATCTGGTTCCGTCCATGCAGGCCTTGGGCGGAAGCTGCAAAGGCTGCCATTCTGCTTACCGTAAGTAGATCACTTAAAATCTGCGTGCCCCCTTGTCTTTGAAAACAGCGATTTTCATTTTTATCCTGACTGCATGGGGCACGTATCTTGCGTTGACCTCCCCACGTGTGACCGAAACCAAACAGCTCGCGACGCTTACAGGTGATCCTGAAAATGGCGCATATGTGTTCACTGCTGCGGGCTGTGCAAGCTGTCATATGGACAAAGCATCAAATGATCGCCTTTCCCTTTCGGGGGGGCAGGCTTTTGTGACGCAATTTGGCACTTTTTATGCGCCCAATGTGTCAATGAGCGGCACAGACGGCATCGGAAATTGGACACTTGAACACTTCGCTGCTGCTCTGCGCGATGGGATAAATCCGGATGGGCAGCATTATTTTCCGGTCTTTCCCTACACAGATTATGCGAAAATGACCGATCAGGATGTCGTGGACCTCTGGGCATTTTGGCGGAGCCTTCCGGCGGTCGAGAGCGCGAATGTCGCGCATGAGATTTGTTTTCCATTTTCGATGCGGCGCAATATTGGGCTGTGGAAATGGCTTTATGCAGATACGCCCTATGTCTCACAACAGGGCACGCGAGGTGCCTATCTTGTTGAAGCCCTGGGACATTGTGCCCAGTGTCACACACCGCGCGACCCGTTCGGAGGGCTTGATGTCAGCCAATGGATGACGGGTGCGCCCAGCGCGGATGGTCGTGCAAACATACCACCAATCGCACCATCCGAATTAAAATGGTCGTCAGAAGAGATCGCCGAATACCTGCAAAGCGGCTTCACTCCTGAATATGATATGGTTGGCGGCCATATGGCAGCGGTTGTTGAAAATACGTCCAGATTGACGACTGCAGACCGCAACGCGATTGCAACCTATTTAACCAATCTGAAGAACTGACTGAAGATTAATCAAGCCATCCTTTGAGGTTGTCTTCAATAATGTGGCTCAGCGCTTTGACATGATCTGCATCGTCATTTAAGCAAGGAATATAAGTGAATTTTTCACCGCCTGCCTCTTCAAAGCTTTCTTTGATCTCTTCATTGATCTCTTCAAGCGTTTCGATGCAATCCGCTGAAAAGGCTGGTGCGATGACTGCAATATGTCTTTTTCCATCCTCCTCGGCAAGGCGGGCGACCTCTTCAACCGTATAGGGTTTTAACCATTCTTCGGGTCCGAACTTAGACTGGAATGTGGTCACGATATCTGTATCCGACCAGCCAAGACGCTCTTTTAAAAGGCGTGTCGTTTTTTGACACTGGCAATGATAGGGATCACCTTCCATCAGATAGCGTTTTGGAACCCCGTGGTATGAACACACAAGGATTTCAGGTTTTGACTCTGCTGCCGCATAAGCCCGTTCCACCGATTTTGCCAGAGCGTCGATGTAGATCTCCTCACCATAATAGGCGGGGACTGTGCGCGATGTGGGTTGCCATTTCTCTTTCATCAAAGCGCGGAAAAACTGGTCGTTTGCCGTGGCGGTCGTTGCACCGGAATACTGTGGATAAAGCGGAAAAAACAGGATCTTTTGGCATCCTGCGGCTGACATTTCGCGCACCTTGGACTCGGTTGAAGGGTTACCATAGCGCATACAAAAATCGACCATGACCTTGTCACCATAACGATCCTGCATGGCTTTCTTTATCTTGTGCGTCTGATCCTTGGTTATCGTCATTAGCGGACTTTCCCCCGCCTCTTCGTTCCAGATAGATTTATATGCCGCACCGGAGCGAAAGGGACGCGAAGTCAGGATGACAAGCTGCAACAAAGGCTGCCAAAGCCACGGAGAATAATCGATCACCCGTCGATCTGAGAGAAATTCGCCAAGATAGCGGCGCATGGACCAATAATCATAATTATCCGGAGTGCCGAGATTGGCCAAAAGGATACCTACCTTGGCCGGTGGCATTTTCGGGTGGTCATCAGCCGCATAAACGGGCTTTTGAGAAATATGTGTGGCGTCTAACATCATGCAGCCCAGTTTAGTTTGTATTTCTTCCGGATGTAAGCCACATGGAGATTTATTCAATCCTTTAACGATTTTTCCTCTACCTGCAATGCCTCTGACAGGCGCATTTTGGCAGAACCCGGACGCAGGGGTTTGGGTTGGGATTCGCTTGGGGCCCACCCTGTGAGCCACATTATTTCAAAGGTGGCAGCGACACGGTGTTCGTCGATTGAATAATGCGCGCCGTAAAGCTTGATCATTTCCTCAAATACCGCGCGGCGGGTAAAGCTTTTCTGGCGCGCCCTTTGGGCATTGCTTTCGCCCATTGCCCTGAGGTCCTTCATTAGATGAAGGGGAGTTTTATAGCTTGTGGCGAGTTTCACGCTGTCTGATACCGGAAGCGCAAATCCCGCCCTTTGTAACAACGCGCCAAGATCGCGTATATCTGCCATGGGAAGCACGCGGGGTGACAGCCCGCCGGTCACGGTACTTTCTGCTGTGGCAAAGGCACTGCGCAATTCTCTAAGCGTTTCGCCCCCCAAAAGGCAGCCAAGAAAAAGCCCATCAGGACGCAACACGCGCAGTGATTGGATCATCTGCCCCACTGGATCATTTGACCAATGCAACGCCATAACATGAAGAATAAGGTCAAAGTTTCGATCGCCAAATTCAAGCAGGTCCTCGTCGCAAAGAATCACCGCTTCTGGAAAGGCCTTGTGCCAAAGGGCGGGCTGGGGCGTGACGATCGCAATATCCGTAAAGGATTTGTTAATCAGAGTCAGACGATGCTGCACTTCGCTGATCGCCTCGTCGTGCAAAAAAGAACCACGCCCGACCTCAAAACGGGTCCGGTTTCTAAGTAAAGCGGCACGGTCAATCAGGTTGTTATGGTCGGTCATGGTGATCAAATAAATGAAAATAACTGCAATTCAATCCGCGTTGCGCATTCTTTACCCTGCAAGATGCCTGATTTGTGGTGACATTGTGGAGTCAGATTTTGGCCTATGTGTGCCTTGTTGGGGGGATATGCCCTTTTTAGATGGGCTCGACTGTGATTGTTGCGGTGCGCCTTTGATCGGAGTGAGCTTTGATTGGGCGGAAACTTGTGATGACTGTCTCGCGCAGCCAAGGCCGTGGGCAAAGGGGCGGGCGGCCCTCCTTTATCAGGGGTCTGCGCGTAAATTGGTTTTGGGCCTCAAACATGGGGATAGGACAGATGTTGTGCGCCCCGCGGCGCAGTGGTTACTGTCGTCCTGTGAAGATATTCTCACAGAGGATAGCCTGTTTGTCGCTGTTCCTTTACACTGGCGCCGACAGTTGAAACGCCGTTACAATCAATCCAGTCTGTTGGCCTATGAAATGGCGAAATTGGGTCATTACGGGTTTTTGGATGGTGCGCTTAAGAGGGCCATTTCCACAAAACCTCTTGAAAAGGTTACAACAGAAGAACGCACCATTATTCTGTCTGGCGCAATTGAGGTTCATCGTAGAATGCAGGACCAACTTTCCGGTCGCTCTGTTGTTATCGTTGATGATGTAATGACCTCAGGCGAAACACTTTGCGCATGCACAGATGTTTTGCTTGGAGCCGGTTGCGCCCGCGTTGACGTAGCTGTATTGGCAAGGGCGGTAAGGAACATGTAGCCAGTAAGGCCAAGGAAATGTCTGAAGTTGAAATTTATTCTAGCCAGACCTGTGGGTTTTGCCACATGGCCAAACGGTTGTTGATGTCAAAATCTGTATCTTTCACGGAATATGATGTTAATTCTGATCCAAGCAAACGTGTGGAAATGCAGCAAAGATCAAAAGGTGGACGCACTGTCCCGCAGATTTTTATCAACGGGGCACATATCGGCGGTTGCACCGATCTTTACGAGTTGGATCAGCGTGGCAAATTGGATTCATTGCTGGGAAAAGGTAAAACGGGATAGTCTTTGAAAAGCGGTTGTAATTTCATAGGCTTGTCAGAATATTGACAGCCCCGCACAACTTATGCCATCGCTGACTTCAGTGGCGTAATGATGGTCAGGCAAACGCATGGTAGAAGAGAGCAGCAATCTGGCGATTTCGCTTTTCAGCGAAATATTGACGGTTGACCAATTGTTACGCAACAGTCTGGCGAAAGTTTTGCCCAAAGGAATGGAACTTTCTCATTTCGCGGTGCTCAACCAATTGGCCAATATCGGGACAGAACGAACACCGGCTCAATTGGCTAAGAGTTTTCATGTGACCCGCGGCGCGATGTCAAATACATTGGCAAAACTGGAAATTGCTGGATATGTCCATATTCGTCCGGATTGGGAAGATGCGCGCCGAAAATTTGTGGCGATAAGTCCCGCCGGTCAACAAGCACGGACAGCGGCACTCGCATCAGTCTCTCCGATTATAAGCGGTTTAATTGATGATCTTGGGCCTGAAAAAGTAAAGCTTGCGCTGCCCATACTCAGAGAGCTGAGGCAGCGCTTAGAACCCCTGACCGATTAAAATTAATTTATTTTTGGGTGGTTTATCTGATCGAAAATAATATTTTTTCGGTTTTCACGCTCATAAAATATATACACCGGCTTGTACCTTTCCTATAAACCGTTAAATAAACAAACAAAAAATGCTCTGGTAAAAAAGCAGAAGAAACACGGGAAAGGGATCACTTTGAGATTGGTTGTCTATGCGGTTATCCTCAGCGGCCTTTGGTTGCTGTGGTCAGGCATATATAAATCACTTCTTATTACGTTCGGAGCTGCCTCCGTTCTTTTGGTGTTGCTTATCACAGTACGCATGAACCGCATTGACGGAGATCGGATTGAAATCGAGTTGAACCCGCTGAAATTTATTGGATATTTCGGTTGGCTTTTGCTTGAAATTGCAAAATCCAACATTGCTGTCACAAAAACAATATTGTCGGCTTCTATGCCGATAAAGCAGAACCTGTTTGATGTTCCTTACACACAGCGCACAGACCTTGGCCAGGTGATTTTTGCAAATTCAATCACGCTGACGCCAGGCACTGTAACGGTTGAAACCGAAGACGGGCATTTTCTTGTTCATGCGTTGTCTTATTCAAGTGACGACATGGACGCTCTGGCAGATATGGATCGTCGGGTCAGTGAAACTGAATTGGTGGCGCGCGTATGATTTTTGCACTGGCGACCTTTGGCATTCTGCTGGCCATGATCCTTGTCCTGATCCGATTGATCAAGGGCCCTACGCTGTATGATAGGGTCTTGGCGGTGAACTCTTTTGGCACACATACCGTGCTGCTGATCGGTGTGGTCGGTTTTTGGAATGGGCGTCCCGATTTTCTTGATATTGCACTGCTTTACGCGTTGATCAATTTTGTTGGTACCATCGCTATTCTCAAATTTTTCCGCTATCGCGCGATTGGGGATGTGATGTGGACCCCCCCACAAAAGGACGAAGATTCATGAGCGAATATGAAGGTATTCTCCAGTTACTGAGCTGGGTGCTAATCGCGGGGGGCACGTTCTTTGTGGTGATTGGTGCGATCGGGACTTTACGCTTTCCAGATTTCTGGGCCCGTTTGCATGCGGCGTCGGTTACTGAATCTGCTGGGGTTATCTTGCTGTTGGCGGGACTGTGTTTGCATGCGGGTTGGACCTTGGTCAGTGTGAAGCTTATCTTTATTGGGCTATTTTTATTTATCACCGGCCCCACCTCAACCCATGCGATTGCCAACGCGGCGCTTGTGTCCGGTTTACGGCCTAAATCGCAAAGCGTCCCAACGGGTAATCCCGATGAATATCAACCCTAATTTGAAATAAACCAAGAAACGTGAAAAGGCAGTGAACTCATAGAATACCTAGTCGACATAAGCTTATTTGCGATGCTGATCATCACCGCATTATCGGTTGTGGTGACACGAAGCCTGTTTGCGATTGTTACCTTGTCCGGTGTGTTCAGTCTGTTGTCAGCATTATTGTTCATCCGGATGGATGCAGTTGACGTTGCCTTTACGGAGGCCGCAGTTGGCGCTGGGATATCGACAGTGCTGATGCTGGGTACTTTGGCGCTTACCTCGCGCTCGGAGCGCGGAGATAAAAAAACGCAAGTGGCGCCTCTGTTTTTGGTGATTTTGACAGGGGCGCTTTTGATCTACGGCACAGTTGACATGCCGCATTTTGGTGCTCCGGACACACCCGCACAAACACATGTTGGCCCAGACTACCTTGAGCGGATTCCCAAAGAAATTGATGTTCCAAATGCGGTGACGGCCATATTAGCAAGTTATCGGGGTTATGACACCTTGGGTGAGACGGCTGTTGTCTTTACTGCAGGTATTGGTGTTTTGATGCTGATGAGCGGGCTGGCACGGCGACGCAGAGAAGACGAAGATGATAAGGAAGGACCGTCATGAGGCACCACCTTATTCTTAGGGTCATCACAAAGCTGCTTGTGGGAACGATTTTTCTATTTGCGCTTTATGTGCAATTCCATGGTGATTATTCCCCCGGTGGGGGCTTTCAAGCCGGCGTTATTATGGCGGTTGGATTTATAATCTATGGGCTTGTGTTTAAACTCGAAAAAGCCAAGGCGGTCTTTCCGCCGTGGCTGGTGCATAAAATCGTGGCTTTGGGCGTTCTTGTCTACGCTGGAACCGGCGTTTACAGTTTACTTGTTGGGTATACATTTCTTGATTATGCAGCGATTGATCCGCATTCGCCAGTCCACGGTCAGCACCTTGGTATCCTTATCGTAGAACTTGGCGTCGGCATAACCGTCACGGGTGTTATGGTGGCTATCTATTATGCCTTTGCGGCCCATGCCCCGAATCTGAAAGACGAGGACTGGTGATGGTTGAGTTTTTTACATCAGATTTCGTACTTGGGCGCTTGAACTACTGGTTTTTCATTTTCTTGATGATGACGGGCCTTTATATTGTGATTGCTAGAAGCAATCTTGTGAAAAAGATTGTCGGGCTTAACATATTTCAGACCTCAGTCTTTATGCTTTATATCTCAATCGGGAAAGTATCTGGGGGAACGGCCCCGATTTTTCCAATTGATATGAACATTGATCCCAATGTTGTCTATTCAAACCCGCTGCCGCATGTTCTGATCTTGACGGCAATTGTGGTGGGGATCGCAACAACATCGCTTGGCCTTGCTTTGATGGTGCGCATCCGCGAGTCCTACCATACCATCGAAGAACATGAGATCGCTGAGCAAGAACAAGAGATCATGAGAAAAGAACTTGGTTTGGCAAAAGAGGGGGAGGTCTGATGGCTTCTAGCGTATCTCTTTCAGAACCGATCCATCATGTGGCGTTGAGCCTTGCTGATCAACTGCCGATTTTGCAGATTATTATTCCCTTTATAACCGCACCGCTGATCGTATTTTTGGGTGTTCGTCAATTGGCATGGCCCTTGGCATTTTTGGCAAGTGTGCTTTGCGTTGTTACGTCTAGCCTGCTTCTGAAACAGGTGATCGATGGCAGCGAAATTTCATACCAACTCGGAGGTTGGGCACCACCGCTTGGCATTGAATACCGTGTAGATGCAGTCAATGCCTTTGTCTTACTATTGATTTCTGGTATTGCGAGCGTTGTTTTATTTTGGGCGCGCCTCGGTTTAAAGGCAGAGGTTCCTGAGCGAAGCCATGCGCTTTTCTATGCGCTCTTCTTGCTGTGCCTCACTGGGCTTATGGGGGTGGTGATCACGGGTGACGCTTTTAACGTCTTTGTGTTTCTCGAAATTTCGTCACTTTCGACTTACGTCCTGATTGCCCAAGGCTGTCATCAGGATAAGCGCGCGTTCACGGCATCGTACAATTACCTTATTATGGGAACGATTGGCGCCACATTCTTTGTGATCGGGATCGGATTTCTTTATATGGCGACGGGCACGCTTAATATGGCGGATCTGGCGGACCGGATTGCCCTACAACATGACAATCGTACGATTCAGGCGGCCTTTGCCTTCATCGTTGTTGGCATGGGGCTGAAGGCGGCGATTTATCCGCTGCATCTCTGGATGCCAAATGCTTATACATTTGCGCCGTCTCCAGTTGTTGCCTTCCTTTCGGGAACGGCGACTAAGATGGCCCTTTATGTGCTCTTGCGCTTTATGTTTACGGTCTTTCAACCCGCCTTTTTGGAAGAGGTGCCTCTGATTGAAGCCATCATCCTGCCCTTTGCTATTGTGGCGATGTTTGCTTCTTCTATTTCCGCCTTTGCCCAACGGGACCTGAAACGGATGCTAGCCCATTCAAGCGTTGCTCAGCTTGGCTATATGATGCTCGGCATTGGCTTGTTCTCTCACACAGGGTTGACTGCGACGGTCATCCACCTCTTCAACCACGGGATTACAAAAGCTGCGCTTTTCCTTGGAGTAGGCTGTTACGTGTTTGTGGTTGGGGGGGCATCATATGAAAAACTTAAAGGTCTTGGTAAAACCATGCCTTGGACAAGTGCGGCAATGGTGATTGCCGGATTGTCACTTGTTGGCGTTCCGGGAACAGCCGGATTTGTCAGCAAATGGATTTTGGTCCAAGCCGCCTTCGAACAAGGATGGTGGATTTTTGCATTTCTCATTGTTTTGTCCTCCATCTTGGCTGTGGCATATGTATGGCGGATGATTGAGGCACTGTACCTTGCAAGCCCTGCCGAAGGGGCAATGTCCCAAGAGGTCCCATTTTTAATGCTTCTGCCATTGTGGGCGCTTGCGCTTTCGACGCTTTATTTCGGCTTGTTCACGGATATTACGCTTGGCGCTGCAAAAGCTGCCGCAAGCGGTCTGATGTCTGGCTCTAGTGGGATGTTTTAAGATGGCTGGCGTTTTTGATACATCCACAGCCATCTACCTCAGCATGCTGTTTCCGGCGATTGGCGTGGTTCTGAACCTATTGCTGCGTGATCAGGCCAATCTGCGCGATACGATGACTTTCGGTATCGCTTTTGGCACCTTTTTGAGCGTACTCTGCATCCTTGCAAACGAAGGCAGCGGGACCAGCGATACCTTTGTTGCATTAAGCATTATGCCCGGTCTGGAGATCGCCTTTAACGTCGAACCGCTTGGATTGTTGTTTGCCGTTCTCGCCTCTGGCCTTTGGATGGTGACACATCTTTATGGCATCGGATACATGCGCGGGAATAATGAAAAGGATCACGCAAGGTTCTTTGCCTGCTTTAGTTTTGCGATTTTTTCGGTCATGGGGATCGCGTTTTCTGCCAATATGTTCACGCTCTTTTTGTTCTACGAAGCGTTGACCGTTTCCACCTATCCGCTGGTTGCCCATAAACGCACAGCTGACGCGATAAAGGGCGCACGGACCTATCTTGCCATTCTGATGGGATCTTCGATTTGTATCCAGATGGTGGCGATCATATGGACATATGCGATTACTGGAACGCTTGATTTTACCGCAGGCGGCATTCTTGAAGGTCAGATTTCTCATATGATGGCAGCAATCCTTTTGGCGCTTTATGCCTTTGGGATTGGCAAAGCGGCTCTGATGCCATTTCATAGATGGCTTCCTGCGGCGATGGTTGCGCCAACTCCGGTGAGTGCGCTTTTGCACGCTGTTGCAGTTGTGAAAGCCGGCGTATTTACCATGCTGAAAGTGGGTATCTATATTTTCGGAATTGATTTTCTTGCCGAAACGGGTGCGTCCGATTGGCTTATCTGGCTTGCGGCCTATTCAATTATTGCGGCCTCTGTCGTGGCGATGACCAAAGACAACCTCAAAGCGCGGCTTGCCTATTCCACGATCAGCCAGCTATCCTACATCACTCTCGGTGTGGCGCTTGCCACATCTATGGGAGTTATGGGCGGTGGGCTCCATATGGTGACGCACGCTATGGGAAAAATCACGCTCTTTATGTGTGCGGGGTCAATTTATGTGGTGACCCATAAGACAGAGATCAGCCAAATGACAGGGCTTGGACGGCGGATGCCTGTGACCTTTATAGCATTCCTGATCGGAAGCCTGTCGATTATTGGTCTTCCTCCTTTTGCTGGATCGTGGAGCAAATGGTTGTTGATCCTTGCCTCTGCAGATACCGGAGAGTTCATTATCATCGGGGTGCTTTTGATCAGCTCTTTGTTGAACGTTGCCTATCTTATGCCTTTGGTCGCCAAAGGTTTCTTTATGACAGATAGCGGTAAAAAGGACCCGATCACCTTTGGTGAAGGCCCGCTTCTTTTGTGGATCCCGCTTGCGTTAACAGCCTTTGGTTGCATCGTTTTGTTTTTCTATGCCGGCTCAATTCAGGATTTCCTGTTGCCGCTGATCGCCACCCCATGAGGAGACTGTGATGGCCCATATTCCCTCTGACAAAAATGAAAAGCTTCCATTTTTGGGGCGCTTGCTTTCTTGGTTTACGTTGCCGCAAAATTCAAAGTTCATCATTGGCGCATTGGCAATTGTTTGCATCGGGTTATTTTTGGCCGATTTCACGTATAAAAAATACGGACATTTTGAAGTGGAAACCTACAAAGGGTTTTATGGGGCCTATGGGTTTGTAATGTTTACGGCGCTGATCCTTCTGGCAAAAACACTGCGCTACTTCATTCAACAACCCGAAGATTATTATGGTGACAAAGCAATAGATCGCGAAGAGTACCCAGAAGATCAGTTGGAAAAATTGGGGCACGAAGATGTTTGATATTTTTCCAACTGCGTTCATTTTCTTCGCTGGCGCTCTCATAGTCGCCATTGCGCCGGGCCATCGTTTGCGCTCTGCCATTGCGCTATTGATACCGGTCATGGCGGCATGGCAGGTGTATAATATCCCCGAAGGCGTCTTTGCACGTGCTGAGATTTTTGGCCAGACACTGGAAATGATGCGGGTCGATAAACTGTCACGTGTTTTTGCGCTGATTTTTTGTATCGCGGCGTTTTTGGGCAATCTTTACGCTTGGCATGTGCGGGATCGGGTACAACAGCTTGCGGCATTGTTCTATTCTGGTTCCGCGTTGGGCGCTGTCTTTGCCGGTGATCTCATCACATTGTTTTTTTATTGGGAAGGAACGGCGATTGCCTCCGTCTTTTTGATCTGGGCGCGGGGGACAATTGGTGCGTATAATACCGGACTTCGGTATCTGATCATTCAAATTATGTCGGGTGTGATCCTGTTGTCAGGGGCGGCACTTCTCTGGCGTGAAACAGGCTCCATCGCGTTTGATAAGATGACGCTTGGTTCGCTTGGCACTTGGCTCATTTTTATTTCTTTTGGCATGAAATGCGCCTTTCCTCTGATGCACAACTGGCTGCAGGACAGTTATCCTGCGGCGACCGTTACAGGCACTGTGATCTTATCCGCCTTTACTACAAAGCTCGCCGTTTATGCGTTGGCGCGGGGCTTTGCCGGCACCGAGATCCTGATTTACATTGGCGCGATCATGACGTTGTTCCCGATCTTTTTTGCAGAGATCGAAAACGATCTGCGCCGCGTGCTTGCCTATAGTCTGAACAACCAGCTCGGCTTTATGGTTGTGGGCGTTGGGATTGGCACGGAAATGGCGCTTAATGGCACCGCATCGCATGCCTTTGCGCATATCCTTTACAAAGCGCTTTTGTTCATGAGCGTGGGAGCCGTATTATTCCGCACCGGAACGAGCAAAGCCTCTGAACTTGGTGGTTTGTGCCGAACCATGCCAAAAACGGCAATTTTTTGTCTGATAGGTGCTGCGTCCATTTCGGCCTTTCCGTTATTTTCGGGTTTTGTCACCAAATCACTGATTGTCGATGCAACGGCTGAAAATCATTATACCCTTATTTGGGCGGTTCTCGTCTTTGCCTCAGCGGGCGTTCTTTCACATTCCGGAATTAAGATCCCGTACTTTACATTTTTTGGCCATGACAGCGGATTGCGCCCGAAAGAGGCGCCTTTGCATATGCTTCTTGCAATGGGGATTACGGCATTTCTCTGTATTTATATCGGCGTGAATCCTGATCCGCTTTATGCGCTTTTGCCTTATGAGGTTGAATATCACCCCTACACAATGAACCATGTTGTCGCCCAATTACAGCTCTTGTGTTTTGCGCTTCTGGCCTTTGTCATATTGATGAAAACGGGCCTGCATCCTCCTGAGGTAAGGGCCATCAATCTTGATACTGATTGGATTTATCGCAGAATTCTGCCTGATATTGTGATGAGTTTTGGTCGCGGTCTGGGTGCGGTGTGGACCTCTGCCGGTCAAAGCGCTGGGATGTTTTTCGGCGATTTTTACAAGTGGCTTGAAAAGGTTCTGGGTCCTGAAACAGGTGTCTCAGGGGTCCGTCCGGTAGGGACCATGACGCTTTGGGTGAGTGTGCTTTTGTCAATATCACTTGTGATAGCATACCTGTAAGGGGTGTTGATCCCTGACGTTCTGATGTCAAAAGCGGGTATTTAAAAAACACTTTTAAAATTTTATTTGCTCTAAAAATACCTTAGCTTGCATTAACTTGGCTATTGTAAGATGCAGTATGTGCCATCAACAATGGATGCAGAATGTTAGAGTTTAACAACGTCAGTAAGTCGTTTTGGACGGGAACGCAGCGCAAGATCATACTTGATCGTGTGTCCTTCCGTGTTGAACTTGGGACATCGTTGGGAATACTCGCCCCAAACGGTACCGGCAAAACGACCCTTATCAATATGATGGCAGGCTTGAAAAAACCCGATGAAGGGTAAATCCGTCGCGAGGCCAATATTTCATTTCCATTGGGCTTCATGGGCGGCGTCATTTCAAAACATTCGGCACGCGAAAATAGTCGCTATATAGCAAAGCTTTATGGGCTTGATCCCGATTATGTAGAAGCTTTCTGTCGATGGGTGTGTGGGTTGCAAGAGTATTTTGATCAGCCTTTGGCAACTTATTCCTCTGGAATGAGATCACGGTTTACATTTTCACTGCTTCTCGCACTTGATTTTGACATGTACCTGATTGACGAAGGTATGCCTGGTAGCCAAGATGTTGAGTTCAACAAGAAAGCTGGTGACCTATTGGCTGAACGTTTAAAAACTACCACCACAATAATCGTATCACATGACCCAGCAACTCTTGAAAAATTTGCTAAAAAAGCAGCCGTGTTGATGTTGGGTCAGTTACACATGTTTGATTCTCTGGAAGAGGCAAAGCAGCTTTATGACTATGAAACCCAAGGCTGAAAAATACCGCATTAGAAAGCCTGCAGCCACTGCTGATTTGACCTCTCAGGCAGAAACTGCTGTGTCCGCATCGCCGCAGACCGAAACTGGCGCCGAAATCCCAGATAAACAGCGCATTGTTCAAGGTCAAACGAACCAACAGCAATCCGTGCCAAATGACCCGATACTGGATGCAATCCGTCAAGAGGGTTTGAACGCACGACAGTTGCGGACTGCACGTCGGGTTGCCGAAAAACACGGGCTACCTTTTGCCTCAGATTTTGAAGCGGTTAAAGTTTTGAGGGACCGCGGAATTGATCCTTTCCAGCGCAACAATCTGATGGATATGGTCACCACAAAGCAAGATGGAAAAATTTCCCTTCCTCAGAAAATAACACCTTCCCAAGTTCCTGCAGAAATTTCTAAAGAAACAGATATGTCTCCGGCGGAGCGGCGTGCGCTGGAAGTATCCCAAATACAAAAAGATCTCGGGCGGCGGCGGCGCAGAAATATTTTCTTTCTGACACTTCGGCTGATCGCATTTATCCTTCTGCCTACTTTTATTGCAGGATATTATTATGTCTTTGTGGCATCACCCATGTATTCTACTAAATCGTCCTTCCAAATAATAAAGTCCGGTGGGTCTTCTGGTGGCGGTGCTGGTGGGCTCAGGGGAATGTTGGCGGGTACAGGATTTGCAACCACAACCGAAGCCATTGCCGTTCAAACTTTTTTAATATCGAAAACGGCCATGATCAGGCTTGATGAGGATGCGGGGTTCAAGCAACATTTCAGTGCACCGAATATTGATCCGATCCACCAATTGGAACCCAACGCCACCAACGAGAGTGCTTTCAAGGTTTATAAGAAACGTCTCAAAATTGGCTTTGATCCTAAAGAGGGTATGGTCAATATGGAGGGTATTACCGCGGACCCTCAAACCGGAGTTGAATTTTCAAATGCTCTGATAACTTATGGTGAAGAAGTTGTTGATGGTCTCTCTGCCCGGTCCAAAGAAAACCAAGTCGCAGACGCAAAAAAAGCGCTCGACGAAGCTATGGAAGAACGCCGGTTGGCGCAAGAATCTTTGATTGATTTGCAAAGTTCCACAATGCTTGACCCAGAAGCTTACGCAGGAAGTTTGCGGGGACAGATTTCTTCGTTAGAACAGCAAATTGTTGAGAAAAAGATTGAGCTGGACTCACTCCTTGATAATCTTCGTCCAAATAAATCCCGGGTGGATGGTGTCAGAAGCGACATTGACCGGCTGAATTCAGCGCGTATTGAAATTGAAGAAAAAATGCAGGCTCCGCTTAAAAGCGGAATGACATTGGCGCAGTTATTGGCGCGGATTCAAATGGCTCATTAGGACCTCGCAACGCGGGATATGATGGTTCAATCCGCGTTGGAGCAGGTTCGTGGAACACAAGCCGAAGCGGCGGCACAATCACTTTACCTTGAATTGGCAGTGAAACCTGTCGCTGCTGAAGATGCGTCTTATCCGCGTGTTTTTGAGGATACGGTCATCGTGTTTCTAATATTGTGTGGAATTTATCTGATGGTGTCCATCATCTCTTCCATACTGCGGGAGCAGGTGCGATAGTAAACAAAAAGAGAATTTGGAGATTTTGATGCACCAGCCTTTTTCAACAGTATCCGAAAACACGTGGTCCTTCTTGCGAGACGCGATGATCGCACCAACGGGATTTCGTGAGTATGACGCACGTTGGAAATACCCGCAGGAAATAAATCTGCCTGGCATCACAGCCCTTGGATTGGGGATCGGGACCCAAATGCATCGTCGAGGAATTAAGCCGGTGATTGCTGTTGGTAACGATTACAGAGACTATTCGTTATCCATCAAAAACGCGTTGATTATAGGATTAATGCAAGCCGGAATTCATGTGAAGGATATTGGTCCGGCCTTGTCGCCAATGGCCTACTTTGCCCAGTTTCATTTGGATGTACCGGCCGTTGCCATGGTAACAGCCAGCCACAATCCGAACGGTTGGACGGGTGTGAAGATGGGCTTTGAAAGGCCACTGACACACGGCCCCGAAGAAATGGGAGAGCTAAAATACATTGTCTTGAACGGCAAAGGTAAACCCGCATCAGGCGGTGCATATGAATTTGTCGATGGCGTGAAAGATGCTTATTTAGATGACCTTGTCAGAGATTTTCGGATGTCTCGCAGGCTTAAAATTGTTTGTGCCACGGGGAATGGTACCGCGGGTGCTTTCGCGCCTGAACTCTTTGAACGCATGGGTGTTGAAGTTGTGGCAAGCCATAACACGCTCGATTACACTTTTCCAAATTATAATCCAAATCCCGAGGCGATGGAAATGTTGCACGATATGGCAGCAACCGTCAAAGAAAGCGGAGCAGATCTGGCACTTGGCTTTGACGGCGACGGAGATCGGTGTGGTGTTGTTGACAATGAGGGAGAGGAAATTTTTGCTGATAAGGTTGGTGTGATTTTAGCAAGATCGCTGTCGAAAAAATACCCGAATGCAACTTTTGTTGCCGATGTTAAGTCAACTGGATTATTCGCATCTGATCCCGCGCTTCAAAAAAATGGCGTAAAAGCGGATTACTGGAAAACTGGTCACAGCCATATGAAACGGCGTGTAAAGGAAATTGGGGCGTTAGCTGGTTTTGAAAAGTCGGGCCATTACTTCCTTTCTGAACCGGTTGGCCGCGGTTATGACTGCGGATTAAGAGTTGCTGTTGAAATTTGTAAACTTCTGGATGAAAATCCAGACAAGTCTATGGCCGATCTTCGTCGAGACCTGCCGGTCACATACTCGAGCCCAACGATGTCACCATATTGTGCTGACGATGAAAAGTATGATGTCTTGGACAGGATAGTTGAGAAAATCCAAGTTCATGCTGCGGATGGAAAACTTATTGCGGGAAGATCGATCGCACAGGTCGTAACGGTAAATGGCGCCCGTATCATTCTCGACAATGGTGCTTGGGGGTTGGTGCGCGCAAGCTCGAATACACCAAACCTCGTTGTGGTTTGTGAAAGCCCGGAGAGCGCTGCAGAGCTTAAGGCAGTCTTTAACGATCTTGATGGCATCATAAGAACAGAACCTTCTGTCGGCGCATACGATCAGACGCTTTAAGGACTTATGTTACCTTTGCTTTAGTTCCGAACTCAGAAATAACCTTGATAAGGTCTGTTCGTTTAAGCGGCTTGGTCAGGTAATCGTCTATCCCGTAACCAAGTATTTCCGCTTTATCATCCGGCATGGCGTGCGCGGTCAGGGCAATAATGGGTGTTCGTGGTCTTTGTCCTTCTTTTTCAAAGGTACGTATTTGGTGCGTTGCCTCTTTGCCATCCATTTTTGGCATCGAAATATCCATAAACACCAAATCTGGTGAAAATTTTTCAAATAACGCGATGGCCTCTTCTCCGTTGGCCGCGAACTTTAATTTAACATCAAGAGATTTCAACATCTTTTTAAAAATTAACTGATTTGTTTTATTGTCCTCGGCTGCCAAAATACGCAGCTGTTTTTGATCACCGGAGGGTAAAATATCCTCTGTTATTTTGGAAGGCAGCGGGTCTACGTGGGGATGTTTTAGCCTATCTTGCGGCACATGTGGAAGTTTCAAATTGACTGTAAACGAAGATCCTTTTCCTTCGGTAGAACAGACCGTAATTTCCCCACCCATTAAATCGACCAACCGTTTGCAAATGGATAATCCTAGACCTGTCCCTTCGAATTGGCGGGATTTTTCATTATCGCCTTGATTGAATTCATCAAAAATATGAGAAAGCTTTTCTTCGGCGATCCCGACCCCAGTATCTGTGACTTCGAGGATCAATTCGGGGGTTTCATCATCCGAGCCATGTTGAGAGACCGTAATTGCTACAGATCCTTTTGGTGTGAATTTTACCGCATTTCCGATTAGATTGGTCATGATCTGGCGAATTCTACCGGGATCCCCCAAAAAATGGGATGGCAGGTCAGGAGGATAATTTAAAGTTAGGGTCAAATTTTTGGATTTTGCCGAACTTTTCAAGACCAGGATTATTTCATTCAGGCATTTTTTTAGATCGAATGGATGTTCAATGAGGCTGATTTTATTCGCTTCAATTTTTGAATAATCCAAAACATCATTAATGATCACCAAAAGCGCTTCACCAGAATTTTTCATGGTACGTGCAAATAACTTTTGTTCTTTGGACAATCCTGTATCCATCAATAATTCTGCCATACTAACAATACCATTCATGGGTCTTCGAATTTCGTGGCTGATATTGGCCAAAAATGCCGATTTTGCTCGATTTGCGGCTTCGGCGTTTGCCCGGGCATTTTTTAAATCAATCTGTTGCCTGATCGCTTCTGTAATGTTCAAACCAAGGCTTGTTATATCGCCCCCTACTCCACGCCGATCAATGAGCTTGACGTATTGATCATTCCAAAGCCGCATAACGATTGGAGCCAACACGCCACTTTTCCATCGCTCCCAAAGCTTTTGACACCACTCGGAGCGCGTGAGTTTTCCAGTATCGACGATACCTTCTTCGGCAAGGAGTTTTAACAATTGAAAATACGAGACCCCTTCGCGGACCTCTTCGAGGTTGTCAAAAATGGACAGGTAGGCAGCATTTGCAAAAACAAGTTTGCTGTCCCTGTCAAATACAGCAAACCCATCCCGTATTGTGTTCAGCGAATGATGAAGCCGTCGTTCCGCAATTCGAATACGTTGATTTGCGGCTGATAAATCAGTTTTAACTCGTAGATTTTCGTCCAGAACATTATTAATTTTAGCACCAGTTTGGTCAATTTCTTGATTGAGATCTTTAGTGCGTTGGCTCAAGTTGCAATTTACACTGTAAAGTTCAGCCTGCTTGATCTGTAATATCCGTTCTGCGGCGAGGCGCGCACGTCGTTCATTGGCGAGATTTATTTTGTTGCTCATGCGATACGTCGTTTTGGTTTTTGTTGAAAGTCGCTCATCAAAATGAAGAAGCCCTTAACTTGAACAAAATTCTTATGTGTTTACGGGAAATTTTTTGGCCTTTAGGATCGGAATATGTCACAGAGCACAGTTTACATCACAGGGGCAGGCGTCAGTGCGGAAAGTGGTATCCCAACCTTTCGAGGCAAAGATGGATTTTGGACCATCGGGAGCGCAAATTATACTCCACAGGAAATGGCAACGCGTCAGATGTATCTATCGCACCCTGATGAATTTTTGCTATGGTATTATCAAAGATTTGCATCCTATCGCCATGTGAAACCGAACTTGGTTCACCTTTGGCTATCGGACAAAAACCTGATCACACAGAATATCGACGGATTGGACGGCAAGGCTGGAAACCAAAGCTATATCCCCATTCATGGTCGGTTGGACAAAGTTACATTTTTGCATGATCAGGGCACTCCAGTCCCCATAGAAGACGCCCCTTGGGACGAGATTGCCAAAACCTGCCCAGACAATGATGAAACCTTGTTGAAGGCTGCACTCCTTGATGCTTTTCGGATTTCACCTAAGACTTTGAGGCCTGAACCGATGGTGTCACTGAGGCCTTTTGTGTTGTTGTTTGATGAATATTACACAGAACTTTATCGGATCAGTGAAGCTGAACAAAGGATGCAAGCCGCAGAGTGTTTTGTGTTTATGGGGACGTCATTCAGTGTCAATATTACCAACATCGCGCTAAATCATGCCCTACGGAGCGGGGCGGCAATTCATGTCGTTGATCCAGAGCCCGTTGATATAGGCATTCCTGGTATTGTTTATCACGCTATGAAAGCTCAGGATTATATTGCGCAATGAACTCTGGCAAGAACGCATCAGAGTGAACATCAAGCGCGCAATATTTTCATGATTTCATTGCAATTTATGCCCAACACGCGCTATTGAACGACAAGCGAATTACGGAGGATACAATGGGAATTATCGCGACAGTCGTCAGCATCATCGTCGTTATCACTATCGGGGCAATTTGGGCGCTAACGCCCAGAGACAGGTCATAAGCCGAATTGAACGCCCTGTTGCAATTTTGATAGGGCATACCAAGATCTATAGCTTGGCTCGTTCAATAGAATTCGTTAAAGGCAGGCGGCCCCTGCAAGAGCCGCGTCAGGACAGCTTTCAGGACGTTTTCTCGTGACTGTAAGCACCAGTGCACAACCCTTTTCTGATGCGCAGGCGCACGCCGTTCGGGTGATCAATGGCCGGATGGCAGAGCTGTCGCAGTGGTGCAGCCAGATTTTCGAATTTGGAGAAACGGCATGGCGCGAATATAACTCCGCAGCTTGGTATGTCTCCAAATTGCGCGAAGAGGGGTTTTCCGTCGAAGAGGGCTCCGGTGGAATGCCGACCGCATTTTGTGCGCAATGGTCAAACGGTGACGGTCCCACTATTGGATTATACGCCGAATATGATGGAATTCCTGGAAACTGTCAGGCTGCAGATACACAAAAACGGCCACGTGAGGGGCTTGGTTATTCTGCCGGTGGTCACACGGACCCCCATTCAGGATTAGGGATCAGCACGCTGGGTGCACTTCTTGCCACAAAGGCAGCGATGGAACGGCATGGGATCAAGGGATGTCTGCGCTATACCGGAGAGCCGGCCGAAAAAGTCCGCGGTTCAAAACCCATCCATGCCGCCAAAGGGTATTACGATGGTCTTTCCGCGATGTTGTCGTTTCATCCGTTTTACATGCTGCCCATGTGTAACACAGTGCGATGGGATACGCATTGTGGAGCCGCATATTCGATGATTTATAGTTTCATCTGTGACGAACCTGAAAAATGGAGCGTATCGGATGGCGCACCGATTCCACAGGCCCATTCTGCCGTACGTGCGCCCGGAGCAAACGACGCGTTGGTGCAAATGTACCAATCCTCAAAACTCTTGCGTGACTCCATGCTGCCCCATCAAGGGGGCTGGTCAATATCAGAGGCGATTCTGACCGCGGGGCAGGCCACGGCTGACAATCTTCCGGCAGAATTGGCAGAGATCCAATATATGATCCGCGTACCCACATTGGAAATGGCGGAACAGGTCACCAAAGTCTTGGACCAAAACGCACAGGCCGCTGCTCGGATAACCGGCTGCCGCTTAGAACGCCATTGGGTATCAAAATCCCGACCCGGTCTTCCCAATCATACAATGGCCACGTTGGTTTGGGAGGCGTTAAGCGCAATCGGGGCACCGACTTGGGACGAGGGGGCAAAGGCACTTGCCAGAGAGATCCAATCAAACCTTGGGATTCCCCCGATGGAGGAGCCCTTTATTGACGAAATGACATCCTTGATTTCGCCGCAAGAGGGCGAAGTGATTTTGCGTCAAAACCTTCCGCCTTCCCAGAAAAACTCGACCTCTGACGACTATACAGATATGTGCTGGCACGCTCCAACCGCTCGACTTTATATCGCGCGCCCAGCGCTGAAACCTTCAGGGTCAAAAGCTTACCCTTCTTGGGTGATGAATGCGATGGGCGGCATCCCTGATTTGATTGATCCTATGATCAAAACAGCTGCAAAAACTTTGGCAGTTTCCGCATTGCGGCTTTTAGAAGATAGCGCACTTCGCAAAACCGCATACTCAGAATTTGAACGGCGAAAAGCTGAAAATGGGGATATTCCACCATTATGTGACTATGATCCACCCCTGCAGTTTCGCTGGCCTGAATACGTACAAACTGTTCGGGGACGGGATTGGATCATCCCGTCATATTAGGGCTGTGCCGCCCGACGATCCTTCTTATTGGCGGCTGTGCGCCCGCGATATTTTACGGTGAGCTCAAGAGGCGTGTCGTTTTCATCGTAAATGCCTACGACAACCCCTCTCTTGCGGCTTTTGGTGCGCATTTCAATAAGCTGTTCTTCGCTTCTGGTTGTGCGTTGAGATTGCCGTCTCGTCCACCGGAATAGATAGTCATAAAGCATAGCAATAACGTCAGAATGTTCTTCGCTGTCTCCAAGATCGGTAAGTTCCAAAGGATCATTTTCAAGATCAAATAGAATAGGACGATAACCACCCTCGCAATGGATCAATTTCCATGACTTGGTTGCGACCATGAACATGATCGCATCGCGCACCCCAATATTATTGAGCAGCGCGACAGGCGTTGCTGAATAATCATATTCGCAAATCACAAAATCCCGATGGGTTTCCGCCCGTTCTCCATGTAAAATTGGAAGGAGGCTTTCACCCTCTAAAATGTGATTCTCTGGCTTTGATCCAGCAACTTCAACAAATGTTGGGATAAGATCGATAGATTCCACCATCGCATCACAGACAGAGCCGCGGGCCACATCTGCCTCCGGGCTTGGGTCATAAATAATCAAAGGGACTTTGGTTGAGGCATCATGGAAAAATGTTTTTTCCCCCATCCAATGATCTCCAAGGAAGTCCCCATGATCTGAGGTCAACACAATCATTGTATCATCCATGCGTCCGGTTTTTTTGAGCCAATCAAACAAACGACCCATTTGATCGTCTGCTTGCTTGATAAGCCCCATATAAGCAGGGATCACGGCATCACGAACTTCTTTTCTGGAAAAGGTCTGACCGACAATAGTATCCATGAACATTTTCAAAACAGGGTGGGCATTTTCGCGTTCGCTGTTGGACCGCACTACGGGTTTGACATGTTCTGGTCCATACATGGATGCATAAGGTTCCGGTACAATATAGGGCCAATGCGGTTTGATAAAACTCAGGTGACAGCACCACGGCCCCTCCGCCTGCTCGATAAAGTCAATTCCGCGCCCCGTGAGATAAGGTGTTTCGCTATCTTCCTCAGCAATATTTGCGGCCTTGTCAGAGTTTTTCAAAAACCATCCTGACTGAACATTACCGTCTTCATCTAATCCAGAATTTGCAAAATCATGCCATGGATTGTCACTTTCATACCCTTTGTCACGAAGCCACTTGTTATATTCCTTTGCTCCATTTGGATCGTAAAATCCATCTGGACCCTCGGGCAGCATTCCGTCATCGCGTTCAAAAACATCAAATCCACATTCTGAAACCCGCGCTCCGATCAATGAATCAGGTTCAAGGCCAAGACGTGCCATACCTTCTTCGTCTGCGCGCATGTGTGTCTTGCCGACAAGAAAACAGCCCATTCCCGCTTTGCGCAGATGATCACCCATGGTTAATTCCCCAACCTTCAACGGAATGCCATTCCAGCTTGCTCCGTGGGAATGCACATAACGCCCTGTGTATGTGCTCATCCTTGAAGACCCGCAAATCGGGGACTGAATATAGGCCCGCGTAAAGCGCACCCCCTGAGAGGCCAACCAATCAATATTTGGGGTCTCAAGGTGGGGGTGACCTGAACAGCTGAGGTAATCCCACCGCAGTTGGTCAAACATGATAAAAAGGATATTTTTTGCTTTTGCCATGGCGTACTTTTCGAACTTCTCAATAGTCACAAGTATCGCAGCAATTTGGCCCATAGGCTAGACACATATGTGTGCGCTAAGAAACAGGAAAGCAGAGATTTCTCATTAAAAAGTTAGTTGACCTGTTTCAATGGCCCAATCTTCTATCTGTCTGAGTTGATGCATGAGCTGACGACAACCTCAGCTCTACGCTTCGCTTTGGCTCTTGCAGCCGCTGTCTGCTTTCCATGAGTAATCTTAGATCCCGCGAGGCTAGCTAAGCCCGATAGAGTAGCAGGACCAACGGTGGAACCGCCATGCAA